>JBAXMW010000006.1:0-92214 GCA_037134115.1 Gemmatimonadaceae bacterium | reverse complement strand
TCGTCGGGGCGCTCGCGCAAGGCAAGGCGATACGACGTCAGGGCGTTCGCAAAGTCGCCGCGGCCCTCGAGTTCCAAGGCCTCAGCCAGATAATCCGTGGGGCGATTGGAACGCCCGCCGCTGCCGCCCACGAGGCGGCGCCACCAAGTCATGCGCGCGCGGTGGATCGGAGGATGAGAAGGAAAGATGACACGTGAGTCTCGGCAAAGTATCGGCCGGGCCCGGCCCCAACAAGTCGCGCAGGACGACGGCCCCCAATGGACGTCGCTATCGGGGAAATCCTGCTGGTCCGATCCCGCTGGGCGCACTACTCTGCACCAGCGCCCGTGATGGCGTGCGGTCGCCTGTCGGCCGGCACTCTGGGGGACCGCGTCGTGCGTCACCGCGGCCCCTCGCGCCTCCGCTCGTCCCTCGTTTGCCCCTGTCGCTGGAGAGCTCCATGGCCCCGCGTTCGACGTATGCCCCAGATCCCAGCAAGGGGGTCCTCATCGTGGACTGGCCACTGTTCGGGGAACTCTCCCGCGCGCTGGCCCTCAAGGTCGCGCGCAGCTGGCAGCCAGAGCTCGTTGTCGGGATCGCCACCGCCGGCGTGGTCCCGGGGGCGGCGGTGGCCGCCATTCTCGATCGCCCCTTCCACTCGATCCTCATCTCGCGCCGCTACGAGACCGACGTGGTGCGTGAGACCCCGGCAATCTTCGGGGCGGCACCGGGCGATGTGCGGGGGCGGCGGGTGCTGATCGTCGACCAGACCTGCGACTCGGGGGCGACGATGCGGCTCGCGGTGGCATCGATCGTCAATGCCGGCGCCGCCGACGTGCGGACCGCCGTCAGCTTCAAGACGGGCCCCTATCGCCCAGACTTCCACGCCCTCGCGACGGAGAGCACCATCGTGCTCCCCTGGGACCGCGAAGTGCTCTCCGGGTCGGAGCTGGTCCCCAACCCTAAGTACGCCGGGATTCCCATGCCCCCGGCCCCGCCACACGCCGGGTCAGGTAGCTGACGCGACGGCGGTGCGGTACGGCTGACCGGCGGTGATCCCTGCATGCACCGCCCCCAGCACGTCGAGCGATCCCAGCAGGAAACGGCACCGCCCGGCCCCTGCCGCTCGGCACTCGACCTCCAGCACGGCCAGCGGCGCATCGGACAGGCTCCCGAAGAACCCCGCCAGCATCCCCGTGGACAGATGACAGCCCGAGCCACCACCCACCCCTTCGGCCCAGTCACTCGAGTCGAGTGCCAGCACCGCATCACTCAAGGGGAGCGCGGCCAGTCCCCCCCAGCCGGTCTCCACAAAGAAGAGATCGACCAGCACCATGAACCGGTCCTGCGGCAACGCCTCTGGGGGCGCATCGCCACGTTCACGCAGCCAGCGACCGAACTGCGCGAAGAGCCCTTGCCCGGTGCGGTAACCGACATCGCGGATCGCATCGATTGGGGCGGTGGCGCCAGGGTGGGCGGTCTGCGATTCCACGGCGGCGCGCAGCGCGCCGAGGAATGCCACTGGCAGGAGGACCGTGCGGTCGATGGACGAGGACGACATCACCGGAGGGTCGCCGACCTGTCGCCGCACGTCAAGGCGTGATGAGGGGCAGGCTGGCCCGTCACGCGCCTGCGCCCTGGACCCGACGCAGTAATTCCGCCTCGTCAATCACCGGGACCCCAAGCGCGGTCGCCTTGTCCAGCTTGCTCCCGGCCTCTTCGCCAGCCACGACAAAGGTCGTCTTCTTGGAGACGCTGCTGGTGACCCGACCCCCGGCCTGCTCCACGAGCGTGGTCGCATCGGTGCGCGACAACGTCGGGAGCGTCCCGGTCAGCACCACGACGGCCCCCGTGAGTGGTCCATCGGCGGCGACCGCCTGCGGCTCCCGGAAGGTCAACCCGCGGGCCCGGAGGCGCTCGATCAGCGCTCGGCTGGTCGGATCGGCGCAAAACTCGGCGACCGAGTGCGCGATGATCTCCCCGATGCCGCGGACCGCTGACAGCTGGTCGGGGGTCGCTGCGAGCAGGGCATCCATCTCGCCAAAGTGCCGGGCCAGCAGCTGCGCTGCCTGCGCTCCGACATGCCGAATCCCCAGCGCAAAGAGCAGGCGGGAGAGTGGCTGCCCGCGCGACGCGGCGATCGCGGCCAGCAGATTCTCTGCACTCTTTTGCCCAAAGCGCTCGAGCGCTGCGACCGGCTCGAGCGGCAGATCGTACAAGTCGGCGGCATCCTGCACGAGCGCCGCATCGAGCAGCTGCTGAATCCGCGCGTAGCTCAGGCCATCGATGTCCATCGCGTCCTTCGCCGCGAAGTGCACGAGCCCTTCAAGCTGGCGCCCGGGGCAGGCGACATTCGGACAATAGGTCGCGACATCCTCGCCGGAGCGCGTGGTCGCCGTCTGACACCGGGGGCAGTGCGTGGGCATCTGCCAAATGCGTTCGTCCCCCGTCCGTCGCTCGGGGACGGGGCCCAGCACATACGGAATCACATCGCCGGCCCGCACCACCTGCACCCGATCCCCTTCCCGCAAATCCTTCGTCGCGATCTGATCGGCGTTATGCAGCGAGGCATAGGTCACCGTGGCCCCTCCCACCTCCACCGGCTCAAGCACGGCGAAGGGTGTGAGGACCCCGGTGCGCCCCACATTCACGTCGATCCGCTGCAACGTCGTCTCCGCCATGTCTGGCGCGAACTTGCGGGCGATCGCCCAGCGCGGCGTGCGGTCGCTGCGGATCCCCAGCTCCGCCTGCAGCGCCATCGCATTCACCTTCACTACGCCGCCATCGATCGCGAAACCGAGCTCGGCGCGCGTGGTGTGCTCGACGGTGTGCGCCCACGCGGCCACCTCGTCGATGGTGCGGCAGCGCTGTCGATGGGGCGCGACCGGGATCCCCCAGTCAGCGAGTTGATCGAGCAACGCCCACTGGGACGTCGCCGGCGCGGTGCCGTCTGGCAGCACGGCGGCATAGCCAAAAAACTGCAGCGGACGCTCGGCCGTGATGTTGGGATCCAATTGGCGCAGCGAGCCTGCGGCCGCATTGCGGGGATTCACAAAGACCGGCTCGCCGGCGCGCACGCGGGCCACGTTCATCTGCTCGAAGCCCTGGAACGACAGATACAGTTCGCCGCGAATCTCGAGACGCGGCGGATGCCCCGTGCCGCGCAACCGCAGCGGGATCGCCTTGACCGTGCGGATGTTGGCCGTGACATCCTCGCCGTCGGTCCCATCGCCACGCGTGGCACCCGTCACGAGCAGCCCGTCGACATACGTCAACGCAATCGCGGCGCCATCGATTTTGAGCTCGACCGTGTAGCCGTGCTCGTGGATATCATCGCCGACCACCCGTATGAGCGACTGTTCGAAGGCGCGCAGCTCGTCATCGTCGAAGGCGTTGTCGAGCGACAACATGCGGACCATGTGGCGATGACTGCGGAAGGCGGACTGGACCGGCGCGCCCACGCGCTGCGTCGGAGAATCTGGCGTCCGCAGCGTGGGGTCCGCTGCTTCCAGCCCCTGCAGTTCGCGGAACAGACGGTCGTATTCCGTGTCCGAGAGCGTAGGCCGATCAAGGACGTAGTACTCGGACTGGGCCCGCGCGAGCTGCTCTCGCAAAGCGGCGGCGCGCGTGGCGGCAGGGGAAGGCGCGGCAGACATGCCGCAAGATACGTCACCAGCTGCAAGGAGGGGGATATGCGGGACTTCGAAAGACAGGACGGACGGCGCGCTGGTCGGACGCAGGGCGCGGTGCTGGGCGTGCTGCTGGGGGCGGCGTTGGGGGCTGGGGTCGCACTCCTGATGGCGCCGGCGAGCGGCGAGGAGACGCGCACGGCAATCCGCCATGGCGCCAAGCGGGCGGTCCGCCGCGGCGAACGCGCACTGGACGACCTCCTCGACGACGCGGAATACCTGGCGCGGCGCTATGCCGCGCGTGGAATCCGGCGGGGGCGGGAACTGGTGCATCGCGGCTGACCCGCGGGGGCGCCGCCGCTCTTCGGGTGCCGTCAGGGACGGCACCCGCCAGCGGGGACGAGATTAGCGAGGCAGGGCCGCGAGTTCCTGCTGGGCCTGTCGCTTGTACTGCTCGTCGTTGTAATCAATGAGCGACGCGGAGAGCACCGCCTGATACGCCGCCCGCGCCTCGCGCAGGCGGCCCAGATCGCGGTAGATCCGCGCAAGATCCAGGCGATGCACACCGCGCAGCGGATCGAGTGCCACGGCCTGTTCCATATAGCGGACGGCGTCGGCCCACGACGCGGCATCAAAGTCCTTGGCGCCGAACGCCTTCTTCGCCAGGAACCGGATCAGACTACTCAGGCGCATGATCTCCGCATTCCAGACGCCCAGAATGTGCATCGGCCCCGGGCTCTGCGGCGCGAGTGACAACGCGGTGAGCGCTTCGGCCCGCACCTCCACGGCGTAATTCACTTTGTCCTTGGGACCGAGCGACAACGCAATCCGCCCCAGCGCTCGCCCCAATTGGAAATGCCCTTCGGCGTCTTTGGGATTCACCGCGATGGCCCGCCGCGCGTACGCCACGGCGCGCGTGGAGAGCGCCGTTCGCGTCTTCGTGTTGGTCTCGAATTCTGTGAGATCCACGAGCGCCGAGGTGAGCTTGCACAACGCCGCGTAGTGCCGGGGATCGCTCTCGATCGCCCGTTCGAGCAACGGGATGGCCTGGGTGGGATGCCGCGCGATAATCTCGCGATCTGCAGCGGCCACCAGCTCCGCGGCCGACTGCGCACGCAACGGTACCGTCAGCAAACCACAGAGGGCCCCGAGCAGCACAAGGGGCATCATGGGCCGGCGCGCGGGCCGCATCAGCGGCACGGCCAGCCAGTGGACCAGCGACGAGACCAATCGCCGCCGACGGGCGACGAGTCGTTTCAGAGCGTCAGCAGCCATAAGAAGCACCGGGGACGGGCAGAGAGGAGGCGCGACGAGTACTTTTCCTGCGACCATGAGACTTGAATGCTCACACGCACGCTGATCGAACGGAAGCGGGACGGCGGCCGCATCGCCGCCGCCGAATGGCGCACGTTGATGAATGCGTACGCCGCCGGAACGGTGCCGGATTACCAGATGGCCGCGCTGGCGATGGCGATCTACTTCCAGGGGCTCGATCGCGCCGAAACGGGGGCGCTGACCGACGCGATGCTCCGGAGTGGTGCCTCGCTCGACCTGGCGCATCTCTCGCGCCAACGGGTCGATAAGCATTCCACCGGCGGGGTCGGCGACAAAGTCTCCCTGATTCTCGCGCCCCTGGTGGCCTCCCTCGGCGTGGCCGTGCCCATGATGTCGGGCCGTGGACTCGGCCATACCGGCGGCACCCTCGACAAGCTCGAAGCGATCCCCGGCTTCCGCACCGACCTGTCCCTGGCTGACGCGACGACGCTGCTTGAGCGACTCGGCTGTGCCCTGATTGGACAGACGGCGGAGATCGCCCCGGCGGACCGCCGCCTCTATGCGCTCCGGGATGCCACGGCCACCGTCGAAAGCATTCCGCTCATCAGCGCGAGCATCATGTCCAAGAAGTTGGCCGAGGGGCTGACCGGACTGGTGCTCGATGTGAAGCGCGGGGCAGGGGCCTTTCTCCCGGAGCTGGAGCGGGGGCTGACCCTGGCCAAGACGATGATCGACTTGGGCGCCGACTACGGCTGCCCCGTGATTGCCCTGCTGACGGCAATGGATCGACCGCTGGGGCGGGCCTGCGGCAATGCCTTGGAGGTCGAGGAGGCGATCATGGCGCTCCGCGGCGAGGGGCCACCGGATCTGATGGCGGTCACCTACGCCTTGGGGGCGGAAATGCTGCTGCTGGGTGGTGTCGTCACCGATCGGGAGGACGCGCGCCGGAAGATGGCGATCGCCATTTCAAGCGGTGCGGCGGCGCGCACCTTTCAGGCGATCATTGAAGCGCAGGGTGGCGATCCCCGGGTGGTGGATGATCCGGACCGCTTGCCGCAGGCGGCGGCCTGTGAGGTCGTGCTGGCGTCACGGGACGGGGTGGTGGCGCAGGTCTCACCGCGTCCGATCGGGCATGGCATCACCGCCCTCGGCGGCGGTCGGACGCGGGTGGAGGATACGATTGATCCATCCGTCGGCTTTGTGATCACCGCGCGCCCCGGCGACGTGGTCCGCGCCGGCGAGCCGTTGGGGACCGTCTTTGCCCGGGATGCCCGTGGCGTGGCGGTCGGGATCGAGGTGCTGCAGCGCGCCATCGTCGTGGCGGATGAGGCCGAGCCGCCGCTCCCCCTCATCTCCCACCGGGTCACCGAGGCCGGGGTGGAGCTCTGGCAGGAGTAGGGCGTAGGGCAGGGACGCCGCCCGCCTAGAAGCACCGTCTGGGGCCAGACGGGCGCCGCCCGCTGGGAACCCGGGGGTGGCCCCTCCCTGTTTGCCCCGGGTCTGCATAGCTTCCTGCATCATTACGGCATCACCAGAACCCGTTCCCGTGTCCGCCATGCTCGCTCCCAACACTGCCCGTCTGCTCAGCACCGTCGCCGCGATTGCCGCGGTTCCGCTTCTCGGGCTGTACGCTCTGCTGATCAAGATCGCGACGCCGTCCGCCACAGGGGGCATGGAGCCGACGGTCGCCACGATCTGCTACTTCGCGTTCACGTTCCTCTTCGGGGCGCTGATCACGGTGGCGCTCAACTTCTCGCGGCAGCTGTCGAAGGAAGCCAAGGGCGAGCGGGTCCTCCCCTGAGGTTGTTGAGATCGCCCTGTCGACGTCGTCGCAGGGTGGTGCAGCGCGCGGTGGCCTCCGGCCATCGCGCGCTTTGTGTTTTGGCCAACACGGCGGTCCTTTGGCCATGCCCCGCGCGCGCACGACCCGCCGTCACAGCCGCGGTCATAGGTGACACAGCGCGCACATTGCGGATGGATTGGGGGTAGGGACGCGACGATGCTGCGGTGTCGAACACAGAGCCAGACGATGCACCCGATGTGGGGTGTCGCTGTCCGCTGCCGCTTCGCTTCCCCTTTGGCCGCCGCTCTTATGCCATATCGTCGCCTCCAGCTCCTTCGCGCTGCGCCACTCGTGCTCGGCCTCGCCGCCTGTCAGGGGGCCGATCGCGCCACAGCGCCCGACATGTCCGCCTCCGAAGTGCGCGGTCGGCCGCTGCCGCAGGCGCCGCTGGTGGTGGCCTCCGCAAATGCCACGCAGGTCGCGACGGTGGGGCTGCCGTTCAGCTACGACGCCACGAAGGGCGGAACGGTCTTCACGGGTGGCGCCGCCGGTGCGACGGCCCTCACGTACAGTGTCTCGTTCGCCCCCACCGCGAATGGTTTGAGCAGCACCAACGGGCGCCTCACCGGGACGCCGTCCGCCCCCGGTGTCACGACCATCACCATTGTGGCGCGCGATGCCAATGGGCAAAACGCAAGTTCCAGTTTCGCGCTGGTGGCCTTCGCTGCCGATCTCTCAGTCCCGATCCTCACCACAGCCTTTGGTTACGCAGACGCCTCGGCGCCGCTGCCCGCGCATTTCCTCTCGGCGAACGGCCCCGCAGGATCGGTCTTCAGTCTCGATAACACGCCGCTCGACAATCGCACCACTGATGCCGGCGCAACGCTCGGTCGCGTGCTGTTCTATGATCGGCGCCTGTCCACGAATGATCGCGTGGCCTGCGCCTCCTGCCATCAGCAACGCTTTGGTTTCTCGGATACCGCACGCTTCAGCACCGGATTCGCTGGCGAGCTGACCGAGTATCACTCGCCCGGACTGAGCAACGCGCGCTTCTATCGTCGTGGGCGATTCTTCTGGGACGAACGGGCCGCCACCCTCGAAGCGCAGGTCCTGCAGCCGGTGCAGAGCACCGTCGAGATGGGGCTGTCGCTTCCCAATCTCGTCACGAAGCTTTCTGCGACGAGCTACTATCCCGCGCTCTTCCAACGGGCCTTCGGCACGACGGAGATCACCACTGATCGCGCGGCCCGGGCGCTCGCGCAGTTCGTGCGGTCGATCGTGTCGGCCAATGCGAAATACGATCAGGCCTTCGCGACGCGCGGCGTGCCCAACTTCGCCGCCGTGCTCACGCCACAGGAGCAGCTTGGCCAGCAGCTGTTCGAAGGGCAGGCCGGCTGCGCCCGCTGCCACCAGACCGATGCGCAGATCCTCGACGAGCCCCACAACAACGGACTGGACGCTGTTCCTGCCGATACCGGGGCGGGGCGCGGGCGCTTCAAGTCTCCGTCGCTCCGCGACGTCGCGCTGCGGGGCCATTTCATGCACGACGGTCGCTTCTCGACGCTGGCGCAGGTGGTCGACTTCTACAACGCCGGCGTCCAGGCCAGCGCCGATCTGGATCCCCGGATGCGTGGACCCAATGGCGCCCCGCAGCGGCTGAATCTCACCACCGCGCAGAAGGCGGCACTGGTCGCCTATCTCGAGACGCTCACAGACCAGAGCCTCCAGACGGCGCCGCGCTTCAGCAGCCCCTTCGCCCGGTAACGTCGCCGCCCGCGTGGACTGCAAGCACAACGGGCGGTGGCCAGTGGCCACCGCCCGTTGGCGTAGTCGCAACGCCCTGCGCCTTAGATGTCGAGGTTGCTCACGAAGCGCGCGTTGGCCTCAATGAAGAGCCGGCGGGGCTCCACTTCGTCACCCATCAGCGTCTGGAACGTTTGATCGGCCAGTACCGCATCTTCCATCGTCACCCGGAACATCGTGCGCGTTTCCGGATCCATCGTCGTCTTCCACAGCTGGTCCGGGTTCATTTCGCCAAGACCCTTGTACCGCTGCACGTGGACGTTGGACTTGCCCTCACCACCCAGCCGCTCGGCGTAGGCGTCGCGCTCCTTCTCGGTGTAGGCGTAGTACTCCTCCTTCCCCTTCGCGACGCGGTAGAGCGGCGGCTGCGCGATGTACATGAACCCGGCATCGATCAGCTCCGGCATCTGCCGATAGAAGAAGGTCAGCAGGAGCGTCCGAATGTGCGCGCCGTCGACGTCGGCGTCCGTCATGATGATGATCTTGTGATACCGCGTCTTCTGGATATCAAAGTCATCCCGGATCCCCGCGCCGATCGCCGTGATGATCGTGCGGATTTCCTCGTTGGAGAGCACCTTGTCGATCCGGGCCTTCTCCACGTTGATGATCTTCCCGCGGAGCGGGAGGATCGCCTGGAAATCGCGCTTCCGCCCCTGCTTGGCCGAGCCACCGGCGGAGTCACCTTCCACCAAGTAGATCTCACACAACGTCGGATCTGACAGCGAGCAGTCGGCCAGCTTCCCCGGCAGATTCGCGACATCAAGCGCCGACTTCTTCCGCGTGAGATCGCGCGCCTTGCGCGCCGCTTCGCGGGCGCGGGCCGCCGACATCGCCTTGTCGATGATGGCGTTGGCCGTCTTGGGATGCTCCTCGAGGTACTGCGACAGCAGCTCGTTCATGACGCTGCGTACCGCGCCTTCCGCTTCGGAGTTGCCCAGCTTGGTCTTGGTCTGCCCTTCAAACTGCGGCTCGCGCACCTTGACCGAGAGGACCGCGGTCAGCCCTTCGCGAACGTCATCGCCGGAGAGTCGCACTTCCTTGTCCTTCTTGGACAGATTGCTCGACTTCTCGATGTACTTGTTGATGACGCTCGTGAGCGCGCTCTTGAAGCCGGTGAGGTGTGTACCGCCTTCGTGCGTGTTGATGTTGTTCACGAAGGAGAAGACGTTGTCGGCGTAGCTGTCGTTGTACTGCATCGCCAGCTCAATGCCGATGTCATCCCGCTCGGTGTCAATCGCAATGACATCCTGATGGAGCGGCTTCTTGGAGCCGAGCAGATGCGTGACAAACTCCCGTAGCCCGCCGCGCGCGAAGAACACTTCCTCACGCGCTTCCCCTTCCCGCTCATCGCGGAGCGTGATCTGGATGCCCTTGTTGAGGAAGGCGAGTTCACGCAGGCGGTTCGCCAGCGTCGCCCACTCGTAGCGGGTGGTTTCCTGGAAGATTTCCGGGTCCGGCTTGAACCAGACCTTCGTGCCGGTGTCCTTCGGCCCCACCGTGCCCAGCGTCTTGAGCTGCGTGTGCGTGACGCCACGACGGAAGTCCATGTAATGCTGCTTGCCGCCGCGCTTGATCCACACCTTGAGCTCGGTCGACAGCGCGTTCACCACGGACACGCCAACGCCGTGCAGACCGCCGGACACCTTGTAGGAGTTCTTGTCGAACTTGCCGCCGGCGTGCAGCACGGTCATGGCCAGCTCGACACCCGGCAGCCCTTCCGTCGGATGCACATCCACGGGAATGCCGCGGCCGTTGTCTTCCACGGAGATGGAATCATCCAGATGGATGATCACCTCGACCCGGTCCGCATGACCAGCCAACGCTTCGTCGATCGAGTTGTCGACGACTTCGTAGACGAGGTGATGCAGACCACGTCCCGACGTGGACCCGATGTACATGCCGGGGCGCTTACGGACCGCCTCAAGACCCTTGAGGACCGTAATGCTTTCGGCGCCGTACCCACTGGTGGTCGGCGTGTTGGTCGAATCCGGAGAGGACATGAATGATCAGCCAGGCAGGAAGCGGAACGCGCAGGTCAGCATGGTCAACACTGCGTCGCAATCACAATAGTCCAATATACCAAACGTCGCCCCCGCAAGCAACTGGGTGCTTTCTCGTCAACGTATTGATTTTCAACGACTTACAAACATTTGACACGCCCCGGTGGCTCGCGCCTCCGAGACCGCCGCGCCGCGCTCGCTACCGACGTAACACCCACCGCAGGCGGGTCACCGGTGGGCGGTCGGCCGTCCGGTTGAGCGACCGGAGCAACTCGGGCTCCAGCAGCGACAGTTCCTGCATCCAGGCATGCGTCGTGACTTGGACCACCAACGTGCCATCCTGTTGCAGTGCCGTCGGTTCCGTCACCGAGGCGATCTGTCCCCCGACCAGTCGAGGCCACTCCGGAATCACCCCGGCCTGCGCCACGCGATCGGTCAGTCCCGCCTTGGCCAGAATCGACGCCAGCACATCCCCAACCGGGGCCGGCGTCCGCTTGGGCCCGTCGCTCATGACAGCACCCCATCGCGCATCGTGGCCCGGGTCAGGCGCGTAAAGGCCGCCGGAATGTCCTCCAGCCGGGGGACTGCCAACAGCACCTGTTCCACCCCGGCCTCTTCGAGCAGCCCCAGCACGCGCGCGGCGCGCCCCAAGTCCAATTCGGCGAACGGATCATCCAGGAGCAGCAACGGCGCCCCGCCAATCGTCCGGCGCACCGCCGACAGCTCCAGCAGTCGCAGCGCGATCGCCGCGCTCCGCTGTTGCCCCGCGGAGCCAAAGGTGCGGAGCTCCCGCGCCCCTAACAGGAGCGCCAGCTCATCCCGGTGCGGTCCCACCAGCGTCACCCCGCGCCGCAGCTCCTGCGGGCGCTGGTGCGCTAACGCGGCGCTGTAGCGCTCCCGAAATTCGGCCGCCATCGCCTCCCCGGTCGCCGTGGACGCCCCTGCGCCCTCGCCGGTCGCGGACGGAGCCGTCGGGCCGGCCCCCGGACCCGTGCCCAGTCCAGTCACGGTGTAGCGCATCGTGACGGCCTGCCGCTCCCCCATCGCCGCCGCCAGCATCGCAAAGCGGTCGGCTTCGTGGCGTACAAACGCCAGCCGCAGCGCGGCCACGACCGCCCCCTGTTCCGCGAGGACGGGCTCCCAGAGGGCCACCTCGTCCGCCATGCTGTCGGCCCGCGCCCCGAGACGCTGGGCCTGCTTCAAGAGCGCGTTCCGCCGGAGCAAGGCGGCACGAAAGCGCTGGAGGGCGTGCAGATACGCCGGCGACGTGAGGGCGAGCGTCACATCGAGAAAGCGACGCCGGTCCCCCGGCGTCCCCGCCACCAGCGCCACATCGGCCGGCGAGAAGCTGACCGATGGCAACGCCCCCAACGCATCAGACAATCGCGGAGGCTCAACGCCGTCGAGCGCCACCTTCTTGCGACGGGTCGCGCGCTCAAAGCCCACGCTCACGCCATGCACCACCGTGGGCGCGGCGAGCTCCGCGCGCACATGGAGCGCCGGGGCCCCGAAGCGGATCAGATCCACATCCCGCGCCCCGCGCATCGAGCGCAGCAGCGAGAGAAACGCGACCGCTTCGAGGAGGTTGGTCTTCCCCTGACCATTCTCGCCCACAATCACCAACCCCTCGGGCGGGACCGACAGGTCGAGCGCGTCGAAGTTGCGGAAGTGCCGGGCGATCAGACGCGACAGCATGATGACTGGCGGGCGGACGACAGCGTGGGGAATCGGGACAATGGCGTCGTCCGTCCGCGCGCCGCTTAGCGGCCCTGAAAGACCGGGGGACGCTTCTCCAGAAACGCCTGCATCCCCTCGCGCATGTCGGCCGTGCTCGAGAGCATGCCGAACTGATCGGATTCAATCGCGCACCCCTCGTCGATGGACAGCGACAGTCCACGATCGACGGCCTCAAGGCACCCCGCCAGCGCCAGCGGCGCATTCGCCATCATCGCCTGCAGCAACGCGGTCGCGGTCGCGATCAGCGCCTCCGGCGCGACCACCTGATCCACCAACCCAAGCCGATAAGCTTCGGCCGCCGGGATCATCTCACCCGTAAGCAGCAAGCGCAGTGCAGCACTCCGCCCGACGAGGCGCGGCAACCGCTGCGTCCCACCAAAGCCCGGCACGATGCCCAGCTTCACTTCGGGCTGACCGAGCTTCGCCGCCTCGCTGGCAATGCGCACGTGACAGGCCATCGCCAGCTCGCAGCCCCCACCGAGTGTGAAGCCGTTGAGCGCCGCGACCACGGGCTTGGGGCTCGTTTCGAACCGCCGGAACACCGCCATCCCCGCCCGCGCCCGCGCCGTGGCCTCAAGCGGCGTCTGGCTCGCCAGCTCGCTGATATCCGCGCCGGCCACGAAGGCGCGCCCCGCCCCGGTCAGCAGCACGCCGGCGACATCGGTCCGCGCGCGCGCTTCGTCGATCGCCCGCCCCAGTTCGGCAATCGTGGCGTCGTTCAGGGCATTGAGCTTGTCGGGGCGATTGACGGTGATGGTGGCGAGGCGATCGGCCACCGAGAACGTCAGGAAGGCGTAGGACATCGGACCGGGCAGGCAGAGGGATGGAAACGGGCGGCGGACCCGGGGAAATCTAGCTACGTTCCCGAGGTGCTTCCGACTCCTGCCGTCGCCTGGTCTGCCAATCGCCGCGCGCTCCGCTACCTGGATCAGCGCGCACTCCCCGGTGCTGAACGCGTCTGTGAGGTGCGCGCGCTCGATGCCGTCATCGACGCCATTCGTACCCTCGCGATCCGCGGGGCCCCCGCGATCGGGGTCGGGGCGGCGATCGGGCTGGTGGTGGCGCTCGAAGCAGCCGTGGAGCGCGATGGCGTGATCGCCGGCGCGGCCCTCCGGGCACAGCTCCCGACCTTCGCTACGCGCCTCGTTGCGGCACGCCCCACGGCCGTGAATCTGGCCTGGGCCGTCGGTCGACTCGTGGACCGGGCCGCGCAGGTGCCCGATGCCACCCTCCGTGACGCCCTGCGAGCCGAAGCGGACGCGATCTTACAGGAGGACATCGCCATGTGCGCCGCCATCGGGCACCATGGCCTCGCGCTCATCCCCGATGGGGCACGCGTCCTCACGCATTGCAATGCCGGCGCACTGGCGACGGCCGGCACCGGCACTGCACTCGCCCCGGTGTATGCGGCGCATGCGGCCGGTCGCCGCGTGACGGTCCACGCTGATGAGACGCGGCCGCTGCGGCAGGGGGCGCGACTCACCGCGTGGGAGATGCAGCGGGTGGGGATTCCCGTCACGGTCCTCCCTGATGGGGCCGCGGCCTCGTTGCTGCGATCGGGGGCCATCGATCTGGTCATCGTGGGCGCCGACCGCATCGCCGCCAATGGCGATGTCGCCAACAAAATCGGCACGTATGGCGTGGCCCTCGCCGCGCAGGCGCATGGCGTGCCGTTCTACGTCGCCGCGCCCTGGAGCACCATCGATCTCGCCACGCCCACCGGCGCCGAGATGGTGATCGAACATCGCGAGGCGGAGGAGCTTGGCGAGCTGCCCCCCGGCGTCGCGGTGTGGAACCCCGCCTTCGATGTGACGCCACGCGCCCTCGTGACGGCGTATCTCACCGATCGCGGCTGTCTCCTCCCGCCCTTTGACCTGCCACAGGGATCGCGCACATGACCGCCATTCTGGCGATGGATCAGGGCACGACCGGGACGACCTGTCTCGTCGTGCATGCCGACGGACGGGTCCTCGGACGTGGCTACCGGGAAATCACGCAGCACTATCCGCAGCCCGGTTGGGTTGAGCACGATCCGCTGGAAATTGTGCAGCGCACGATGGAGGCGGCGCAGGCGGCGATGGCGGAGGCGCTGGCGACCACGGGGGTGCGTCCCGTCGCCATCGGCATCACCAATCAGCGGGAAACGGTGGTGCTCTGGGACCGGGCGACCGGTGTCCCGGTCGCACCGGCGATTGTCTGGCAGGATCGACGCACCGCGCCGCGCTGCGCCGACCTCCAGTCGCAGGCGGCATGGATCGCGGAGCGGACGGGGCTCGTGACCGACCCGTACTTCAGTGCGACGAAGCTGGAGTGGCTGCTCAATCGCCCGGGGCTCCGCGCGCGCGCCGTCGCGGGGGAACTCGCCGCCGGCACGATCGACAGTTGGGTGATCTGGCAGCTCACCGGTGGCCGGTCTCATGTCACCGATCACACCAATGCGTCGCGAACCATGCTGTACGATCTAGAGACACGCGCCTGGAGTCCGGCGCTTTGCGCGCTCTTCGATATTCCGATGGCGCTCTTGCCGCAGATCCTCCCATCCGCCGGCTATTTCGGGGAGACGGTCGCCGAGCCGCTCGGCTGCGTGCTGCCGATCCTCGGCGTCGCTGGTGATCAACAGGCGGCGCTCTATGGCCAGGGTGGCTGGTCGGCCGGCGATGCCAAGAACACCTATGGCACCGGCGCGTTCTTGCTCATGAATACGGGGGCGGCGCGCCCCGCGCCCGGCGACGGGCTCCTCACCACCATGGCGTGCGATGCGGCGGGTGGGCCGGCGTATGCCGTGGAAGCGAGCATCTTCGTGGCCGGGGCGGCGGTGCAATGGCTGCGTGACGGCCTCGGGGTGATTGCCGCGGCCGAGGAGACGGAGGCGCTGGCGGCCTCGCTGGTCGGCAACGACGGCGTCTATTTCGTGCCGGCGCTGACCGGGCTCGGTGCGCCGGATTGGGAGCCCGAGGCACGGGGGACGATCGTCGGGCTGACGCGCGGTACCACGCGCGCGCATCTGGCCCGCGCCGCGTTGGAGGCGATGGCCTACGCCACGGCCGACGTGCTGGCGGTGATGCGTCGGGCGGGCGGGTTGTCGGTGGACCGGCTGCGGGTCGACGGCGGCGCCACGCGGAACAACTGGCTGATGCAATTTCAGGCCGACCTGCTGGGGGTGCCTGTCGAGCGGCCGGCCATGGTGGAGACCACCGCCCTTGGGGCGGCGGGGCTGGCGGGGCGCACCGCTGGGCTCTGGCGCGATGGCGACGCCTTCCTCGCGGCGCGTCGGACCGATCACTTCACCCCGGGTGATGGCGCGTCGGCTGCCCAACAGGGCCATCAGGGGTGGCGTCGCGCGGTGCGGGCCACCCTGGGGTGGTCGCGCGATGTGAGCCGGTGAGGCGGTCTCCTCCCCCCGTGGTCGGCCGGCGACGGGGGGTGCGCGCGTCTCGCGACTCCTCGCGTAGTATCACAAACCTGCTCCCGTCCGTGCTCCCCTATCTGCTCGGGGTTGGCTTGTGGACCGGGCTCTGGGCGTCGCCCGCGCGGGCACAACAGCGGCCGGTCCCCGTCGCCTTGACCCAGAGCCGTGTCGATACGACCGACCGGCCGATGGACCGGTCGCCCGACCGATGGTTTGCGCCCGACAAGGCCGCCCATTTCATGGCCTCGGCGACCATCCACGTCGCGGGGTATGCCGCCCTGCGGACCGGGCATGTCCCCAAAGCCCACGCGACGCGCACCGCGGCCGCCGCGGCGCTGCTCGTTGGGGTGGGGAAGGAGCTCTGGGACGCCACCGGCGCCGGGGATCCCAGTTGGCGGGATCTGGCCTGGGATGGCCTTGGGGTCCTGGCCGGGGTCTTGCTCACCCGCGCCGCCGACGGCCCAGTTTAACGCGCCCAGGTCGTGACGGGAGCGTACTTATCGGCTATCATTGTGGGTATCCCGAAGGACCCTCCGAGGACGTCCCGTGAAAGCACGCACCAAGTTTCTGATCGGTGGTCTGGCAGTGCTCGGCACCGCCGGCTATCTGATGGCCAGTTCAATCACTGAAACCGGCCAGTACTATTTGACGCCAACCGAGCTGGCCACGAAAGTGGCGAACAGCCCCCGGTTCCGAAACAACGGCGTGAAGGTGGGCGCCCGCGTGGTGAACGGCACCATCGTGCGTGAACCCTCCGGTCGATCGCTGTCATTCAAGATGACCGACGGCGCGCAGACCTACGCGGTGACCTATCGGGGCATTGCGCCGGATACCTTCACCGACGGCGTGGATGTCGTGGTGGAAGGACGGCTCGACGCCAACGGGACCTTCCAGGCGACGACATTGCTCGCCAAGTGCGCGTCGCGGTATGAGAACGCGCCGGACAAATACAAGCAGACGCCAGGATATCAGGGCACGCCCGCGCCGCGCGCATGATCCTCCTCGGCGAATTGTCGCTCTGGGTCGCCCTGCTGATGGCGGCCTGGACGGCGACGGTGTCCTTCTCTGGCGGGATGCAGGGACGGGCGGATCTGATCCGCAGTGGGGAGCGCGCGCTGTACGCGACGTTTGGCTTTACCCTGCTGGCGTCCATTGGCATCTGGACCGCGCTCTTCACGCACGACTTCTCCATCAAGTTCGTCGCGTCGTACACCAGTATCAATCTGCCGAAGGCCTATCTGTTCACGGCCTTCTGGGCCGGACAGGCCGGGTCGCTGCTCTTCTGGGCGCTGATCCTGACGCTGTATTCCGCGATTGCCGTCTTCGCGAATCGACGCACCAACCGCGCACTCATGCCGTGGGTGACCGGCACGCTCGGCACGGTCTCGCTGTTCTTCTTGATGACGATGGCCTTTGGCGCCAATCCGTTTGAACGGCTGGATTGGGCCCCGCTCGACGGCCGCGGGATGAACCCGCAGTTGCAGAACCCCGGGATGGCGATTCACCCGCCGATGCTCTACCTCGGACTCACCGCCACCGCCGTCCCGTTCGCCTTTGCGATCGGCGCGCTGGTCACTCGGCAGCTCGACGCGCAGTGGTTGGGTGCCGTGCGGCGCTGGGCGCTCGTCTCCTGGTTCTTCCTGACGATCGGCATTGTGCTCGGTATGTGGTGGGCGTATGTCGAACTCGGTTGGGCCGGCTACTGGGCGTGGGATGCCGTTGAGAATTCGTCGTTCCTGCCGTGGCTCACCGGGACGGCGTTCCTGCACAGCATCATGATCCAGGAAAAGCGGGGCATGCTGCGCAAGTGGAACGTGACGCTGGTGATTGTGACCTTTCTGCTGTCCATCCTCGGGACGTTCATCACGCGCTCCGGGATCATCAACAGCGTGCACGCCTTCTCGCAGTCGCCCGTGGGCAACTGGTTCCTGGGCTTCCTGATTGCGGCCACCGTGCTGTCGATCTTCCTGGTCTCCACGCGCCTGAACGACCTGCAGGCCAAGGCCGAGCTGGAGAGCATGGTGAGCCGCGAAGCGGCGTTCCTGTACAACAATCTGGTGTTGGTGGGGATCTGCTTTGCGACGCTCTGGGGCACGCTGTTCCCCATTCTGTCGGAGGCCGTGAAGGGCTCCAAGATCGAAGTCGGCGCGCCGTTCTTCAATTCGGTGAACGGCCCGCTGGGGTTGCTGCTGTTGGCGCTGACCGGCATTGGGCCGCTGATTGCCTGGCGCCGGGCGTCGGTGAGCAACCTGCGTCGTCAGTTCATTTGGCCGGTGGCTGCGGGTGTGTCGGTCTTTGCCACCTTGCTCGTCCTCGGGATGCGCGATCCGTATGCGCTCATCTCCTACCTGCTGGGTGGCTTCGTCTTCGGCACGATCATCCAGGAATTCGTGAAGGGGATCGGGGCGCGCCGGAAGATGTACAGCGAAGGGCTCGCGGCCGCGTCGGTGCGACTGGTCGCGCGGAACCGTCGGCGCTACGGGGGCTACATCGTGCATTTCGGTGTGGTGATCCTCTTCTGCGCCTTCGCGGGGCTCATGTTCAAGCGCGATGTCAGCGCCACGGTGAAGACGGGCGATACCATCACCGCGACCGATGCCTTCGGGCACAAGTGGGCCTTCCGCAGTCAGGGGATTTCCACGTACAACCAGCTCAATCGGGAAGCGGTGGCCGTCACCTTTGCCGTCACGCGCGATGGGCAGCCCATGGGTCTGCTCTCGAGCGAGAAGCGGCAGCACTTCGACAGCCGCGGCGAGAAGACCTTCGAGCCGTCCACGGAAGTGGGGATCCTCGAGTCCCCGAAGCAGGACGTGTATCTCGTCTTCACCGGGGCGGCGGACAAGGATACGGCGGCGGTGCACATCAACTTCAACCCGCTGGTCTGGTGGGTGTGGTTTGGTGGCATCATCATGGCCATCGGCGGCCTGATCGTGATGTGGCCGCAGGCGCAGCGCGCCGAACGACTCTCGGGCTACATGGCCGAATTGCCGGCGCATCCGGAGCATGAACTGGCGGGAGCGTCGGCGTGAGCGATGACGTGCATGATCGTGTGCGCGATCGTCGGTCGGAGCGGGCCACTGATCGCCGACAGTTTCTGATGGGGGCTGCGGCTGTTGTAGCGGTGATGCCGTTCCGCCTGCGGGCGCAGGACTCAACGGCGACCGCGGCTGCGGCAGCGGCCGCCGCTGCGCAGGGGGCGACGGACGGGGCGGGCCAAGGCGCGGCCCAGTCGTCGGCCAGCAATGTCGAGATGACCTCCGACTCCTACAAGCCGGTGCGGCGTCCCCCCAAGCGGGACGCCAAACGGACGATGGACGAGAAACAGGTCGACACCTTTGAGCGCCAGCTGGCCTGTCCGTGCCCGTGCACGCTCGATGTCTATACCTGTCGCACCACCGACTTCACCTGCGGGATCTCACCTGCGGTGCACCGCGACATCAATGCGCTCGTCGAAGGCGGCTACTCCGCCGACGAGATCATGAATGCGCTGCTTGAGTCGTACGGGGATTTCATCCTGATGCAGCCGCGCAAGCAGGGGTTTAACCTGCTGGCGTGGATTGCCCCGATCTCGGCGATTGGGATTGGTGCCGTCGCGATTGGGGCGTTGCTGCGCCGGTGGCGTGTCAACGCCGCGCCGGTATCGGACAGCGCGATGGGCTCCGCCGCAGGGAGCGCCACGATGCCCGGGGTCGATGCCACGCCGGAAGAGCTGGATCGGCTGAACGCGGCACTCCGGGACGATCGCCGATGATGCTGGCGTTACCGGAAGGGGCGGTGCCACTCGCCGTGGGCACGGTGTTGGCGCTGGGCGGGTTGTCATTGGTCCTCTCGCCACTGATCAGTGAAGATGAGGCCAGTACGTCGTCGCCAGAGGGTGGCACCGCCGCGCGCCCGCGTGCGGTCCGCGCCGTCCGGGCGAAGCCGACGTCAACGGCGTCCGACGAGGAGGCGGCCGATGGCCCCATTGCCGCCCTGCGCGAAATCGAATTTGATCGCGCCACCGGCAAGCTCTCTGATCAGGATTATCAGGAGCTCAAACAGCGCTACACGCAGCTGGCTATTGATGAAATGCGCGCGGCGGATCGTGCGGCGGCGGGCATCGTAGCGTCGGTCGGCACGGCGGCGCGTCCCACGGCGGTGCCTGTGGACGCCGAGGAGGACCGGCCTGGTGAGGATCCGGTGGAGGCGGCCATTCGTCGGGCGCGCGCGGAACAGAAGGCCTGTGATGTCTGCGGGCCGCGCCCGGAGGCCGATGCCGACTATTGCTCGTCCTGCGGCCGCTATTTGCCCGGGGCCTGCGGACACTGTGGGACCTCAGTCGATCTGGTCGGGTCCCGCTTCTGCACCAACTGCGGGGAGCAGCTCGCGCTGGTCTAACGCGCGAGCTGCACCACCGCCACGCCTTACGGCGTGACGGTGCACCCCTCAGTCTTGAGGCAGGTCGGGTCGAGTGGCGGCAGCTTGAGGCGCGCCAGCTCCTTGTTCACCGCCGCGAGGTCCGTCTTCCAGACCGTCTGCAGCCGCGTGCTGTACCCCGACATTTCCTTCGACAGGATGTCGAAGATCTCTGGCATGTACGTGCCCGGCGGGCCATCGCCCCGTTCCGACATCGACAGCAGGTTCGCCAGCCGGTTGTTCACCTTGATGGGGAAGTTGAGCGGGTCCTGACCGCTCTGATTCCGCACCTGGTAGACGTCCTCCTCGACGGCCGACGCATTGGTCGTGAGCGTCGCCCCCTTCGCGGCGAGCTCCGCGTCGCTGTTCTTCTTCAAGCGGTCGGCGAGCTGCGACTTCACGCGGCGAATGGCGATGATCGCTTCGTTCGCTTCCGTCGCCTTATCCCGGACCTTCTTGCCGAAGGCATACTGCGCCCGCAGATCGGCATCGGTCACTTCGGGGAGACGCGGGTTCCGCTGCACCACGACCGGCGCCGTCATCGTGGCACCATCGGCGATCAGACGGGCCGTATACCGTCCCGGAGGCACAGCAGGGCCGGCCGTGCCCGCGCCCCACAGAATCATCCCTGGGAAGCTCGGGATCCCATTCGCGCGCAGGTCCCACGTCACGCGATTGAGTCCTGCGGTGATCGGCATCGTCGACGGACCACCACCGCGGCGGCCACCCATCGCCGGCGCAGCCGCACCACCCGTGTCCGCATCAAAGCGGCGCAGCACGGCGCCCGTGGAGTCGACAATCTCGAGCGACGCCCGCTTCGGGGCCGCCTTGAGCATGTAGGAGAGCGTGACGCCCGGGGTCGACCGGATCGCCGGCGCCGGGGTGTACAGGTGCGCACTCGCCGTCATCACGCTCGGCGTCGCCTGACGCAGCGGCGCGATGTTGTCGAGAATCCAGAAGCCACGGCCGTGCGATGCGATCACCAACTCGTTCGCTTCCACGATCAGATCGGCCACCGGGACATCCGGCATGTTGAGGCGCAGGCTCTGCCACTGCGCGCCATCATCATACGAGATGTACACACCGCGCTGCGTGGCCGCGTAGAGCAGCCCCTTGCGCGTGGGGTCCTCGCGCACCGCATGCACATAGGCGCCGTCCGGCAGCCCCGTGACAATCTTGGTCCACGTCTTGCCGTAGTCCGTGGTCTTGAAGATGTACGGCGCCCGATCGTCCAACAGCGGCCGGCGCACCGAGACGTAGGCGGCACCCGCGCTGAAGGCCGAGGCGTCGATCTGGCTGACGCGCCCAAACTCCGGCATCTCCTTGGGCGTCACATTGGCCCACGAGGCACCGCTGTTCTTCGTGACATGAATCAGCCCATCGTCTGAGCCAGTCCAGATCACATTCACATCCTTCTTGCTCGGGCCGACCGAGAAGATCACGCCGTACACTTCCGGGCCGTTCATGTCGCCCGTGATCGGACCGCCGGACTTCTCCTGCGTCTCCGGCGCATGCCGCGTCAGGTCGCCGCTCAGCACCTTCCAGGTGCGGCCGCCGTCCAGAGAACGCCACAGACGCTGCGACGACGTGAAGAGCATCTTCTTGTCGATCGGCGAGTACAGGATCGGGAAGGTCCACTGCCACCGTTCCTTGATGTCCTTCGACGGTTCGCCGGAGTAGAACCAGGGATACGGATTCACTTCCCGGGACATGCCCGTCGCCTTGTTGTACTTGTCGACGTAGCCGCCGTTGTTCGTCCCCGAATAGAAAATGTCCGGGTTGAGCGGATCCGGCGCGATGTATCCCGGCTCGCCGCCGCCGACCTGATACGCGACCGCCATGCCGCCCGCCGCTTCATCCACATAGCCGCGGCCGCCGGCACCAGCTCCGCGTCCACCGCCGCCGCCACCGCGGCCAAAGCCACCCGCCGCCGCGTTCCAGTTCGACGGCACGCAGAGCGTGCTGTTGTCCTGCTGCGAGCCGCAGACATGGAACGGCGTATGCGCCGTCGTGGCCACATGGTAGAACTGCTCGGTCGGGAAATCCTGCGCCGTCCAGGCCGCGCCCGTGTTCATCGACACACTTGAACCACCGTCGTTCGCCACGACCAGGTGCGTCGGATCTTCCGGATCGATCCACAGATCATGGAAGTCGCCATGGGTCCCGTTGCTGATATTCATCAGTGTCTTGCCGCCATCGGTGGACCGGAACATCGACGTGTTCTGCATGTACACGACGTCGGCATTCTTCTGGTCCGCGAAGACGTGCGTGTAATAGAACGCGCGCTGCCGCACCGACCGGTCGCCGTTCACCAGCGTCCAGGAGGCACCGGCATCATCGCTCTTGAACAGGCCGCCGTTGTCGTTTTCGACCAGCGCATACACGCGGTTCGGATTCGCGGCGCTCACGGCGACGCCAATGCGCCCCACGAGCCCCGTCGGCATCCCCTTCGCACGCGTGATCTCGGTCCACGTGGCGCCGGCATCGGTGCTCTTGAACAAGCCGCTCCCCGCGCCACCGCTCGACATCTGATATTCCTTGCGATACGCCTCCCACATGGCGGCGTAGAGCACATTGGGGTTCGCGCGATCGAGCGCGATGTCAATCGCCCCCGTCTTGTCGTCCCGCCCAAGGACCTTCTTCCACGTGGCGCCGCCATCGGTGCTCTTGTACACACCCCGCTCGCTGCTCGGCACGCTGAACTTACCGAAGACCGCCGCGTAGACGATGTCCGGGTTCGTGGGATCAATGCGGATCTTGGAAATGGCATCGACGTTCTTGAAGCCGATATGCTTCCACGTCTTGCCGGCATCCGTGCTCTTGTAGATGCCATCGCCCGGCATGATGTTGCCGCGGATGCACGATTCACCCATGCCGATGTAGACGACATTCGGGTTGCTCTCGCTCACCGCGATCGCGCCCACCGACGCGCTGTTGATCTGACCGTCGGTGATCGGCGCCCAGTTATCGCCGCCGTCCGTGGTCTTCCACAGGCCACCACCCACGGCGCCGAAGTAAGCCACCTTCGGCTGCCCCTTGACGCCACTGGTGGCAATCGAGCGGCCACCGCGATCGGGACCGAGGTTCCGCCAACGGAAATAGCGGGTGATCGACGAATCGAGCACCACCGGTGCCAGCGCCTGTTCAGCGGCAGGGGCCTTACTGCTGGCCGGCCGACTGACGGGCTTCGCCGAGGGCTGCAGCGCGGGGATCCCAAGGGATAACCCCGCGGACAGGGTCGCGACCGCAGAGATCGCGAAGGGTGAGAATGGGCGCACGGGAGCAGGGAGGAGAGGGAACGGAAAAACGAACCTCTGCATCATGCGCGCATCCGCCGAAACTCGCCAGACTGCCGCGGCCGCTTTGGCCCCTTGAACCCGCCGCGATGGGGGGACGGGTTGTTACTTCGGGTGGTCCACGCTCTGGCAGACGCTCCGGACCGGACAGCCACCGCACTGCGGCGTCCGGGCCGTACAGACCAAGGCCCCAAGCTCCATCAGCGCCTGATTGTGGGTCCAGGTCTGCTTGCCCGTCCGCGGCAGGATCTGCTCCGCCACTGACCAGAGCACCTTCCCCCCGGGACCGCTCTTGGCGTTCACCTGCGGGACAAAGACGCGCCGGAGCACCCGGGCCACATTGGTATCCACCAGCGCCGCCCGCTTCTCATAGGCGAACGACGCCACCGCCCCGGCCGTATAGGCGCCGATCCCCGGCAGGGCGCGCAGCGCCTCCGGCTCCTGCGGAATGATCCCCTCCTGCTCCCGGGTCACCTGACGCGACAGGGCATGGAGGTTCCGGGCCCGCGCATAGTACCCCAGCCCCTCCCAGCTCTCCCGGACCCGGGACGGACGCGCCGCCGCCAACGTCGGTAAATCGGGAAACCGCTCCAGAAAGCGCCGGTAAAAATCGAGTACCCGCGACACCTGGGTCTGCTGGAGCATCAGCTCGGAGACCAAAATGCGGTAGGGATCCCGGGTCTCCCGCCAGGGCAGATCCCGGCAATTGGCCCGGTACCAGGCGTGGAGGCGCCGCCGGAACAGAGAGGCGGCGGCGTTTGGGATGGTTGGCATCACAACTTCAGGGCGGCGTGGCATGGCGGCGGCAGTATAGCGCATCGCCCCCCGGGCTCGGCAACTCTCCGGCGGGGTTGTTTCACTGCGCCGCCGCTTCCAGCTTTCGGGACTATGCCAAAAAAGGCGCCCGTCCCAACCCCGCCGGTCACGGCCAATGCTCTGGTCGTCCGCGGGGCCCGTGAGCACAATCTCCGCAACATCAGCGTCACCATCCCCCGCGACCGCCTCACGGTGGTCACCGGATTGTCGGGCTCCGGGAAGTCCTCGCTGGCCTTCGACACGATTTACGCAGAAGGACAGCGTCGCTACGTCGAGTCACTCTCCGCCTACGCGCGGCAGTTCCTCGGCCTCATGGAAAAGCCCGACGTCGACGCCATTGAAGGGCTGTCGCCGGCCATTTCCATCGAGCAGAAATCTGCGGGGCACAATCCGCGCTCCACGGTCGGAACCGTCACCGAGGTGTACGACTACCTGCGCCTGTTGTACGCGCGCGCCGGTACGCCGCATTGCCCGAGCTGCGGCCGTCCCGTGCAGCGGCAAAGCCCGGCGCAGATCAGCGAACAGGTGCTCGCCTGGCCCGAAGGCACGCGTCTCGAAATTCGCGCCCCGCTCGTGCAGGGGCGAAAAGGGGAATTCCGCGAGCTGTTCGAGATGGCGCGCAAGCAGGGCTTCGTCCGCGCCGTCGTCGATGACGACGTCGTTGAACTCGCCGATCCGCCAAAGCTCAATCGCCGCCTGAATCACACGATCTCCGTGATCGTGGATCGGCTCGCCGTCCGCGCCGATGATCGCGGCCGTCTCACCGATTCCATTGAGACCGCGCTGCGACTCGCCGAAGGCCTCGCGGAAATTGTGCGTTTCGATGGGGACGCCCCGGTCACCGAGATGTTCTCGGAGCGATACGGCTGCCCGGCCTGCGGGATCTCCATGCCGGAGCTCGAGCCACGGCACTTTTCGTTCAACTCCCCCTTCGGGGCCTGCGAAACGTGCAGTGGCCTCGGAACCACCCGCACCGTCAGCGAAGCGCTGATTCTCGGCGACGCGAGCATCTCGATCCTCGAGGGCGTCGTGCTCCCCTGGGGCGAGCCCGATGGCTATCTGCGGAAGGTGATCCTTCCTGGGCTCGCGAAGCTGCTCGGCTTTGACTTGAACGCCCCGTGGGGACGGATTCCCGCCGCGGTGCGTCGCGAACTGCTCTATGGCATGGGGGATGTGGCCCCCACGGCTCGCAAGGCCGTACGCAAGACCACCAAGGCGGCCGCCAAGACGGCGAAGAACGCGGCCGCGGACGCCGTTTGGGAAGGCATTCTGGCGCATGTCCAGCGGCGCTACGACGAGACGAGCTCCGATGCGATTCGGCTCGATCTCGACGCGTACATGGTGGCCGCGCCCTGCCCGGACTGTCATGGCCGCCGGCTGCGCCCGGAATCGCTCGCCGTCACGGTGCACGGGTTGAATCTCGGCGAGGTGGTGGAGCGCAGCGTGGATGAAGCGCTCGCCTTCTTCGACACCGTCCCTGTGCGTGGCGACGGCCGCCCCGGTCTTGATCCCGGGATTGCCGGCCCGATTCTCAAGGAAGTGCGGGAGCGGCTCCGCTTTCTCGTGGACGTCGGGCTCGACTACCTCACGCTCAATCGCAGTGCTGAATCGTTGTCGGGTGGTGAGGCCCAGCGGATTCGTCTGGCCACGCAGATCGGCTCACGGCTCGTCGGTGTGCTCTACATTCTCGACGAACCGAGCATTGGGCTGCATCAGCGGGACAACAGCCGGTTGCTCAGCACGCTCATGCAACTCCGCGACCTGGGCAACACGGTCATCGTGGTGGAGCATGACGAGGACACCATCATGGCCGCCGATCATCTCATTGATCTGGGCCCCGGTGCCGGGAAGCATGGCGGTGAAGTCATTGCTGCGGGCACCGTGGCTGAGGTGATGGCCACGGAGGCGTCCATCACGGGGGCCTATCTGCGCGGCACGCGCAGTATCCCGGTGCCGGCCGTGCGCCGCCCGGTGGATCCGGCACGCACGATTGGCATTCACGGTGCGCGGGAACACAACCTGCGCGGCGTCAGCGTCGATATTCCGCTCGGACTGTTCGTCGCGGTGACCGGGGTCTCCGGGTCTGGCAAGTCCACGCTCGTGACAGACATTCTGCAGCGCGCCCTGTCGCGGCATTTCTACCGCGCCCGCGTGATTCCGGGCGCGCATGACCGGATTCACGGGCTCGAGCATCTCGACAAGATCATCGACATCGATCAAAGCCCGATTGGCCGGACGCCGCGTTCCAATCCGGCGACCTACACGGGGGTTTTCACGCCGGTGCGTGAGCTCTTTGCTGAGCTGCCCGAGGCGAAGATCCGGGGCTATGGCCCGGGGCGCTTCTCGTTCAACGTGAAGGGCGGTCGCTGCGAAGCCTGTCAGGGTGATGGGCTGGTGAAGATCGAGATGCACTTCCTCCCCGATGTCTTTGTCCCCTGCGACGTCTGCAAGGGCAAACGCTTCAACCGGGAAACGCTCGAAGTGCGCTTCCGTGGCTTGAGCATCGCGGAAGTGCTCGATCTCACGGTCGAAGATGCCTGCACGGTCTTTGAGAATCAGCCACGCATCGTGCAGAAGCTGGAAACGCTGCGTGATGTGGGGCTGGGCTATATCCACCTCGGACAGAGCGCGACGACGCTGTCGGGTGGTGAAGCGCAGCGCGTCAAGCTGGCCACCGAGCTCGCCAAGCGCGATACCGGACGCACGCTGTACATCCTCGACGAACCCACCACGGGGCTGCACTTCGAAGACGTGCGGGTGCTGCTGGAAGTGCTGCATAAGCTCGTCGATCGCGGCAACACGGTGCTGGTGATTGAGCACAACCTCGATGTCATCAAGACGGCTGACTGGATCGTGGATCTCGGACCGGAAGGGGGCATTCGGGGGGGGACGGTTGTGGCGCAGGGGACGCCGGAGCAGGTCGCGGCGGTTTCGGAAAGTCACACCGGGCAGTATCTCACCGACCTGCTGGCCCGCGGGGCGAAACGCTAATGGTGTCGCTGCTCGATATCATTGGGCCGGTGATGGTTGGGCCGAGCTCAAGTCATACGGCTGGGGCCTGCCGTTTGGGGCTTCTCGCACGCTGCCTGGTGGGTGGAACGCCTGACCGGGCCCGCATTGAGTTGCACGGGTCGTTTGCGCGCACCGGGGAAGGACATGGCACCGACAAAGCGATCGCCGGTGGCCTCATGGGATTCCGCCCCGATGATGAACGGCTGCGCGATGCGCTCGAGATCATCGAGCGGGAAGGGCTCGAGTACGTCTTCGAAAAGACCACCCTCGACGACGAGAATGCGCATCCCAACACGGTGCGGATCACGTTGGAGCGTGGAGAGCGGAGCGCCCAAATGGTCGGGGCGTCGCTCGGCGCTGGTCGCGTGATGGTACGGGAGATCGATGGGTACCCCGTCGAAATCACCGGTAACCTGCACACCATTGTGCTGGTCGCCAACGATGTGAAAGGGTCCGTGGCGCGCATCGCCACGCTTCTCGCCGATGCGGACGTCAACATCGCGACGCTGCGCTTGACTCGCAAAGAACGCGGCGGCGCGGCGTTCATGGTCATCGAGGTCGATCAGGAGCCCGGTGAATTGGTGCGTGATGAAATCCGCGCTCTGTCATGGGTTACCTGGGCCTTCCGTCTTGATAAGGTGAGTGCCTGATGTATCGCAGTCTTGCCGAAGCAATTCGCGATGCCGAGGCGCGTGGCGTGACGCTCGCCACGGTGGCGCTCGACGTCGAAGCGAAGGATCAGGGGCGGCCGGTCTCTGAGATCCGCGATGCGCTCCGTCGCGCGCTCGCGGTCATGCGGGGCGCCGTGGAACGCGGGCTTGTTGGCGATCTCAAATCGGCGTCGGGTTTGGTGGGCGGGGATGCCGCGAAGATGCGCACGGGCCCCGATGGTCCGTTGGCCGGAACGCCCTTTCGCGACGTGCTCGCGCGCGCGCTGGCCGTGCAGGAAGTGAATGCGGCGATGGGTGTCATTGTCGCGGCACCCACCGCGGGCGGCGCGGGCGTTTTGCCAGCGGTCCTCACCGGTCTCGCGGATGCTCGCGGGATCAGCGACGAGCGGCTCATCGATGCGCTCGCAACGGCTGGGCTGATTGGCGCCGTGGTGGCCGAGCGCGCCTCGCTCTCGGGAGCGGAGGGTGGCTGTCAGGCAGAGACTGGCGCGGCCGCCGGCATGGCGGCCGGTGCGGCCGTCGAAATGCTCGGTGGCACCCCGCGCCAGGTCGGACATGCAACGGCGCTCGCGCAGCAGGGCACGCTGGGGCTGGTCTGTGATCCGCTCGGCGGGCTCGTGGAGCTCCCCTGTGTCTTCCGAAACGCCACCGGGGCGGCGATTGCGTTGGCCGCTGTGGAAATGGCGCTCGCGGGGATTGAATTCGCGATCCCGGCCGACGAAGTGATCGACACCATGGGCGAGATCGGCGCGAGCATGGACGTGCGCTATCGCGAAACCGCCGGCGGCGGTCTGGCGGCCACGCCAACGGGTCGACGACTCGCACGCGAGCGTCTGGTCGAGCTCAAGCGCTCGGGTGGCTGACGTCCCAATTGGCCGCGCGTTTCCTGTGAGGACCACTCGACAGGCGCAGCTCCCCATGAAGCGCCGGCGAGGCCGCCAGATGGTGGTCGCGCTGATGGTGCTTGGTGCCACGGCCTGCCACACCGTCGCCGAGCGCGTTGATGATCCTGCCATTCCCCGGTTGCAGGCGGTGCAGCGGCTGGGAACCTTTGGCGATCCGACGTTGCTCGAAGCCTCCGGCATCGTCCCCGCCTCGCGTCGCGCCGGGGTGTTCTGGTCGCTCAACGACGGCGGCAACGCACCGCAGCTGTTTGCGCACGACAGCGCCGGTCACCAGTTGGGGACCGTGCGCGTGGTCGGGGCGGAGAACCGCGATTGGGAGGCGCTCGGCAGTGGACCCTGTCCGGCCGGCCGCTGTCTGTATATCGGCGACGTGGGGGACAACGGGGCCCGTCAGCGGACCGTGCGGCTTTATCGCGTGCCAGAGCCGCTCCCGACCGACGCCGTCACCGGTCCTGCGGAATCGGTCACGATTCGCTACGTCGATGGGCCGCACGATGTCGAAGCCATGTGGGTGGCCCCTGATTCCGGCGTTCTCCTTCTCTCGAAGCGCCCCGGGCGTAATCGTGAGAACAGCCTCCGCCCGGCCCGCGTGTATCGCGTGGGGGCTGCTGCCTGGCGCGACGCGCGCGGCGACGGGTCGGTAGCCGTGGCGGAGCTGGTTGATTCGCTCCCCATCACGCCGGAACCCGGGCTGCCCTGGGGATGGATCACCGATGCGGCGCTGTCCGACCCCGATGCCACCGGGGCGCGTCGGCTCGCTGTGCGGAGCTATGGACATGTCGTTGTTTTTGCCGCCGACGCATTGACGGCGCGGCCCGGTCGCCTGCTGGCTCGCTGCTCGCTGGCCCCGCTTGCCGGTGGGCTCTTTGGCGAGGGGATCGCGTGGTTCCCGGATGGCCGGTTGCTATTCACCAACGAGGGGCGGCACAGCGCCCTCGACGCCGGACGCTGCCCCTAGCGAGGCCACGCAACGGCGGCAGCCCCACCGCCGCTGCTGGCCGTCGCGACCATCCGGGCGATACAATTCCGGGACGGGGCGAAACGAACGGGAGGGCGCGGCCGTAGGACCCCGTATTCCCGTGCTGTTCCCCGCTTTCCGGTACTGCCCATGGTTTCCCGCGAAGATCTCGAGAGCTTCCTCGATCGACTGACCGCTGACGGCGCCACCCACCGTGAGGTGGAGCCCGGCCTCTGGCTCGTGCGTCCCGGTGGGGCGCTCGATTTCGATGTGGTCGTCACGCACAATCCTCCGGTGGTCCTGCTTCGCGTCAAGGTGATGCCGGTGCCGACGGATCCGGACAACCGTGCGCGACTGAACCAGCGGCTTCTGGAGCTCAACGCGACCGATCTGCTCCACGGCTCCTACGGCATTGATCACGATGCCATCGTGCTCACCGAGGCGCTCGAACTCGAGCATCTGGATTTTGAAGAATTTTTGGCCAGCTACGAAAGCATGACGCTGGCGCTCACGGCACATCTCCGCGAGCTGGCTGCCTTCCGCGAGGACCGCTGATTCCATGGGTATTTTCGACCGTCTCGCCACGCTCATCAAATCGAACCTCAATGATCTGATCTCCTCGGCGGAAGACCCCGAGAAGATGCTGAACCAGATCATTCTCGATATGCGCAATCAGCTGGTGAAGGCCAAGCAGCAGGTGGCCGCCTCCATCGCCGATGAGAAGCGCTTAAAGGATCAGGCCGACAACGAATTCAAGCTCGCGGACGACTGGGAAAAGCGCGCGATGCTGGCGGTGAACGAGGGGCGCGACGACTTGGCGCGGCAGGCGTTGCTGCGTGGGCAGGAGCATCTCGAGCATGGGCATCAGCTCGCCACGACATGGGAGCAGCACAAGCTCGAGACGGAAAAGCTCAAGCAGTCGCTGCGTGACCTCAACGACAAGATCGAAGAAGCGAAGCGCAAGAAGAATCTGCTGATCGCGCGGCAGCGTCGCGCCGAGGCGCAGGCGCGGATCACGCAGACGATGTCGGGCTTGTCCGACAAGTCGGCGTTCGATGCCTTTGCGCGGATGGAAGAGCGGATCACCGCGAACGAGCGCACATTGCAGGCGGCGCAGGAGATCGATGAAGAGATCTCGGGCGATCGGCTGGCGAGTGAGTTCAAGCAGCTGGAGCGGTCGGGACATGGCGCGTCTGCGGAGATGCAGTTGATGCAGCTCAAGCAGCGCATGGGGGTGCTCGCCCCGGCGCCCTCGGCGGGGGCGCGGCAGTTGGCGGCGGGTGCCGCGGGCGCGGCCGAGACGCCGGCGCCGGCGAGCCGCATGCTTGCCAGCGAGAGCCAGAGCGCGCCGGATGCCACGAACGCTCCGGCCCCGGCGGTCGATCCGCTGGCCACGGTGGAGGCGGATCTGATTGCGGAGATCGAAGCGCTCCGCGATGGGAATCCGCGGCGCTAAGCGCGCCGCGCAGTTCTGGCGGGCTTCCCGCGAAATGGCGCCGCGCGATCAGATGCATCGCGCGGCGCCATCGTGTTGAACCGCGTCGATTAACGGCGGCCGAGGGCCGTGCCGGGGACTGAGGGGCCGTAGTGCCGATCGCGGGCGGCGGACTTCTTGTTGTCCATCGACCAGAGCGTGGCCTGCACCATCGCCGTCCGGATGCGACGCGTGTGGGTCGACGGTGCCGGGGTGTACGTGGACTTCACGTTCGCTGGCAGCGGATCCATCGCTTCAGGGACGAGGTGCGACTTCACGTCGGCGATCTTCACCAGCCCGTCGACCTTCTGCATGATGAAGACGCGCCCCACCACCGGCGTCCCATTCACGAGCGTCTGCCCGGTGGCCGGATCGACCGGCCAGCTCGTCGGCGCCGTCTGCTGCGGGGCCGGGGCCACGACCAGCGGCGCCGTCATCACGGCGGCACTGTCCGTCTTGGCCAGGCTGTCTGACGCAGCGGAATCCGCCGTGACCTTCAGTGAGTCCGTCGCGGCTGCCGCTGGGGCCGCCGCGGTGGCGGCGGGCGCGGCAACCGGGGCCTTTACGGGCTGGGCCGCCTGCTGGGCCGGCTGTGGGGCGGCCGGGGTCGTCTGCGTGGTGGTCTGCGACGGACGGGCGGCGACGGCGACGGCCGCGACAGCGCCGAGGCCGAGGGTGATGGCCAGGCGGGAGGCGATGGGGAGGCGGGTGCTGGGCGGGCGCATGAGGGCTCCGGAGGGCAGGGGGAGGCAGGGCAGGGGGAGGCAGGGCAGGGCGAGGCGGGGGGTAGGTCGCCCCCCTACATTCCACACAGACTTCAGTACCGCTAACGCCGGAGACTGCTCCGGCGGTTTCCACCCGGTCGACCGTTCTCCGTTTCGAGCCCATGCCTGAGTTCCGCCTGTACAACACGCTCACGCGCCGCGTGGAGCCGTTTGCCCCCGCCGATGGCCAGACGGTGCGCATGTACACGTGCGGGCCCACCGTCTACAACCCGGCGCATCTCGGCAACTTCCGCACCTTCCTCTTTGAGGATCTGATGCGGCGGGTGCTCCGCCTCGCGGGGTGGCGTGTGGAGCAGGTGATGAATCTCACCGACGTCGATGACAAAATCATCCGCAAGGCGGCGGCGCAGGGGACGACGATCACGGAGGTGACGGAGCCGTTCACCGCGCTCTTTCATCAGGATCGTCAATATCTGCGCATTGAGGATGCCGAACATTATCCCAAGGCCACGACGCACATTCCGGAGATGATCGCGCTCGTGGAGCGCTTGGTCGCGAATGGCGTGGCGTATGTCGCCGATGATGGTTCGGTGTATTTCGCGATTGATCGCTTTCCGGGCTACGGCAAGCTGTCGCAGCTCGACACGCGCGAAGTGCGTGCAGGCGCGCGTGTGGCGCAGGACGAGTATGCCAAGGAGAACGCGCAGGACTTCGCGCTCTGGAAAGCGGCGAAAGCGGAAGACGAGGCCACCGGCGCGGCGTGGGATTCGCCATGGGGGCGTGGCCGTCCCGGATGGCATCTCGAATGCTCCGCGATGGCCATGAAGTACCTCGGCGAAACGTTCGATCTGCATGCGGGCGGCATCGATCTCATCTTCCCGCATCATGAAGATGAGATCGCGCAGTCCGAGGCGGCCACCGGGGTGACCTTCGCGCGCTGCTGGTGCCACGGGGAGTTTCTCCTCACCGATGGCAGCAAGATGGCGAAGCGGGTCGGGAACGTGACGAACGTCGTGGGGCTGCGCGAGGCAGGGATCTCTGGCACGGCGTATCGCCACTTTGTCTTCAGCGCGCACTATCGCCAGCAGCTCAACCTGGGCGAGGACTCGTTGGAGCAGTCGCGCGCGGGGGTGCGGCGCATCGGGGCGTTTGCGGAGCGGCTTGCGCAGGCCACGGGTGGAACGGCGGCGATGGCCGAGGCGGCGACGCGGGCGGAGGCGGTCTTTCTGGAGGCGCTCTTTGATGACCTGAATGCCCCGCGGGCGATGGCGGCGCTGTTCACGTTCATCACCGAAGCCAACCGGGAGCTGGATCTGGGCGGCTTGGACACGGCCGCGCTGGAGCGGGCCCGGGCGGCGTTCCGCCTGATGGATGGCGTGCTGGACCTGGTGCCGGAGCAGGAGGTGGACGGGTCGCTGGCGGCGTGGGTGGAGGAGCGGCTGGCGGCGCGGCGCGCGGCGCGGGAGCGGCGGGACTTTGCCGCCTCGGACGCGGTCCGGGCCGAGCTGGTGGCACGCGGGATCCAGATCGAGGACACGCCCCAAGGGACGCGCTGGCGGAAGGGGTAAAGCGAGGCCCCCGGTTGACCCTGTGCGGGGGCGCTGCTATTCTGCGGGTCTTGTCCGTTGCAGGTCAGGTGACTGCGACGTGATCGTTGTTGGCTGACGTAGCTCAGTTGGTAGAGCAGCTGATTTGTAATCAGCAGGTCGTCGGTTCAATCCCGACCGTCAGCTCTTCCGACGTTCGGCAGGGCAGCGATCGCGGAGACGGGCGGCGTGGGTGGGGTACTCAAGTGGCCAACGAGATCAGACTGTAAATCTGACGGCGCAAGCCTTCGAAGGTTCGAATCCTTCCCCCACCATTGGCGGGACCGCTGGCGGTCGCAGCGGGTAGTATGACAGACTGCGGGAGTAGCTCAGTTGGTAGAGCGCTAGCCTTCCAAGCTTGATGTCGCGGGTTCGAGTCCCGTCTCCCGCTCTGGAGCAAAGAGTTGTTGGCTGGTGCTGGTGTTCGTGCAGGGCGCCGGGGCAGGTGGACCGGCGGGAACAGTGTGTCGCTCACATAGCTCAGTTGGCAGAGCACATCCTTGGTAAGGATGAGGTCACCGGTTCGATCCCGGTTGTGAGCTTGCGCAAAGGCCCTGATGCCACCCGGCACCGGGGCCTTTGTCGTACCAAATCCCTCGCACCTGATCTTTCACGCCAGTTCCATGCGTTGCCAGTTCTTGCGAGTCCACCGCACCGGGGCGTGCCGCCAAGAGGTCCGTGCGTTTCCCCTGCTGCGCCGTCTCCTGACGGTGGCTTGGGTAGCGCTCGGCGCATCGCATGCGGTACAGGCACAGTCGGCGACAGCGGAGATTGCGGGCGTGGTGCAGGATGCCGCGGCGCATCCGCTCGCACAGGTCACCGTGGATGCGGTGAACGTCGCCAACGGCTTTCGCTCGCGGGTGCTGAGCGACACGCTCGGACGCTTCCGATTTCTTGGACTCGCCATCGGCGGCCCGTACCGTCTGGTGGCCCAGCGCGCGGGCTATGCCGATGCCGAGATGGGTCCCATCGCGCTGCCGCTGGGGGCGCATCCGCAGGTGACGCTCGTGCTGCGGGCCGTCAGTCAATCGCTCCCGGCGCGAGTGGTTCGAGACCGGATTCCCGATGGGCGCGATGAGCGGGTGGGTGGCAGTACGCGGATCGACCGGGCGACGCTGCAGGCCCTCCCCGTCGCCGACCGGAATTTCACTTCGTTGGCCGCGTTGAGTCCGCTCGCCGGCCCGCAGTTGGCGCTGGGCGGCATGCGGTGGACCGGCACGGATCTCCGGATCGATGGGCTCGGTGCCCGCAATCAATTGCGGGCGGGTGAAGTCAACGCGGGGCCGTCAGCGATTCCGTTGGAGGCGATTCGCGAGGTCGAGGTCAACACGGCCGTGTTTGATGCCAGCCAAGGGCGGCAGAGTGGTGGGCAGATCGCTGCCGTCACGCGCACTGGTACGAACGATCTGGAAGCGATATGGGTGACCAGCGCGCGCAATACCGCCTGGAGTGCCCCTCAGGATTATCAGGGGCGTCCCCGTTCGGCACGGACTGCCCACTTGCTGCAGTCGGCGTGGACGCTTGGTGGGCCCATCCGTCGCGACCGGGCGCACTACTTTCTGGCGTACGAACGACAGGATGCGCAGCAACCCCTCCTCACTGGGGATGTTGCCACGACGGCCGCTGAATTGGCGACCGGGATCGCGCGCGATTCGCTGGAGCGCATACTCCGGCTGCTGGCCCAACGCTACGGCCTGACGGACCCGGCGTCGCAGCTTGGCCGCCTCGACCGTCAACCACGGGCACAGACGCTCTTTGCGCGCGTCGACTGGCAGTCGTCCCCTCAGCAGCAGTTCACGGCGCGTCTGCTGGTCAGTGATTGGAACAGTCCGCTGAGCGGTGGTGTCGATCAGCCGATCGCCCTGCGGGAGGCGCGCGCGGGACTCGTCTCGCGGGAAGCACAACTCGCCGCGTCGTGGCGGACCCAGTGGGCGGGGCGGGGCGTGCATGAAGTGCAGTTCGCGGCAGGAACCTCCCGTCGTAGTCTGCTCCCGGAGTCTCCGGGGATTCCGCGCGGATTCGTTCAGGTGCGGTCGGCGTTGCCGGATGGCACCATGGGCAATGCCACGGTGCAGTTTGGTGGCAATCGATTGGCGCCGGATGACAGTCGTGAGTGGCAGCTGCAGCTCACCAATCGGCTGAGTGTGCCGGTGGGCCCGCTGGTGCTCCGCATTGGTACGGACAACGCGTGGACCGGCACCCGTACATTGATCGCCGAATCGCAGAGTGGCCTGTTTGTTTTTCCGTCGATCGCGGCGCTTGAGGCCGGCACGCCGAATCGCTTTACGCGAACGGTGCCGCTCAGTGGTGCGTCGCCCGTCACCCAGCAGCAGGTGCTCGAAGTGGGCGCGTATGCGCAGGCGGAATGGGCGTGGTCGCCGCACTGGGAGTTGATGGCCGGGATGCGCTGGGACGGTACCGTCTTTGGTACCGCACCGCCGACCCGTGCCGATGTTGACGCGGCGTTTGGCGTCCACACGGGGCGTGCTCCGCGGGATCTCGCGCAGTGGCAGCCGCGGGCGGAGCTCGTCTGGCGCTCCGATGCGGAGGCGCGGGATGTGGTCCGCATCGGTGTCGGCCGGTTCGCGGCGAGCCTCCCGTATTACGTGCAACACAATGCGCTGCTGTACACCGGGGCGTTGCTCGCCGATGTCGATGTGCGCGGCGCGGCGGTCCCCACCCCCGACTACCTCCGGTACCGACAGGATCCGTCCACGGTTCCGGGACTGTCCGTCATGAGCACCACGCCGCCGCCGTATCTCAATGTGACTGGTGCGGTGCGGGCACCGCGTACCACGGTGATGGCGGTCGCGTGGAGCCACCGGGTCGCGCCAACGGTCACGTTGACAGTTGGCGCCCAGGGGGCACGGGTCACCGACAACTACCACTACGTCGACCGGAATCTGCGCACGACGCCTGCCTTTCGGCTCGCCGCCGAGGCGGCGCGCGCGGTGTGGGTGCCGGCAGCAACGATTCCCGTTGCCACCGGCGTCACGGACGTCCGGGCGGCGGCGCAGCAGCCCGCCTATGCGCGGGTCCTGTCGCTGGAGTCTGGCGCCCGTGCCGACCGGGTGCATCTGACCGCCGAGCTCACCGTGCACCCTCAGCGGGGCGTGCGCGGCATGGTGGGGTACGCCTGGGGGCGGGCCCGGGACAACTCCAGCTTTGGCTGCTGTCTGGCGCGGACGGCCACCACCTTCACTCCCGTGGTTGATGATCCTCGGGATCTGACGCAGGCGTGGGGGCCCTCCGACGGGGATATCCGCCACCGGGTGGTCTCGAGTGTGGAGATCGAGGGACCGTGGGGCGTGCGGATTGCGGCGCGCTATCGCGGCAGCAGTGGCCGTCCGTTCTCTCTGGTGGTGGACGGGGACATCAATGGCGACGAGGCCAACGGGAACGACCGGGCCTTTCTCTTCAATCCGGACGATCCGTCGACCCCGGCCGACGTTGCGGCTTCCATGCGTCGTCTGCTGGCAACCCCCGGCAATCTGGCGGCGCCCTATATCCGGGCGCATGTGGGGGAGATCGCCGGGCGCAACAGCGTCTACACCCCGTGGTCGCATCGCGTGGATGCCCGGCTTGCTCGGCGCCTGGCGGCACGCGGGGCGCTCGCGCACGCCGAGCTGCAGCTGGATCTCTTCAATGTCGGCCACCTGCTGAACCCGCGGTGGGGAGCGGAGGCGCAGCTGCCGACAGGGATTTCTGCACAGAATCCCGTGGTGAACCGCGTTCCCTTGCTGCGTGTGGTGGGCTTTGATCCCGTGGCGCAGCGCTACCGGTACACCGTGAATGAAGGGGCCGGCGTGCTGCCGAAGGGCGGTGATCCCTGGCAGCTCCAGATTGGCGTGCAGGTGAGTCGCTAAGGCTCGCGCCGTTCCGACGCTAGAACGTCAGCGCCAGACTGGTCACCAGCACGACATTGTCCCGAGTCAGGGATCCCCGCCCGGCCGGGAAGACGGAGGTCGAGGCCATGAGCCGGCGCGCTTCCGTGCGCCAGACCACCTGCCGGTGGAGCTGGGCATCCAGGTTGATGGACCCACCGGTGGCACGCAGCCCGTTCGGGAGTCCCGTGCTGACCACGACCTGGCTGGGGTCGGCGTAGGCCTCGATGCGGCCGCCCAGCTGCAGCGTCGGCGACAGCCGGTGTTGGAGCAGCACCGCCATCCCCTGCCATTGATCGTGGTGACCGGCCCCCCGCTCCTGCAGCCCAACGTCCATGGTCGCGGTGAGGGACGTCCCTGCAACGGGGGTCCATCGAACGATGAGCTCATGGAATTGGCGCAGCCGCCCGGGCAGCGAATCGGGTTGCTCGTTCCCCACGAAGGCGTCGTACGCGATCGTCCACGCTGGGGAGGCCGTCCAGTCGGCGCGGACCGCGACCGCTTTACTGCTGTTGGTTTCGCTGATGTTCTGCCAGCCGTTGATCACATGCAACTGCAGCTGGAGCTGCGGCTTGGGCTGCCAGCTCGCACGGACCCCGCTTTCGTAGTAGGGGGAGTTGTCGGCGATGAGGGACCGCGTGTAGACGGGATTGTCCCGGCTGATCCAATTCTCGGCGCCAAACGGGGCCAGAAAGACCCCGGCATCGACCCAGAGGGTCGGGGCGACCTTGAGGCCGGCATACGCCTCCTGAATGAACCGACTGACCTCCGGGCCGCTCAGTTGGCCGACGCGTGGCTCGCCGGCATAGTTCGCCTGGACAGAGGTGCCGTACTGGATCGCGAAGCGTCCCCGAAGCCGCGGGGCGCTGATGGTCGCATCAAGGACGGCGAGATTGATATTGAACTCACTGTGGCGGGCGGCCCCGGTGGTGAAACGGCGATCCAACGTGCTGGGACGGTGGGAATCCCAGGCCACGTACGTGTCGAGGAAGCCCCCGATGGTGACCGTGGGGGTGGTGTCGGCCGCCACGGTATCGGCCGCCACGGTATCGGCCGAGACGGTATCGGCCGCCACGGGTGCGGTCGACCGGGGAAGGGGCTGGGGTGGGCGTGGGCGATCGGTCAGGAGCAGCGTCGCGAACAGGAAGCCAATCATCGACGTATCGGTGTTTGTTCGGACAGGCGTTGATCGGCGGGACGGTGTCCAAGGTCCCGTCCCGCCGTGACTTGCACTGGCCCGCCCGCTCCGCTACGTTGCAAGGCTCACCCCGTTCCCCGGGGAAACCATCGGTGGAGCGCGCCCAGCGAATGCGGGCCGCGCACCCGGTGGCACGACGTCTGGTGCTGTAGCACGGAGCCGGAAATATGCCGCGCGAGAAGATCATCCTCGGGTGCACCGAGTGCAAGAACCGCAACTACTTCGTCACCAAGAACAAGCGCCTGCATCCGGAGCGCGTGGAGTGGAAGAAGTACTGCCCGCGCTGCAACGCGCATCAGACGCATAAGGAAACCAAGTAATCATGACCGCGCCGGCGGAAGTGGCCCGTCCTGGGCTCGGCGCGCGTCTGGTCACGTTCTATCATGACGTGATCGCCGAGATGAAGCGGGTGACCTGGCCAGATCGTGCGCAGCTGCAGCAGGCGACGATCCAGATCATCATCTTCGTGCTCGTGCTCGGTGCCGTCATTGCGTTGCTTGATGTGGCGTTGCAGGCGCTGTTGGTGCGCTTGCCCGCGATGCTCTTCGGCCGCTGAGCGCGGCGACGACGATGCTCGAGCACCGCTTTTACGCGATCCAGACCACGTCTGGGCATGAGAATAAGGTGCAGCGGCTGATCCAGCGGAAAATCGACGCGGATCAGGCGGCGCCCGAGGATCGGCTCATCCGTCAGGCGCTCGTGCCGACGCAGGATGTCGTCGAGATCCGGAACGGGAAGAAGGTGACCGTCGAACGGAAGATCTATCCCGGCTATGTGCTGGTGGAGATGGTGGCCAGTCAGGACACCCTTCACGAGATCAATGCCATTCAGGGTGTGATCAAGTTCGTGGGCAAGGAGAAGGATCCGATGCCACTGCGTGACGACGAAGTCCGTCGTCTCCTGGGGCAGGTGGATCTGGCCGACGAGGCCCCGGCGCGCGAAGAGATTCCGTTCCTCATTGGACAGCCGGTGCAGATCACGGAAGGGCCGTTCGCAGATTTCAGCGGCACGGTCGAGGAAGTGTTGCCGGACAAGGGCAAGGTGCGAGTGTCGGTGAGCCTCTTTGGGCGCCCGACGAGCGTCGAGCTCGACTACCTGCAGTTGCGCGGCTATTAACGAAAGCGGTGCCGCGGCCGGGATGGCGCGCGCCGAGTGGGACGTCGTACACCACGACGACGGAAAAAAGAGGGGAGTGGGAGCACTACCGATGCCGGATGGTCCGGCGTCGGACTCTGCGATGAGGACAACGCATGGCAAAGAAGGTCACTGGATTCGTTAAGCTGCAGATTCCTGCAGGCAAGGCGAACCCGGCGCCCCCCGTTGGTACGGCCCTCGGCCCCCAGGGGATCAACATCATGGGCTTCTGCAAAGAGTTTAATGCTCGGACGCAGGGCGGTGATATGATCATCCCGGTCGAGGTGACGATCTACGGGGACAAGTCGTTCACCTTCATTCTGAAGACTCCGCCGGCGGCGGAGCTCATCAAGAAGGAAGTGGGCGTCCCCAAGGGCTCGGGTCAGCCAAACAAGGTCAAGGTCGGCACCATCACGCAGGCCCAGCTCAAGAAGATCGCTGAGGTCAAGATGCCGGATCTGAACTGCGACTCCGTCGAGAGCGCGATCGCCATGATGGCGGGCGCGGCCCGGTCGATGGGCATCACGGTGAAGGGCTGAGTATGCATACGCACGGGAAGAAGTACCGGGGCGCGAGTGAGCGCCGCCAGATCGGCGTGGCATACGATGCGAAGCAGGCCCTCGCGCTCGTGAAGCAGATGGCGTTCGCCAAGTTCGACGAGACCGTCGAACTCGCGATCCGTTTGGGCGTCGATCCGCGGCATGCGGATCAGGTCGTCCGCGGCACCGTCGTCCTCCCCGCTGGTACCGGTAAGACGATGCGCGTGCTCGTCATCGCCGCCGGTCCGAAGGTGCAGGAAGCGCAGGACGCGGGCGCCGATTTCGTCGGCACCGAGTACCTCGCCAAGATCAAGGAAGGGTGGCTCGATTTCGACGTCCTGATCGCCACGCCGGACCAGATGGGCCAGCTCGGCCAGCTCGGTCGGGTCCTGGGTCCGCGCGGTCTGATGCCGAACCCGAAGGCCGGCACCGTGACCTTTGACGTGGCCAAGGCGGTGCGCGAGTCGAAGGGTGGCAAGATTGAGTTCCGCGTCGACAAGGGTGGCAATGTGCACGCCCCGATCGGCAAGGTCTCCTTCACCCCCGAGCAGCTCGAGTCCAATCTGGCGGCGCTCATGGATACGATTGTCCGCGCTAAGCCGTCCGCGGCGAAGGGCGTTTACATCCGCAACGTCGCGGTGTCCAGCTCCATGGGACCCGGCGTCACCATCGACACCACGCCGTACCGGTAAGAGGCGACGCGACCATGAAGATGAAGAAAAACGATAAGCAGGTGCTCGTCGACGGGCTTCGTCAGAAGCTCGGAACGGCGGCCGCCGTGTACTACACCGACTTTACCGGCCTGAACGTGAAGCGCATGACGGAACTCCGTCGGCGGTTCCGCAAGGCGGGCGTCGAATATGTGGTTATCAAGAACACGCTGGCGCTCCGGGCGGTCAACGAGAGCGGGCTGGTTACCCAGCCACTGAAGGGCCCGACGGGGGTCGTGGTGGCGCAGGATGCCATCACGGCGGCGAAGGTCCTCTCCGACTTTGCGAAGGAGAACGACCAGAAGCCGTCCGTTAAGGGCGGGATCTACGAGGGGAAGGCGATCGACGAGACGCTGGTCATGAAGTTGGCCACGCTCCCGACGCGCGACGAAGCCTTGTCGATCTTCGCTGGTTACCTCAACAGCATCCCGATGATGTTCGCCCTCGCCCTCGACGCCCGCAAGGCGGATCTCGAAGGCTCCAACTGAGTTCCCCAGGCGTTCGCCTGATCACACGCCCCAGGCTCCCTGGGGGAGACATACGGAGAGTACCACCATGGCTAGCACGACCCTGAGCAAGGACGAGATTCTCGACGCGATCGGCGCGATGAGCGTCATCGAGCTGTCCGAGCTGATCGAAGCGTTCAAGACGAAGTTCAACGTCACCATCGCCGCGGTTGCCGCGGGCGGCGGCGGCGCGGCGGCCCCGGCGGCCGCTGTGGAAGAGCAGACCGAGTTCACCGTCATCCTCAAGGAAGCCGGCGCGAAGAAGATCCAGGTCATCAAGGTGGTGCGTGAAGTCACCGGCCTGGGCCTGAAGGAAGCGAAGGACCTGGTCGACGGCGCGCCGAAGACCGTGAAGGAAAACGTGACGAAGGACGACGCCGCGGCGCTCAAGGCCAAGCTCGAGGCCGAAGGCGCGACGGTCGAAGTCAAGTAAGTCGGCTTGGCGGACCCCGCCAATCCTGTTGGTCGCAGTTTCGTCGTTGGAGCGCTTCGCCCCGGTACCGCCGGCTGGTTCGCCAGCCTGCGGTACCGGGGACGAAGTGTTTTGCGCCTCCGGAAGGACCATGCCGGCGCACCCCGTACGCGGTAAAAGGACATGATGAACCAGATCTCGTTTGCGAAGCTCGAGACGGGCATGGATATGCCCCATCTCCTCGATATCCAGACGCGCGCGTTTGAATCGCTGCTGCAGTTGGATGCCGCCTCGCAGGAGCGCGAAGACGTTGGCCTCGAGCGCGTCTTCAAGGACCTGTTCCCCATCACCGACGTCCACGAGAATTTCTCGCTGGAATTCGTCCGCTACAGCCTGGGCGAGCCGAAATATTCGGTCGCCGAGTGCATTGAGCGTGATATGACCTACTCGGCGCCGCTCAAGGCGACGCTGCAGCTGGTCATTTTTGAAGATACCGGCGACGGCAAGCGCCCCCGGAACATCATCGAAAAGGAAGTCTTCCTCGGCGAACTGCCGCTCCTCACCGAGCTCGGCACCTTCGTCATCAATGGCGCCGAGCGCGTCATTGTCTCCCAGCTGCACCGGTCGCCCGGTGTGGTGTTCGAAGAGTCGACGCACCCGAACGGGCAGCGCCTCCTCTCCTCGCGCATCATCCCGTTCCGCGGCTCCTGGGTCGAGTTCACCGTGGACATCCACGATGTGATCTACGTCCACATCGACAAGAAAAAGAAGTTCCCGGCGACGGCGCTCCTGCGCGCCTTCGGCTACGGCGAGAACCGCGATATCCTGCGCCTGTTCTTCGCCGAACGCGATCTTGACCTGACCCGCGACCGCATCACGCGGAACGAACAGCGGGAAGTCCTGGGCGCGATCATCGCCGAAGACATCACGCTCGAAGGCGAAGTCACCGCCTCCGATGCGCCGAAGCCGAAGACCAAGAAGGCGAAGGCCGAGCGCGAGCGCTCCGAAGCGGCGCTCCTCGTCCGGGAAGGGGATGAACTGACCGAAGAAGTCCTCAACCGCCTTGTGCGGCAGGGGCTCACTTCGGTGAAGGTGTTTGCCTCGTACACGCAGATCGATCTGCGCGACGAACAGGACGCGATTGACCGCGGCGAGCGCGATGTGCGCCGCACGCTGGCGCGCGACGTCGTCGATGCGGAAACGGGCGAAGAAGTGGCGGAAAAGGGCTCCGTGCTCACCGATGCCACGATCAAGAAGATCCGGAAGGCGGACATCACGAAGGTCCATGTCTTCGTCGCCTCCGGCCGGGCCGAGTCCACGCTGATCAAGAACACCCTGGCGAAGGATCCGACCCGCCACGAAGAAGAAGCGCTCAAGCAGATCTATGCGCTCCTCCGGCCGGGCGATGCCCCGAACCGCGAAACGGCAAAGCAGGCGCTCGAGCGCCTCTTCTTCTCGCCGAAGCGCTATGACCTCGGACGCGTCGGCCGCTACAAGATCAACCAGCGGCTGCGCCTCAACACCGCCATGTCCACCACCGTCCTCACCCGTGAGGACTTCGTGGAAATCATCCGCCAGCTCGTGGAACTCCACGAAGGGCGCGGGGATGTGGATGACATCGACCAGCTCGGCAATCGCCGCATCCGGTCGGTGGGCGAACTGATCGCCAACCAGTTCTCCGTCGGCCTCTCGCGCATGGCGCGACTGGTCAAGGAGCGGATGTCGATCAATACCGATCCTGAAAAGATCTCGCTCGATGACCTCGTGAATGCCCGGACCGTGTCAGCGGTCATCCAGGCGTTCTTTGGTTCGTCGCAGCTGTCGCAGTTCATGGACCAGACGAATCCGCTCAGTGAGCTTACCCACAAGCGCCGTCTGTCGGCCCTTGGACCGGGCGGCCTCACCCGTGAGCGCGCCGGCTTCGAAGTCCGTGACGTGCACTATTCGCAGTACGGGCGCATGTGCCCCATCGAGACGCCGGAAGGTCCGAACATCGGCCTGATCACGTCGCTCGCCTGCTTTGCCCGCGTGAACGACCTCGGCTTCATCGAGACCCCGTACCGCGTGGTGAAGGATGGCAAGGTGACGGGTGAGCTCGTGTGGCTCGACGCCAACCGGGAAGAAGACGCCATCATCGCGCAGGCGAACTCCAAGCTCAACGCGGACGGCTCGTTCGTCGACGATCTGGTGCTCTCCCGGAAGCGCGGGGACCTTCCGCTCGAGCCGCCGTCCAATATCGATTACATGGACGTCGCCCCTGAGCAGCTCGTCTCCATCGCCTCGGCGCTGATTCCGTTCCTCGAGCACGACGACGCCAACCGCGCCCTCATGGGCTCGAACATGCAACGTCAGGCCGTGCCGTTGCTCAACCCGCGCACGCCGTTGGTGGGCACGGGGCTGGAAGCGACGGTGGCCGTCGACTCTGGCGCGGTGATCATCGCGCGCCGGGCCGGCATTGTCACCAACGTGACCGCCGACGAGATCATCGTCGACGCGGGCCGGCTCACGCCGGCGCAGCCGGGTGACCGGCCGCTCGCGCGCCTCGGCCAGATCGATCGGTATAAGCTGAAGAAGTACTGGCGTACCAACCAGGACACCGCCATCAACCAGCGTCCGCTCGTCCGTGTCGGACAGCAGGTCGCGAAGGGTGAGGTGCTGGCCGACGGTGCCGCCACGGAAATGGGCCAGCTCGCGCTGGGCGCCAACGTGACGGTCGCCTTCATGCCCTGGTATGGCCACAACTTCGAAGACGCCATCATCCTTTCGGAGCGCTTGGTGAAGTTCGACGTCTTCTCGTCGATTCACATCCAGGAGCTCGAACTGCACGTGCGCGACACCAAGCGCGGGCAGGAAGAAATCACGCGGGAAATCCCGAACGTCGCCGAGGAGGCCCTCACGGATCTCGACGAGCGTGGCATTGTGCGCATCGGCGCACAGGTCAAGCCGGGCGACGTGCTGGTCGGCAAGATCACGCCGAAGGGTGAAACCGAACTCTCCCCCGAAGAAAAGCTGCTGACGGCCATCTTCGGTGAGAAGGCGAAGGACGTGAAGGATTCGTCCCTCAAGGTGCCGCCTGGCATGGAAGGCGTGGTCATCGACGTCAAGATCTTCTCGCGCGTCGAAGATCAGGTCGTGGAAAAGGATCGCGGCGAACGGATCGGTGAAGTGCGCCGCCTCGAAGGGGAAGACAAGATCCGCGTCAATGAAGTGCGTGATGCGGAGCTGTCGACCCTCCTCGAAGGCGAGACGGTGTCGATGGCGCTGCGCGCCGGCACGGTCGAAGCGGCCATGGAAGCTGGCACGGTGCTGACCAAGGAACTGTTGGCCGGTCTGCGCTTCGCCACGCTCGATCTCAAGACGTTCCGCGTGGAGAACAAGAGCGCGAACGATCGCGTCCGCGAAATCCTCGATGCCGCCAACGAAGAGAAGGCGCGGATCGAAGAGCGTGCGGAAGAGCGGATCGATCGCATTCTGCAGCCCGATGAGCTCCCTCCGGGCGTGATTCAGCTGGTCAAGGTGTACCTCGCCGAGAAGCGCAAAATCTCGGTGGGTGACAAGATGGCCGGCCGTCACGGCAACAAGGGTATCGTGGCGCGTATCGTCCCTGAGGAAGATCTCCCGTTCCTGCCGAACGGGCGTCCCGTGGACATCGTGCTCAACCCGCTGGGCGTGCCGTCGCGTATGAACGTCGGGCAGATCCTCGAAACCCACCTCGGGTGGGCGGCGAAGCTGCTCAACTTCTACGCCAAGACGCCAGTGTTCGAAGGCGCGAACGAGCGCGAAATCGGCTTGCTGATGAAGCTCGCCGGCCTCCGCTGGGCGCGCGAAACGCTGGCGCTCGGCAATGGCTCGTCGGATGCGACGCCGGAAGATGTGCGCCACCTGTTGGCCGACATCAAGCCGGATCGCCGTCTGCCGGACAAGGTGGAGTTGCTGCATGACGCCAGCCTCAACGATCTCGTTGGGCGCGGTATGTCGGCGGAAACGAAGGCGTTGGGTGCACGGGTCCGTGAGTTCCTTGTCTCGGCGGCCAAGACCGTCGCGGAACGGGAAATCGCCGCGGTGCAGGCCACGATGGCGATGCATCAGTCGGCCGAGTCCGACCTGCCGGGTGACCGGGAGGCCGCGATCGCCGCACTGGCGACGGATGCCGCGATGAGCCCGGTGGAAACGTTGCAGCGGATCGGCCAGCCGGCGCTGGCGGCGATGCTCGGGCCGAAGGGTGAGTCCGATGTCGATGCCGCGGGTATGGAATTGGTGCGTCTGGCCGGGCTGACCCCCGCTGGCAAGGTGCATCTGCGCGACGGCCGGACGGGCGAGATGTTCCACGCGCCGGTCACGGTGGGTGAAGTGTACGTCTTGAAGCTCTCGCACCTGGTCGACGACAAGATCCATGCGCGGTCCATTGGACCGTACTCGCTCGTGACGCAGCAGCCGCTCGCCGGTAAGGCGCAGTTCGGCGGCCAGCGCTTCGGGGAAATGGAAGTGTGGGCGCTTGAGGCCTATGGCGCGGCGCACACGCTGCAGGAAATCCTGACGGTCAAGTCCGACGACGTGAACGGCCGGAGCCGTGTCTACGAGGCGATCGTGAAGGGGCAGAACCTGCCCGAACCCGGGATCCCGGAGTCGTTCAACGTGCTTGTGAAGGAACTGCAGGCGCTCGGCATCAAGGTCACGCTCGGATCCACCGATGGCACCGGGATCGACCTCCTGGATGCGGGTGGCAACGGCAACGCAGGTGAGGAATAAGCGATGATCGATTTCCGCAGCGCACGCGAAGCGCGTGCATCGGCGTTTGACTATATGTCCGTCCGGATCGCCTCCGCTGAGGAGATCCGGGGCCCGAAGGATCCGAAGGAACGGGAACGGCTGGAAATGGCCGGGCTCCGCACCTGGTGGTCCTGGGGCGAAGTCACCAAGCCGGAGACCATCAACTACCGGTCCTTCAAGCCGGAAAAGGATGGCCTCTTCTGCGAGCGCATTTTTGGTCCGGTCAAGGACTGGGAATGCCATTGCGGCAAGTACAAGCGGATCCGTTATCGCGGCGTGATCTGCGACCGGTGCGGCGTGGAAGTCACGCTCAGCAAGGTCCGGCGCGAGCGCATGGGGCATATCGAACTGGCCGTGCCGGTTGCGCACATCTGGTTCTTCAAGACCCTGCCGAGCCCGATGGGGAACCTGCTCGATGTCACGCTCCGTGACCTCGAGAAGGTGATCTATTACAGCAACTACATCGTCATTGATGCCGGCGCGCAGGATGTGCGTGAACGGCAGCTGCTCGACGAAGACGAATACCTCGACCTGCGCCAGAAGGCGAAGGCCGAGGGCGATGCGGCGTTTGTCGCCGACATCGGTGCGCCGGCCGTGCGCGAGCTGCTCAAGCGGCTCGACGTCGACAAGGTGGCCGAGGAGCTGCGCGCCTCGCTCGTGGGCGAGACGTCGCAGCATCGCAAGAAGCAGATGCTCAAGCGCCTCAAGATCGTGGACGCGTTCCGCACCAGCGGCGAAGGCGGCGAGATCCGCAATCGTCCGGAATGGATGATCCTGGATGTCATTCCGGTGATCCCGCCCGATCTGCGTCCGCTCGTGCCGCTCGACGGCGGTCGTTTCGCGACCTCCGATCTGAACGACCTGTATCGTCGCGTGATCAACCGGAACAACCGCCTCACCAAGCTCATCTCGCATCGCGCGCCGGAAGTCATCCTGCGCAACGAAAAGCGTATGCTGCAGGAAGCGGTGGACGCGCTGTTCGACAACGGTCGCCGGTCCAAGGCCATTCGTGGCCGTGGCAAGCGTCCGCTCAAGTCGCTGTCCGACATGCTCAAGGGCAAGCAGGGCCGGTTCCGTCAGAACCTGCTCGGCAAGCGCGTGGACTACTCGGGCCGGTCGGTCATCGTCGTGGGCCCGGAGCTCAAGCTGCACCAGTGCGGCCTGCCGAAGGCGATGGCGCTGGAACTCTTCAAGCCGTTCATCATCCACAAGCTGGTGGAGAGCGGCGAAGCGGAGACGGTGAAGCGCGCGAAGAAGATCGTCGAGCGCGAGAACGCCATGGTCTACGAGGTGCTGGAAAGCATCATCAAGGACCATCCGGTGCTGCTCAACCGCGCCCCGACGCTCCACCGCCTGGGCATCCAGGCCTTCGAGCCGGTGCTCGTGGAAGGCAAGGCCATTCGTATTCACCCGCTCGTCTGTGCGGCGTTCAACGCCGACTTCGACGGTGACCAGATGGCCGTGCACGTGCCGCTGTCGTTCGAAGCGCAGATCGAAGCGCGCGTGCTGATGCTGTCGTCCAACAACATCTTGAAGCCGTCCGACGGCCGTCCGGTGGCGGAGCCCAGCCAGGACATCGTGCTCGGCTGCTACGTCGCGACCAAGGCGCCGGTGGGCTTTGACGCCATCGCGAAGGATCCGGCCCAGTCGATCAAGCTGCCGGCCTTCACGACCGTCGCGGAAGTCGAACTCGCGATCGTGAACGATCGTGTCGGCTTCCAGAGCGCGATCCGGTGGTTGGATCGTCGTGAGGAGACGCCGACCTGGATCGTCACCACGACGGGGCGCGTGCTGTTTGACGCGATCGTCCCGGCGGGGCTGCCGTTCCTGAACAAGGACATGAAGAAGAAGGCGCTGGGCGAACTCGTCTTCCAGAGCTATCGCAACTGCGGGCTCGCGGAGACGGTGGCGCTGCTCGACCGCCTGAAGGAATTCGGGTTCCGCAACGCGACGCGCGGCGGTGTCTCGATCGGGATCGAAGATCTGCACATCCCGAAGGAGAAGGTCACGTTGCTGCAGGAAGCATCCGAGCGCGTGGAGCGGTTCCAGCGCGCGTATGCGACCGGTAACATCACGAACGGCGAGCGCTACAATAAGGTCATCGACACCTGGACGCACGCCAACACCGACGTTGCGGACGCCATGGTCAAGACCATGCGTGAGTCGCAGGGTGGCTTCAATCCGGTGTACATGATGTTCGACTCCGGCTCCCGTGGTTCGCGCGACCAGATCCGCCAGCTGGCGGGGATGCGCGGCCTCATGGCCAAGCCGCAGAAGAAGCTCACCGGTGGTATCGGCGAAATCATTGAAAACCCGATTAAGTCGAACTTCCGCGAAGGGCTGTCAGTTCTGGAGTACTTCTCGTCGACGCACGGCGCCCGGAAGGGGCTGGCGGATACGGCACTGAAGACGGCCGACGCCGGGTACCTCACGCGTCGTCTGGTGGACGTGGCGCAGGACATGACGATCGCCGAAGAGGATTGCGGCACGATCCTCGGCATCGATACGTCGGCGCTGAAGGAAGGCGAAGATGTGATCGAGCCGCTCGCCGAGCGTCTCGTCGGCAACGTCGCGGCTGAGGATGTTCTCGATCCCATGGAGCGCGACGAAGCGGGTCGGCCGAAGCTGCTCGTGGAAGCGGGCGAGCTGATTTCGGAGGAGATGGCGCAGAGCATCGAAGACTCGGGCATCGAGATGGTGAAGATCCGCTCGGTGCTGACCTGCGAAGCGAAGCGTGGGCTCTGCCGGATGTGCTATGGGCGCAACTTGGCCACCATGGCCATGGTCGATCTGGGCGAAGCGGTGGGCATCATCGCCGCGCAGTCCATCGGCGAGCCGGGTACGCAGCTGACGCTGCGGACGTTCCACATCGGCGGTACCGCGGCGCGTATCGCCGAGCAGACGGCCCGCAAGACGAAGAAGGCTGGTGTCATCGAATTCGGCGATCGCCTTGTGGCGGTGAAGAATGCTGAAGGCGATATGGTCGTGACGTCGTACGAAGGCGAAATGATCATCAAGGCGTCGGCGGAGAAGAACGCGGCCATCGAAGCGCGCCTCCAGGTGCCGCTCGGTGCGTTGCTGGCGGTCAAGGATGGCGATACGGTCAAGCGTGACGACACCGTCTTCACGTGGGACCCGTACTCGAACCCCATCATCGCCGACGTCGAAGGCACCGTGCGCTTCGTCGACTTGGTGGAAGACGAGTCGCTGTCGGAAGAGCTCGACGAACTGACCGGTCTGCGTCAGCGTGTCGTGATCGAAGACCGCGAGAAGAAGCTCCATCCGCACATCGAGATCTGGCAGAACAAGGGCGGCAAGGAGAAGCGCGTGCGCGACTTCATCCTGCCGGTCGGCGCCGTCATCGTCATTGAGGACGGGGAAGAGATCACGGCGGGCACCATTCTCGCCAAGATCAGCCGCGAGGCGTACAAGACGCGCGACATCACCGGCGGTCTGCCGCGTGTGGCCGAGCTCTTCGAAGCGCGTCGTCCGAAGGATCCGGCCAACATCTCCGAGATCGACGGCTTTGTCCGGTTCGGCGAGATCAAGCGCGGCAAGCGCGAAGTCTTTGTCCGTCCGGCGCTGGTGGAACGTGGCCAGTGGGTGGTCGATGAGTCGCAGCCGGAGCAGGTGTACGAAGTCCCGTCGGGCAAGCACCTCCGGGTGCACGAGGGTGACCGCGTGCGCGCCGGCGACCGTATCTCCGAAGGCCCGGTCAATCCGCACGACATTCTGCGGATCAAGGGCCCGCGGGCGGTGCAGGAGTATCTGCTGAACGAAGTGCAGGAGGTCTATCGCCTGCAGGGCGTGAAGATCAACGACAAGCACATTGGCGTGATCGTCAAGCAGATGCTGCAGAAGGTGCGCATCGTGGATTCCGGCGATACCGAGCTGCTCGAAGGCGAGCATGTCGATCGGTCGGAGTTCCGCGACGTCAACGAAGATGCCAAGAAGAAGAAGATTCAGCCGGCAACGGCCGAACCGCTCCTCCTCGGCATCACGAAGGCCTCGCTCACCACGCAGTCGTTCGTGTCGGCGGCCTCCTTCCAGGAGACCACGCGCGTCCTCACCGATGCGGCCATCCGTGGCTCGCGCGACAACTTGCTGGGGCTCAAGGAAAACATCATCATCGGGCACCTCATTCCGGCCGGTACGGGTATGTACCGCTACCAGGAAGTCGAGGTGGAGTCCGACGCGATCCCCGTGCCGGAGCCCATCCCGGAGGCGATCGAGCCGAACTTCGAAGCGCTGCTGCCTGGCGCGTTCGCGGAACCGATGCCCTTTACGATGGGCGACGAGCCGCTCTAAGCGGCTCGTGGGTGACGGTTAGGAGCGCGGGGCGGGGCCGGGTAACCGGCGCCGCCCCGTGCCGTTTCCGGCGCTCCGGCGACGCACGGCCGCACTGTCGAGCCAATTCTTCACATTGAGTAATGACGCATCAAAGGCCGCCGTGGGCGTCGCCTGTGCGGACAGTACCTCGCCGGCGCGGGAGAAGCGGCCGCGCAGATCGGTGAGCATCGTGAGCCACACGATCGAATCGGCGCGCTGTAGCACGACGCCGCTGATGACGTAGTCGGCGCGCAGACTCCATCCCATTGCCATAGGGTCTGGTTGTGCGCGACTCGCCCGCGCCGTCGTCTCGGAATCCACCACCGTGAAGCGCTCTGTCGGCAAGCCGTCGCGGAGAAAGCGCGACAGGCTGCGGATCGCTGGCACGAGGTCGCGCCGCCCCGTGGAGTTCTTATAGGTCGTGACCACGACGCGCGCGCGTCCATCAGTCACGGGCCCGAGGATCGGGGTCACCCGCGCCGTGGGGCCGCCCGTCGCTGGCTGTAAGCCCCGTGAGCTGCGTGAGAAGGCCGTGTCCTGGCGCAGACGCAGGATCGCTTGCGACACCGAATCGGCGAGCACTCGGCCGACCTCCTCCAACAGCTGCGCCCGGTCGAGGGCGCGCGCGTCGGCCATGGTGGTGCCGGTGTCGGTCCGCCTCCGGAAGGAGGCGGCGATGGCGAGCGACTCCGCCCGGGTGATGACGACCGGGACGGCCACGCCGCGGGCGGCATCGGTGGCCCCTCGCTCAATGACAATCGTATCGACGTGAACCGGTGGTCCCGCGACGGTGGAATCCAGCCGGAGCCGTTGAGACCGATCGCCGCCGGGTCCAGCATCCCGTGCGGTGAGTGAGTCCGCAGCGCCGGGGCGTGAGGTGGTCGAGGGGGGTCGCAGGAGCAGCCAGGTGGCCACCGCGCCAACGCTGAGGAGGGCGGCGGCCATCGGCCAGCGACGCGTTGGGGTCCGACGATCGGCGGCACCACCGGGGCGTACTGGTGCCCCACCATTCCCACCATGATGGGCGGGGAGCAGCGGCAGCGCTTCGATCGCCGTCAGCAGGGCGGTCGCAGATGCCGGACGTTCGGTCGCATCCTTGGCGAGGCAGCGCATGATCAGCGCGGACAACGCCTCGGGAATGTCGGCGATGGACCGATGTGGGGGCTCCGGCATTTGCGTGAGCTGCGCCGCGAGGGTCGCTTGCGGTGAGGCGCCCGAGAACGGGGAGCGCCCGGCGAGCAGCTCGTAGGCCAAGAGCCCCACGGCGTAGATGTCGACCCGGTGATCGGCGGCGGGATCGGCGGCCAGCTGCTCCGGTGCCATATACGCCGGCGTGCCGATCGCCATCCCGGTGGCCGTGCCGCCGGCCAACGGGATGGACGCCCGCAGCGCCTTGGCCACCCCGAAGTCCGTCACCAGGGCGTGCATGCCCGAGGTGAGAATATTGTCCGGCTTGATATCCCGATGCACCACGCCACGGGCGTGCGCATACGCGAGGGCATCGACGACATCGTGCAGAATGCGCACCACATCACGCGGCGACATCCGCCCGCGCTGGTCCAGCGCATCGCGCAGCGAGTCGCCCTCGATGTACGGCATGGAGAACCAGAGCAACCCGCCATCTTCGCCGGCGGCCAGCAGTGGCACAATGAGGGGGTGCTGGAGTTGGGCGGCCAGTTGAATCTCGCGCCGGAACCGCTCCACATTCACGCCGGCCGCCAACTCCGGCGGGAGGACCTTGATCACCACCCGCCGTTCCAAGGCCCGCTCGGTGGCCAAAAAGACGCGCGACATGCCGCCGCCGCCCAATTCCCGTTCGATCAGGAAGTCGGCAGTAAGGGCCTGCTGGACGCGCTGTTTGAAGGCGGACATGGCAGAAAGGACCGGCGGGATCAGGGAAGGGCTCCGTAAAGGTACCCCCGGGTGGGGAGGTTCGTTGAGTCGGGGATCTCGCCTTGACCGGGGGACCCGCCATGGGGTATCTTTCGGGTCTGTTCCGTGCCGCGACAGGCGCAAGAAGAGGTACGTGGTGAAGATCCCGGTGTGGTGCTGCCGGGATGCAGGTTCCGGGTGGTTGGTATGCCCGTCCCCGTGGTCTGGGGCTCTGTCGCGATTCACGTAGAAACTGGTCTACGAACATTTACCCAGGACGTACAGGCGAATGCCTACGATTAACCAGCTGGTCCGTCGCGCCCGCAAGGACGTGGTGGAGAAGTCCAAGGCCCCCGCGCTGAAGAGCAATCCCTTCAAGCGTGGCGTGTGCACCCGCGTCTACACCACGACGCCCAAGAAGCCGAACTCGGCGCTCCGCAAGGTGGCCCGTGTCCGCCTCACCAATCAGCTCGAAGTCACCGCGTACATTCCGGGTGAAGGCCACAACCTGCAGGAGCACTCGATTGTGCTCGTGCGTGGCGGCCGTGTGAAGGATCTCCCGGGTGTGCGTTATCATATCGTGCGTGGCACGCTCGACGCCTCGGGCGTGAACGGGCGTAACCAGAGCCGGTCCAAGTATGGCACGAAGCGTCCGAAGAAGGGCGCCGCTGCCGCTGCCGGAGGTAAGAAGAAGTGAGCCGCCGCAAGAGTGCCGTGAAGCGCACCGTCCTCCCCGACGCGCGCTATGACAGCCAGACTGTCTCGAAGTTCATCAACTCCCTGATGACGCAGGGCAAGAAGTCCACCGCCGAAGGGATCTTCTACGGCGCGATGGACATCGTCGAGTCCAAGACGGGCCAGACGGGTGTCACCGTGTTCAAGCAGGCGCTGAACAACCTCAAGCCGGTCGTTGAGGTCAAGAGCCGCCGCGTCGGTGGTGCCACGTACCAGGTGCCGGTGGAAGTGCGTCCGGACCGCCGCACCGCGCTCGCGATGCGTTGGTTGATCGGGTATTCGCGCGATCGCAACGAAAAGAGCATGCCGGAGAAGCTGGCCAGCGAAGTGCTCGCGGCGAGCCGTGGCGAAGGCAATGCCATCAAGAAGAAGGAAGACACGCACCGCATGGCCGAGGCCAACAAGGCCTTCGCCCACTACCGCTGGTAATCGCGACGTAGGCGGTCGGTTCTGCCTGTGCAAAGCGCCCCGGAGTTGGACTCCGGGGCGCTTTACGTTTCCGGTATGCGGGGCGCGCACAAGACGCACGCATGCGGCTCGCCGCGGGTCACCCCGCCAACGGGTGCGCTAGATCACCGTGAGTCCGGCCTGCGAGGCCACCACGGCCCCGTAGATCGTCGCGCCACTGTGCAAACGGATGCGCGGCGCCGAGATCGTCGTGCGACGGCTGGCCATGCCAATGGCCGCGGCGCCGATCGCCATCGACCGCTCCGCGATCAAGGGACCGTTCACCCGGGCGCCATCTTCGACGATGATCTGCTGCTGTGAGACGAGCGAGCCCATGACGACCGCGTTCGCCTGCACATGCAGCAACCCGCGGGCCTTAATGGACCCTTCCACGCGCGCGTTGGGCTGCACAATCACCTTGCCCAGCACAATGACACTCCCGCGCAGGGAGCAGCCGGAGGGAATCTCCAGATCGCCCGTGACGCGCCAGTAGGCGGTACCGAGCGACACTGCGCCTTCCGGAATGAAGGGCGTGTAGGCAGAGAGCGGCATGATGGGCGTCTCCAGGCGTCCCTGTCCGGCCACTCGGACCACTGGGGCATCGAGCCGATCAAACGACACATCGGTGCGCAGGAGGATGTCCCGATCACTGGTCGCCCGCCCACGCAGCCGCGTCCGATCACCAACGACCAGATGGCCCACGGCATGGACCCAGCGCTGAATTAGCGAGGCGTCGCCGAGGAGCACATCCTGCTGTCCCAGAATCGCACGGAAGCTGCTGGCGCGTCCGCCGCGAAAGGTGCGCTGTGCGAGCGATTCGCGCGTGACGACGAGGTTGTCGGGGAGCGGGGCATCGTCGAGCAGCAGCACCATATTGTTCGCCGGCTCCTCGCGCGCCGGCAGTGGCCGCGTGCGCGAGTGATGCACGACCGGGCTGCCATCGGCGAGGCGAACGGGCGCGTCAGCGCTCAGCATGCCTTCGCGGGCCATCCGCTTCCCAAACGATTCGGCGAAGAAGGAGAGTTGCCCGGAATCCTTACCAACCGCATTGAGCGGGATAGCGTCCTTCGGCCACCACAGTTCAATGAAAGCCGGAATGAACGGCAGCATCCCCCACAGGATGGTGACGATCAAAACGAGCGCAAAGACCAGTCCCGGTGCCATTAGGAGGGACTCTTCTGACGGCGCCGCGACGCGCGCGCCTTGAGTGAGGTGGCCCGATCATTGCGGAACCGTTCCGTCTTTTCCCAGCGCACCGGCCGGTTCCGCATCCACGATTCCCGGGAGAGTGTGGCGCGCGCGACCGTCAGCATACTCCACACAAAGCCAAAGAGCAGGAAGGGGAGCATGCGGATCCGCTCCCGCGATCCATCGAGTCGACTGCCCGCGGCCACTTGGAAGAACGCCGCAAAATTGCCCACCGTATTAAACGACATGACGGCGAGGATCGTGATGCGCCCCCACGCCGGCGGATATCCGGCGTAGAACAGGATGATCGCGCACGCCCACCCGATCAGGAGAATGATCGGCACCGCGTAGATCCCCAGCAGCAGGACGCCATCGATGAACTGGCGGCGGGGCATGTTGATGCGATTGCGGATCAGCGTCCCCATGTAGCGCCGCATGACCTGATTGTGCCCCTTGGCCCACCGACGGATTTGCCGCATGCGGGCATCCCACGTCTCTGGCACTTCTTCGTAGCATTCCGACCGGTTCTGGTACACCACCGACCAGCCATTCATCACCAAGCGGAAGGTGAGGTCCGTGTCCTCTGCCAGCGACTCGGCATTCCATCCACCGGCCTGCAGCAGCGCCACGCGTCGCACGCCGCCCACCGTTCCGCCGTACTGCGGAATGAGGTGGAGGTTCATGCGGGCCTGCTGATCGACTTGATAGCCACCGGTGCGTTCCAGATCGAGCAGCCGAGTGAGCAGCGACTTGTTGATGTTGAGCGGTACGACCCGTCCCATGACGGCGCCCACTTCGGCATCAAAGAACGGCGCCGCCAATTGCTTCAACAGGCGGGGCCCCGGGACATAGTCGGCATCGAACACCAGGCAGATCTCCCCCAACGGCGCGGCCATCGCCTCGGCGAGTGCGGCGGCCTTGCCAGGCGTGCCGCCATCGCGCAGCACCGGAAAGATCCGCTCCGGATACAGGGCGGCGTACTCCTCGAGGATGGCACGGGTGCCGTCTGTGGAGCGGTCATCGACCGGAATGATGCGCAGGCGATCGGTGGGGTAATCCGCGGAGAGCAGCGCTTCAATGGAGTCCCGAATGACGCGGGCTTCATTGTGGGCGGGCACATACACTTCGAGATGGGGCCAGTCTGCTTGCAACACGTCGACGTACGGTTGCCGCACATCGCTGAAGAGCCGGTTGATCGTGAAGAAGTGGTGCCGGAGCAAATACACGAGCATGACGGCCACACAGAACCAGAGCAGCCAGCTGGCAATGGTCACGATCATCATGGACCGCCATCCCGCCAGCTCATCGCCCAGCCGTAGAGTGCTACAAAGACAAAAATCAGCAGCAGCGGCCCGAAGATGAGCGAGAGCAGCGGCAGCGTCAGCAGGGAGCAGCGGTAAATGATCCAGGCATGGACCACGACCAGCAGCGGGATAAAGACCATCAAATGCAGCGCCATGATCGTGCCCAACAGCAGCTTCTGCCACAGGGGCATGTCAAAAATGAAATAGACGCCACCAACGGCGACGGGCGCGATGAAGAGAATGACGAGACAATTCGCGAGCAGCCCCGACATGTGCGTGGCCAGCGAATAGCTGAAGTCGGCCGTGGAGAAGGTGAACCAGAGCTGCGCGGTGACCTGAATGAAGGCAATGGCGCGCAGGAAGTAGCCCGCTGGCGACCAATTGCCACGCAGGAAGGTGCCGAGCAGGATCAGGCCCACGGTGAGCCCCCAGCCGACGAGCAGATCTGCGTGACTGGGCCAGCGTCCCACTGCCGTGAAATGCGGGACCGCGAAAACGAGGGGCCAGATTTCCACGACGCGCACCGCGACCGTGCCTGGCAACCCCAGCGGGCCATGCAGCATCTCGAAGAGCGACTGCCAGGCGATCAACAGGCGATCCAGCGCGATGAAGAACGCGAGCAGGAAAATCATCGGCAGCGCGACGAGATCGACGAGCAGCCAGCGGCTGACGTCCAGTCGGAGCATCGCGCGATGCGGCATGATGCGACCGCCGCGAAAGCCACGCTCGGAGGCCGCCGCGGGCCGACGGCGACGCAGTGCGTCCAGGCGTCCCGCCATCAGCGTCGTGCTCGTCGTGCGAGGCAGCGCGGGTGCCAGCCGTTGCTCATTCAATCACCGGGTTATCGAGGGGCGTCCACGACGTGGCTTCGGTCGCGACCGGGGCGCGACGCCGCGGGGCCCCGCTCCCGATGCCTTGCAGCCGCTCGTAGACGGCGCGGGCGATTCGGACGCCGGCCTGCCCATCCCCAAAGGGATTCGTCCCACTGGTGCGCCGGGCATATGCGGCGGGATCGGTGAGCAGGATGGTGGCCTGCGCGACAATGGTATCGTGATCGGTCCCGACCAGTTCACCGAAGCCCGCGGTCACACACTCTGGGCGCTCGGTGGTGTCGCGCAGAATAAGGATCGGTTTCCGGAGCGATGGCGCCTCTTCCTGAATCCCACCGGAATCAGACAGGATCAACTGCGACCGTCGCATGACTTCCAGCAGATCCGGGTAGGGGAGCGGGTCCACCAGATGCACGCGTTCGAGCCCGTCGAGGTGCCGACGCACCGGCGTGCGGACGCGCGGATTCAAATGGACGGGGAAGACAATGTTGACGTCGAGGCGGTCATGCAGGGTGCGGAGCGCCGAGCAGACCTCGAGCAGTCCTTGGCCGAGGGATTCCCGGCGGTGGACGGTGACGAGGAGGGTGGGGCGTTCCTGCCAGGCGACGGCCTGGAGGGCGTCGGTCGTGAAATGGGCCGCGGGGGGGATCATCTGGAGGGCGTCGACCACCGTGTTACCGGTGACGAGGACGTCCTCGGGGGGGATCCCTTCCGCGAGCAGGTTGTCGCGGGCTTCGGCGGTGGGGGCGAAGTGCTGCGTGGCCACGGCGGTGGCGATGCGGCGGTTCGCCTCTTCGGGGAAGGGGTGCGCGAGGTCGAAGGAGCGGAGACCGGCCTCGACGTGGCCGACCGGGATATCGAGATAGAAGGCGGCGAGGGCCGCGGCGCAGACCGTGGAGGTGTCCCCTTGGACGAGGACGTACTCAGGACGGTGCGTGCGGAAGCAGTCGGTGAGGGCCTCGATCGCCCGGCCGGTGAAGGTCCCGAGGTCCTGGCCGGCCTGCATGAGGTCCAGGTCGATATCCGGGGTGATCCCGAAGATCCCGAGGGCCTGCTGCAGCATTTCCCGGTGCTGGGTGGTGGCGACGACCAGTGGCTGGATGCGCGGGTCCTGCTGGAGCGCTGCGAGGACGGGGGCCATTTTAATGGCCTCCGGCCGAGTGCCGATCACCAGACAGATGCGATGGCGAAGCAGGGAGGTGGGCATACCGTGAGGACACTGGGGGACGCCATAAGCCGGTCCGGGGGCCCCCGCGGTGCGGGCCCCAGACCGGAACGTGATCGTGGACAGGGGAGAGACGACTATAGTGCGCCCCCGTCACCCCGACCGGTCCTGAAGTGCTCGGCAGGGGGGCGTTGACTTCCGACTCCGAGTGGGTCAGATTCGGTGTCTCCCCCAAACCGGGGGTCTGCAGGTTGGTTCGGCGAACTGCGGCCGACTCCTATGGGCTGTCCTTCGGGACAGGGATGTGTCACCGGGCGCGTGCAGGTGGGTGACCATGCGATGGACCGACTCCGGCGTCTGTGACGTGCAGGGGTTCCCGAGAAGCAAACGCAGGCAATTTGACGTCGGTGAGCGGCTTGGCAGCATCGAGCGGCGACCGGCGCGCTTGGGTCCCCGATTGCGCAGCAGTGGCGATCGCACCCGGCGGTGGCGGATGGACACCGGTCCTGCGTACGCGGGGCGTCTGGTCCAGCCGTTTTTTTGCTGGAGCCGGTCTGGAAATCAGGCAGGTGCAGGGCAGCAGGTGCAGGGTTGCAGGTGCAGGACTCCGACATTCCGCGATACCACATTCGTCACTTTCTGGCGCTGCCGGTTGGGCGCCCCCTGAAGATTATGCCGCGTACGACCCCGCTCGAGCACTACCGCAATATCGGCATCATGGCCCACATCGATGCCGGGAAGACCACCACGACGGAGCGCATCCTCTACTACACGGGGAAGTCGCACAAGATCGGGGAGGTCCATGATGGCGCGGCCACGATGGACTGGATGGAGCAGGAACAGGAGCGCGGCATCACGATTACGTCGGCCGCGACGACCTGCTTCTGGATGCGTCATGGCCAGTCGCATGAGAAGGGTGAAGGGCCGGAATACCGCATCAACATCATCGACACGCCGGGCCACGTCGACTTCACGGTCGAAGTGGAGCGGTCGTTGCGCGTGCTGGACGGTGCCTGCGCGCTGCTCGACTCGGTGGCCGGTGTGGAGCCGCAGACGGAAACGGTGTGGCGTCAGGCGGACCGGTACCGTGTGCCGCGCATGATTTTCGCGAACAAGATGGATCGCGTCGGCGCGAACTTTGATCGCTGCCTCGCGATGATCCGCGACCGGTTGAGCAAGCGGGCGTTCCCGCTGCAGCTCCCGGTGGGATCGGGCGAAACGTTTACGGGGCACATCGACGTGCTCGAGCGCAAGCAGTACATCTTCCACGACGAGACGCTCGGCAAGACGTTCTCGGTGGTTGAGGTGCCGGCCGAGTTCAAGGACGCCTGCGAGCAGGCGCGCCATGAAGCGATCGAAGCGGCGGTGGAGCACGACGAAGTGTTGATGGAGAAGTATCTCGCCGGCGAAGAGCTGTCGATGGACGAGATCCGCCAGGCGATCCGCAAGGCGACGGTGGCGATGGAGTTCATTCCGGTGCTGTGTGGCGCGTCCTTCAAGAACAAGGGTGTGCAGGCGCTGCTGGATGCGGTCATCGATTACCTCCCGGCGCCGATCGACGTCGAGGCCATCAAGGGGCACCTGCCGCATCATGACGAGTCGGTGGTGGAAGCGCCGATCAAGGATGACGCGCCGTTTGCCGCGCTGGCGTTCAAGATTGCGACCGATCCGTTTGTCGGAAAGCTGACGTTCTTCCGCGTGTACTCGGGCGTGATGACCTCCGGGTCGTACGTCTACAACAGCACGAAGGACAAGCGTGAGCGGGTGGGGCGTCTGCTCCAGATGCATGCGAACAAGCGGGAAGAAATCGAAGAGGTGCGCGCGGGGGATATCGCGGCGGCCATCGGTCTCAAGGACACGCGCACGGGCGACACGCTGTGCACGGAAGAGCAGCCGATCATTCTCGAGGCGATGAAGTTCCCGGCGCCCGTCATCGACGTCGCGATTGAGCCGAAGACGAAGGCGGACCAGGACAAGCTGGCGATCGCCCTGCAGAAGCTGGCGGAAGAAGATCCGACCTTCCGGGTGCGTTCGGATGCGGAGACGGGGCAGACGATCATCGCGGGCATGGGTGAGCTGCACCTCGAAATCATCGTGGACCGCATGATGCGCGAGTTCAAGGTCGACGCGAACGTGGGCCGTCCGCAGGTGGCCTACCGCGAAACGATCAAGAAGCGCGTCGAGAAGATCGAAGGGAAGTTCATCCGCCAGTCTGGCGGTAAGGGGCAGTACGGCCACGTGGTCATCAACATGGAGCCCAGCGAAACGGGGCAGGGCTTCATCTTCGAAGACAAGGTCGTGGGCGGTGTCATTCCGCGCGAGTTCATTGGACCGACGGAAAACGGCATCAAGGAAGCGCTGGAAACCGGCGTGTTGGCGGGGTATCCCGTGGTGGACGTGAAGGTGCAGCTGATCTACGGCTCGTACCATGACGTCGACTCGTCGGAAATGGCGTTCAAGATTGCTGGCTCGATGGCGTTCAAGGAGGCGGCCCGTCAGGCCAGCCCCTGTCTGCTGGAGCCGGTGATGAAGGTCGAGGTCGTGAGCCCGGAAGCGTACATGGGTGACGTCCTCGGCGATCTCTCTTCGCGGCGCGGCAAGATTGGTGGTATGACGCAGCGTGGAGAGGCGCAGGTGATCTCGTCGACGGTGCCGCTCGCCGAGATGTTCGGATACTCGACCAAGCTGCGTAGCATGTCGCAGGGTCGGGCGGTCTATTCGATGGAGTTTTCGCACTACGAAGAAGTGCCGAAGTCGAAGGCCGAAGAGATCATCAGCAAGGTGAAGGCGTAAGCCTCACCCACCCATTCACTTCCCAACACACATCGATCCATGGGCAAGGCAAAGTTCGAGCGGAACAAGCCGCACGTGAACGTGGGGACGATCGGCCACGTGGACCACGGCAAGACGACCACGACGGCTGCTCTCACCAAGATCTCGGCGGACAAGGGCTACGGCACGAAGTACATCGCCTACGACGAAGTGGCCAAGGCCTCTGAGTCGCAGGGCCGTCGCGACTCCACCAAGATTCTGACGATTGCGACCTCGCACGTTGAGTACGAGACCGAGAACCGTCACTATGCGCACGTGGACTGCCCGGGCCACGCCGACTACGTGAAGAACATGATCACGGGTGCGGCGCAGATGGACGGCGCGATCCTCGTGGTGTCGGCCGTGGACGGCCCGATGCCGCAGACGCGTGAGCACATCCTCCTGGCGCGCCAGGTGAACGTGCCCTCGGTCGTCGTGTTCCTCAACAAGTGCGATCTCGTGGAAGACGCCGAGCTCCTCGACCTCGTCGAGCTCGAAGTCCGCGAGCTGCTGTCGAAGTACAACTACCCGGGCGATGACGTCCCGGTGATCCGTGGCTCGGCGATCAACGCGATCAACGGCGACCCGCACTGGGTGGCCGAGTTCATGAAGCTGTATGACGCGCTGGATACGTACATCCCGGAGCCGGTGCGTGAAGTCGACAAGCCGTTCCTCCTCCCGGTCGAAGACGTGTTCTCGATCACGGGGCGTGGCACGGTGGCGACGGGCCGTATCGAACGCGGCATCGTGAAGGTCGGCGAAGAAGTGCAGGTCGTCGGCTACAACAGCGAGCGCAAGACGATCGTGACGGGCGTCGAAATGTTCCGCAAGCTGCTGGACGAAGGGCAGGCCGGTGACAACGTCGGTCTCCTGCTCCGCGGCATCGACAAGAAGGAAATCGAGCGCGGCATGGTGTTGGCCAAGCCGAACTCGATCAAGCCGCACACGAAGTTCAACGCGGAGGTGTACGTCCTCACGAAGGAAGAGGGTGGCCGCCACACGCCGTTCTTCAAGGGCTACCGCCCGCAGTTCTACTTCCGCACGACGGACGTGACCGGCACGATCGAGCTCCCCGAGGGGATGGAGATGGTGATGCCGGGCGACAACATCCAGATGGTGATCGAGCTGATCATCCCGATCGCGATGGAAGAAGCGCTGCGCTTCGCCATCCGTGAGGGTGGCCGCACGGTTGGCGCTGGTGTCGTGACGAAGATCCTGGCGTAACCGGGTCCGGGGGGCCGGTGTCCGCAGGGGCACCGGCCTTCCGACTCTGACTTTCTCCGAGAGACCAGATGGCTGGCCGCATTCGCATCCGCCTCAAGGCATTTGACCACGCTGTGATCGATCAGGCGTCGGCTGACATTGTGCGTACCGCTGAAAAGACGGGCGCGCAGGTGTCGGGACCGATCCCCCTGCCCACGAAGACGCAGCGTTGGACGGTGCTTCGCTCGCCGCACGTGGACAAGAAGTCGCGCGAGCAGTTCGAACTGAAGACGCACAAGCGGGTGATCGACATCCTCGATTCCCGTGCTGGTACGGTGGACGCGCTGACGAAGCTCGATCTGCCGGCTGGTGTGGACGTCGAGATCAAGGTCGAGTAGTTGTCGGGCCGGATCCAGGCGATCCGGCACAGGCGCCCTGCGGGGCGTCGCAGTACAGAGGGCATCGCACACGGCGGTGTTCTCCACAGTCCAACGGCGAGGCACGGTGCCTCCCGCGACTCGTACGGAGCACGAGGGTCATGATCGGAATCATTGGCAAGAAGCTGGGGATGACCCAGCTGTTTAACGAGCAGGGGCAACAGATCCCCTGCACCGTGGTGGAGGCCACGCCGAACCCGGTCACGAAAGTGATGACGGTGGATGCGGCGGGCTTTGCAGCGGTCGAGGTGGGTTTCGGGACGCAACGCGTGGCCCGGGACAACAAGAAGGGTGAGCGCACGCCGCGTGGACGTCGCGCGACGAAGGCCGAAGTCGGACATGCGCAGAAGGCGGGGCTTGACGCGCCGCCAGCCGTGCTCCGCAGCTTCCGCCTCGACGATGCCCCGGGGTCGAACCCCGAGGTTCCGACGTACGCGGTGGGCGACGTAATCACGGTCAACATTTTCACGCCGGGTGAACGCGTGAAGGTGACCGGGACGTCCAAGGGTCGTGGCTTCCAGGGCGTGGTGAAGCGCCATGGCTTCCACGGCGGCCCCAACACGCACGGCAACACGAAGCACCGCAAGCCGGGTTCCATCGGCGCGGGCACGGATCCGTCGCGCGTCATCAAGGGCAAGAAGATGCCGGGGCATTACGGCGCGGCCCGTCATACGGCAATCAGCATCCGGGTGGAGAAGGTGGACCTGGAGCGCAATCTCATTTACCTGCGCGGCAGCGTGGCGGGGCCGACCAACGGCATCGTTCTCGTGCGGAAGCAGGGGTGATCATGACCGACGATATCAAGACCTTTGAGGCGCCGGTGTACTCGGCGCAGGGCAAGAAGGGCGGCGTGCAGACGCTGCCTGAGGCGACGTTTGACGGGATCGTCAACGTGCCGGTGATGCACCAGGCCGTGAAGGCGTTCCTGGCGAATCGGCGGCAGGGGACGGCGAAGACCAAGACGCGCGGCGAAGTGACCGGCGGCAACCAGAAGCCCTGGAAGCAGAAGGGCACGGGTCGGGCCCGTCAGGGCTCGACGCGCGCGCCGAACTGGCCGGGCGGTGGTACGGTGTTCGGCCCGCAGCCGCGCAAGTACACGCAGATCGTGCCGAAGCAGGTGAAGGCGCTGGCGCGCAAGAGCGCGTTCAATGCCCGGGCCCGTGAAGGGGCGGTGTTGCTGGTCGATGCGCTGAACTACACGGCGCCGAAGACGAAGTCGATGGTTGCGCTGCTGGAGAAGCTGGGCGTGGCGGACAAGAAGGTGCTGCTGCTGACGGACGGCGTGAAGCCGAACGTGTATCTCAGCGCGCGCAATCTGGGTCGCACGCATGTCATGCCGTATTCGGACGCGAGCACGTTCCACCTCCTGTGGTCGGATGTGATCGTGATTGAGTCCGCGGCGCTCACGGCCAGCACGGCGGAGGCGTAATCATGTCGAGTCTGCATCGCACCATCCTGCGTCCGATCATCACGGAGCGCAGCTCGGCGGCCTACCAGGACCGCGGCGAGTACACGTTCGAAGTGGCGCCTGACGCCACGAAGTTCGCAATCCGGGAGGCCATCGAGCGCCTCTTCGGCGTCAAGGTGACGGGGGTCTGGACCTCGAACGCGCGCGGCAAGGCGCGTCGGGTCGGCCAGTCGATCGGACGTCGTCCACATACCAAGAAGGCGATCGTAACGCTGCGGGCTGGCGATTCGATTGCGATCTTCGAGGGCTGAGTCGCATGGGAATCCGTCAGTTCAAGCCGGTTAGCAAGGGGTCGCGTTTCCGCTCCGTCTCGGATTTTGCCGAGATCACGCGCAGCACCCCGGAAAAGTCGCTGGTGGAGCCGCTTACGAAGTCGGGCGGCCGCGACAACCATGGGCACATTTCGATGCGGCGCATCGGCGGTGGCCACAAGCGCATGTACCGCAAGATTGATTTCAAGCGGGACAAGCATGGTATGGTCGCCACGGTGGCGCACATCGAGTACGATCCGAACCGTTCGGCGCGTATCGCGCTGGTGCAGTATGCGGACGGGGAGAAGCGGTACATCCTGCATCCGAAGGGGCTGAAGCAGGGCGATTCGGTGGTGTCGGGTCCGGGCGCCGATGTGCGGACGGGCAATGCGATGCCGCTGAAGGAAGTCCCGCTGGGTACCGCGGTGCACAACATTGAGCTCAAGATCGGCAAGGGCGGCCAGATGGCGCGGTCGGCCGGTGCGTTTGCTCAGGTCGTTGCGAAGGAAGGCGAGTACGTGACGCTGCGGTTGGGCAGCACGGAAATGCGCCTGGTGCATGGCAACTGCATGGCGACGATCGGCGAAGTCGGCAATGCCGAGCATGAGCTGCAGTCACACGGCAAGGCGGGCAAGAGCCGCTGGCTCGGCAAGCGTCCGAAGGTCCGTGGTGAAGTCATGAACCCGGTCGATCACCCGCATGGTGGTCGGACGCGAGGCGGCCGGAACGTGGTCAGCCCGTGGGGCAAGCCTGAAGGCGTTAAGACGCGCAACAAGAAGAAGGCGTCGACGCGTCTCATCGTACGCGGCCGCAAGCGCGGCCGAGCCACGCAGTAACCGCGACGAGAGCCGAGAGCCCATATGTCGAGAAGCATTAAGAAGGGTCCGTTCGTTGCAGAGCGTCTGGAGGCCAAGGTGGTCGCCATGAACAGCCGCAGCGAGAAGAAGGTGGTGAAGACCTGGTCGCGCGCGAGCACGATCCTCCCGGAGTTCGTTGGGCACACCTTTGCGGTGCACAACGGCAACAAGTTCATTCCCGTGTACGTGACGGAAAACATGGTCGGCCACAAGCTCGGCGAGTTCTCGCCGACGCGGCTGTTCCGTGGTCACGCTGGGGCCAAGGTCGCCGATAAGAAGTCCGGCGCGAAGGGAGGCAAGTAAGTCATGGCGACGACCAAGACCGGCATTTCCGCCCGCGCGATTCAGCGCACGACGCGGCAGTCGCCGTACAAGATGCGCCTGGTGATCGATCAGATCCGTGGGCAGCGAGTGAACGATGCGCTGGCGTTGCTGCGCTTCAGCAAGAAGCATGCGTCGGAGCAGATCGAGAAGACGCTGCTGAGCGCGGTGGCGAACGTGCAGCAGGCGGCCCGTGCGGCCAACACGTCGGTGGATGAGGACGCGTTGGTGATCACGAAGGCCATCGTGAACGAGGGGCCGAAGCTCAAGCGGTGGACGCCGGCGGCGATGGGCCGTGCGACGCCCATGCTGAAGCGGACGAGCCATGTGGAGATCATCGTGGCGGAGGCGGTGCGCTAATGGGACAGAAGACTAATCCGATCGGGTTCCGCCTCGGCATCACGAAGAGCTGGCGCTCGACCTGGTACGCGAAGAAGGACATGCCGGCGCTGTTGAAGGAAGACGCGCTGCTGCGGAAGTATCTGAAGGCGCGGTTGGAGAACGCGGCCATTGCCGACGTGCGCATCGAGCGCAAGCCGGGGAAGGTGGTCGTGACGATCCACACGGGCCGTCCGGGGGTCGTGATCGGCAAGAAGGGCGCCGAAGTCGACAAGCTGCGTGATGAGTTGGCGCAGCTGACCGGGAAGGAAGTGGGGATCAACGTCGAAGAGATCAAGCGTCCGGAAGTGGAGGCGCAGCTGGTGGCCGACAACATCGCGGCGCAGCTCTCGCAGCGTATCTCGTTCCGTCGCGCCATGAAGCGTGCGGTGCAGAGCGCGATGCGGATGGGCGCGCTCGGGATCAAGGTGAAGGCGGGTGGCCGTCTGGGCGGCGCGGAAATCGCGCGCGTGGAAGGGTACCATGAGGGGCGGGTGCCTCTCCACACGTTGCGCGCGGATATCGACTACGCGACGAGCACGGCGAAGACCACCTTTGGCGCCATTGGCGTGAAGGTGTGGATCTTCAAGGGAGAGATCGTGGAATCGCGCCACGGCAGCAAGACCTACTCGACCGGCGCCTGAGGAGACTGAACCATGCTGAGTCCGAAGCGGGTCAAATTCCGCAAGATGTTCAAGGGGCGTACGACGGGTCTGGCCCATCGTGGCGCTGAGTTGTCCTTTGGGACGTATGGGCTGCAGGCGCTCGAGCCGGCGTGGGTGACCAGCCGGCAGATCGAGGCGTGCCGTGTCGCGATGACGCGTCACATCAAGCGCGGCGGCAAGGTGTGGATCCGGATCTTCCCGGACAAGCCGATCACGAAGAAGCCGGCCGAAACCCGCATGGGTAAGGGTAAGGGTTCGCCCGAAATGTGGGTCGCGGTGGTGAAGCCGGGACGTGTGATGTTCGAGATCGAGGGGGTGACGCGGGAACTCGCCGAGACGGCGATGGGGCTCGCGGCGGCCAAGCTCGGCGTGAAGACCAAGTTTGTGGCGCGTGAGGAGGTGGTGACCAATGAAGGCTGAAGAGATTCGGGATCTGGACGCGGCTGGGCTGACGGCGCGGATCGCGGAGTTGGAGGAGGAGCGATTCCGCCTCAAGTTCCGGAGCGCGACGGAAGCGTTGGAGTCGCCGTTGCGGCTCCGCAGCATTCGGAAGGACATCGCGCGTCTGAAGACGGTGGCTCGCGAGCGGTCCCTCGGGATCGTGCGGGGCGCGGCGAAGGCGGCCGCAGCACCGAAGGGGAAGGCGTCGGCAACGACGAAGGCGGCCGTCACAAAGACGGCAGCGAAGAAGGCCACCAAGGCCGGCGGCCGCTAACCGGGGTGATGGGGCATCATGGCTGAGACAACGAACGCGACAGGCGCCTCGCAGAATGGCGCCGCGATCGACCGGACTGCACGGAAGATGCGTGTGGGTCTGGTGGTCAGCGATAAGATGGAGAAGACGGTGGTGGTGCGCATTGATCGGCGCATGCCCCACCCGCAGTATGGCAAGATGGTGACGCGGACGCGTCGCCTGAAGGCGCACGACGAGGAGAACTCGGCGAAGGTGGGAGACACCGTGCGCATCATGGAGACCCGGCCGCTGTCAAAGGACAAGCGGTGGCGCGTGGTCGAGATCGTTGAACGCGCGCGCTAAGGGACCCAGGCCATGATTCAGCAGGAATCCATCGTGAAGGTTGCGGACAACAGCGGCGCCAAGCGCGCCCTGGTGATCCGTGTGTTGGGCGGCACGCGCCGCCGGTACGCGGGCCTGGGGGACCGGGTCATCGTGGCGGTGAAGGACGCGTTGCCGAACGGCACCGTGAAGAAGTCCGACGTGGCCCGGGCCGTGGTGGTGCGCACGGTCAAGGAAACGCGGCGGAAGGACGGCAGCTATATCCGTTTTGACGAGAACGCGGTGGTCATCATCAACGACAATGGGGAGCCGAAGGCGACCCGTATCTTTGGCCCGGTGGCCCGTGAGCTGCGTGAGAAGCGGTATATGAAGATCGTGTCCCTGGCGCCTGAGGTGCTCTGAGATGCGGAAGAACGTGTATTACCGGACGGATCGCGGACAGCGGCTGGGCGCTGGGCGCCATGCGCTGAAGGCGTCGCGCGAAGTGATCCATGTGACGAAGGGCGACACCGTGCGCGTGATGCGCGGCGACGACAAGGGGAAGGAAGGGAAGGTCCTTCAGGTGTACCCCAAGACGGGCCGCATCAAGGTGGACGGTATCAACATCGTGAAGAAGCACCGCAAGGCGCGCACCGCGGACGAGACGAGCGGCATCATCGAGATGCCGGCGCCGTTCCACGCGTCGAACGTCATGCTCATTGACTCCAAGACCGGCAAGCCGACGCGTGTGCGCACGCGGACGGACAAGGACGGGACGAAGGAGCGCGTGGGCGTGAAGAGCGGCGAAGTCATTCCCCGTGCGCGTTAACGCGCCGACGGCATCCCGGAGCAGAGACTGATGGCATCCAAGGACAGCAAGGCCGGCGCCAAGGGCGGCGGAAAGGCCGGGGCGGCGCCGAAGGGCGCGGCCAAGGGCGGCGCGAAGGGCGGCGCGGCCGGCGGGAAGGGTGGCAAGGGCGGCAAGGCGGGACAGCCGCGCCAGGCCATGGACTTCACGAAGCGTGAGCATGCCGGGGCGGAACTTGCGCCGGTGGCGCCGCGCCTCAAGACGCATTACGAGCAGACCGTGCGCGCGGCGCTCGCGGCCCAGTTTGGCTTTGCCAACGGCCACGAGATCCCGTCGCTCGAGAAGATCGTCGTGAACTGCGGCGTGGGCGAAGCGGTGAAGCAGCCGAAGCTGCTCGACGTGGTGGTCGAGGAGTTGGCGCTGATCACGGGGCAGAAGCCGGTCCGTCGGAAGGCGAAGAAGTCGATCTCGAACTTCGGGCTCCGCGAAGGGCAGGACATTGGGGCCTCGGTGACGTTGCGTGGCGCCCGCATGTGGGAGTTCCTCGACCGCTTTGTGACGGTGGCGTGCCCCCGGATCCGCGACTTCCGCGGCCTCGGCACGAAGTCGTTCGATGGTCGTGGCAACTACACGCTCGGCATCAAGGAGCAGATGATCTTCCCCGAGATCAACTACGACATGGTCGAGCAGATTCACGGCATGGACATCACGTTTGTCACGACGGCGACCAAGGACGCGCATGCGTTCGCCCTGCTGCATCAGCTGGGCATGCCGTTCCGTGGCGACGAGAAGCCCGTGACCCCGAAGGTGTCGCAGCCCGCGGCGGCCTGACCCTCAGCTCGACTATATCCATGGCGAAGACAAGCAAGCTGGCCCGCAACGAACAGCGCCGTGACCTGGTGCAGCGGTATGCCCAGAAGCGCGCGCAGCTGAAGGCCATCATCAACAACCCCAACAGCACGCCGGATGAGAAGACGGCGGCGGGGTTCGCGCTCCGCAAGCTGCCGCGTGATTCGTCGGCCACGCGGGTGCGCAACCGTTGCAACGTGAGCGGTCGTCCGCGCGCGTTCCTGCGGCATTTCGGACTGAGCCGCATTGCGCTCCGGGACATGGCCCTGAACGGCCTGATCCCCGGTGTTCGCAAGGCGAGCTGGTAAATCCATTCACTTCCTACAGGTCTGCTGAGCGCAGATACCATAGGAGCACTGACCGCCCATGAGTCTCAACGACCCTATTGCCGACATGCTGACGCGCATTCGCAACGCGTGTGCCTCCAAGCACCGCCGCGTCGACATGCCGGTATCGAAGATGAAGATCGAGATCGCGCGCATCCTGAAGGAGAGCCATTTCATCCAGGATTACCGCACGGTCGAGCTGGAGGACGGCAAGCACGTTCTCCGCGTGATCCTGAAGTACGCCCACGGTGGCCAGTCGGTCATCCGTGAGGCCAAGCGCATTTCGACCCCCGGTCTGCGGAAGTACGTGGGCGTGGGCGAGATCCCGCGCGTCCGCAACGGCCTCGGCATGGCGATCCTGAGCACTTCGAAGGGGATCATGTCGGACCGCACGGCCCGGGCCTCCAACACCGGGGGCGAGTTGCTCGCCCTGGTCTGGTAAGGGAGCCTACACATGTCACGTATCGGGAAGCGCCCCATTCCGGTTCCGGCCGGAGTCACGGTGGCGATCACAGGGAATCATGTGGCGGTCAAGGGTCCGAACGGTGAGCTCGCGCGCGCGCTCCCAGGGGACATCGCCATTGTGCAGGAAAACGGGGAGCTGCTGGTCACCCGCCCGTCGGACGAAGAGCGCCACAAGGCGATGCATGGCCTGTCGCGGACGCTCGTCGCCAACATGGTGGAAGGGGTGACGAAGGGCTTCCGGAAGACGCTCGAAATCACGGGCGTTGGCTACAAGGCGGAGCCGAAGCCGTATGGCGCGCTGCTGTCGCTCGGTTATTCGCATCAGATCGAGTACAAGGCCCCGGCTGGGGTGAAGATCACGGCGCCCAATCCGACCACGGTGGTCATCGATGGGGCGAGCAAGGAGCTGGTGGGGCAGGTCGCGGCGGAGATTCGCTCCCTGCGCAAGCCGGAGCCGTACAAGGGCAAGGGCGTGAAGTACCAGGGCGAAGTCATTCGTCGGAAGGCCGGTAAGGCAGGGGGCAAGTAATGGCCAAGATCGCGATCCCGCGGACGGATGCGGAACGGCGCAAGCGCCGTCACCTGCGCGTCCGCAAGGCAGTGAACGGCACCCCAGAGCGTCCGCGCCTGGTGGTGTTCCGGTCCCTGAAGCACATCTACGCCCAGATCGTGGACGACGTCGCGCAGCGCACGCTGCTGACCGTTGGCGACCATGGGATGAACGGCACGAAGTCGGAGCGCGCGCTCGCCGTCGGAAAGCAGGTGGCGGAGAAGGCGAAGGCGGCCGGCATCGCGAAGGTCGTCTTCGACCGTGCCGGTTACCAGTATCACGGCCGCGTGAAGGCCGTGGCAGATGGCGCCCGCGAGGGCGGCCTGGAGTTCTGATCATGGCAAACGCATCGGGAATGGGTGGCGCGCCGGGTGGCAGCGCCCGCAGCGGTGGTGGACCTGGCGGCCGTGGCCGTGGTGGTCCGGGCGGTGGTCGTGGCGGGCCGGGTGCCGGCCGTGGTCGCGGCGGCCCGGGGGCCGGTCGTGGCGGTGAAGGTGGCGCTCCGGGTGGTCGCGACGGCCGTGGCCGTGGTGGCGATCGGGGCCCGCAGCAGGAACGCGAGCAGAGCGATCTGGTCGAAAACGTGATCGCGATCAACCGCGTCGCCAAGGTCGTGAAGGGTGGTCGTCGCTTCTCGTTCAACGCGCTCGTCGCGGTGGGCGATGGGCAGGGGAAGGTCGGCTTTGCCACCGGGAAGGCGAACGAAGTGTCGGAAGCGGTCCGCAAGGCCGTCGACGGCGCGCGTCGCAACATGGTGACGGTGCCGCTGACCGGCTCCACGATCCCGCACGAAGTCGTGGGCAAGCATGGCGCAGGCGCGGTGCTGATGAAGCCGGCGGCGCCGGGTGCTGGGGTGATCGCGGGTGGCGCGGTGCGTGCCATCCTCGAGTGCGCCGGGATCCATGACATCCTCACGAAGTCGCTCGGCTCCACGAACCCGCACAACATGGTGCTGGCCGCGCTGGATGGCCTCACGCACCTCGTGACCGTCGAACAGGCGGCCAAGGAACGTGGGATCGAGGTCTCTCAGATTGGCTATCGGTCGCGTGCGAAGTCGCGCACCGATGCGCCGGACCTGCGTAAGGCGGCCGTGGTGGCCGCGGAGGGCGCGTAACATGCCACGGACATTCGTCTGGCATCCGTCCAAGGGCCCAGCCCGGACGCCGAAGCCGGAAGCTCCAAGCGAAGGGAAGGTGCGTATCACGCAGGTGCGCAGCGCGATCGGCCACTCGTGGCGGATGCGGCTGACGCTTGCGGCACTCGGCCTCAAGCATCATCAGGCCAGTGTGGTGCAGCAGGATTCCGCCTCGCTGCGCGGTCAGATCAAGAAGGTGCGTCATTTGATTTCCGTGACGCCGGTTGAGGGCTAAGGACGTGAGCGCGAAGAAGACGGGCGCCGAAGGCGCTGAGAAGATCGGGCTGCACAACCTGGCGCCGGCGCCGGGCTCCCACCGGGCGCGTCGTCGCCTCGGTCGCGGTCCGGGCTCCGGGCTGGGCAAGACGTCCGGCAAGGGTCACAAGGGCTCGATGGCTCGCTCGGGCCATGGCGGTCCTGGTGGCGGCAAGCCGCATTTCGAAGGCGGCCAGATGCCGATCACCCGCCGGATTCCGAAGCGGGGCTTCACCAATCCGTTCCGTGAAGAGGCGCAGGTCGTGCGCCTCGACGCCCTCGCCAAGGTGGCGGGTGACGAAGTGACGGGGGAAACGCTGGTCGCGGCAGGACTGATCCGGGCGGGACATGGCCCGGCGAAGCTCCTGGCGAACGGCGAGGTGGCGCGGGCGTTCACGGTGCGCGGCGTGAAGGTGAGCGCGGCGGCCAAGGCAAAGATCGAAGCGGCCGGTGGCCGCATCGACGGCTAACGAACACTTCCAGGTCTCATGGCGCAGCAAGAGAATCAGGCTTCACAGGCGCTGGCGAACATCTACAAGACGCCGGAACTGTGGGCAAAGATCACCTTCACGTTCCTGTGCCTGGTGATCTATCGCATCGGGGCGCATATCACCGCCCCCGGTGTCGATGTGCAGGCGCTGACGGACTACTTCACCCGCCAGAACAATGGGCTGCTCAACCTCTACGACATGTTCGTCGGGGGTGGGCTCTCGCGCGCCACGGTCTTCGCGCTCGGGATCATGCCGTACATCTCGGCGAGCATCTTTGTGCAGATCGCCGGCGCCGTGCTGCCGTCGGTCGACAAGATGCAGAAGGATGAGGAAGGGCGAAAGAAGCTCACGCAGTACACGCGGTACATCACGGTCGGACTGGCGCTCGTGCAGGCGTATGGCTTTGCGCTCTTCACGTCGTCGCTCCCCGCGGCCGTCTCCCGTCCGGGTCCGTGGTTCACGGTCCAGATGATGCTTTTCCTCACCACGGGCGCGATTTTCGTCATGTGGCTGGGTGAGCAGATCACGGAGAATGGCCTCGGCAATGGCGCCTCGCTGATCATCTTCTTCTCCATCGTGGAGCGGATGTGGCCGGCGTTGATCCAGACCGCCAACTTCGTGACGACGGGCGCGATCGCGCCGCTGTCACTGGTGGTGCTCGGGCTGGTGATGGTGGCCGTCGTGGCGGGCGTCGTGGCGATCACGGTCGCGGCCCGCCGCGTCCTGATCCAGATTCCGCAGCGGACGATGGCGCGGGGCCGGCAGCGTGAGGCCGCCCGCAACTTCATCCCGCTCCGGATCAACACGGCCGGCGTCATGCCGATCATCTTCGCACAGTCGGTGATCGTGATTCCGGGCGCCCTCGCGCAGTTCAGCGGCAACGCGAAGCTGCAGGAGATCGCGGAGTACTTCAATCCGCAGGGCCCGAATCCGTGGCTGTATTTCACGCTGTCGGCCATCCTCATCCTGCTGTTCACGTACTTCTACACGTCCATCATCTTCAATCCGGTCGACCTGGCCGAGAACCTGAAGAAGCAGGGCGGCTTCGTGCCGGGGATCAAGCCGGGCGCGAAGACGGCGGAGTACATCGAACAGGTCGTGGAGCGGATCACCCTGCCGGGCGCGCTCTTCCTGACGTTCATTGCGCTCATGCCGATCGTCATTGCCCGTCTGGTGAATGTGCCCTTCGCCTTCGGTGGCACCTCGCTGCTGATCGTGGTCGGTGTGGCGCTGGATACGATGGCGCAGATGCAGCAGCACCTCCTGCTCCGGAAGTACGACGGCTTCATGAAGAAGGGCCGTGTGCGCTTCCGCGGTCGGCAGGCCACGCAGTCGGGCTTCTGAGCCGGCTGATCGGTTGATGATCGTCGTGCTGCTTGGCCCGCCAGGCGCGGGCAAGGGAACCCAGGGCGAGCGGCTTGCCGCTCGCCTCGGTGTTCCGAAGATCGCGACGGGCGACGTGCTCCGTGCCGCCGTGCGTGACGGGACTCCGCTCGGGCTCGAAGCCAAGGCGGCCATGGACCGTGGGGACCTCGTCCCCGATGCGGTCATCATGGGCATCATGAAGGAAGCCCTCGCCGCGCCCAGCGCGGCTAAGGGCGCCATTCTGGATGGCGTGGTCCGGACGACCCCGCAGGCTGAAGGGCTCCAGACGATGCTCGCCGATCTTGGGCGCGCCGTGGATGCGGTGCTGCTCTTCAACATCGACGAAGAAGAGCTGGTTCGCCGCTTAAGCGGTCGGACCACCTGCGACGCCTGTCAGCGCCCGTTCTTTGGACGCGAGCCCGGCGAAACGTGCGAATCCGACGGAAAGGTCGGGACGCTCGTGCGCCGCAAGGACGACGAACCGGAGGCCATTCGCAAGCGCATGCAGGTCTATCATGCGCAGACGGCCCCTGTCGTGGACTGGTACGCCAGCCACGGCCAGCGCATGGTGCACATCGATGCGCTTGGCGCCCTCGACGATGTCGAGGCGCGCATGTTGGCCGCCCTCGGGCTGTAAGCGTGCCGATCGGCGACAACAACGCGCCGGGGATGCTCCTGAAGTCACCGCGCGAGATCGACATCATGGCGCGCGGTGGGCTCATTCTGCGGGGCGCCTTGCTCGCGATGCGTGATGCGGTGCGTCCCGGCATCAGCACGATGGAGCTCGATCAGATCGCCGAGTCCTTCATTCGCTCCCATGCGGGGGCGGAGCCGGCCTTCAAGGGACTCTACGGATTCCCGGGCAGCGTCTGTATCTCCATCAACGAAGAGATCGTGCACGGCATCCCCTCGCGGAAGCGTATCCTCGCGGAGGGTGACATTGTCACGGTCGACGTCGGCGTCAAGCTGGACGGGATGTATACCGATGCGGCGTTGACGGTACCCGTTGGTACGATCGACGAAGAAACCACGCGGCTTCTCGACGTGACGGAGCGCGCCCTTGCGGCGGGGATTGCCGCCGCGGTGCCGGACAATCATGTCGGTGACATCGGGGCCGCAGTGCAGGGCGTGGTGGAGGCCGCCGGCTTCTCGGTGGTTCGTGAGCTTGTGGGTCACGGCGTCGGCTTCGCGCCGCACGAAGAGCTGCAGATCCCGAACTACGGCAAGCCGAAGCGCGGGAAGAAGCTGGTCCCAGGGCTCACCATCGCCATTGAGCCGATGGTGAATGTCGGGACCCCCAAGACCCGCACGCTTTCCGACAAGTGGACCGTGGTCACGGCGGACGGCAAGCGCTCGGCACACTTCGAGCACACCATCGCCATCACGGACAGCGGCCCGCGGATCCTGACGCTGTAACCGCCGTCAGGATGACGAGTGGTGGACTGGGCGGAGCCTTCTCAGGCGCCGCCCATCATTTTTTCTGCAGCGGCTTCCGCGAGCCGCGCTTGCACGGCCACCGCATCGAGACAGGCTCGCGCCGCAGAGGATAGCCGCGCCTTGGCTTCCATTGCCGCGTCGGAGAGCGATGCGACGTTGATACGGACGTTGAGCACCGCGCCTTTGCAGGCGGCCTCGGCGAGCAAGGCTGCGACGGCGGCGTCGGTGACCGCATTGCTGTTGCCACGCTCCGCCACGACCGCTGCCACTGTCGCGACCTCCACGGCGGCCTGTGCCGTCTCCAGCGGAACCTCAGCGGCGCCAATCAGTGCGGCTTCGATCGCCTGATCACGCTCCGCGATTTGCTCGGCTGTCTCCCGTGGCATGCCGTAGGCCGTGCGCACCACCTCAAAGGCGTCGGCGTCGCGTTGCACGAGACTGGTGAGGTCGCGACGGAGTGCGCTGGCCCGCAGTGCCAGCGCTTTCATCTCCTCTTCGACGGCGGCGTACTTCTTCTTGCCGATGGTGAGACCAGTGACCATCGCCGCGAGCGCTGCGCCGAGCGCGCCGGCATGGGCCGCCACACTGCCACCCCCCGGCGTGGGGGTTGGACCAGCCACGCGCGAGATGAAGGCATCCACGGACTCACCACCCGCGACGATCTCCCGCACCTTGCGCTCCAACAGCATGTCCGGCGAATAGCCACGCAGCTGCACGTGACGAGCGCCCGCTTCAAGGAGTACGCGTTCAGGGACCAGCCCCACGAGTTCGCTCCAGGTCGGCGTCACCCCATGCGCCGCCGCTTCCGTCTTCACGATCTCGAAGACGCGATGCAGCGGCGTTTTCTCGGTGTCCACGAGATTCATGGAGACCTGGGCCTGTCCATCGACTTCGAGCCCCAATCCCTTCACGTAGCGCAGCCCACCGGACGAACCGCGAATCGCCTTCGCGACCTCCTTCGCCACGGGGAGGTTCTGCTTGTCACCGAGGTAGACGTTATAGGCGACGAGGAAGGGGCGGGCCCCGATGGCGGTGGCACCCGCGGTCGGATGCACCTCGGCCGGGCCAAAGTCTGGCCGGCGTGCTGGGTTGGTGCGGATGTCGTCGCGGAGTCCTTCGAATTCTCCGCGGCGTACGTCGGCGAGGTTCTCACGCGCCGGGGTGGTCGCGGCCCGCTCGTACAGATAGACGGGGATCCCGAGTTCCTCGGCGGCGCGCGTTCCTAATTCACGCGCGAGGGCGATGCAGTCGTCCATCGTTGCCCCTTCGAGTGGAATGAAGGGGACGACGTCGGTGGCGCCAATGCGCGGATGCTCGCCCTGATGCCCGGTGAGATCGATCCGGTCCCGGGCCACCTGCATCGCGGCGAAGGCGGCCGGTACGGCCGCCTCCAGCTGCGCGACAAAGGTGATGACCGTGCGATGGTGCGACGGATCACTCGAAACGTCGAGGACGTGCGCTCCGGGGGTGGCCGCGATGGCGTCACGGATGGCCGCGATGACCGCAGGATCGCGGCCTTCAGAGAAATTCGGAACGCACTCGACGAGGGGCATGGGCGCGGGACGGGGGACCACGGTGGAGAAAGGCCGCCACGGTCAACGATGGCAGCGGGCCGAGAGTGGACGTTAACAGCGCTGCAGAGTCGGGGGAACGCCGCGGACTGGCACTCCCGTTGTCGTGGCCTAGGTGGCCGGGGTTTCGGTGACGGTGGCCAGCAGCCACGGGTGAAGCGCGCCGCCTGCCACAATGGGGCCGTGATCGAGCGGTGCGTCGTGGCCGGATAGATCGGTCACCTGTCCCCCGGCTTCGCGTACCAACAGCATCCCGGCGGCGAAATCCCACGGGGCCAGCCGGAGCTCCCAGAAGGCCGCAAAACGTCCAGCGGCCACATCGCACAGGTCCAACGCCGCGGACCCAGCGCGCCGGACGCCAGCCACGGCGGGCATGAGGCGTCCCAGCTGTTCGAGATAGGGCGTCATGTGGGTCCGGTCCTTGAACGGGATCCCCGTGCCGATCAGCGCGCGTGCCGGCACGGTAAGTGGGGACACCGCCAGCCGCTGGGTGCCGTGAGCGCCGTCGTGCCACGCGCCGTGGCCGGCAGCGGCCCAGTAGACCCCACCGCGGGCCACGTCGTGCACGACGCCCACCTGCAGCACCCCATGCGCGGCAATCGCGATGGAGACGCCATAGGCCGGATAGCCGTGCAGAAAATTGGTGGTCCCATCGAGGGGATCGACAATGGCGACGAGACCGTCCGTCGCGGCGCCGTCCGCGCCCAACTCTTCGCCGATGATCCGAAGATCGGGGATCCGCGACTGCAAGAGCGCCCGGATGCGCTCCTCGGCCCCCACATCCACCGCACTGACGAAATCCTGGGCGCTCTTCTCCTGCCAGTGCAGGGTCGAGCGCGTCGCGGCCTGTTGGGTGATGAAGTCTGCGGCCGCTGCGGCGGCATCACGCGCGGCCGAGAGCCAGCTGGCCAGCGGGTGGGGGATCGGGGAGTTGTCGGATGAGGGCATCGGCGTACGTTTACAGGATGTCACGGATCTTTAGCGGTATTCAGCCGTCGGGCGAACTCCACATCGGAAATTACCTCGGCGCCGTCATCAACTGGGTGCGCCTGCAGGAAACCCATCCGGGCGCCCTGTTCTGCGTCGTCGATTACCACGCCATCACCGGGAACTACGATCCCGCGGTGTTGCGGGCGCGGCGCTGGGAGATGGCGCGCTCCCTGCTCGCCGCCGGTATCGATCCCGCGAAGGCCAGCCTCTTTTTGCAGAGCGATGTGCCGGCGCACACGGAGTTGTCGTGGATCTTCACGACACTCACCCCGCTTGGCGATCTGGAACGGCAGACACAGTTCAAGGACAAGTCCTCCAAGATGGAGAGCATCCCGGCGGGGTTGTTGATGTATCCGGTGCTGCAGGCCGCGGACATCCTGCTCTATCGCGCCGATGCCGTGCCCGTTGGGGAAGATCAGATTCAGCATCTCGAACTGGCGCGGGACACGTCGCGGAAGTGGAATGCGCGCTTTGGTGAGGGCTACTTCCCGGAGCCGCAGCCGCTGCTCACGCCGACGCGTCGCATCCTGGGGCTGGATGGTCAGTCGAAGATGTCGAAGTCGCTCGGCAACACGGTGGGGCTGCTGGAGTCGGACGACGACATTTGGAACAAGTTGCGTCCGGCCGTCACCGATCCGCAGCGTGTCCGAAAGACCGACGCGGGGCGTCCCGAGGTGTGCAACATTTTTCAGTTACACAAGGCCTTCAGTCCAGAGGAAACGCAGCAGGCGGTGGTGCAGCAGTGCACGACAGCCGGCTGGGGGTGCATGGACTGCAAGAAGGCCCTGCATGGGCACATGATCGAGACGCTCACGCCGATCCGGCGTCGCGCGGAGATGATCGATGCGGAGCCGGCGCGCGTGCACGATGCGCTGGCCGACGGTGGGCGGGTGGCGCAGGCCATCGCTGCCGAGACCATGCGGGACGTGCGGGAGCGTATGGGACTTGATCCCGTGCGGACTCCGGCGGCGCACTAAGCGCGTCGACACGCGTCCGTCCCTCGTCTTTTTCCCCTTACCGCGATATCGCTGCACATGACTGCACTCACGTTGGGCGGGCTGATGGTGCCTGCCGTTTCGACTTTCGATGCGCATGGCGCACTCGATCGGGCGGCTTTCCAGAGCAACCTTTCGACCCATCTGGCGCATGGCGTGGATGGCGTCCTCGTCGCCGGCTCGAGCGGGGAATCGGCGCTGCTTGACGATCAGGACCGCCAAGCGCTGCTCGGGTGGGCGCGCGAGGTTGTTCCCGCCGATCGCTGGTTGCTGGCAGGGATCGGTTCTGAGAGCACGCGGCAGACGATCAGCCGCGCGCACGATGCGAAGGCGGCCGGTGCCACGGCGGTGTTGGTGGTGTCGCCGCACTATTTCCTGCGGCGCATGACGGAGGCGGCGTTACTTGCGCATTTCCAGGCGGTCGCCGATGCCAGCCCGTTGCCGGTGATGTTGTACAACATTCCAGCGTACGCGCACGTGGTGTTGTCGCCGGCGTTGGTGCAGACGATGGCGCAGCATCCCAACGTCATTGGCATGAAGGACAGTGCGGGGAACTTGCCGGTGCTCGCGCAATATCTGGAGGCGCAGAGTGACAGTTTCCGCGTGCTGACCGGCAGCGGTGGCACGTTGGCCTCGGCGCTGCAGATGGGGGCGTCTGGGGCGATCCTTGCGATCGCGCTGTTTGCTGGCCCGCAGGTGCGGGCGCTGTTCAACACGGCGCGGGCCGGGGATGCCGAGGCGGCGGCCGCATTGCAGGCCCGGTTGGTGCCGCTGGCCACCGATATCGGCGCGGCGCTGGGACCGGCGGGGATCAAGGCGGCGATGACGATGGCGGGGCTCCAGGGGACCGTTCCCCGGGCCCCGTTGCTGGCGATGAACGCGGAGGAGCTGGCGGTGATTCGCGAGCGACTGACTGCTGCGGGTGTGATCGGCGCCTGAGTCTGTACTCCGTGGGCGGCACCCGGTCGTGGGACCCTCAGTCAGGGGTTCCCCCGGCCGGTTCCAGAGCTAGATTTCACCAACGCCCTGCGGATCGCCCGCGGGGCGTTTTTTTGTGTGCGGCCCCTTCGGACCGGCCGCCCGTCATCAGGATTTCGCATGTTCGATTCGACGACGCGCACCATGGTGGTGGTGGGCGCGCAGTGGGGCGACGAGGGGAAGGGCAAGCTCGTCGATGTCCTTGCAGAGCAGGCCAACTGGGTGGTCCGCTATCAGGGCGGCGCCAACGCTGGCCACACGGTCCACATCGGCGAGAAGTCGTATGTGCTGCACCAGATCCCCAGCGGGATCCTGCACCCCGGGGTGCGGTGCGCCATCGGCAACGGCGTCGTCCTGGATCCGGAGACGCTCTTCGTTGAGGTCGACAAGCTGATCCGCGACGGGCTCGATGTGGAAGGGCGCCTGTATGTCAGCGAGCGTGCGCATCTCGTGATGCCGTATCACAAGCTCATGGACAAGGCGAGCGCCGCGAGCAAGGCGATTGGTACCACGGGGCGTGGTATCGGCATGGCCTATGAGGACAAGGTGGCGCGCCGAGGCGTGCGGGTGCTTGATCTGCGCTACCCGGACCGGTTGCGCACGCTGGTGGAGGCGGGGGTGGCGCGGGCCAATGCGCAGCTCGCGCAGGCGGGCGCCGATGTGCGTGGGTCGGTCGATGAAACGATGGAGATTCTGACCGCGCTGTCGCCGCGGCTGCTCGCGCTGGCGGAGGATGTCGGGCTGTGCGTGCATCGGGCGATCCGGACGGGGGCGGCCGTGCTCCTCGAGGGGGCGCAGGGATCGCTGCTGGATGTCGATCACGGCACCTATCCGTTCGTCACATCGAGCAACACGACGGTGGGTGGTGCGGCGACGGGCGTGGGGATTTCTCCCATGGCGATCCAGTCGGCGCTCGGCGTCGTGAAGGCGTATACGACGCGTGTCGGCAATGGCCCGCTCCCGACGGAGTTCGCCGAGCCGCTGCAGACGCAGGTGCGCACGCTGGGCAATGAGTTTGGTGCGACGACGGGACGTCCCCGCCGCTGCGGCTGGTTTGATGGCGTGGTGGTGCGATATGCCGCGCGGGTGAACGGGCTGACGGGGCTCGCGGTGACCAAGATGGACGTGCTCGATACCCTCCCGGAGCTCGCGATCTGCACCGGATATCGGGTCGACGGCGAGGTGCACACCGAGTTCCCTGCGGACTTGCAGATGCTGGAATCGGCGGAGCCCGTGTACGAGTGGTTCACCGGGTGGCAGCAGTCCACGCAGGGGGCGCGTCGTCTGGATGAGCTGCCGTCGGCGGCCCGTGCGTATCTGGATCGAATTGAGGCGCTCTGTGAGACGCCGATCTCCTATGTGAGCGTCGGCACTCGGCGTGACCAGATCATTGGGGTGCATGGCGGACTCTGAGGCGTCGGTTGATCTGGTGATCGTTGGCGCGGGCCCGTGCGGGCTCGCGGCGGCGATCGCCGGACGCCGCGCTGGTTTGTCGGTGGTGCTCTATGACCGTGGGGCGATTGTCAGCGGGATTGCGAGCTATCCGACGTACATGACGTTTTTCTCCACGGCGGAACGGATCGCCATTGGGGATGTCCCGTTCCTCATTGCGACCGAGAAGCCCACGCGGCGGGATGCCTTGGCGTACTACCGCGGGGTGGCGGCACTCTACGATCTCGACGTCCGGCAGTTCCAGACGGTCGAGTCGGTCACGCCGGCCTCGGATGATGCTGACGGTTCGCGGGGCGCCTCGCGATGGGTCGTGCACACGCGGCACCGCAGTGGCAGCACGCATCGGATTGCGACGCGGGCAGTGGTGATTGCCACGGGGTATTTCGGCCGTCCGAATCGTCTGGGAGTCCCTGGGGAGTCGCTGCCGCACGTCCGCCACGGCTATCTCGAGGGGCACGAGGCGTGGCGCGAGGATGTCGTCATTGTGGGCGGCGCCAACTCGGCGGTGGACGCGGCGTTGGATATGCACCGCGCCGGTGGGCGCGTCACGCTGGTTCACAGCGGGGCGGCGCTCTCACCCAAGATCAAGCCGTGGGTGCGCCCGGACATCGAGGCCCGGATTCGTGAAGGGGCGGTCCACGCGCATTTCAACAGCCGCATCGTCTCGATCGACGCGGACAGCGTGCTGGTCGCGGGTCCGGAGGGCACGCATCGCCTTCCCGCGACGCAGGTGTACACCATGATTGGCTATCTCCCGGAGACCGGCCTGCTGGAAGCGCTGGGGGTTCCCATTGATGCGGCCACCGGTATTCCGGACCATGATCCCATCACCATGGCGACACCGGTCCCGGGCGTCTACCTTGCGGGAGTGATCGCCTCGGGGCTGCAGGCGAACCGCATTTTCATCGAGAATGGTCGCGATCACGGGGCCCAGATCGTGGCCCATCTGTGTGCGACCGATTTTCCCGACCTTTCGCGATCCTGATCTTATGGCTTCCCAACCCGATGTGATGGACAAGCTCGTGTCGCTGTGCAAGCGGCGCGGTTTCATCTTCCAGTCCTCCGAGATCTACGGCGGCACCGGCTCGGTGTGGGATTACGGCCCGTTGGGTGTGGAACTCAAGCGCAACATCAAGGAGCGCTGGTGGCAGGCGATGGTGCGGTCCCGCGATGACATCGAAGGGCTCGATGCCGCGATCCTCATGCATCCGCGCACCTGGGAAGCGAGTGGCCACGTGGCGGGCTTTGTCGATCCGTTGGTGGACTGCAAGACGTGCAAGGGGCGTTTTCGTGCGGACAAGCTGGAAGACGCGCGCTGCCCGCAGAAGCCCAGCAAGCAGCCTGGGCAGCATGACGCCTGTCAGCTCACGGAGGCGCGCAGCTTCAACCTGATGTTCAAGACGTACATGGGCGCGCTGGAAGAGAGTGCGAGCATCGTCTATCTGCGCCCGGAAACGGCGCAGGGCATCTTTGTGAACTTCCTGAACGTGCAGCAGTCGATGCGCCAGAAGGTGCCCTTCGGCATTGCGCAGATCGGCAAGGCGTTTCGGAATGAGATCACGCCGGGCAACTTCATTTTCCGGACGCGCGAATTCGAGCAGATGGAGATGCAGTTCTTTGTCGAGCCCGGCACCGACATGGAGTGGTTCGAGCAGTGGAAGGCGCTGCGCATGCAGTGGCATCTCGATCTCGGGCTGTCGCCGGAGCGGCTCCAGTTCCATCAGCATGACGCGCGCGAATTGGCGCACTACGCGCGTGCGGCGTTTGACGTCACCTTCGATTTTGGCGGTACGCTGGGCTTCCAGGAAATCGAAGGGGTGCACAATCGTGGCGACTTCGACCTGACGCAGCATCAGCAGTTTTCCAGCAAGAAGCTGGAGTATTTCGATCAGGTCGCGAACAAGCGTTACGTCCCGTACGTCATCGAAACGTCGGTGGGGGCAGACCGCGTGACGCTGGCGGCGCTGGTGAATGCGTACCGCGAGGAAGCGGTGGAAGGCGAGACGGAAGGGCGCGTGGTGCTGGGGTTGCATCCGGCGATTGCGCCGATCAAGGCGGCGGTCTTCCCGCTGACGAAGAAGGACGGTCAGCCGGAGATGGCGCAGCGGATTGTGAGCGATCTGCGTGGGACCTTCCCGGTGGACTACGACGAGTCAGGCTCCATCGGCAAGCGGTATCGCCGGCAGGATGAAGTCGGCACGCCGTTCTGCATCACGGTGGATGGGGAGAGCGCCGGCAATGACTCCGTGACGGTCCGGGATCGCGATTCGCTCGCCCAGGACCGTGTCGCCACGAGCCAGCTCAAGGGCTACCTGGCCGCGAAGCTGGTCGGGTAAGGCCGAACCGGGTTCGAGGGGACCGGGAGGAAGCATGTCCACCCACGCCGCCGATGACCTGCGTCAGTGTCTGGCCGATCTGACCGCGGCCGTGGGGGCGGCATTCGGCCTCGTGGTGGGGGTGGATGCCGATGGGACCATGCTGCGTCCTGCGGCGCAGGCCCAGTGGCCGATCGCCCACCGGGGCTGGCTCAGCTCCATGCGGATTCGCGTGGGGGAAGGGCCCAGTGGGCAGGCGGTGGCGTCTGACGCGATGGTGACCGTGGAGGATGTGGAGACCGACCCCGCGGTCGCCGATTGGCGGCCGGTCGCCTCGGAGCTGGGGTTCCGGGCCACTGTGGCGCTCCCCCTGCGTACCGCGGGGGAGCCAATCGGGGCCGTGGCGGTCTATTTCCGCGAACCGACGGCGCTGACGGCGGCGCAGCATCGGTTGCTGCAGGCCGCCGCCGATCGGCTCGCGGGCGCTCTCGCCCGGTGCCGTTTCGGCTGACCGCCGCGCAGATTTCGGGAATTCGTAGGATGCCCTTTCTCTGAGCGTGTTGATCCATGCACCAGCAAACCGCGCGGCAATTACAGGAGCGCGTGACCGCCCTGTCGGTTGACGCCGTGCTCGATGCCGCGACGCAGTTCTTTGCCCGCGGCGGCATTTATACCGCCTTCCCCGAGAAGCGGAGCGCCGCACACCTGGCGTTGCGCGGTCAGGGCGGTGAAGAGATTGTGATCGCGGCCCGCCCCGTTGAGACGGGCACGGCGGTCAGCGGTGGCAGCTATCTCTTTGATCAGCAGGTGGCCCACTTCCTGTCCACCTTGCCGCCGGCGGTGGTCGTGCCGGCACCGGCCGAGCTGCCCGCGTCGTCTGTAGCAGAGCTCCCAGCGGGTCCCGCCGCATGAGCCGACTCGCCACGCAGTTTGGGACGCGTCCGCAGGCCATCACGTTGGCGCCGCATCAGGCGCCGGTGGTGTGGACGCTGCGCGTCCAATGCGCGGAGGCGTGGGATGCCGTGAAGGTGGAGGTGTCGCCAGAGACGCGGGTGCTCGATGTGAAGCAGGCCGCGATGGCGCAGCTGCTTCCCGATGTGGATGCCCTCGAGAGCTATGTGGTGAAGCTGCGCGGGATTGAAGTGCCGCGCGAGGAGCTTTCGGTCCAAGCGGCTGGGGCGATCGATGGGTCCACGCTGCTGATCATGTCGCGGCGGCGGCGTCCGGTGCGGTGAGCACGTTGTCGGCCGACGGCACCGCGGCGGCCGCTTCCATGGTGGCGCTGATTTCGCATCCGGATTGTGGTCGCCACGATACCGGTTGGGAGCATCCTGAGCATGTGGGACGGCTCCGGGCGATCCCGCGGGCGCTGCGCTATCGCCCCGACCTGTTTCATGCGTTGACGCACCATGAGGGGCGCCACGCGACCCGCGACGAGCTGCTGCTGGCGCATGACGCGGCGTACGTCGATCAGGTCGTCGCGCTCGTGGCGGCGGGCGGTGGACGGCTCGATCCGGATACCGTGGTGAGTGACGGCTCCTGGGATGCGGCCACCGCCTGTGTGGGGTGTGTGCTCGATGGCGTCGACATGGCCATGGATGGGCGTGCGCGCCGGAGCTTCTCCGCGGTTCGCCCACCGGGGCATCATGCGTTGCGCGATCGCGCCATGGGCTTCTGCATCTTTGGGACCGTGGCGATTGCCGCACACTACGCGATCGCCCAGCACCACTGTGCCCGCGTGCTGATCGTGGATTGGGATGTGCACCATGGCAACGGTACACAGGCGCTGGTCGAACACGATCCACGCATCCGCTTCGTCTCGATGCATCAATGGCCGTGGTATCCGGGCACCGGGGCGGCCGATGATCATGGTCCACAGCAGTCGGTGTGGAATGTGCCGATGGCGCCGGGGCTTCCCCCCGAACGCTACGCCGACGCCTTGCTGACGGCGATCGATGCGGCCACGGCGGACTGGACGCCGGAGTTGGTGCTGTTGAGCGCGGGCTTTGATTGCCTCGAGGGTGATCCGTTGGGGGCCTTCACGCTCACGCATCGGGAAGTGACGTCGCTGACGCGGGCGCTGGTGGAGCGGGCGGAGCGGTGGTGCGGGGGCCGACTCGTGAGCGCCTTGGAGGGCGGCTACGCGCCGGATCCCGTGGCGGAGGCCGTCATGGTGCACCTGGAGGCATTGGCCTGATGTTTTGCCCAGACTGTGGGACGTGGAGTCGTGCGGCGGCGGCCGTCTGTCCGCGGTGCGCACTCCCCTTGCCGGAGGTGAGCGCCCCGCCGCTGGAGATCCCGGAGGCGGAGCTCAGTGCGGTGCGGCAGGCGACCGGCAACCACTACACCATTGTGCAGCGCATTGGCGTTGGCGGGATGGCGCAAGTCTATCTCGCTCGGCATGCGGTGTTGGGTCGGACGGTCGTGCTGAAGGTGTTGCAGGCCGCGCTCGCGCGCGATGCGGAGCAGCGGGAACGCTTTCGTCGCGAGGCGGAAGCGGCGGCGCGGTTATCGCATCCCGGGATCTGTGCCATTACGGACACGGGCAGCGTGGGCGACATCGAGTATCTCGTCATGGCGCATTACGCCGGCGGATCACTTGGGGATCGTCTCGCTCGTCAGCGAATCGTGGCGCCCGCGCAGGCCGCCTCGATCGCTGCGCAGGTGGCCTGCGCGCTCGATTATGCGCATCGGCATGGCGTGATCCATCGCGACATCAAGCCGGACAACATTCTCTTTGACGAGGATGGCAATGCGGCGCTGACGGATTTCGGGATTGCCACCGCACGCTTTCATGGCCGCCTGACGGCGACGGGACGTGCGATGGGGACGCCGCATTACATGGCGCCGGAGCAGGCGATGGGGCGTCTCGTGGATGGGCGCAGCGATCTGTATGCCGTCGGACTCGTGCTGTACGAAATGCTGGTGGGACAGCCGCCGTTTCAAGGCGATGATTCTTACGCGGTGGGCTACAAGCAGGTGCACGAGATGCCGGTGCCGCCCATTGAGCGCAAAGCGGATGTGCCGGAGGCACTGAATGCCATCGTGATGCGGTGCCTCGCGAAGGCCCCCGCCGATCGCTACGATCGGGGCCATGAGCTCGCGGATGCGCTCATTGGGTTCTTGGCGGGAAGCGGGGCATTGGGTGAGCTCCGGCAGGCCACGGTGACGCGCCCGGTGCGCGCCACGCCGCGCTGATACGGGCCATGCCAGACGCTGCGGCGGGGTGCGTGGAGGTCGCGCTCCCCGTCCCACTCTTCCGGACATTCACCTACCAGGTGCCGGAAGGGATCGCCGTACCGATCCCTGTGGGGAGTCGGGTGCTCGTCCCCTTTCACGGCCGCCAGGAAGTCGGGATCTGTCTGGGGATGACGCCCCCGCCGGACGGCATTGCGCTCAAGCCGCTGCTGCGGGTGCTCGACAGCGTACCGGCCGTCCCCGCGGCGTTGTTGGAGACGGCACGGTGGATCGCCGAGTGGTATGCGGCCCCGTTGGGGCTCACCCTCCGGGCCATGCTTCCCGCGACGCTGGGGACCCCTCGCGCCAAGCCCAGCGCGGAGAAGCGCCAACGCTTTGTCACTATTCAACAGGAGTTGCCCTCCCTGTTGGAACGGGAGCGGTTATTCGCGAGGTCGCCACAGCAGCGCACGGTGTATGAGCTGCTGGAGGCGCAAGGCGGCACCGCCGCCTTGACGGCCGTTCGTGAACAGGCGCAGTGCTCGGCGGGCGTGCTTGCCGCGATGGTGAAACGTGGGATTGTGGTGGTGCATGACGATGTGGTGCGGCGCGATCCGTTTGCGGCGCGGCCCGGCGTCGCGCCGCCACCGACGCCGGCCCCTGCGCAGCAGGCCGCGATTGCGGCGATTCTTGCTGGGGCGCCCGGGCAGACGTTTCTGCTGCATGGGATCACGGGCAGCGGTAAGACGCTCGTCTACATCGAAGTGCTGCGCGCGGTACTGGCACAGCCGGGACGCACGGCAATTGTCCTCGTGCCGGAAATCGCGCTCACCTCGCAAACGGTCGATCGCTTTCGTGGGGCCTTCGGCGATGACGTGGCGGTGCTGCATTCAGCGCTGAGCGATGGCGAGCGACATGATGCGTGGCAATCGCTTCGACGCGGCGAGCGGCGCATCGCCGTGGGCGCGCGCTCGGCGCTCTTCGCCCCCCTCGAGCGCGTGGGCGTCGTCATTGTCGACGAAGAGCACGAGGCGAGCTACAAGCAGGCGGAGGCACCGCGCTATCACGCCCGGGAAGCGGCGATTGTGCGGGCGCGTGCGGAAGGCGCGGTCGTCGTGCTGGGCAGTGCGACGCCCAGTCTGGAGAGCTGGGAGCGAGCCGAGCGTGGGCAAGCGATCAAGTTGTCGCTGCCTGATCGGGCGGCTGGTGCGCGGTTGCCGGATGTGCAGGTCGTGGACCTGCGCACGGTGATGCGCGAGGCGGTCGCGGCACGCCCGATGGGGGCACCGTATGATCCGACGATGGGCGTACTCAGTCCGGCGTTGGCAGCGGCCGTTGAGGCGCGACTGGTGCGCGGTGAGCAGAGCGTGTTGCTGTTGAACCGGCGTGGCTATGCCTCGTTTGTGCAGTGTCAGAGCTGCGGCGATGTGCAGGCTTGTCCGCACTGCAGTATCTCCCTCACCTATCATCGCGTCCCGGAATCGCTCGTCTGTCACTACTGCCAGCATCAGACCTCGGTGCCGGCGTTGTGTACGCAGTGTGGTGCGGATGGTCTGCGTCGCCGTGGGCTTGGCACGCAGCAGGTGGAGCGGGTGGTGGCGGAGCGCTTCCCGTCGGCGCGATTGGCGCGGATGGATGTGGATACCACCAGTGGGAAGTGGGCGCACACCGCGATCCTGGACCGTGTGGGTCGCGGCGAGATCGATATCCTGCTGGGCACGCAGATGATTGCGAAGGGGTTGGATTTCCCCAACGTGACGCTGGTGGGGGTCATTGATGCCGATACAGGGCTCAATCTCCCCGACTTTCGATCGGCCGAGCGGACGTTTCAGTTGCTCAGCCAGGTGGCGGGGCGTGCGGGGCGTGGTGAGAAAGGTGGCGAAGTGCTGATTCAGACGCGCATGCCGGCGCATCATGCGGTGCGTCATGCGCTGACCCACGATGTCACGGCGTTTGTGCAGGAGGAGTTGGGGCACCGGCGCATGCCGATCTATCCGCCTTTCGTGTCGCTGGCGAACGTCGTCCTCAGTGGCACGGCGCAGGTGGTGACGGCCGAGGCGATGCAGGCGACGGCGGCGTGGATTGCGGCGTTGATTGCGCGCAGTGGCGTGCGAGATGTCGTGATGATTGGACCGGCACCCTGTCCGATTGATCGCATCAAGGACCGCTGGCGGTGGCATCTGCTGCTCAAGGCCGCGCGGCCGGGCACGATGAGCCGGGTGGCGCGATACATCGCGGAGCGTTGTCCGGTGCCCCGTCAGGCCGGGTTCCGGCAGGCCGATCTGCGGCTCATTGTCGATCGGGATCCCGTCTCGCTGCTCTAGCGATTTCGGCCCCGTTAGATTGTCATGGGTCCGGCCGGTTCGTCGCTCACCCTGTCGTCCATCGGTTGCCATGTCTGTTGATTCCGCACGTTCTGTGTCGCCGCATGCGGCGCCGTCGCAGTTGCTGGGGGCGATTCCGCCCTACGTCTTCTGGGAGCTGGATGCGCGGCGGGCGGCATTGCGGGCGCAGGGGCGCACGCTGATTGATGTGGGCATTGGCAGTCCGGATCAGCCGATTGCGCCCGTGGTGCAGGAGGCGATGCGCGAGGCGGTGGGTGAGCCGGCGTTGAGTGGCTATCCGTATTTTCGAGCGCATCCGGCCTTCGCCGAGGCGGTGGTGTCGTACATGGCCGCGCGGTTTCAGGTGACGATTGATCCCACGCGCGAGATGCTGGCGTTGGCGGGCTCCAAGGAAGGGATCGCCGAGTTGGTGCTGGCGCATGTGAATCCGGGAGAGGTCGTGCTGATCCCGGCGGTGCACTATCCCGTCTATGCGCGGGCGCCGCAGCTCGCGGGGGCGACGCCGGTGTGCGTGCCCTTGCTGGCTGATGGCCGCATGGATCTCGACGCGCTTGCGCCGTCGGATGTCGCGCGGGCGCGGATTCTCATTGTGAATTATCCGAGCAATCCCACGACGGCGTCGGTGCCGCTCGCGGAGCTGGCGCGACTGGTGGAGTTCGCGCGGGCGCATGGGATCCTGTTGGTCAGTGACCTTGCCTACAGCGAGCTGTCATTCGACGGCTTCGTGGTGCCCAGTGTGTTGCAGGTGCCGGGGGCTCGTGACGTGGCGGTCGAGCTGCACACCTGCTCCAAGAGCTTCAACATGGCCGGGGTGCGCATTGCGTTCATGGCGGGGAACGCGACGGCGCTGGCGGTGCTCGATCAGTACCGAGCCAACATCGGGTACGGTGTGAGCACCTTGGCGCAGCGGGCGGGTGCGGCGGCCTTCACGCATCACGCGACGATCGTCCCGCCGGTGGTGGCTGAGTATCGCGCGCGGCGCGATGCGATGGTGGCGGCGTTTTGTGCGGCAGGGTGGGCGGTGGAGGCCCCTGCGGCCACGATGTATCTGTGGCTCGATGTCCCCGGTGGCTACGACGACTGGGGGTGGGTCGATGCGTTGATGCAGGGGCCTGGGGTGGTGGTCACCCCCGGTATCGCGTTTGGTGACGCCGGGCGGGGGAAGTTCCGCGTGTCGTTTGTGCAGCCGCCAGCCGCACTGGCGGAGGCGGCGCGTCTGATCGCGGGTCAGGGCGGTTTGGCGGGCTGATCGGTTGGCTGACCCGGAGGGGGGCGGGGCTGGACTGGGCCTCTGGTCGTGATTCAGATAGTACAGTACTGAGATATCAACAGGTGATGTGATTCGTGCCTTGTTCACGGGTCCCTGCTCCTGTGATCTTGGGAGGGTGTCGCACTTTACCCCTCCCGACTTTACGCGCCCGACGCTGGCTACGGCCCCGGACGCGCGCTTCGTGCCAGCCCCGGCCGATGGCGTCCTCCCCGACGGCTTCTTTTCCACGACCAACCTGCCGACCTATGTGCGCCGGCAGGGGGCGTGGCATCTGCCGTTGGAGCCGCGCATGGACTCCGCGATTGTCTTAGGCGCGGACGGCCGTTTGTGGGTGCGGGAAGGGCGGAATGTGCGGGCGGGGGAGCCGGTGATTGTGGCGGCGGCGGAGGATGGCACCGAAGGGGTCTTCGTGCATGCCACAGCGTTTGTGGATGACGAGGCCGACGGGGAGTTCCGCTTCATGACCAGTGAGGTCTCCCGCGAAAAGCCGATCGACTACGGGCAGATGGCCCGCTTGCTGCTCGATGAGCGCGAACGGGGCGGGTATGTCGCGTGGGTCGCGGGGCCGGCGTTGGTGCATTCCCGCGCGCGCACCGACATGACCTGGTTTGTGGAACAGGGTTTTGTGCAGGTGTTGTTGGCGGGCAATGCGGTGGCGGTGCATGACATCGAAGCGGCGATGTTTGGGACGACGCTTGGCATGACCGGCGCGGGGAAATCCAGCGAGGGGGGCCATGGCTTGCACATGCGCGCGATCAATGCGGTGCGCGGGGCGGGCTCGATTGCGGCGGCGGTGGAGCAGGGGCTCGTCCCGAACGGCATCATGCGTGCGCTCGTGAAGCGTCAGGTGCCCTATGTGCTTTGTGGATCGATCCGTGATGATGGACCGCTGCCGGATGTCATCACCGACGCGGTTGCGGCGCAGGGCGCGATGCGCGCGCACGCCACGAAAGCCACGATGGTGGTCATGATCGCGACGGCGCTGCATGCGATCGCGACGGGGAACATGCTCCCCTCATTTGTCATGGAGCCCGACGGCACCTTGCGCGAACTCCCCACGATTTGCGTGGACTCGTCGGAGTTTGTGGTGTCGAAGCTCAAGGATCGCGGCACCCAGCAGGCCTTTGGGGTGGTCACGAACGCCCAGGACTTCCTGCACATTCTGCGGTTGGTGGTCGAGCGTGAGGCGCAGGCCCGCAAGCGCCAAGCGCCGCGCCCCAAATCCACGGGACCGGTCAATCCGTTCCCGTTCCTCCCCATTACCTGAGTGGTACGTGACTGCTGACGCTGAAGGGCCCCTGTCACCCGGTGAGACGGGGACGCCGATGGACCTCGTGGTCCCCGACCGTGCCGATGCGCCGGTCTCGGAAATCACCGAGCGCTTCTTGCGCACGGTGATCGCCGCGATCCCGCTCGAGCGGATCGAGGAGTTGCATCTCTTCTCGCCGCTGCGTCAGGGCGGGGTGGAAACCGGGATCGCGGTGGTGGCGGTGACGGCCGCCACACCGGCGCCCGTCGAACCGACGGCACCAGAGCGCCTTGATCTCGAAGAGATCGTGGTCGTCGATGCGGGTGAGGA
>JBAXMW010000005.1:0-105228 GCA_037134115.1 Gemmatimonadaceae bacterium | reverse complement strand
CCCGTGAGCGCGCCTGGCACGGCATCCCTTAGCGCGCCCCCGCCGGCTTCACGAGATGAAAGGTCGTCTGCCGACCAAACGCCCAGCGCACGGCACCCGCGGCATCGATAATGACATCCTCTTCCTGCGCCGACCGGACCGGCTGGTTCCCCCACTCCGGCACCTTCGTCGTCGCCTGCAGTTCGATGGAGTACCACATCCCGGGGATGATCACATGATCCCCACGCCCCGGCACGCCATCCTGATAGTCCCACAACCCGATCAGCGCGCCCGCCCCATGCCCATGCAGGCCAATGGGGTGCGAATAAATGGTCCCATCAATCTGCGACGCCCGCATCGTGGCCAGCGCCGACGCCAGCACCTGATTCCCCGTACGCCCCGGCTTGAGCGCCGCCACGGTGATGTCCTGCAGGCGGTTGGAGTTGGCAAGCGCCGCCTTGAGCCCAGCGGGAACGTCGGTCTCCCCCGGCCGCAAGACATACCCCATATGCTGCGTGTCGGTGTTGAGCCCCATCGCCGTCACCCCGAAGTCGCAATGCAACACATCGCCCGCGAGAATCACGGGATTGGGGCCCAACTGCTCATCCGTGGCCCCGCGGCGCTGCACTTCGACACTCGGATGAAACCACGTACCCAGACCCAAATCATTCAGTCGCTGCCGCATCCACCACACCACATCCTCGGCATGCGTCACCCCCGGCGTGATCACGCGATTCGAGAACGCCTCCTCGATGATCTGCCACCCGACGCGGTTGAGGTCGTGAAACGCGACCTCTTCATCGGGGACGCGCGACGCAATCAGATCAATCGCGAGCGCCTCCGCCGGGACCATCCGCGCCGTCCAGGTGGCCCCGAGCGCCTCCTGCATCCCCTCACGCTCCCCCGACGACAATCCGTCGGAAAAGGCAAAGGTGCGCGACGTATTGATGGCGATCCGCTTCGGCTGCCGCTCCTCGAGCACTTTGCGCAGCACCGACCACTGCTCATCGCCCCACAGTTCGGCCGTCCGATCGGTCGAGCGGCTCCCCGCCCCCGGGGCCGGTACGGCCTTCATGCTGCGCACCGCGGAGAAGACGCCCCCCTGCGACGTGCCCCCCAGCGCCAGCTTCTCGATCCCCTTGTCGCCCCCGCGATCGAAGAAGACGTAGATCGTCCGTCGACGCGCCGAGAAGGTGGTGGGCGAGGTGATGGCGGTGAAGACGGGGTCTTCGTTGTACTCGCGCATCGGGACGACCCACAGATCCACCCCGGCACGCCGCATCAACGTCGGCAGGACCGTCGCCATCCGCGCTTCCAGCCACCGCTGCTGGCGGAAGGCCTGATCGCGCAACGTCCCAAAGGGACGCAAGGTATCGGCAGCCGATGAGCCACTCGTGCGGGCGCCCGGCGTCGCCGGATACACCGCAGGCTGCGCGCGCATCGGCACAGCGTCCAACATCAGGAACCCCGCGACCAGCGCAGAGCGTACGGGCCAACGCAACGACGGCATCATACAGGATCTCCAGAGGGAAACGGCCGCGACGCTCACGAGTGCGTGCGCGGCCCACGCGGGCGGCGGGCGATCTGCACCGCCATCCCCAGCATCGTCACAAACACCGCGGCAGCCACGACGCGCTCCAGCACGGTCTGCCCCGCCATCGACCACCAATCGGCGCGCACCGCCAGACGTGAGCCGAGGCGCTCGAGGTGCAGCGTAATGAGAATGGCACTCGTCCCGAGTTCGACGGCCACCGAGACCGCGAGGAAAATCACGGTGCGCAACGGCCAGTGCCGGACCGGAAAATTCCCCAGATGCCACGCGAGCATGCCGAGGAAGAAGAGGACGCCCACCACCAATCCGCCAACGACCACGAGCACGCTGCTACTGCTCAGGATCAACACGCGCCAGAGGCGCAGCAGCAGGCCGGTCAGTCCGGCCGGTTCGAGGGCGCGTACCGCGAAGGCGCGCAGCGGATGCAGCTGCTCGGCGCTCCAGTGAACGACCTCTCGTGGGGCGAAGCGAACCATACCCCGGAAGCTACCGCCGGCGCACGATTCGGCCAGCCGAGCGCCAGGCCGTTTAGGGCCGACTGACCTGACGCAGCAGAAAGGTGAGGCCGTCCACGCTGTGGCTCCGCCAGTAATTCCAGGTGTGCCCACCGGGCCACTCGGTGTACTGGTGCACGACTCCGAGGCGGTCCAGCGCCGCATGGGCATCGCGATTCTGCGCGACGTAGGCATCATCACGCCCGACATCGAGGGCGAGCGCCGGGACCGGTGGCCCACCGGCGCGCGCGCGCGCTTGGGCACGGGCCGCAAGGGAAACGGGGTCCCGGGTGAGCCACCCAATGGAATCCAGCCCGAAGGCCAACCGCTGGGACGGCCAGAGCCCGCCCGCAGCGCGGACATAGCTGCCGACCGTCGCGTAGCGCCCCGGCCCCGTCACCGCCGCGCTGTCGCGGAGCAAACGGGGGGACAGCACGCCAGAGTGGCTCGCCGCCGCACTGAACAGCTCGGGATACGCCAGCGCGAGACTCACCGCGCCGTAGCCGCCCATGCTCAATCCGCCGATGCCGCGATGGGCGCGGTCGGCCCGCGTGCGATAGTGCGCATCGAGATGCTGCACGATATCAAACGCGATGTAATCGTCGTAATGCGGCCACGGCACACAGAAGCTCGCCGCCGCTTCCTTGCGCACCGTATCCGCCTGACAGGCGGCCAGATCAGGCAGGGAGGCGAAGGTCGTATACCAACTGTCGTCGCCATCGGGCATGGCGATGATCGCTTCGGGGTGTCCCGCGGCCACCAGCGAATCCATGGTCTGCGCGAGCCGCCCCTGCTCCACCCAGTTCCGCTCGTTCCCCGACACGCCGTGGAGATAGAGCACCACGGGATACCGCTGCGCGGTGGCGGTCGCGTACGAGGGCGGCAGATACACCACCAGCGCTTTCTTCAGGCCAAGCGCCTGCGCCCAAAGGGTGTCGGTCCGGATCGTGCCCGTCGCCGCGCGCGCCGGTTGTGCCGAGAGCGCCGCGGGGCGCAGCAGCATCGCGCTGAGCACCAGACTCAGCGCGAGCACCGCGCTCCGGGATCCGCCGAGTCCCCGGGGCATGATCAGCGAATGACCGTCCCGATCCGCCCCCAGCGGATGTCCGTGATAAACGGCAAGGGACGCGGGCTTTCGTCCTGCCGATAGGAGTAATACACGAACACCGGCCGACCGCGGACATTCTCGCGGGGAACGAAACCCCAGTAGCGGCCGTCCTTCGAGTCGTAGCGGTTATCCCCGAGCATGAACAGATAGTTGGCCGGGACCACAAGCGGGCCCCAGTCATCGAGCGCCGGCTGCAGCGGGGGCTCACCCATCGCCGCGCCATGGAGCTCGAACGCCTTCTGCCACTGGAAGAGCGGATGCGAGAAGGTGCCATCCCCCTTCAGGTTTTCATTCGCGGGATACCCCTGCGGCTGCGGCATGCCATTCACATACAGCAACCCGCCGCGCATCCAGATCGTATCACCGGCCACGGCGACACAGCGCTTCACCAGCGTCGGATTCGGATCGTCCGGCTGGTCGACCTGCGTTGGCGACATAAAGACGACCACATCGCCACGCTTCGGCTCGGCGTATCCCGGGAGATTGATCCCGGTGAAGGGCACATGCGGCCCGTACGCGAGCTTGTTCACAAACAGCCAATCCCCCACGAGCAACGTCGGGATCATGCTCCCGGAGGGGATGCGATAGGCCTCAATCAAAAACGTTCGGAACGCCAGAAAGAAGGCCAGCGTGACGGCGACCGCCTTGACGGTCTCCCACAGGCTGGACGGTGATGACGACTTCCCCGAGGCGCCGGAGCGCAGGGCTGAGACGGACCCGGAGGAGGACTTCTTCTTGGCAACCACGGCGACGGGGGCTCGAGGGAACAGGGACGGTGCAGCGAGGGGGCGCATCCCCTAGGAACGCGCCCCCTCACCACCGCCGGAGCGGGTCCGGAGATTACGACAGGTGCTTGGAGACGAGCTTGGTCATGTCGAACATGCTGACCTGACCCTTGCCACCGAACACCGGCTTCAGCTTGTCGTCGGCGTTGATCGCGCGACGGTTCTTGGCATCCTGGAGGCCATGCTTCTTGATGTAGGCCCACAGCTTCTTGACCACTTCCGTGCGCGGAAGCGGCTTGTCACCGACGACCGCGGCCAGCTGCGACGACGGCGTGAGCGCCTTCATGAAGGCCGCGTTCGGGGTGCGCTTGGCTGCCGCCTTCTTCGGGGCCGCCTTCTTGGCCGCCTTCTTCGGGGCCGCCTTCTTCGGCGCCGCCTTCTTCGGGGCCGCCTTCTTCGCCGCCTTCTTCGGCGCCGCCTTCTTCGCCGCCTTCTTCGGGGCCGCCTTCTTCGCAGCCTTCTTCGCAGCCTTCTTCGCTGGGGCCATTGGGTCTCCTGAAAGTGTGGACCGGGGAGTCGCGTCGAGCGGTTCAGCTTCTCCGTACGTCGCGCGGACGCGCGATCGCGCTACGCCGACGCGAAAAAACTATCAGCGCGCTCAGAGTGCGCAATAGGGAAAACACGGATTTTCCCTCTGAGGACCAGACAAACCCCCTCTGAGCGCCGAGTGAACGCCCCACGAAGCCCAGTGGACGGCCATTATGGCTGCGCACCGGCAGCCAGATCCCCCGCCGCCAAACGGCGTAACCGCGCGATATCCTCAACCTCCCACGCGTCGGGGGCATCGTCGTCGTCGGCCAGTTCGTCGACCTGTTGCGGCGTCTCGAGCAACAGCGGGATCCCTATGGCACGCCGGTCCTGTAGGAGCCAGCCGAAGGGGGCCGCCCCAATGCAGCCCTCACCAATGCGACGGTGCCGATCGCGATTGGAGCCGAGCGTCCCCTCGGAATCATTGAGATGCAGGAACGCCGGCGGTTCCCCCGTGGCGGATTCGAAGGCATCGAGGACCGCCGTCAGCGCCGCGCGGGAATCGGCGATCGCATGCCCCGCGGCATACAGGTGACAGGTATCCAGCCCGTACCCTGTGCGATGTCGCGCCGTCGCCGGCATCCCCGCCAGCATCGCCGCGACCTCGTCGGGGGTCCGTCCCACCGTCGTGCCCGCCCCAGCGGTGTTCTCGATCAGCAGGCGCGTGTGGCTCTCCGGCACGACCGCGAGCGCCCGCCGCATGGCCTCACTCACACGCGCGATCGCCGCGTCCCGGTCGCCGTCCGTGGCCGCCCCCGGATGAAAACAGACGCCGCCCACCCCCAGCGCGGTCGCCCGCTCGTATTCCTTGGCCAGCCCCGCCGCCGCCCGCTCCCACTTCGCCTCCTCGGGGGTCGCGCAGTTGAGCACATACGCCGCATGGACGATCACATGCTTGGGATCGATCTGCGCCGCCGCCAGCGCCTCATGAAACCGGGCGACCCGCTCCGGCTTCATACTGATCTTCTCGTTGTAAAACTTCGGGACGGCGCTGAAAATCTGCAGCGCCTGCATGCCGGCGCGTCCCGCGCGCCGCGCGGCCATGGGGATCCCCCCGGTCTCCACGCAGTGGGCACCCAGCAAGAGAGCGGTCATCGATCGACATTCGGAAAAAGGAAAGCCACCATGCGCCGGTTACGGGAGACGACCACGCCGCGTGCGAAAGACGGGGGTGGCGGTCGGGGTAGGCCATTCACTCCACCCGACCACCAGCGCCGGACCACTCAACGCCACATACGGATCGTGCGCCGTCGCGGTATTGCCACTCACCAACAGGCGATCCTCAAACGTATGCCCAGCCGTGCGGGAGATCGCGAGCCCGATCCGCGGCCGCTGATTCCCGCTGTTGGGATCGTCGTACACGATGGCCACCGTGCTGCCACTGGCCGCGACGCGCACCGCCCCGAGCTGATCCCCGTACACAATCGCCTGTGGCAGCTCAAAGGCGGCCCGCGGGTCCATCTGATGCGCGTAGAACACGCCAGGTCCTTCCGGACCCACCAGCGTGTATCCGACATGCACATACCCCTGCGCCTCATCCACCACCACACTCGGCGCCGGACGCGCGCAGGAGACCCCCTCCCGCTCGGCCGCCCGGGCGTCGAGCGGCCCCTGATCGAGGGAATCGACGACCAGCGGTCCACGCCACGGGCCCAACGTGCCGTCCGCAACGACCGTATCCCGCCACGCCGCCATGAGCGCGACGCGTCCGCGCGAGCGACGGGTCCACCAGACCGCGACACGCCCCCGCCCCGGGCTCAACGCCACGCGCAACGACCGCGGACACCGCTCGGCATCGACCGGCGCCTCCCCGGCGCCGAGCGGCCCCAGCGCCACGTCCGTCAGCCCGAGGGGCGCCAGCGCAGCCGATGGTGCGCGGCGGTTCGCTGGCGTGGTGATGGAGAGCAACAGCGGCGTCAGCGCGGTCGCCGCCCCGATCTCGCGCGTCAAATCCTGTGCCGCGAGCTGCAGCGCCTGCGGCGTATCGTCCCGCAACGCCGAATCGAATGGGGCCACCGGCGGCGTCACGAGGGGCGACGGCACCGCCGACGCAACCGCCGTCGCATCCGTCCACGTCACCGCCGGGGCGGTGCACCCCACGAGCGCGCCCAGCGTGAGCCCGCCCACCAGAGAGGATCGCATCCAGAGCATGCGCGAACGGTAGCAGGGTGCGCTACCTTATGCGCGTCCCCCGCACTGATTCCGGGGCACCCCTTTGACCATCCGGAGCCGCCTGATGTCTTTCGCCTTCGACGGCACGCGCCGCGTGCCCCCCGCCGTGAATGAGCCGGTCCGCAGCTATGCCCCGGGCTCCCCGGAGCGGGCCTCCCTGCAACGCCGTCTCGCCGAGATGTCCGCCGAGGTGGTGGAGATCCCGATCGTGATCGGCGGCCGGCGCATCCACACGGGCGATCTCGCCACGGTGACGAACCCCTGCGCCCACCAGCAGGTGCTGGCGCGCTTCCATCAGGCGACCCCGGAGCTGGTGCAGGACGCGATTGCGGCCTGCGCCGCCGCGCGCGCCGACTGGGCCAGCTGGCGCTGGGAAGATCGCGCCGCGGTGTTCCTGCGGGCGGCCGAGCTGCTCACGACCACGTGGCGCGACACGATTCTCGCCGCGACGATGCTCGGGCAGGCCAAGACGGTGCATCAGGCCGAAATCGATGCGGCCTGCGAGCTCATCGACTTCTGGCGCTTCAATGCGCAGTTCGCGCAGGAGCTCTACGCCGAGCAGCCGGTGTCGGACCACAGCATGTGGAACCAGCTCGATTATCGCGGTCTCGAAGGGTTTGTGTATGCCGTGACGCCGTTCAACTTCACGGCGATTGGTGGCAACCTCGCTGGCGCCCCCGCGCTCATGGGGAACACGGTGCTCTGGAAGCCCAGCCACACCGCGATGCTGTCGTCGTGGTACGTCATGCAGCTGCTCGAGGAAGCGGGGCTGCCCCCCGGCGTGATCAACTTCGTGCCGGGCGATGCCGCGATGATCTCCGGTATCGCGCTCACGCATCGTGATCTGGGGGGCGTGCACTTCACCGGCTCCACGAGCGTCTTCAATGGCATGTGGGAGACGATCGGCAAGAACATGGCGCACTATCGGTCGTACCCGCGCATCGTGGGCGAGACGGGCGGCAAGGATTTCATTGTCGCGCATCCGAGTGCCGATCCGCAGGCGCTGGCCGTGGCAATGGTGCGGGGCGCCTTCGAATACCAGGGGCAGAAGTGCTCCGCGGCGAGCCGCGCCTATGTCCCGGCTTCGCTCTGGCCCGATGTGAAAGCGCGGTGCATCACGATGATGGCCGAGATGCGCCAGGGAGACGTCCGCGACTTCAGCAACTTCGTCGGCGCCGTGATTGATCAGAAGGCGTTCACGCGGATCGCCGGCTACCTCGAGCATGCCCGCGCCACCGCGACAATCGTGGCCGGCGGCGGCTGCGACAGCACGACGGGGTGGTTTGTCGAGCCCACGATCGTGGAAACGAGTGATCCGACGCACCGCATGCTCTGCGAAGAAATCTTCGGCCCGGTGCTGACGGTGCATCCGTATGCGGACGCCGAGTGGTCCTCCATTCTGCAGACCGTGGACGCCACGTCGCCGTATGCACTCACCGGCGCGGTCTTCTCGCGCGACCGGCAGGCGGTGCGGGAAGCGGCCATGGCGCTCCGGAATGCCGCCGGGAATTTCTACATCAACGACAAGCCGACCGGTGCCGTCGTGGGCCAGCAGCCGTTTGGCGGTGCCCGTGGCTCTGGCACCAACGACAAGGCCGGCTCGAAGATGAACCTGCTCCGCTGGGTGAGCGTCCGCACCGTGAAGGAAACGTTCGTCCCGCCGACGCAGTGGCCCTATCCGTTCCTCGGCTAATGGCCACGCGCGATCTGCCATATCTGACCTGCGACGTCTTCACCACCGCGCCCTTCACGGGGAATCCGTTGGCGGTGGTCTTTGGCGCCGAGGGGCTGTCGACGGCCACGCTGCAGGCGATCACCCGCGAGTTCAATTATTCGGAGACGACGTTTGTACTCCCCGCCGAGGACCCGTCGCACACGCGGCGGGTCCGGATCTTCACGCCGGAGGAGGAGCTCCCGTTCGCGGGGCATCCGACGGTGGGGACGGCGTTCGCGTTGGTGGCGCGGGGCGATGTGCCAGTACCGCCGGGCGCCGATGCCGTGACGGTGGTGTTGGGGGAGGGGGTGGGGCCGGTATCGGTGCGCGTCGCCTGTCGGGACGGTGTGCCGGTGGAGGCGCAGCTGACGACGGCGATGCTGCCGGAAGAACGGCCGCTCCGCCCCACGCGGGCGGAGTGGGCGGAGCTGTTGTCGCTGGAGGTATCGGACATTTTGGACGGCGACTACGCGCCGATGGCGGTGAGCTGTGGGCTCCCGTGGCCGATGGTGCCGCTGGCGAGCGTGGAGGCGGTCTCACGGGCCCGGATCCGCATGGAGAGCTGGGAACGGTATCTGAAGGGGGAGTGGGCGGCCTGGCCGTTTGTTTTTGCGATGACGGGCGGTGTGGTGGATCCGTCGGCACCGGCGCATGTGCAGGGGGTGGATGTGCGGGCGCGGGCCTTTCTCCCCGGAGCGGCGGTGCCGGAAGACCCGGCCACCGGGTCGGCGAACGCCTGCTTGGCCGCCTACCTGGCGGCCCGGACCCCGCGCGACGGGACGCTCCGCTGGCGGGTGGCACAGGGGGTGGAGATGGGGCGCGCCGGCTCCCTCTCGCTCGAGGTCGAGAAGGTGGCCGGGGCGGTCACGGCGGTCCGCGTCGGCGGCGGGACCGTGCTGGTGAACCACGGCACGATGCGCTGTCCGGTGGGCTAGGAGCGGAGGGGTGAGAGGGGCGCTGGGAACTTATGCAGATTTTTGCATATTTATCCATCTCGCCCGCGTTTCCGCCTGTTGCCCGCCCGTTGCCCGCCCGATCATGGCCTCCCCGCACGCCCGCCGCGGTTCCCTGTTTGATACCGGCCCGCTCTCCCCGTACACCCCGCGGGATGCCTGCGGGGTGGGGTTCATTGCGCGGCAAAGTGGGGAGCGCACGCATGAAGTGGTGCAGCTGGCGCTCGAGGCCTCCGCGCGCCTCGCGCATCGCGGCGCGTCGGCGACCGATAGTTCCGCCGACGGTGCCGGCCTGCTGACGCAGATTCCGCGGCGCTTCTTCGTGCTCGCGGCGGCGCGGCTCGGACTCCCCGTCACGCCGGACATGACCATCGGCGTGGGCCAGTGCTTCCTCCCCACCGACGACCAGGCGCGCGCCGCCTGCGAAGCGGTCATCGACGAGGTGCTCCGCGCCGACGGCCTCCCCGTCCTCGGCTGGCGCGACGTGCCCGTCCGCCCCGATGTGCTCGGGGCTTCGGCACGCGCCGCCCTGCCTGTTATTCGGCAGCTGCTGCTGGCGCGCCCGGACGGCGCCGACGATGAGGAATGGGAGCGCCTCCTCTATCTCGCCCGTCGAGAGATCGAGACGCGCGCGCTCGCGCGGGAGCTGCCGCTCTATTTCTGCTCGATGTCCTGCCGCACGGTGGTCTACAAAGGGCTGCTCACCGGCGGACAGCTGGGCGCGTTCTTCCCCGACCTGCGCGACCCGTCGTTTGAATCGGCGATTGCGATCTTCCACGAGCGCTACGCGACCAACACGATGCCGCGCTGGGAGCTCGCCCAGCCGTTCCGGACCGTTGCGCACAACGGCGAGATCAATACGGTCTGGGGGAATCGCAATGGCATGGCCATGCGCGACACCCTGCTCGCCGCGCCACAGTTCGGCGCACGCGCCTCCCGGGTGCATCAACCGATCCGCCCCAACGGCAGCGATTCCGCGAGTCTCGACAACGCGCTGGAGCTGCTCGTGCGTGGCGGCCGCACCCCGGTCCACGCCGCGATGATGCTCGTGCCGCAGGCCTGGGAGAAGTATCCCGACGTGGAACCCGCGGTGAAGGCGTTCTACGAGTATCACCAGTGCCTCATCGAGCCATGGGACGGCCCCGCCGCCCTCGCGTACAGCGATGGCCTGCAGGTGGCCGTCTCGCTCGATCGCAATGGGCTCCGTCCCTGCCGCTACACGATTCGTGCCGACGGCATGGTGGTGGCGGGCTCCGAAGTCGGCATTGTCGATTTCGATCCACGGGACGTGGTGGAAACCGGCAAGCTTGGCCCCGGTGGCGTCTTCATGGTGGATACCGTCGGCCGGCGCATCGTGCGCAATCTCGCGGCGAAGCGCGAGATTGCGACGCGTCGCCCGTATGCGCGCTGGATCGCGCAGGCGATGTCCACGCTCCCCACCAGCGACGGGACGGAACCGCTCGTGCGTTCCAGCGAGACCCTCCGTCCGTTACAGCTCGCCTTCGGCTACACCCACGAGGATCTGCGGCTCCAGCTCGAGCCGATGGCCACCTCCGGCGCCGAAGTGGTCTGGAGCATGGGCGATGACGCGCCGCTCGCCGTCCTTTCGCCCACGGCGCCCACGCTCTACGCCTATTTCCGGCAACGCTTCGCGCAGGTCACCAATCCGCCCATGGATTCGCTCCGCGAATCCATGGTGATGTCGCTCCGCATGCACTTGGGGCGGCGTGGGTCGCCGTTGCTGGAGCGGCCGCAGTATGCGCGCATGCTGCGCGTCGAGCATCCCGTGTTGCTCCCCGAGGAGATGTCCGCACTGCGCGCTTTCCCGGGCTATCTGGCCGCGACCCTGGACACCACCTGCCCCGTGCAGGCGCGCCCCGAAGCCCTCGAAGCGGCGCTTGATGCCCTCTGCCGTCGCGCGGAATCCGCGATTCGCAAAGGCGCTCGGCTCATCGTCCTGAGCGACCGTAAGGTCAGCACCGATCGCGCTCCCATCCCGGCGCTGCTCGCCCTGGGTGCGGTGCGTCAGCATCTCGTGCGCCATGGGCTGCGCGATCGCGTGGGGCTGATCGTGGAGGCCGGTGACGCGATGGAGCAGCATGACATCGCCACCCTGATTGGGTACGGAGCCGAAGCGGTGCATCCGTGGCTGGCGATGGAATCGGTGGCCACGCTCTTCTCCGAAGCCCACGGGACTACCGACACCGATGCCGAACGTCCGCGTCCGGCAGACGCGCAGTCACGCTATCGCGCCGCCGTCGAGAAAGGACTGCTGAAGGTCCTCGCGAAGATGGGGATCTCGTCCCTCTCGTCCTACTGTGGCGCGCAGATGTTTGATGTGCTGGGCCTTGGTGGCGAGGTGATGGATCGCTGCTTCACCGGTACGTCGTCACCGCTGGGCGGGCTGTCATTCCGCGAGCTCTTTGAGGACATGCAGGAGCGGCATCGTCGGGCGTACGGCGCGGACGTCGGCAGTGGCGCTGTGCTCCCTGATGCCGGGCGCATGCGCTTCCGGAAGGAAGGCGAGCCGCATGCGTGGGCGCCCACCACGGTGTTGGCGCTGCAGCAAGCGGTGGGGAGCGCACGGGCCACACGCGCCGCCGCGTCACCCGATGACGCGTGGCGGACCTTCTTGGATCGGGCAGACGGCGCCGCCCCGATCACCGTGCGCGATCTCCTCACGGTACGTCCCGGTGCGGCGATTCCCCTCGACGAGGTGGAACCCATGGAGGCGATCCGCGCACGCTTTGTCTCCTCGGCGATGTCGCTGGGATCGCTGTCCCCCGAAGCGCACGAAACGATCTCGATTGCGATGAATCGCATGGGGGCGCGCTCGAACTCGGGGGAGGGGGGCGAGGATCCGGTCCTCTATCAGCGGGACGAGGCCGCGCGTGCCGACAGCCGCATCAAGCAGATCGCCTCGGCCCGCTTTGGGGTCACGACCGCCTATCTCGCACGAGCGGAAGAGCTGGAGATCAAGATTGTGCAGGGGGCGAAGCCTGGCGAAGGGGGGCAACTCCCAGCGCACAAGGTCACCGACCTGATTGCGCGCCTGCGCCACGCCACGCCCGGAGTGCAGCTGATTTCGCCGCCGCCGCATCATGACATTTACTCGATTGAGGATCTCGCGCAGCTGGTGCACGACCTCAAGACGGTGAACCCGCGAGCGCGCATTGGCGTCAAGCTGGTGGCGAGCTCCGGCGTGGGCACCGTCGCCGCTGGCGTGGCGAAGGCCTTTGCCGATTACGTCCTCATTGCCGGTCATGCTGGCGGGACGGGGGCGTCACCCCTCTCGAGTATCAAACATGCCGGCGCTCCCTGGGAGTTGGGGCTGGCGGAGGCGCAGCAGACGCTGGTGGCGAATGGGCTGCGGCACCGCCTCGAAGTGCGTGTCGATGGCGGGCTGCGCACTGCCCGTGACGTGGTAATTGCCGCACTTTTGGGCGCCGAGACGTATGGCTTTGGCACCGGCCCGCTCGTGGCGATGGGCTGTGATATGGCGCGGCAGTGTCACCTCAACAGCTGCCCGGCCGGTATTGCCACGCAGCGGGAAGAGCTGCGCGCGAAGTTCCGCGGCACCCCGGAGCAAGTCATCGCGTTCTTCACGCGCATGGCCAACGATGTGCGGGCGCTGCTGGCTGGAATGGGGACGCGTTCCATGGACGAGATCATTGGGCAGGTGGAGCGCTTGCAGCGCGCCGAGCGCCCGGAGCGTCCACGGTCGGCGATGCTGGATCTGTCGATGATTCTCAGCGCGCCGGTGACTTCCGGCCCGCGGAAGCGCGAAGTGGCGCGCAATGAGCGGCATGGGCTCATCTCGCTCGACAGCACCATCCTGCAGGAGGCCGAGGGGGCGCTGGCGGCGGGCGTCCCCTTCGCGGGGCGCTATGCGATCCGGAATCATCATCTCGCGACCGGCGCGCAGGTGGCGGGCGTGCTCGCGCAACGATTTGGCGAGGCCGGGGTACCTGCTACCGGGAGTGGTCCGGCGTTGACGCTGCACTTCAGCGGCAGCGCGGGGCAAAGCTTTGGTGCCTTTGGGGTCCGGGGGATGCACCTCACGCTCGACGGCGAAGCGAACGACTATGTCGGTAAGGGCCTCAATGGGGCCGAGATCAGCATTCGGCCCTTCGCCAATGCGCGCTATCGCGGGGCTGGCCATCTCAACATGATCGTCGGCAACACCGTGCTCTATGGTGCGACCGATGGCTTGCTCTGTGCCGCAGGTCAGGCGGGGGATCGGTTTGGCGTCCGGAATTCCGGTGCGGGGGCAGTGATTGAAGGGGTGGGGAATCATGCCTGTGAATACATGACGGGGGGCGTGGTCGCCGTGCTGGGACGGGCGGGACGCAACTTCGGCGCTGGCATGTCGAACGGCCTCGCGTATGTCTTCGACGAGTCGGATACCTTCGCCAGTCGGGTCAACCACGACATGGTCCTCCTCGCGGAGCTTGGTCCTGAGGATGAGACGTTGTTGGCGCTGTTGTTGCGCACCCATGTGGCGCGCACCGGCAGTGCCCGTGGGACCCATATGTTGGAGGCGTGGTCCACGTTGCGGCCGCGATGGCGGAAGGTGAAACCGCGTGGCGCGGCGGAACCGGTCGCACGCATCCGTTCGGCGTGGATTGCGCGGCTGGAGGCGATGGCGTAGATCAGCGCAGACCCTTTTCCCGGATATGGCAATGACGTCGCACGCACGATGGTTGGCGGTGGCTGTTGGGATGTTCCTGAGCAGCACGCCTCTGGTGGCACAGACGCCCACCAGCCAGACGCCGGTGCTCGCCGTGGCGGCGGACAGCAGCGTGCGACAGCTCATCAAGTTGCGGGATGGCTCCACCGTGTTGGGGCGCATCACGCAATCGTGGGGGGATTCGGCCCGGGTGGAATCGACCTCCGGCACCTTCATGGTGCGACGGAATCAGGTCAGCTCCGTGATGCTGATTGCCGCCTCGTCGATTCATGATGGCGTGTACTGGCCGGAGGATCCGAACAGCACGCGGCTCTTCTTTGGCCCCACGGGTCGCATGCTGCGAAAGGGCGAGGGATACATCAGCAATCACTGGATTTTTCTGATGGACGGGTACGCCGGCATCACCGATCGCTTCTCGCTGGGCGGCGCGATGTCCATCATCCCCTCCACGAACATCCTCAAGAACAACGTCTACTTTCTCTCCCCGAAGGTGGCCATCACGCAGTCCGAACGGTTCAACACCGCCATGGGTGTTTGGGTGGGAGCCGCACCCTTCTCCAATGCGGTGGGGGCAGTCAACAGCTTTGGCATCGCCTACGGCGTGGCCACCTGGGGCGGACGCGATGGTGCGATCACCCTCGGCGGTGGCTATGGCTTCGCCGAGGGGAAACTGGCGCGCAATCCGGTGATGATGCTGGGGGGAACGCGACGGGTCTCACGCCGCGTGTCGCTGGTCACGGAGAACTGGCTCTTCCCAAATGTCGATCACCCGCTGATCTCCGGCGGCGTACGGACCCACGGCGACAATCTCTCGTGGGATTTCGGACTGATCACGGTGCCGGGCAGTGGGAATGTGCTCATCCCGTGGTTCGGCGCGGCGTGGAAGTTCTAACCGCGCGCGCGGACGCCCCGCTGTGTGACGTGCGTCAGGGTGCTACAGCGGGGCGGTGAAGTACAGATCGGTGCGCCAGCGGGCGCCGGTGGAAAGGCCCCGGGCGACATCAATGCGGAAGAGGCCATCAAGGACACTGAGCCCAACGCCCGCGCCACGGAGTGGCGCCGACCCTGCGAACGCCTCGCGTCGGCCTGCCCACCCGGCATCGTAGAACACCACGGGCCGCAGCGCGCGACTGCGCGTGCCCACTTCGACGCGTGTCAGCCAGAAGGCGGTGCCGTCCTGTAGGCCGGCCACTTGTCCGCGCACCGTGCGCAAGCCGCCGAGGTACCATCGACGTTGTGCCGGGATGCGTCCGGTGGATGTGCCACCGCTCGCCGTCAGCGCCACGGCAATGGGCCCGAGTGGGCGCGCGATCGTCGCATCCGCCGAACCACGGGCGTAGGCATAGGTGCCGGTACCGGCCTCACCGCGGGTCACCAGCGTGAGACGTGCGCGCTCCGGATCCTCCCCAAAGACGCGCGACCAGCTCCCGGCCAGGCCGGTGATCGCGAGCGGCTCCGAGAGGATGTTGCGCTGGAATTGCCGCCCCGAGATCGCCCGCGCGAAGGAAAAGGTCCGGGCCACCGACGAGTCGCCAGCCGTCCACTGCCGCTCGACAAAGAGCTTGTACGACACCGCCCCCTTGGTCCCCGTGCGTTCTTCACCGAGCTCCACCCCGTAGCTCCGGTAGTAGAACCCTTCATCGCGGCCATAGAGCAACGCCGGCAGCGACGGGCCAAAGGACAACGCCCCGGCCCACTCCGGGTTCGCGGCATTGAGCCGGTGATAGAGCGTCGCGGTGACCGTGCGAGGGCCCGCACTGCGCGCAAGCGCGAGTTCTCCGTTGGCGTGCAGATCGGCGAGCCCCAGTCGGCCGACGGCAGACACGGTGAAGCCGGCCCCGAGCGCCTGCGTGGCCCCCAGCCCCAGCGAGAGCCCTTCAATGCGGTTGTAGCGAATGAGATCGATGCCCGTGCGGAGCTTCGGCCACTGCGGCGCAAAGGCGGACTGCAACGACATGTCGAGCATGGAGCGCAGCGAGGCGGCGCTCCCTTCGTCGAAGAGCGTTTCGGTGGAAGCCATCGCCGGCGGGAGCGCTGCCGAGGTGGCCAGCTTCTTTTCATCACAGGGTTCGCGATATGCCACGCGCAGCGTCCCCTGATAGCGCGTCTCGACGCGCGTCCACATGGAGTCGGTGGCACATTGCCGAGCCTTGGCCACCGACATGTGCACCGTGCTGTCTTTGGCGGCGGGCTTGGCGTTGCCCGCACCAGGGCCAATCCCGACGCTCACGGCCACGCGCCCGCGAGAGCCCCCGCTGCCCCCGGCGGTGGGTGCGCCAGCGAGCACGGCCCCTGTGGCATCCTTCGGAACCGCCACCACGGTGTCGCGCTGCATCGAGTCCAGCGCGGCGCCACGAAGCACCGGTGGCATGTTCGGCAGCGTGAAATTCCCGTTCACCTCGTCGTAGGTGAACTTCTCGTTGAAAGTGAAGGGGACGCGCAGAAACCCGATCTGCGCATTGGCTGTCGCGGAGTGGGAGCGGGGGAGCCAGAAGCGTCCCTGATAGAGCCCGTATTCCACCGTGATGGCATCGAGCGCCGCTTTGGCTGGGCGAAAGGCAAACTTCACCCACGCCGGCGGGCCATCCGCCGGCGGTCCTTGGGCAGCGCGCGCGGTGGAGTCCTTCACATAGGCGTCACGCGATAACCGTTGCCGCAACAGCGAGTCCCGCACCGCGGTGCGTACTGAATCGCGCGGCGCGTTGGCCTTCTGCTGTTCGTCGGCAACATCGTACAGCTCCAGATCAGCGGCCAACCGATACGCGGCGCGCACGAGTTGCCCCCCATCCCGATCGAACCAAAACGACCCGACAAAGGCGCGCCATTCGGGCCGGCGCGCCGTGATCCGCAGTTCCCGAATCCGAATCGTTCGCCCCCCTTCAAGCGCAATCGAGAGCGAATCGCCCGTTTCGTAGCGGTAGTAATACTCGGCGCCCCGGGCGAGCGGATTGATCAGCTCCCGGTCATCCACATCCGTTTTGACCGTCGCAAAGCTGGAGCTCGGGAACCAGAGCGTTTCCCGCCCCGGGAAGTACGGAATCGTGACGGCATCGGTGATCGAGCCTTCGGCCTGCGAGGCCGCGGGAACGAGGATGCGCGAGCCGACGGGCATGACCCAGACGCCAACATCCCGCCGCCAAGCGATCTGTGCCACGTTATCCCCCCGAAAGAGGAGCTTCTCCAACCCGGCCGCCTTCACCCCCAGGCCTGTGGAGATGCGCTGCGTCGTGGTGGCCTTGTACGCCTTCAGGGCACTGTCCTGCCGCTCCCGGGCCGTTCGGGCCCGTTCCAGGATGGCCCGGGCCTCCGGCGATCCAAAGGCACTCGCGGTGGCCGAATCCCCCCGGCTGCGCGTCTTGAGCGAGTCCTGCCGCGAGCGCTCCCGGGCGATCCGGGTGGCCTCGCGGGACACCTCCCGGGCGGCGGACCGCTCGGCGCTGGACAGGGTATCCGGTGCCGTCGCCTTCCGACTCGTCGACTTGGTGGTCTTGGCGGTGCCCGTGGACTGCGCCCGGAGCGGGCTCCCGACCGCGCTCATCCCCAGCAGCACGAGGGCGAGCCCCAGCGCGAGCGGATAGGCGGCAGGGCGCGGGGCCGCGAACGCGGCGGAAGGGGCGGAGCGGGGCATGGAACCTCTGGAAACGGGCGATCTCGGGTGTGGCGCAGCCGCGTCTGTAACGTAACTTCGCAGGGTCCGTGTTTCCGCGTCGTTCTGACCGCTCTCCGGAGTCCTGCCGTGTCCGTTGCTCTCCGCTTCCGCCCCACCACGTTCTGTACGGCCCTACTACTCGCCATGAGCCCGCTGGGTTTCATGCGCCCGGCCCCGCTCACCGCCCAAGCCGCCCCTGCCGCCGCCGACCCGCGCCTTGAGAAGCTCAAAGCCGAGGCGCTCACCATGGTGGAAGGGCGCAGCAAGCAAGTGCAGGAAATCGTGGATATGCTCTTCTCCTTCCAGGAGCTGGGCATGCAGGAGTTTGAAACGCAGAAGTACCTGACCGCCCTCCTCGCCAAGGAAGGCTTCACGATTGAAAAGGGGGTCGCAGGGATGCCCTCGGCCTGGACCGCCAAGTGGAGCTATGGTACCGGGAAGCCGGAAATCTCGATGGGCTCCGACGTGGACGGCATTCCGCAGGCCGGCCAGAAGCCCGGCGTGGGCTTCAAGGATCCGATGATCGCCGGCGCCCCGGGGCACGGTGAAGGGCACAACTCCGGGCAGGCGGTCAACATTGTCGCCGCCATCGTCGTGAAGCAGCTCATGCAGCGCGACAAGATCAACGGCACGCTGCTCATCTGGCCGGGGATCGCCGAAGAGCAGATGGCCGGCAAGGCGTTCCTCGTGCGCGCGGGCGTCTTCAAGAACACCGACGTGACGCTCTTCACGCACGTCGGGAACGATCTCGGCGTCTCGTGGGGCGCGAGCGGGTCGAGCGCGCTGATCTCCGCCGAGTTCCGGTTCAAGGGCTCGAGCGCGCACGCGGCCGGCGCGCCGTGGCGCGGCCAGAGCGCGCTGGATGCCGCGATGCTCATGGGCACCGGCTGGGAATACAAGCGCGAACATCTGCGACTGCAGCAGCGCTCGCACTACGTGATCAAGGACGGTGGCGATCAGCCGAATGTGGTGCCGAGCACCGCGAGCATCTGGTTCTACTTCCGTGAGCAGGATTACCCGCGCACGATGGCGCTCTTCGAAGCCGGCAAGAAGATCGCGGAAGGCGCCGCGATGATGACGGATACCAAGCTCGACACCGTGGCGATCCTGGGCTCGGGCTGGTCCGGCCATTTCAGCAAGCCGGTCGCCGAAGCGATGTTCAAGAACATCCAGACCGTCGGGCTCCCGAAGTGGGATGACAAGGACATCACGCTCGCGAAGGGCATCCAGAAGGAACTCGGCCAGCCGGAGATCGGGCTGGAGACCAAGCCGGCCACGTCGCTTCGTGGCAGTGAAGAGCCGATGAACTGGATGGGCGGTGGCTCCGACGATATCGGGGACGTGTCGTGGAACATGCCCACCATCACGCTCCGCTATCCGTCCAACATTCCGGGGCTCCCGGGACACAACTGGGCGAACGCGATTTCGATGGCAACGCCGATCGCGCACAAGGGCGCGCTGGCCGGCGCGAAGGTGCAGGCGCTCACGCTGCTCGATCTGTTCCTCACGCCGAAGACGGTGTCGGATGCGTGGGATTACTTCAAGAACGTGCAGACGAAGACGATCAAGTATCAGCCGTTCATCCGGCCGCAGGATCAGCCGCCCACGTTCCTGAACGCCGACATCATGGCGCGGTTCCGCGAGCAGCAGCGGAAGCTGTACTACGATCCGAGCAAGTTTAAGTCCTACCTCGAGCAGCTCGGCATCGAGTATCCGACGGTGCGGCCGCAGGAATCCAAGCCGAAGGGTCCGTGACCACACCGCTGGCGCAGTTACTGCCCGGTCGGCGCGGCTTCGATGGCGCCGACATTATCTTCACGATGAACGCGGCCGCGCAACGACGCGCGGCCGCCGGGGCGGCGGTGATCAATGCCACCGTGGGCGCCTTGCTCGATGAGCAGGGTGCCCTCGTCGTCCTGCCGAGTGTGATGGCGCAGTATGCGCAGCTCACGCCGAAGGAAATCGGTCCCTACGCGCCCATCGCTGGGGACCCGTCGTATCTGCTCGCGCTCACGCAGCGCCATTGGCCCACGCTCACGAGCTATGGGCAGGGCGCGGCGACGCCTGGTGGCTCCGGTGCACTCGCGTTGAGCCTGCGCAATTTGCTCGAGCCCGGACAGCAGCTGCTCACGATGGCGCCGTATTGGGGCCCATACGCCACGCTCGCGCAGGAAAATGGCGTTTCCGTGGTGACGGTCCCGATGCCCGAACACGGAGCCTCGCTGGACGTCGATGCGTGGCGCACCGTCATGACCACGATGATGGCGTCGCAGGGGCGCGTGCTGCTCTGGCTCAACGATCCGTGTCACAACCCGACGGGCCGCAGTCTGTCGGCTGCGGACCGGCAGGCGCTGCTCACGGTCCTGGATGACATGGCCGCGCAGGGCCCGGTGACGTTGCTCCTCGATCTCGCGTATCTCGATTACGCCCGCGACCCAGAGGCGGTCGCCTCGGCGCTTCAAGACTACGCCGACTTTGCCGTCGCGCAGGCCGCCCGCGAGGGTGGTGTGCTGGTCGGTGCCTGCTTGAGCCTCAGCAAAGCGTTCACGATCTACGGCGCGCGGGCCGGGGCCCTCGTCTTTCCGTGGTGCACCGATGCGTCGCTCGGCGCGGCCATGGCCACGACCTGCCGCGGCACCTGGTCGAACTGTCCGCGAGCGCCCATGCACGTCCTGCTGCGTCTCGTGGGCAGTCCGGAAGCGCGCGCGCAGCTCGCGTCGGAACACCTGCGCTGGCGTGCCGTGCTCACCGAACGGGCCGATGCCCTCGATGCGGCGCTGCGGGCCGAAGGGCACCCCGGTGCGGCCTGGGATGGCGGGTTCTTTGTCGTGATCACCGATCCCGATCCCGCAGGGCTGTGCGCCCGGCTGCAAGCGCATGATGTCTTCACGGTGCCCATCCCCGAAGGCTTACGCGTAGGCATCTGCGGCATGAAGGCGGCCGATGCACCGCGGTTTGCCGCCGCGCTGATGGCCAGCCGACAGCACTGACCGATCGTTCTTTTTCCATTTCCGGGACGTTTCTATGCGACTGATGTCATGGGTGCCCGCGGCCGCGGCCGCACTGACCTTCTCCACGGTGGCGCAGGCGCAAGGTGTTGCCGTCGATGCGGCGCTTGGCGCCGAGATTGAACGACGCACCGCTGCGATCACTGATAAAGTCACCGCGTGGCGTCATGACATTCATCAGCACCCGGAGCTGGGCTATCAGGAGAAGCGCACCGCCGCCCTCGTGGCGGCCCACCTGAAGGCATTGGGCATTGAGGTGCAGGAGAATGTCGGCGGGATCCCCGGCGTGGTGGGCATTCTCAAGGGCGGCAAGCCGGGGCCCACCGTGGCCCTGCGGGCCGACATGGACGCGCTCCCGGTGACCGAACTGGTGGACATTCCCTTCAAGTCCACGGTGCGCACGGTGTACAACGGCGTGGAAACGGGCGTGATGCATGCCTGTGGCCATGACATGCACACGGCGATCCTGATGGGCACGGCGGAGGTGCTGGCCGGACTCAAGGATCGGATTCCGGGCACCGTGAAGTTTCTCTTTCAGCCGGCCGAAGAGTCGGGACTGAAGGGAGGCGCCCAGCCCATGATTGAAAGTGGCGCGATGAAGGGGGTGGATGGCGTCTTCGGGCTGCATGTGGGCCCCGGGCCACTGGGCGCGATGCACTATCGCGCTGGTGCGATCACCGCCGCCTCCGACAGCTGGCGCATGGTCGTGCGCGGCAAGCAGGGCCATGGGGCCATGCCGTCGGGTGCGATCGATCCGATCGTGGTCAGCGCCGAAATCGTGACCGCGCTGCAGACCATCGTCTCCCGCCAGCTCGACCTGACCGCCGCACCGGCCGTGGTGACGGTGGGGGCGATTCATGGCGGACTCCGCGAAAACATCATCCCGGACAGCGTCTGGATGATTGGCACGATCCGCACCTTCGATCCGAAGGCGCGCACTCTCGTGCATGAGCGGATGAAGCGGATTGCCAGCAACATCGCGGCAGCGCATGGGGCCACCGTCGATGTGATCGTCGACCTGGGCTACCCGAGCACGGTGAACAACGACGGTATGGTGTCGAAGTTCTCGCCGACGCTGCGCCGCGTGGCGGGTGCCGCCGGGGCCACGGAGTCGAGCATCAGCATGGCGGGCGAAGACTTCTCGCGCTTTGCCGAGCAAGCACCCGGGTTCTTCTTCAACCTGAGTGTGACGCCGCCGGGACTCGATCCGGCCAAGGTGGCCAGCAATCATTCGCCGCTCTTTCAGGGGGATGACCGCGCCCTGCCAATTGGCGTCCGGGCCATGACCAACATGGCCATGGATTTCCTCCGTTCGGGCGGCACCCCGAAGCCGGTCCCGTGATCGCCCGGCGTTGGCAGCAGGGCCGCGTGGCCCTGCTGCTTTTGCTTTCCGCCTGTAGCGGAAGCACGCCCACCGGAACGCCGGCCAGTGGGAGCACAAGTGGCAGCGGTGGCACGAGCAGTGGTGGCGGCACCCCTGCCCCAGTCGTATATGTCCCCGGCCAATCGTATTTCGGGCGCAAAAATTACATCGAATACGTCGCCGGAAATGCGCCCGTCATTTTGTCGGCGCCGCATGGCGGGGCCTTGATCCCCAGCAGCATTCCCGACCGGACGGCGGCCAAGTGCGGGGGCAGCGCGACGACGGTCACCGATGTCAATACGATCGAGCTCGTCCGGGCGATGCAGCAGCGGTATTTCGTGCGCTTCGGGGTCTATCCGCACGTCATCATTTCGCATCTCTCGCGGAAGAAGCTCGACCCGAACCGCATGGCGCTCGAGGCGGCGTGCAATGTAGCGGAAGCACAGGATGCGCTGGATGACTGGCATGCCTTCATCACGCAAGCCAAGGCGGATGTGGCCAAGGCCTTTGGCAACGGCTGGTACATGGACATGCACGGGCATGCGCATCCGATTGCGCGATTGGAGCTGGGCTACCTGCTGGCCGACGCCGATCTCGATAAGACCGATGCCGCGCTGGACGCGAGTCCGACCTATCTCCAGACCTCCAGCATTCGCGCGCTGGTGCCAAAGTCCGGACTCCGCTTCTCCCAACTGCTGCGCGGCCCGCTCAGTCTCGGGACGCTCCTGACGTCGGCGGGCTTCCCGGCGGTGCCCAGTCAGAGTGATCCGGCGCCTAATGGTACGGACTACTTCAACGGGGGCGATAACACGGAGCGGCACACCTGTGGCAGTGCCGCCTCCGCGCTTGGTGGGATCACCGATGGCCCCATTTGCGGCGTCCAGATTGAATCGAACTACACCGGTGTGCGGGATACACAGGTCAATCGCGAGCGCTTCGGTGACGCCATTGCCCAGGTGCTCGAGACGTACCTGGGCACGCACTGGGGGCTGAAGCTCCGGAAGCCCTGACTGCCGTCGCCCCCTTAGTGGAGCGACGGCAGTCCCCGCAGCAGCGTTGCATAGAAGCGCACCGCGCTCGTGTAATCCGCGACCGCCACCCGCTCGTTCACCCCGTGAATGCGCGAGACATCGCCGTCGCCCATCGGGATCGCCAGAAATCGGAAGACGTTGGCTGAATGTGGTCCCCAGTACTTCGCGTCGGTCCCGCCCATCACGAGATACGGGAGCACCGGCAGCGATTCCCCAGGCGCCATCGCGCGAATGGTGCGCGCCATGAGCTGAAAGGCCGGGGAGTTTGGATCGGAGACCGGCGACGGATCAACGCGGGCACTGTCAGTCGGCGCCACCGTGATCAGCGTGTCATTGATGGTCGCTGTGACCCGCGCGATCACCGTCGCCTGCGTCTCACCGGGGCGGATGCGGAAGTTCACCACGGCACTCGCCTCCGGCGGCAGCACATTGTCCTTGATGCCTGCCGCCAGCATCGTCGGTGACGTCGTCGTGCGGAGCAACGCGGCGCCCATTGGTGATCTCGCCAGTTGCCCCTGCACCAGCGATCCGGTGAGCCACAGATTCGCCAGCGCCATCCGCTGCGTGAACGGCGCATAGGGCGCCATCGCCTCCAACATGCCGCGCGTGGGGCCATCCAGCACCATCGGGAACGGATTGGCCTCAAGCGTGGCAATCGCCCGACTCAGGGCGCCCACGGCGGTCCGCTCCGTGGGCATCGAGGAATGGCCGCCCTGCGCCCGTGCCGTCAGTCGCAAGGACAGATACCCCTTCTCCGCGATCCCGACGATCGCCGCGCGTCCCTTGAGCCCGGGAATCACGCCGCTCGCCATGAAGCCCCCTTCATCAATCACCAACGCGGGCTTCACCCCACGCGCGACCAGCGTGTCCACCAACAGGCGCGCGCCGAAGCGGCCACCGACTTCTTCGTCATGTCCAAAGGTGAGATACACCGTGCGCGGCGGCCGGTAGCCTCGCGCCAGCATGAGCTCGACGGCCTCCAGCGTCGCCAGCACGGTCGTCTTATCATCGAGCGTGCCGCGCCCCCACACATACCCATCCGCGACATCGCCGGAGAAGGGGTCATGCTGCCACTCTTTCAGATTCGGCGTCGGCACCGGCACCACGTCCATGTGCCCCATCAGCACGACCGGCGGCAACGTGCTGTCCGCTCCGACCCACGTATACAGCAGACTCAGTCCACCGATTGTTTCGCGACGGAGCGTCTGATGCACGCGGGGAAACGCCGTCGCCACAAACGCGTGAAAGCGCAGGAACTCGGCGGTATCAATCGGGGCCCCAGAGGCCATGGACACGGTCTTGATCCGCACCGCGCCCGACAGTCGCTCGGCGGCCTGCGCCGAGTCCACCGTCACTAACGCGCTCGTATCCGCCACCGCCGGCGCGACGGGCGCGGGGAGCCGCACCGTCTGAACCGTGGCGACGAGGAGCAGGAGCAGGACGATGCCACCGACGAGTTGGGCCAGACGCTTCACGGACGACCTCAGCGAAAAGGGGTTCGCTGTGATCTGCCACGCCGCACCGGGATTCGGAAGGGTGCGGCAGGGCCGAGCGGCAGGGCCAAGCGGCACCGCCGCCCGTTGTGTCCGTGCGAGAGGGGGGCGACCTTATGCGGATGCCCGATCATGCCATGCCACCGCTGACTGGCGATCTGTCTCCGGACGAGTTCCGTGCGGCCGCCCACGCGGCTGTCGACTGGATCGCTGAGTACCTCGAGCATCCCGAGCGCGTCCCCGTCTTGAGCCGGGTACAACCGGGGGACATTCGCCGGGCGCTCCCCGCAACACCGCCCACGCAGGGCGAACCGCTCGCGACGATGCTCGCCGATGTGCAGCAGACGCTGCTCCCGGGGATCACGCACTGGAATCATCCGGCCTTCTTCGCGTACTTCGCGAATTCCGGCTCGTATCCCGGCATCCTGGGCGAACTGCTCACCGCGGCGCTCAACGCGAATGGCATGCTCTGGGCCACGAGCCCAGCGGTCACCGAAGTCGAGCAAGTCACGCTCGACTGGTTGCGCCAGCTCATGGGCTTGGGCGACGGTTGGTTTGGTGAGATCACCGACACCGCGAGCGTGAGCACCTTCTACGCGCTCGGCGCCGCGCGCGAAGCCGCCGGCTTGGACATTCGGGCGCGCGGTATGGCCGGACGGACCGACCTCCCCGTGCTGCGCGTGTATTGCAGTGAGCATGCGCATTCGTCGATCGACAAGGCCGTCATCGCCCTCGGGTTGGGGCACGACAACCTGGTCAAGATTCCGGCCGATGAGCAGTACCGCATGCGCCCCGATGCGCTGGCGGCGGCGATCACCGCTGACATCGCCCAGGGCTTTCATCCGTTAGCCGTCGTCCCCTGCGTGGGGACGACCAGCATCACGAGCGTGGATCCGGTCGCCGCGATCATCCCGATTGCCCGACGGCATGGCTTGTGGGTGCATGTCGACACGGCGTATGCGGGTGTGGCCGCCATTGTCCCGGAGCTGCGTTACCTGCTCGATGGCGTGGACGACGCCGACTCGTTTGTAGTGAACCCGCACAAATGGCTCTTCACCCCGATGGACTGCTCGGTGCTCTACACCAAGCGCCCCGAAGCCCTGAAGCAGGCCTTCGCGCTGCTGCCCGAGTATCTCGTGACGAAGACCGGCACCGACACCGTGAATCTGATGGACTATGGGATTCAGCTCGGACGTCGCTTCCGGTCACTCAAGCTCTGGATGGTGCTCCGGGCCTACGGCGCAGAGGGGCTCGCCGAGCGTATTCGGTACCATTGCGAGCTGGCACGGGAATTCGCCGGCATGGTGCACTTTGAAGGCGGCTGGGAGCTCACGGCGCCCGTGACACTCTCGCTGGTCTGCTTCCGTTACCTCGCCGAGGGCGCGTCTGAGATGGAGCTGGAGCGGATCAACGCCGCGATCATGGCGCGGGTGAATGCCGGTGGTGCGGCGTATCTCTCGCACACGAAACTGCACGGCCGCTACACGCTGCGTCTTGCGATCGGGAATATCCGGACCGATCGTCCGCACATCGAGCAGGTGTGGTCGGCGTTGCGCGAGGCTGCGCGCGCCGAGATGACCGCGCGCTAAGCGTCGGGGAGCGTCGGTGGCATCGATGCCACGCGCTGCCGTCGGGCTTCTTTGAGCATCCGGCGGCGGCGACTCCAGCGCACGAAGGCCAGCACCGCGCCGGTGACCAACAGGGCACCGATGATCTCGCCCGCCTGCCCCAGATGCCCAACGACGCGCACGGCGGCCTCGCCCGCGGCATAGCCAATCGCCGTGAACGCGATGGACCAGAGCGCTGAGCCGAGGAAAGACATCAGGAGGAAGGTCGGCGCCGGGACACGGGCCGCCCCGCAGGCCAAGGGGAGCACGAGGCGCAGCCCGAAGGCGAAGCGGACCAGAAACGAGGCCATGATCGGCTTTCGTCCCACCGCACGGAGGGCAATCGTGCCGGCCCCTCGCACTTTGGGGAAACGGCGCCGAATGGTGCCCCAGCGGGCCCGTCCCGCGAGGTACAACAGGGAGGTGCTGATCCACCCGCCCAGCGTCACGCCAAGCACGACGCGCGCTATCTGCAGCCCGCCTTCATGTGCGGCAATGCCGCCGAAGATCGGCGCCAACTCCTCGATGACGATGGCCGATGCCCCCAGGAGGGCGTAGGTCCAGGCATCATCGGGGAGGTTGGCGAAGAAACTCAGGTCATTCCACGCGCCGGCCGCCAAGGAGAGCGCGGCCGGGACGGCGAACGGGAGCAGGAACGGTGAGACCACCATTCCGTCAATTTAGCGCCTGCTAGTCCGCGACGCTGGCCACATTGGTCGGCACCCGGAACTGCCCGGTGTGCGGCGGCGTCCCGCCCAGCTTCCGCATCAGGACGGTGCGGATGTGATCAAAGATCTCGTAGAACGTCGGGATCACGAGCAGGGTGAGGATCGTGGAGGTCACCACCCCGCCAATCACCGCGACGCCCAGCGGGGCCCGGAACTGCGCCCCTTCCCCACGCCCGAGCGCCACCGGCACCATGCCGGCGATCAGGGCGAAGGTCGTCATCAGGATGGGACGGAGCCGGATCGCCCCGGCCTCGATCAGCGCCTCACGGAGCGGCATGCCGTTCTTCTCCCGCGACCACTTGGCGAAATCGATGAGCAGGATGGCGTTCTTGGCCACGATGCCGCAGAGCAGGATCACCCCGATGAGGCTCATCAGGTTGATCGTGTTGCCGGTCATCGCCAGCGCCCCCATCACGCCGATCAGCGACAGCGGCAGCGAAATCAGGATCGCAATCGGATCGAGGAAGCTGCCGAACTGCACCACGAGGATGAGGTACATCAGGGCCACGGCCACGCCGAGCGCGATGAAGATGTTCACGAACACCTCCGTCTGCTGTTCGACCTGTCCACCCTGCGACAACGTCACACCGGGGGGCAGTACGATCTTGGCCGTCTTGCTGGCGATCCCCTTGTTCACTTCGGAGAGGGACCGGCCGGCAATGTTCGCCTCCACCTTGATCACGTTATCGCGATTCAGGTGGTTGATGATGGCGGGGCCGAGTTCATTCCGGATCTCCGCCACCTGCTGCAGCGGCACGAGCTGCGCCGCCGGACCGAGGCCCACGGCGATCGGGAGCTGCGCGAGGTCGGTGCCCCGGGACCGGGATTCCGGCGCCAGCCGCACCATCACCTTGCGCGTCTGATTGGTCGGATCAATCCAGTCGCCGGCGTCCAACCCGGCGAAGGCGGGGCGCACCGCCTGAGCAACCTGGCCGACACTCAGGCCGAGGGCGCTGGCGAGGCCGCGATCGAGATGCACGGTCAGTTCCGGCTTCTGCCCCTTGGTGCTGAGCCCCACATCCACGGCGCCCGGGGTGGTCTGCATCGCGAGGAGATACTGGTCGGCGACCGACTGCAGGGCATCCTTGTCGGTGCCACGCAGCTGGATCGAGATCTGCTTCTGCAGCCCCGCGAAGTCGTTCGTGAAGACCGAGACCGTGGCGCCACCGATGCGCTTCACATCTTCGCGCAACGCCGCCGCCAACTCTTCGGCTCCGAGCTCACCGGCCTTCAGGCGGTCGCCCTTGGTCTTGAGCTTCACATAGACGCTGGCCTTATCCACGGCGCCATTGGCGCCACCGGCCGTCACAAAGGTGTAGGTGACTTCCTTGTGCTTCGACACCAACTGCAGCGTTTCCGTCACCTTCTGCCGCAGATAGTCGAGATTCGCCCCCGGCGGCGTTTCCACCGCCATCTGGACTTCCGCGTTGTCTTCCAGCGGGAAGAAGCCACCACCCACGAGCCCGAGCGCCGGCATCGCCAACGCGAAGACAAAGGTCGTGACGGCCAGCAGCACCATGCTCTTCGGGTGATCCAGCGCCCAGCCAATCAAGCGGCGATAGCCATTGGCCAGCCCGTTGAACCAGTTATTGAACTGATCGAGCTTCTTCGTGATCCACGCCTTCTCATGCTCTTCCTGATGCGGATCAGGCCAGAAGGCCGAGAGCATCGGATCGAGCGAGAACGAGACGAACAGCGACACGAGCACGGAACAGGCGATCGTCAGGGCGAAAGGCTTGAACCACTGACCTGCTTCCCCCTTCAGGAAGGCGATCGGGACAAAGACGGCGATAATCGAGAACGTCGTCGCCGCGACCGCGAGCCCGATTTCATCGGTGCCTTCGCGCGCCGCCGTGTAGTGGTCTTTCCCCATCTCGACATGGCGCACGATGTTTTCGCGCACCACAATCGCGTCGTCAATCAGAATACCGATGGCCAGCGACAACCCCAGCAGCGACATCGTATTGAGGGTGAAGCCAAAGGCCCACACCGCAATGAAGCTCGCCAACACCGAGACCGGCAGCGCGAGACCGGTGATCACGGTGCTCCGCCAGGAATTCAGGAACAGGAAGACCACGAGCACGGTGAGGAGCGCACCTTCAATGAGGGCGCTCTGCACATTGTCCACCGAGTTCGTCACGCGCGTGCCCTTGTTCTTCACCACGTCGAGCTGGGCCCCCTTGGGGAGCGTCGGGCGCAGCTCTTCCACCTTCTGGAACACGGCTTCCGCCACGGCGGTGGTGGAGTAGCCATTGGACTTCTTGATTTCAATGCCGACCGCTTCGCGTCCGTTGTAGAGCGACAGCGTGCGCTGCTCTTCGGTGCCGTCCGTCACGGTCGCGACATCAGCCAGCCGCACCACGCGCCCGCCACGTTCCGCGACGATCAGCTGCAGGAAGTCCTGCGGGCCATTGAGACGGCCACTCAAGCGAATCGTCCGTTCATCAAGGGAGCTCGTGATCCGGCCGACCGGCACCGCGAGATTGCCCCCCTGGAGCGCACCCACCACTTGCGGCACACTCACCCCGGCGGCCTGCAGCCGACGCGGATCGAGATTCACCGTCAGTTCGCGCTTCACCGACCCCGTGACCTGCACATCCGCGACGCCAGCGATCGAGCGCAGTTCGCGGGTAATGCCAGGATCGGCGATCTGCGTCAGCTGCGCCGGCGTCAGCGAGGAGGAAAAGAGCGACAGCGTGACAATCGGCGCATCGGTCGGACTGAACTTGCGCAGGATGGGCTCTTCCATTTCCTGCGGCAGATCCTGTCGCTTCGTGCTGATGGCGTCGCGGATATCCTGCGTCGCATCCTGAAGCGGCTTTTCAAAGACGAAGGTCGTGATGATCTGCGCGTAGCCATCGCGCGCTTCGCCTTCAATCTTCTTCACGCCGGAAATCGACTGGATCGCTTCTTCCATCGGCTCCAGCACTTCACGCTCCACCTGCTCCGGGGACGCACCCGGATACACCGCCGTGGTGACCACGACGGGCGGAGCGACTTCCGGGAATTCATCGGTCTGCAACTGCAGCAGCGCGATGAATCCGAAGCCAACCAGCGTCAGCATCGCGACGACCGTGATCATCGGCCGCTTGATCGCGAAATCAGATATGAACATGGGGTGCCAGTGGGAGGAGACGGACCGGGAGGGCCGTTCAGTCGTTCTTCACAGGGGCCGGCGCCGCATCCTTCGGCGCCGAGACCGCTACCGCCGTACCAATCGAAATGCCGCGCGCCGCACCCAGCAGCACCGTATCACCGGCCGCCAATCCGCCCCGCGTTTCGATCAGTTCCGCACCTTCGTCGCGCAACCCGAGTTGCACCTCCACCCGCTCCACCTTGCCGCCCTTCAGGCGCATCACCGAGGCCACAATCCCCGTCTGATCCACCGCCTTCTCCGGGACGATCACCCCCGTGCGCGTCTGCGACGCCACGCGCCCCTGCACAAACAGCCCGGCGACCAGCGCCGTCGTCCCACGGGGCAATGACGCCTGCACCTTCACCTGCTTCGTCTGGCCATCCACCATCGGGTTCACCCGGGTGATGCGCCCTTCGATCTGCCGGTCGGAGCCGTTGACCGTGAAGAGCAATGGCGCCCCCACACGGATATCGCCCAGCGCCGAGGTCGGGACCGAGGCATCCACGCGCAACGTCGACGGATCAATCACCGTGAACAGCGGTGCACCCGGCGCGACAATGTCTCCCGGATTCACCGACCGCTCCGCCACGACGCCAGCAAACGGCGCCTTGACCGCCGCATTGCGCAGATTCTTCTCCGCCGTCGCCACCCGCACCTTGGCATCCGCCAGCTGCGACTGCGCCGCGAGATTCGCGCGCTCCGCGCTTTCCGCGTCGCGGTCCGCAATCGCCCCCGCCGTCAGCAGCCGCTTGGCGCGCGTGAGCTCACGCGTCCCCTGCTCGGCCGCCACCGTGGCTTGCGTCAGCCCCGACTTCGCCGAGAGCAGCGCATCCTGCAGAATGGCATCATCGATCCGCGCGAGCGGCATGCCCGCCGACACCGCCTGTCCGGCCTGCACAAACGTCTCCAACACCGCGCCGGCGACTTCAGCGCGAATGCGCGCTTCGCGATCGGCCACGATGGTGCCGGAGATTGGCGGGCCACTGCGCAGTGTATCGAGCCGCGCGATCGCCACGTTGTCCGGGCCAATGAGTTGCACCGCACCGTCCGCGCTGGCCGGCGCCGCATCCTTCTTACCGCAGGCCGTGAGCGTCAGCAGGGTGGCCGCGACGGTCAGAGAGCCCAGTACACGCGCCGACGGGCGCTTCGAGATCATCATGGGGTGAAACCCGGTGAGGTGGTGGAACCGGACGACAGCGGAAGATCGCGCAACAGTTCGAGACGCTTGCGTGCCACCTGCAAATCCCGGGCAGCACGGGCCCGGTTCGCCAGCGCCTGCTGCAGCTGGACGCGGATATCAGACAATTCGAGCTGCGTGGAGATCCCTTCCTTGAAACGGACCTCGGCAATGTCGTACGCCCGCTGTGCCTGCTCGGCGGTGCCAAGGCTCGCCTGCCAGGCCGCCTCAGCTTCCGTCAGACGGGACGCCGTCGCATGCGCATCCAGCGCGGCGCCTTCCTGTGCAAGACGCAGCCGCTGCTTCGCTTCGACGACGCCCGCTTCGGCGATCTGGATATCGCCCTGCACGCGGCCGCCGGTGAAGAGCGGATACTGCAGACCAAGGCCGACCGTCCAGTTGGGATAGAAGTCCCCAAGGCTCTTCGGCAGGATGTTCACCGGATACGACAACCGCTGATAGCTCGTCGTGGCGGCGAGCGACGGCAGCCGCCCCGCCTTCGCAATCCGTAGCTGCTCGGCGGCCACGGCGACGCTCTGCTCCGCCTGACGCACCGGCGCACGCACGCGCACGGTGGTGTCGGCCTCACCCAGCGTGCGCGCAATACGGGCGCGAACGGCCGGATCAATCGTGAGCACCTCAGCGGCCGCTACCTGCACCGTGGTGATGGGGGCGGTCGCCACCGGCGTCGCGGTGGCCGCGGGCGCTTCCAGAATGCTGTCCGTCAGCGTGAGCGGCTGATCATCGGGAAGATTGAGCAGCTGCCGGAGCCGCACATAGGCGAGGTCGCGGTTCGTGCGCGCCTGCAACCACCCCGGCCGCTGGTTATCGCGGGTGACGCGAGCCCGCACCAATTCAAACTCCGATGCGGACCCCACACTGCGGGTGAGTTGGACCTGCCGCAGTGTCCGCTCGGCCTGCACGATCGTGGAATCGGCAATGGCGAGCAAACGATCGGTCAACAGCGCGTCATAGTACGCCTGGGTCACATCGAGCTGTGACTGGGCCTGCGCACTGGTGATCCCAATCTCCGCCGCCGCCTGTCCGAGCTGCGAGGCGCGCAGCGCCGCGCGCGCGCGGCCGCCCGTGTAGATCGGCTGCGTGACCGCAATGCCGCCATTGAGCTGATACTCCGAGGCGAAGATCCGCGCGAACGAGGCCGTCTGGTCGGAGCCGCCCCCCGTCGATGAGGAGGACCCGGAGCCGGAGCCGTTCCCGCTGCTGTTCTTCGCGGCGATCGCGGCGAACTGATTTTCGATGGTCTTCTGCCACCCCATCGAGGCCGAGACCTGCGGGAGCAACCCGGAGCGCGCTTGCTGCTGCTGCCCCCGGGCGCGCTGCTCGTTGGCTCTGGCGATCGCGATCTGCTCGCTGGCCGTGAGGGCCCGGCGGAGCGCGTCGGTAAGGGAAAGCGCGAGTGGGGTCCCTGCCGCAGGCGCGGCGGAGGCGGGCGCGGACGACCCGGTGGTCGCCTGCGCCGAAGCCTGCGCCGAGGCCAGCGCCGGCCGCAAGCCGAGCGCCGTCACCGCGAGGAGACCGGCAACCCGCCGGGGGGGCCACAAGAATGTCGATCCAATCATGCCAGAAATGGACGGAGAAAGCTGAGTGAACTACTCGGGTGTACGGACAGCTGCGGTGGTTCGTTCCGACGGCATCCCGGTGGGGATCCCTGCCGGGATCCCCACCGGGACCCCAATCCCGCGGAGAAAGGTGCGCACATACGCCCGGAGGGAGGCGTCCGGGGACAACGGGAACATCGCCGGCATCAGCTCACGGTTCATGGCGTCGGCAAAGACCGCCCCCATGAGCATCGTGACCGCCCCACGGACCTCGGCCGGGGTGACCGGCGCCGGCCCGTTCATAAACCCATGTCGCCGGAGCGCCAGCACATACTGCCGCAGCCGGGCGAAGCCGGCGAGGACGCCATCGCTGGCACAGTGCGCGGGCTCCGGGTGCTCCCGGGCATCGCTCATGAGCTGCCGCACGAGATCCCGCATTGTGCTCGTGGCGGCATGGTGCGCCCGGCTCCATTCGAGCAGCTCCGCCTCCGGACAGACCGGCACCGCCGGCAGGTTCGTCTCTTCGGTCACCCGGGCCAGCTCGGCCACCGCCGTTCCGAGGAGCGCATCCTTCGAGCCAAAGTGACGGAACAGCGTCACTTCATTCACCCCGGCCGCTTCCGCGATGCGACGCGTGGTCGCGCCACGCCAGCCATGCTGGGCGTACACCTCGGCCGCAGCGTGCAGGAGGCGATGGCGGGGATCGTCAGGCATCCCGAAATGTAGGGCAAGCGACCACTTGCATGCAAGTAGTCACTTGCTTTCGTCCGCGCCCGGCGCCCCCCCCCGGGGGTTGTCCGGGGTGAGCGGGGGCCCCGGCTACCCCTGCAACGCGTCGCGGACGCCGCGGGTCAGCGATGCCGCCGTGAACGGCTTGGCGAGGAAGGCGATCTCGGGGTTCCGGAGGTTGCGGTGCGCCACCTCATCCTCGGTGAAGCCGGACATGTACATGACCCGCATCCCTGGACGCACCGTGCGGCACCGTTCCCCGAGCTCTTGTCCGGTCATCGTCGGCATTACCATGTCCGTCAGCAGCAAATCCACCTTCCGCTCCAGCGCGGAGAGAATCGCCAGGGCAGCGCGGCCGTCCTCCGCGACGATCACGGTATACCCGGCCGACGTCAGCATGCGGCGGATCAGCGCGCGGAGCGCGGGATCATCATCGACCACCAGCACCGTCTCGGTCCCGGCCGCCATCGCCGCAGCGGTGAGCGCGGGCATCGCCTCAGCCGCCTCGGCGAGCCGGGGAAAATAGAGGGTGAACGTGGTCCCCACGTTGAGCGTACTGGTCAGAACGACGGTCCCACCAGACTGCTGGACGATGCCGTACACCGTGGAGAGGCCGAGACCGGTGCCCCCTTCCGTCCCCTTGGTAGTGAAGAAGGGCTCAAAGGCGCGACGGCGTACTTCGTCGGTCATCCCCTGACCGGTGTCCGCAACCATCAGCCGGACGTACGGACCGGCGGCCATGGACAGCCGCGTCGCCTCCGCGTCGTCGAGCTCCGTGGCATCCACCGAAATCGTAAGAGTGCCCCCCTGCGGCATCGCATCGCGGGCGTTGACCACGAGATTGACCAGGACTTGCTCCAGCTGCCCGGGATCGACCCGAATGCGTCCCACCTCGGGCGCCACCTGGAGCACGACCTGCAACTGTCCGCCGATCAGCCGTTCCAGCAGGCTGTCGAGATTGCGAATGAGCGTCGCCGGATCGAGCACACGGGGTCGCAGAATCTGTTGCCGGCTAAAGGCCATGAGCTGGGCGACAAGGGCGGCGCCGCGCACACTGGCGCTGTGGATCTCCTGGAGGTCCTGCCGCACGCTGTCCGGCGTCCCCCCCTGTGCGAGCGCCAGCTCGGCCGACCCGCTGATGACCGTGAGCAGGTTGTTGAAGTCGTGCGCGATGCCACCGGCGAGGCGACCCACCACCTCCATCTTTTGCGCTTGCTGCATGCGCACTTCCATCGCCTTGCGCTCGGTCGCGTCCTGCATGATGCAGCAGTACCGCGTCCGATGTCCGTCGTCGTCTGTGACGCGCGTGATCGTCAACTGGAGCCAGCGGAACGTCCCGTCGGGGCGCTGCACCCGGAGTTCCTGCTCGAGCTGCGAGGTGGGATGCGCCACCCAATCGAGCCAGGCCACGTTCATTTTCTCGCGATCCTCCGGCACGATGGCCATGCGGACCAACGACGCATCGCGGAGGATGGCGTCGCGCGACAAGCCGTGCAGCTCTGCCACCGCCCGGCTGGCATAGATGATGCGATCCGGATTGGTTTCGAGAAACATGTAGCCGGTGGGGCTCTGATCGGCCATCGTCTGAAACCGCTGCTCCACATCCCGCAGCAACGCACGCCGGGCCCGTTCATCGACGGCGCGCTGAATTGCCGACGGCAGCCGCTCGAGACGATCCTTGAGCAAGAGATCCGTCGCGCCCTGCTGCAAACAGGCCACCGCGATTTCCGGGTGGATCGCGCCCGACACCATGATCACGGGGGCGGCGGGACAGGCCGTCTTGGCGAGCCGCAACGCCGCGAGCCCATCCAGATCCGGGAGCGAAAAGTCGCAGAGGATCAAGTCGAAGGCACAGCCCACCAGGGCGGCCTCAAAGGCGGCACGGGTGGCAACCGGCGTCAGCGTGACGGGCAAGCCCGCGCTGTCGAGGAGATCTGCGACATATTCCTGATCGCGAACGCTGTCCTCGAGATGCAGAATGCGGATGCGCCGAAAGGTCTGGCGACGTTCGCCGGTAATCATGGACCGTGCGGCTCCGGCATCAGATTCCGTCCCACCCAGAACGCGAACAGCTGGCGCACCGTCTCGACGAATTCCCCGAAGTCGAGCGGCTTCCGTACATAGGCGTTGACGCCGAGGGTGTAGGCGGTGCTGATATCCTGCGCTTGGACGGAGGAGGTCATGAGCACCACCGGGATGACCTGCCATGCCGGGGTGCGCTTGAGCACCGCCAACAGGTCGAGGCCATTGAGCCGCGGCATCTTCAAATCGAGCACGATCAGCGCGGGCAGTGGCGTCGGCGGCCCTGCGGTGCCCTGGTCCCCACGCAGGTAGGCGAGCGCCTCCACCCCGTCGCGGACATGCCGAAGCCGCGCCGTGATCTCGGGCTCATCGAGGGCCTCAAGGAGCAGCTCGGCGTCACGCAGATTGTCTTCGACCAACAGGATGGGGCGGAGCGCCGGCGCGGCGCGATCCGGGTGCAGGACATGCATGGGCAAACGGTCAGACATGCGGATACGGCGCCAGCGTGAAAAAGAACGTGGCGCCTTGATCGACGGCGGCATCCGCCCAGACCCGCCCACCATGCCGCATAATAATGCGCCGCACGATCGCCAGCCCGATCCCCGTCCCTTCGAAGTCCTCCGCGCGGTGTAACCGCTGAAAGACGCCGAAGAGTTTGTCCGCGTAGGCCATATCGAAGCCCGCGCCATTGTCGCGCACGGTGAGGATGTGTCGACCGTCCTCCATCCCAACCGCTCCCACCGTGATACAGGCAACCTCGCGCTGCCCCGTGTATTTCACGGCATTGCCGATGAGGTTCGTCAGCACCTGCCGCACCATGGCCCGATCACCAACGACCATCGGCAAGGGCTCCACCGTCCACCGCACGGTACGATTGGCCACCACCGTCTCCAGCCCGGCAAGCACTTCCTGCACGATGGTGTGCAGATCGATCGCTTCCTGGCGCATCGCCGCCTGCCCCATCCGCGAGAAGGCCAGCAGATCGTCGATCAACTGCCCCATCTCAATGCTGGCATCCGTGACGGTCTGCACATAGCGCTGGGCCTTGGGCGGCAGCTGCCCTTCGGTGGCCCGGCGCAACATGTCCAGATAGCCGTGGATGTGCCGCAATGGCGCCCGCAAATCATGGGAGACCGAATACGCGAAGGATTCCAGCTCCCGGTTCGCCTCGGCGAGCCGGTCGCCCCCCGCCTGCAACGCCTGATTCAGCTGCTGAATCCGCGCTTCGGCTTCTTTGCGTTCGGTAATGTCCGTTTGAATGGCAATGAATTGCTCCGGTACGCCCTCGTCATTCAGGAAGGGGACGATGGTGGAATCGACCCAGAAGAGCGTACCATCGCGACGCCGGTTGCAGATCTCCCCATGCCACACCTGCCCGGCGGTGATCGTCCTCCAGAGCGTGGCGAAGTACTCCGGGGGATGCGTGCCCGAGTTGAGGAGCCGGTGGGTGGCTTTCAACATCTCCATGCGCGCAAAGCCGGAGGTGGAGCACATCCGATCATTCACGTAGGAAATCGTGCCATCCGGATTCACGATCGTGACCAGCGCATGCTCATCGAGCGCGGACTTGAACTGGGACAGCTGGGTGGCGCGCGACTGGACACGCCACTCGAGATCCATGTTCAAGGCCCGAAGCGCATCCTCCACCCGATGCCGTTCTGTCGCATCACTCTGCACCGAGATGAATTGCACGATCTCACCCGCCGCGTTGCGGATGGGATTGATCTGCAACTGCACGTAGTACGGCTGTCGTGCCTTGTTGTAGTTCATCAACTCGGTACGAATCGGCTCCCCGCGGTGCAGGGCGGTGCGAATTGCCTGAATCGCCTCCGGGCTGGATTCGGGCCCCTGCAGAAACTGCCCCGGTTTTTTACCGCGGATCTCTGCCAGGGTGTAGCCGGTGCGCTCCTCGAAGGCCCGATTCACCCACTCGACCCAGCCATTCCCATCGGCAATGACGACCATGTTGTCGGTGAAGCTCGCCACCAGCGACACTTTGGCGAGTTCGTCCTGCGTTTGCTTTTGGTGGGTGATGTTGCGCAACACCCCGACGGCCCCGCCCTCTGGAATCGCGGCCACCGACAGCTCCATCCAACAGAGCGCCCCGTCATGACGCCGCATGCGCACCTGCAACCGCTCCGGACTGGGCTCCGCAAATCGGGCCGCGACCGCGGCCCGATCGTCCGCTTCAACAAACCCAATGAACGGATGCCCAATGCTATCGCCCACGGGATAGCCCAGCGCCTCGGACCAGACCCGGCTCAGGAAGACCAACATCCCGGCCGTATCCGTTTCAAAGACGACCTCGGACAACAGCTCCACGCGTCGACGCATCCGGGCTTCGGCATCGACCAGCGCTTCGGTCAGCCGGTAGGTGGCCTCGACATGGAGGTCGGTCGCGAGGAGCTGTTCGTCGCTGATAGGCGACGATCCCGGGGCCATGGTGATCAGCCGACGAGTGCGCCGCGCATCAGCTGCACCAGCTCCGTGCTCGTCGCGACGGCGCCATACAGGGGGAACACGCTCTGGCAGAAGAAGTCCTGCTCCGCCGGCGTGCGCGCCGATGAGCAATCTGAGACGATCGTGACGTGATAGCCGCGTTCATACGCCGCACGCCCGGTCGAATCAATGCACAGCGACGTCACCATGCCGCACACCAAGACATCCGTGATCCCCTTCGCGCGGAGCACGTCATCCAACAGCGTGTTGGAGAAGGCATTGAAGCCCACCTTTCCGGTGACGTACAGCACGCGATCCCCGAGGGCCTGTAGCGCCGGAATCGTGTCCGCGCCCGACGAGCCACTCTTGAACGCGCCTGCCGACTTGATGGCATGCAGAATGCCAACCGGGCTCGCCAAGGCGCGGTAATCCGCCTCAAGAACAATGGGCGTGGACACGATGGTCAAGTCCGTGTCCCGCATGGCGTCGATGAAGGCCAGCGTATTCGCTAACACGGTGTCGACCCGGTTGGGCTCTTCCACCACGCCTCGCAAAATGCCGTCCTGGGCGAAGTAGTCATTTTGAAAGCCCACCAGGATCAGCGCCGTTGACTTCGGGTCCATCAATCCTCCTGTGCAGAGGGGATCCAGCAGAGCGATGCGGCCGGTACCCGGCGTCGGGTACGGACATGCGCAGCACCAGCGCCACACGGCCCTCGGGGCCGGCCCTCTGGTGGAGCTCGCTGCGTCCCCGGTGCGGAATGTAGTGGGTTGCCCCCCCCGGTCGAGTTGGCATGGCCGCGCCGTCTGCGGTGGGGGGATCGCGCCGCCGCCGGTTTGCCGCGATACTCCCCGGGTGTTCTCCCACCCCGATGTCGTCGGCCATGTCCGGCCTTGATGCCCTCGCCCGCGCGGCGGAGGTCGCCCGCGCGGAACGTCCCACCGTTCCGCTCGCGATCGCCACGCTCGTCGCGGTCGACGGTTCGTCCTATCGCCAGCCCGGCGCTCGCCTCCTCGTCGACGCCGAGGGGCGCGTGTTGGCCGGCGCCATCAGCGGCGGTTGCCTCGAAGGCGATGTCGCGGCGCATGCCGCCGCGGTCTGCGCCACCGGCATCCCCCGGCGCCTGACCTACGACCTCGGCGACGACCTGCAGGCCATCTGGGGCTTTGGGGCCATGTGCAATGGCATCGCGCACCTGCTGCTCGAGCCACTGGGCGATGGGGCATGGCTCGCCGACGCGCACCACCTGCGCGAAGCGCGCGGGACGGGCACCCTGCTCACGGTGCTCCACGAGGGACCCAGCGGCGGCACCCGCCTGCTCCCAGCGGCCGAACGCCTCCCCGACACCCTCGTCGACGCAACGGCCGAGGGCATCGATCGTTCGGCACCGAACGAATTGATCCGCGCGGCCCACGCGACCATGCGCCCGGTCTTGGGGACCGTGCCGTTGGCAACCGGCCCGACGGAATGCCTCCTCGAGCCCGTCGTTCCGCCCGTCTCCCTGGTCCTCGTCGGCGCCACCCGCGGCGCGGAGGCCTTCGCCACAATCGCCTGCGCCCTCGGCTGGCGCGTCACGGTGATCGATCATCGCGAAGCGATTCTGGCCGCACTCGACGTGCCGGATGCCGTCGCGCGGATCGTGGGGCATGCGGAGACCGCGCTCGCGCAGGTCACCCGCGACCAACGGACCGCCGTAGCGCTGCTGACCCATCAGTTCGCCCTCGATCAGGGCTGGCTCGCCGCCCTGCTCCCGCTCCCGATTGCCTATGTCGGCGTGCTCGGCTCACGGCAGCGGGCGCGACAGCTGGTCGAAGCGCTCGCGAATGCGGGTCTCGTCCTCTCGGACGCGCAGCACCGGCGGCTCCACGCCCCCATTGGCCTCGACCTCGGCGGGGAATCCCCCGAATCGATCGCCCTCGCCGCGATCGCGGAGATCGAGGCGGTGCTGCACGGGCGGCCGGGCGGCTCGCTGCGTGATCGGCACAGCCCCATTCATGCGCGCACGCCAACGCCGGCGCCAATGGAACCGGCGGCCACCCCCACCGACACGCGCCGGTGAGCCAGCCGACAAAGGCGGCTGGGATCCTGCTGGCGGCTGGCGGCTCCCGCCGCTTGGGGTCACCGAAGCAGCTGCTCGCCGGCCCTGACGCCGTACCGCTGGTGCGACGAGCGGCGCAGCAATTGCTCGACGCCGGCTGTGCCCCCGTGGTGGTGGTCACCGGCGCCGAAGCCACGGCGGTGACCGCGGCACTCACCGACCTGCCAGTGGTCTGCTGTCACAACGCGGCGTGGACCGAGGGGATGAGCCGGTCCATTCAGTGCGCGCTCGCGTGGTTGGCGGAGGCGGCCCCAACGACCCCGGCGGTCCTGATTGCGGCCTGTGATATGCCGAGTGTGACCACGGCGCATCTGCAGGCGCTACTGAAGCGTGCGGTGGTCGACGGGAGCACGGCATGGCACCGTGTGGCGTCTGCCTATGCGGGACCCGAGGGCGAACCGGTCCATGGGATTCCCGCCGTGCTGCCGCAGGCGGATGTTCCCGCGCTGCAGGCGCTCACCGGCGACAAGGGCGCGCGCGCGATCCTCGCCACAGCCGACACCGCATCGGTCGCCCTTCCCGATGGACGTTTTGATCTCGATACGCCGGCCGATGTGCTCCGCTGGCGCGCTGCTACATCACTCCAACCCCACCCTCCTATGTCGACCATTGCCCAGCTCGTCCTCGCCGATCTCGCCCAGGAAATCTCCGCCACCCGGCGCATGCTGGAGCGAATTCCGGTCGCGCATCTGGACTACACGCCGCATCCGAAGTCGTGGCCGCTGAACAAGCTCGCGCATCATCTCGCCGAGTTCGGAGATTTCGGCGCCATCACGATCACGCAGGACGCGCTCGATTTCTCGCAGCCGATGCAGCGCCCGCCAATGCCGGAGAGCGCCGAGGGCTTCGTGGCGATGTTTGATGCGGGGATGTCGCGCTTTCAGGCGGCGCTGGCTGGCATTACGGATGAGGGGATGCAGGCGCCCTGGACGATGCGTAACGGCGAGACGGTCATCATGAGCCTCCCGCGCATGGCAGTGCTGCGTGGCATGGTGATGAATCACATGATCCATCATCGTGCGCAGCTGACGCTGTACTACCGCATGCTGGATGTGCCGGTGCCGGGGCTCTACGGCCCGAGCGCGGACGACAAGTGAGCCGGGCGATGCGGCTGACAGATCGCGCGATGGCGATGGCGATGCCGTGGCGCGCAGGCGCCTGGCGCGTGGGGGCGCTGGTCGCGGGGCTCGCGACGGTTGCGACCACGGTGTCCGCACAGCCGCGCACCACACCGGATGCCGATCAGGCGGTGTCCGCATGGATTCAGATGGTGGCGCCGCCGGGGGCTGAGCTACAGGATCGTCGCCTCACGGCGGCCTTGCCGGGGTGGCAGGCCGACGCGATGGGGAATCTGGTGCGGCGCATCGGCACCGGATCACCGCGTCGCGTCGTGGCCTGTGCGATGGACATCCCCGGGTTTGTGGTGAGTCAGATCACTGATAACGGCTATGTGCGGCTCCATGGCACCGGCGTGGCATCGCATCCGCTCTGGAGTCAGTTCCACGAAACGCAGCAGGTGCGGCTGCTGACGGCGCGCGGTGAGGTCACGGGCGTCGTGGCGGTGGCCAACGGGCATTTCTCGCGACAGCACCGTGGGGATACGGCCATCGTGGGCGTCGACAATTTGTGGGTCGACCTTGGGGTGAATTCGCGGGCTGAGGTGACGGCGTTGGGGGTGTCGTTGCTGGATCCCGTCTCGGCAATTGTGCCGCAATTGACCTACGCGGGCTTCGCCGCGGGGCCGGCGGCCGGTGCGCGCGCGGGGTGTGCGGCCGTGGCGAGTGCGGCGGCGGCGGTGCAGCAGGCGGGCGGGCCCGCTGCTGGCGAGACCGTGTTTGTGCTGTCGTCCCAGCGGAGCTTTGGATGGGTGGGGCTGGCTGGGGTGCTGGCGCGGCTCGGGCCGGTCGATCACATCACCTTGCTCGATGAAGGCAGTGCGACGCGTGGCGGCACGGTGGCCGTACCGGCCCCTCGGCTGGCGCAGTCGAAGTCCAGAGCACTCGCTCGCGTCGTGCGGCGCGACAGCGTGCAAGTCGTGACACCGCGCGTGCGCTTCGCGGGCTCGCTGGTGGAGAGTGTGCATCGGGATGACGCGGCCGTGCTAATGCAGGCAGCGCTTCGCGCGGCGGGGAGCCGCGACAGCGTGGCGCCGTGGATCATGCCGGTAGTGGATACCACGACGAAGCGGATCGCGCGGCGGGATGCGTATGAGCCGATTGAGCGCACCTTCATGGCGCTGGCGGATCTCCCGGGCGTTCCCGGCCATGAGTGGCGGGTTCGCGATGCGATTCGGGCGCAGCTGCCCGCGTGGGCGCAGCGCGTGGCGACGGTGGACACCGCCGGAAATCTCGTCGTGGCGGTGGGCCCGGACCGCGACTCGGTCGCGTACGTCGCGCACATGGATGAAGTGAGTTTTGAAGTCGCGGCGATCCAGGGGGACGGTCGGGTGCGACTGCGACTGATGGGCGGACCGGTGGTGACCGCATGGGAAGGCAAAACCGCGCTCCTCCATTTCGATGCGGAAGCGAACGGTGCCGTGCGGGAGACGTTGCGTGGGGTGTTTGTGCCGCGCGATTCGGCGCGGACCAAGCCGCTCCCAGTGGTGACCGCATGGTTCGGCGTGGATTCCGCGACGTTAGTGGCTCGGGGCGTGCGGGTGGGATCAGCGGTCACGGGCTACAAGCACGCGACACGGCTGGCAGCCACGCGACTGACGGCGCGAGGGAGCGATGATCGGACCGGCTCGACGGCGTTGTTGCTGGCGTTGCAGCGGATCAATCCGGCGACGCTCACGCACAAGGTCGTTTTTGTGTGGAGCGTCCGCGAAGAAGGAGGCTTGCTTGGGGCCGGTGCCTTTGGCGCGATGCATGGCCGCTCGCTGACGCGCGTCTACAGCATTGACACCTTTGTGTCATCGGACACGCCGCTGGAAGGGACGATGTTTGCGTACGCGCCGCTGGGCCAGGGCTTCGTGTTGCGCAGTCTCGATGACGGCTCGCTCACGCCGCGTGCGGAGCGCGAGCGGGTGCAGCGGATCGCCAAGGCGCAGGGGATTCCGTTGCAGCTGGGGACAACGCATGGCTCAACGGACGGTTCGTCGATCGCGCCCTATGGCGCCCCCAATGTTGGACTCTCGTGGCCGGGGCGGTATTCTCACGCCCCGGGCGAGGTGTTGGATCTGCGCGATGTCGACGCGTTGATCCGGATTATCGTGGCGACGGCGGTGTCGAAGTAGCACCCGCTTCCGGTGGGACCGGTGGCATCGGCGGCCGCTGCGCGGCTGGCGGTCCACCGGGGCCCATCATGCCGCGCATGCGCCCCATGCCACCACCGCGGGGACCGCGCATCATCGCCGGTCCCTGCCCCTGACCTTGTGGGCCTCCCTGCGGTCCGCCGGGGCCCATCAGGCCACCGCGCTGACCACCACGCTGGCCACCGCGCATCCGCTGCATCATGGCGCCACGCATCCGTCCCTTCATCCGCTGCGCCATGGCATCCACCTGCGCCTTCTGCGCCGGCGTCAGCACGTTGCGGGCCTCCTGACGGGCCTTGAGCCGAGCGACGGCCACATCAGTGCGCAGCTTGGCCATCCGATCCATCGCCGTCCGCGCCTTCTCCGGGTTGGCATCGCCGCGCGTCGCGTCCATGAGATCCGCACGAGCCCGCAGCAGATCGGCCGCGTTCACCTGCGGCTGCGGCGCCGCCTGCAATGCTTCGAGCTTCTTGACCTGATCGGCCGTCAGCCCCAACCGATCCCGCTGGCGGAGCAGCATGCCGGCCGGCCCCCCAGGGGCGCGGCCGCCGGGGCCGCGACCACCAGCACGCGGACCGCCGTCACGCGGCCCCACGCCACGCGGACCGCCGCCACGCCGATCACCGGCGCGTGGATTACCGGGCTGCACGCCCTGGCGGCCAAGCGGATTGGGACGAGCCGCCCCGGCGACGGGACGGGCGGGGGCTGGCGGGGCCGATGGCGGCGTCTGCGCCATGGCCGACGTTACGGACACCGCGCCGAGGGCGCAGGCGAGCACTGCACGTTGCATCGATCGCATGGAATCTCCTGAAGGCTGGGCGGGAGCGCGATCCATTGAGACCGTCCTCCTGCGCCACACCCCGGTAGACGACCGCATCGGGCGGGCGTTAAGCGGCACCCGGTAACCCGACCATCCGGCAACCCGGCGGTGGAACGGATTCGTTATTGTTGACGCATGGTGACTTTGTGGTTGGCCCTGATACAGAGCGCGGTGCTGGGCGGATCCTCGCCAGCGAATCGGCAGGTGCCCGATCGCCCGACACCGAGCCCGTCGGCGCACACCGTGGCGGTCCAGACGGGTGCGGCACCGCGCGATTCGGTATACGCCGGGCGAGCGCACCAGCTGGACATCGCGGTCCCGCGTCTGGCTGATCCGTCGGCCGACCGCGTCGTCGTGGATGGCGTGCTCGATGAATCGGCGTGGCAGCGGGCCAGCGTCCTGACGTCGTTCACCACGTACAACCCAGTGGATGGTCGCGCCGCCCAGGATTCCATCCACGTGCGCGTCTTTTATGGCGCGGAGGCGCTCTTCGTCGCCTATCGCGCCTGGGCGCCAGCGGGCACCGTGCGCGCGACGCTCGCCGAGCGCGACAAGATTCAGAACGATGACTGGATCGCGCTGCATCTCGACACGTTCAACGATCAGCGGCGATCGATGGTGTTCATCGTGAACCCATTGGGGGTGCAGTCGGACGGCTTGCGGCTCGAGCAGTCACCGGGCCCGGGGGTCTCGAAGGCGTCGCTGCAGGCGATCGATCTCTCGCAGGATTATGTCTGGCAATCGGCCGGGCGTCGGCTCGATGATGGCTATACGGTGGAGCTGCGCATCCCCTTCAAGTCGCTGCGCTATCAACTCGCTGCGCAGCAGGATTGGGGGATCCAGATCATTCGCCAGACGCAGCGCACCGGCTACCAGGACACCTGGGCACCGGCGTCGCGGGCGAATCAAAGTTTATCGGCACAGGAAGGACATCTGCGGGGGCTGCATGATCTGCAGCGCGGGCTCGTGCTGGATCTCACCCCGACCTCGGTGACCACCACCACCGGGCTCCCGCAGCCGCAAGCGTCAGGTGATTCTCGCTGGCGCTATAGCACGCGGCATGAAGCGAGCGGGGATCTGCGCTGGGGGATCACCCCCAACCTCACGGTGAGTGGGACGGTCAATCCAGACTTCAGTCAGGTGGAAACCGATGTCGGACAGATTCCGGGCGACGTACGCTTCGCCAACTTCTATCCGGAGCTGCGCCCGTTTTTCGTCGAAGGCAGTGATCAATTCGAAGTGCCCAACAAGCTGGTGAACACCCGCAACATCGTGCAGCCGGTGGGGGCCGTGAAGCTCACCGGGAAAATTCCGCGGACCGATGTGGGCCTACTCAGCGCTGTCGATGCCGCGACTGCGAGCGGGGAGCATCCGATATTCAATGTGCTACGACTGCGTCGTGACATTGGCGAGCAAAGCAATGCCGGGCTCGTCATCACCGACCGCACGCAGGGAACGCGCTACAACCGGCTGGCCGGCTTCGATACGCGGCTGCAGTGGGCCAACTACTACAGTGCGGAAGTTCGACTCGCCGGCAGTCTCACGCATGACAGCAGTGGCACCCGTCGGGGCGCGCTGTGGGAGGTCACGCAGGGACGCTCCGGGCGGGCCTATGGCAATCGCTACGCGCTGCAGGGATTCTCCCCGGACTTTCGCACCGACGTCGGTTTCATCAATCGCGTCAATTTCGTGAAAGCGCAGGTGAATCAGCGGCTGACCGTCTTTGGCGAACGGGGGGGCTGGTGGGATCAGCGTCAGCATTTCTTCACGGGTTCCACCCTCTGGAACTACGCGGAGTTTGGGCGAACGACGCCGTTGGAAACCAAGCTGTCGATCGATAACTCCCTGCAAATTCGTGGCGGCTGGAAGGTCAGTGTCACGCCTGATCTGCAAGTCATCACCTTCGATCCACGCCGGTATGCGAGCCTGTTCACCAAGGCAGCCAGCGGGAGCGGCTACGTGGCCTTTGTCCCCGGGGGGATGCAGACCACCAGCAGTACCGTCATCACGGTGAATACACCGCAGTGGCGCCGAATTGGGGCCACGATCGCGGCGACGGTGGGGACGGAGCCGGAATTCTTCGAGGCCTCGCATGTGCACCGCCGGGATCTCGAGGCCACAATTGATGTGCGCCCCACGGCCCAAGTGCGGGTCGGGGCGCTGCTGCGTTACCAGCGCTTTGTCCGTGATCGCGACGGCACGCAATTCAGCGCGCAGGCGGTCCCGCGATTGCGCCTGGAATATCAGCTCTCCCGCGCCCTCTTCGTGCGGTTCGTCGGGCAGTTTGAATCGCGGGAACGCTCCGCGCTGCGGGACCCACGCACCGAACAGCCGCTCTACCTGCGCAGCAGCGCGGGCGCGTACACCCTGCAGGCGAACACCAAAGCCATGCGGGGCCGCGTCGACTGGTTGGTCTCCTATTTGCCGAGTCCAGGGACCGTCATCTTTTTCGGCTATGGCACAGCGCTCGATGCCAGTGCCACCATGCGCCCGGGGGAACCAGAGCGCACCAGTGACGGCGCTTTTCTCAAAGTCAGTTACCTCTTCCGCGTGCAGGGACAGTCCTGATGATTTTTCGCATACCGCGCGTGCCGCTCCTGCTGGCCCTGTCGCTCAGCGCCGCCCCCTGTGCCCTGCACGCGCAGGCCCAGTCATCGGCACCGGCCCCGGCCCCAACGCCCGCGCGGCATCGGCTCATGCCCACGCCGCAGACGGTGGCCTACGGCTACTACTGGTCGGAAGCGAAGCCTGCGTTGCGCATCCGCTCCGGGGATGAAGTCACGGTGGGCACCCTGCTCACCTCCACCCCCGCTCGGCTCGAAGGGGCGGGGGTCGCCCCGGCCGATGTGGAACCGGCACTGCGCGCGATCGTCGACAGCGTGAAAGACAAGGGTCCCGGTGGGCACATCCTCACCGGCCCCATTTATGTTGAGGGCGCCGAGCCGGGCGATGTGTTGGAAGTTCGCATCAAGCGGATCGCTCTGGCGATTCCCTATGCCTACAACGCCTTCGGCCGCACAAGCGGCTTCATCCCCGAGGACTATCCGTACAGCAAGATGCGGATCATCCCGCTCGATGCGAGCACCATGCAGGCGCGCTTCGCCCCCGGGATCACCATTCCGCTGCACCCCTTCTTTGGGAGCATGGGCGTCGCCCCACCGCCCGCGATGGGCCGCCTGAGCAGCGCGCCCCCCAACATTCACGCCGGCAATCTCGACAACAAAGAGTTGGTCGCCGGCACCACGCTGTTCATTCCCGTGCATGTGCGCGGCGCCCTGTTGGCCTTCGGGGATGGGCACGCCGGGCAAGGCGATGGCGAAGTGGATATCACCGCCTTGGAGACGTCGCTCACCGGGACCTTCGACGTGATCGTGCGGAAGGATCTGCACCTCACCTGGCCGCGCGCGGAAACCCCGACGCACTGGATCGCCATGGGCACCGACACGAGCCTGGTAACGGCCACCAAGACGGCGCTGCGGCAAGCCATCGATTTTCTGGTGACGGTAAAGGGGCTGTCCAAGGATGACGCCTACATGCTCGCCAGCGTGGCCTGCGATGTGCGGATCACGCAGCTGGTCGATGGCAACGTGGGCGCGCATGTGATGATCCCGAAGCAGCTCTTCACCGCACGCTGAGGCGGCGCCCCCCATGATCCATGCCGTCCTGCTGTCGCTGCACCTGCTCGCCCCCGACATCCCGCGCGCGGCAGCGCCAGACTCCGCCCGCTGTGTGGAAGCGGCCGCCTTTTTGCGCGGCACTCAGCAGATGCTCACCGGCATCGATCCGGACACGCTCGACGACTGGCGCACGCACCGAACCTTGCCGGGATGCCGCGTCACCGCCGCTGGGGCCACCGATCTCACCGTGCAGCGCGAAGCGGTACTCCTGTATGAACGCATCCGCGCCTCGGGATGGATCCGGACGCCCAATCCGGTCGATGCCCCGAATGAAGCCTCGCTCCGTTTTCGGCGAAACGGGACCGACTGCCTCTTCAATGTGACGGCGGAGCCACTGCTCGGCACCGATCGCGAAGCCCAGCTCAACGAACAGCTCCAGCTGCGGCCGGGGCAGACGCGCTATCAGGTGCTTGCCCTGTGCGTGGAAGCGCTCCCGGCCGCCCCGCCAAGCGCCGCACCATAAGCCGCGCCGTAAGCCCCACCATGCACGAAGGCGCGTGCGGATGCCTCCGCACGCGCCCCGGTCCCACGGCACACCGCCGCGGTTACTTCACACCGAGCTGCTGACGCAGGAACGCCACCGTCTTGGCCCAGCCATCCTTCGCCGCGGCGAGGTTGGCCGCTTCTTCGCCTTGATCACGAGTCGGCTTCGGATCGTCCTGCGCGCGCAGGAAGCCGTGGACCGCGCCCTCGTAATTGGTGCCGGTGTACGTCTTGCCGAGCGCCTTCATCATGGAGTCGAGCGCGGGCATCGCGGCGGCAATGCGCGCGTCCTTGGAGCCATTGAGCAGCAGCATCGGGACCTTGATCTTGCGGAGCGAATCGGCCTGCAACGTGGCCGGCACCGCGGCACTCGTCGCCGTCGCCGGCGTGCCGGTGGTCATATACGGCAGGCCGTAGTACGCCACGCCTCCCACGAACCCCTTCACGCCGCCGTTCACGGCGTGGAAGAAGGTCGTCTGACCGCCCCAGCAATAGCCGATCACCGCGTACTTCTGCTGCGCTGACGGTTGCGTCATGGCGTAGCTGGCCGCCGCGTTGATCGCCCGGTTCCGTTCCGCGGCATTCACACCGGCGATGATCTTGCGGGCGGAATCGGCGTTGAGCTCGACACTCGTGGGGCCGCCGCGCACGCGCGACAAGAAATCCGGTGCAATGGCAATGAAGCCATCAGCCGCCGCCTGATCGGCGACGCTCCGCACCCACGTGGAGAGCCCGAAAATCTCGTGGACCACCACGACCACCGGCGCCTTGGCCCGGCTGTTGGGGCTCGCCGGATAGACGATCCACGCCATCAGTGAATCGGCGCTCCCCGGCTCCCACGCGATCTTCACCCATTCGGCATGGCGCGGGCTCGCTTTTAGGCGCGCCTCGGCCGTGTTCGCACTCGCCGGGATGCCGGCGACCCCTTGCTGGCCGGCGTTGCCTACGCGCCGCGTGGGCGCAGCGAGATCGGCGCTGGCCATGTGGGCCATATGGTCGTCCATCGCCATGGCCGACGCGCGCATGGGAGCGGGCGACCGCTGAATCGTACAGGCGACGGCAGAGGCCGTCAGAGAGAGCGTGGCCAGCGTGGCCACGGGACGCATCGCAAATCGAGCCATCGGAAATTCCCGGTCAAAAAGGGTGGACCAACACCTGCAATTTCCGATCGGCGCCGGTCAGGCGCCAGAGCCGCCACCCATTCCCGGGTTAACAGGCGGATGGGGTCGGCGTCTATGTGGTGGCATCCTGACCCTTTGCTCGATTCATTATGACGCTCCCGCTGCCACCCGTCCGCACTCGCCTGGGGTATCTGCTCACCCCACTGCTCTGCCTCACCCTCGCCCCGGGATGTGGCGGGGCGGAGAAGGCCGCTGCCCCACCAATTGTCCCACCGCCGGTGGTGGTGCCGGTGGTGACGACCGTGACGGTGTCCCCCGGCACTTCCGCGCTAACGGTCGGCGGGAACGCCACCCTGACCGCAACGGTCACCGATCAGCTGGGCGCGACGATGACCAGCAAGACGGTCAGCTGGAGCTCGTCAGCAGGCGCCATTGCCTCGGTGGCGGCGAGCGGTGTGGTCACCGCGCTGTCGCCGGGAAGTGCGACCATCACCGCCACGGTCGACGGGAAATCCGGGGCGGCCGCCATCACGGTGTCGGTGGCGACCACCCCCAGTGAGTTTCAAACGGTGGTGCCCACCATCGCGCTCAATGCGGTGCTGGCCCGCCCCACCACGACCTCGGTGACCGTCAGTGCCTTCGCGACCACCGATCGGGATGTCACGCTGACGTGGACCCCCAACGGCGGTTCCCTCACCCGCCGCCTGACCGGTGGCATGGTGAGCGCCCTCGAGATCACCGGCCTTACCGCTGATCGGGCCTATCGCTTCACCCTGGAGTCCCCCGGCGCCACCACGGTGCAAGGGCAATTCCGCACCGCGCGCGCGACCGGCTCGACCTACCGCTTCGTGATGCAGGCCGATTCCCATCTCGATGCGAACAGCGACACGAAGATTTACGTGAACACGCTGGCGAACATGCTCGCCGACAGCGCCGATTTCCTTGTCGACCTCGGCGATACGTTCATGACCGACAAGTACGCCGCGTACGCCGATGCCGCGCCGCACTACTATGCGCAACGGTACTATTTCGGGCTTGTCGGCCACGCGCTCCCCACCTATCTCGTCGAGGGGAATCATGACGGCGAAACCGGGTGGCTGCCGGCGATGGCGCTCTGGTCGGCTGGCATGCGCACCCGCTATTTCACCCCAGTCACCGCGAACCCGTTTTACAGCACCGCGCTGACGCCGCGCAATTACTACGCCTGGTCGTGGGGCAACGCCACGCACATCGTGCTCGACCCGTATGTCGCCACCGTGAGCAAGCCGAGTACGAGCGGCAGCAACTGGGGATGGACACTGGGCAAAGAGCAATACGATTGGTTGGTCGCCACCCTCCAGCGCACGACCACGCCCTTCACCTTCGTCTATCTGCACAACCTGGTAGGCGGCTACACCTCCGAGGCGCGCGGCGGATCGGAAGCCTCGGTCTGGTGGGAATGGGGCGGGGCGAACGCCGATGGTACGGCGGGTTTCGCCACCCAGCGCCCGGGATGGGGGAAGCCGATTCATGATCTGCTCGTGCAGTACAAGGTGTCCGCCGTCTTTCACGGCCATGATCACCTGTACGTGCAACAGTCGCGCGACGGCATGATCTATCAGGAAGTGCCGCAGCCCAGCTTCGGCCGGGAGAACCAAACGTCGAGTGCGGTCCCCTACGGCTATCTGAGTGGGGTGCTCTATGCGAGCTCTGGCCATGTGCGCGTGACCGTGGGCCCAACGAAAGCCACCGTCGAGTACATCCGCTCGCGGATCGGGGCGGGCAATGGCGACGTGGTGCACCGCTACGACATCGCCCCGGCGGTCCGGCCATAAAGCCGTCGCCGCCGTCGTTCCCTACTTGCTGCTCGACGGCCCCTTGGAACCGCCGGTGAGCTTCGGATTGCGGACAAACGGCAGGGTGGCGATCCCCATGTGGCCGCGACTGTCCGTCGCGGTCACCACCAGCATCCACGACCCATACGCCAGGCTCGTGAGCTGCACCGTGGCCCCCCACCCCATCCACGGTTTGGCTGGGCTCCCAAGCGGCCCATAGGGCAAGGGAAACTCCTTCCCGCCGACTCTGGCCACCACCGAGACCACCGGGAAGGGCGACTGCACCGCCACCGCCACCGCCATCGTATCGCCGACCGTCACGTTCGGCAGCGGCGCCGGGATGGTCACGAGAATCGCCGAATCCACCTCGGGGGTGACTTCGAGGGCCACGGCCCCATGCAGCCCCTCGCTGGTCGCTTCAATCAGCACCGACCCCGGCGCATGGGCGGTCACCACACCGGTCGCCGAGACCGTCGCGAGCTGTGGTGCACTGGAACTCCACGTGACGGCGCGTCCCGTGAGCAACCGGCCAGCAAAATCGGTCGTCACCGCGCGCGCCTGCACCGTGTGCCCGACTTCCAGCGAGGCCGCCCCCGGTTCGGTCGTCACGAGACGCACGGGAAACGGCCCCGGCGGCGGCGGCGTGAGCCGCACCGTCGCGCGCCCCGTGACCGTCCCCACCCGTGCCGTCACCGTCGCGCTCCCGGTCGCCATCGCCAGCACCAGCCCGCTGGCACTCACCGGTGCCAGCTCCGGCGCGAGGGAACTCCACTCTGGATCCCCCACCGCCATGGTCACGCCGAATTGATCCACGCCGCGGACCGTGGCGGTCCACGTGTCGCCCACGCGGAGCGAATCGGGGAGAGTCACCACCAGTGTCGTGAGTTCACGCACCGGATCCACGGGAGGCGCCGGCGCCACCGGCGGCGAAGCGGGCGTCCCACCGCCGCACGCCATCAGCACCCCCACAACGCCCAGCAGCGGCCCGAGCCCCAGCCTACGTCTCCATGCGGTCACAGCGCATGGCGAGGTCTGTCGGCTGGTGGCGGCGGCGCGCATCATGATGCAGAGTATCGCCGGACTGGGTGCCGCTGTCGAGGCATCCCCAACGTCTCCCACGAATTTCCCGCCCCCCCATGGAACGCCGCGACTTTCTTCTGGACCTGTCCCGACTCTCAGCGCTCTGCGCCGTGGTGCCCAATGTGTGGCGGGTCACCCATCGGCCGCGCTTCGTGGACAATCCCTTCACCCTCGGTGTGGCCTCCGGCGATCCCACGGCGACTGGCGGCGTGCTCTGGACACGGCTCGCCACGCGCCCGTTCGAGCACGATGGCGGCATGGAGGGACGGCCGGTCGTCACCTGGGAGCTGGCGGCGGATGACCGCTTCGCCACCATCGTGCAACAGGGGCGGGCGACGGCGGCACCAGAGCTCGGCTACAGCGTGCATGTCAACGTCGATGGGTTGGCTCCCGATCGCTGGTACTGGTATCGCTTTCATGTGGGCGAGGCCACCTCGCCCGTGGGACGGTTTCGCACCGCGCCCGCCGATGGGGCGCTCACGCCCCTCGCCTTCGCCGTGGCCAGCTGCCAGCGCTGGGATCAGGGATTGTGGACCGCGTATGAACACATGGCGCGCGAAGAGCTCGATCTCATCACGCATCTGGGCGACTACATCTACGAAGGCTCGAGCCCGTCCAGCGCAATTCGGAAGCATCAGGGGCTCGAAATCCGCACCGTCGATGACTACCGGCGCCGGTACGCGCAGTACAAATCCGATCCGGCCCTGCAGCGCGCGCACGAACGGTGCCCGTGGCTCGTCACGTGGGACGACCATGAGTTCGATAACAACTACGCCGGCCTCATCAGCGAAAACGAGATGGAATCGGTGGAGCAGATGCGCACACGGCGTGCGGCCGCCTATCAAGCCTGGTGGGAACATCAGCCGGTGCGTGTGCCGCGCGTGACTTCGTGGGCGGACCTCACCATTACGCGGACCATCACGTGGGGGAGCCTCGCGCGTTTCTGGATGATGGACACGCGCCAGTATCGCGATGATCAGGCCTGCGGCGACGGCACGAAAACCGTCCCCTGCGGTGACTGGGCCAATCCCAATCGCGGCCTCTTGGGGGCCGCGCAAGAAGCATGGCTCACCCAGGGCCTCGGTGCGTCATCAGCCAAGTGGCAGGTGCTCGCCAATCAGGTGATGATGGCCCCGGACGACAGTGGCCCGGGCCCGGAGACGCGCGTCTCCATGGACCAGTGGAGCGGCTATCCCGTCGCGCGCGATCGTCTGCTTCGCACGATCGCCGATCGTGCCCCCAATCGCACCGTGGTCATCACCGGCGACATCCATACGCATTGGGTGAACGAGTTGCACGCCGGCTTTGATCGTCCGGACCGCCCCGTGGTAGCGGCGGAATTTGTCGGGAGCAGCATTTCCTCGGATGGCGATGGATCGGCGGAACTGTCCCCCCGCATGCAAGCGCAGCTCGCCGAAAATCCGCACGTCAAGTTCTTCCAGAATCGGCGGGGCTACGTCCGCTGCACAGTGTCGCCGGAACAGTGGCTCGCCGAGTATCGCAGTGTGCCGTATGTCTCACGTCCGGGCGCACCGCTCGAAACCCCGTCGAAGTGGCAGCTCACGCGCGGCACCCCCGGGATCACGCGGGCCTGACGCCGTCGATCACGACCGTGTGGGCGGCGTGGTGGACGTTCCACCTGCGCCGCCCGGCATCCCCGGGAGCCCCTGCATCGCGCGCACTTCTGCTTCAGTCAGCGTGCTGAATTCCTGCGTCGGCATCCGACGGCCATCCCGCAGGTACTGAATCACCTCGTCGGCCCGATCATCGTCGCAGCCAAGCGCGCGCATGCTGTGATAGGCCATGCCGAGGGCGAGCTCTCGTTCTCCCATCAGCACTTTGCTGACCTGCAGCGACTCGAAGAGCGTCTGCTCGTCATCGCTGTGCGTCCGGACAATGATTTCGATGTCCGGATTCTTCGCGCGCACTAACTCAATGATATGGCGCGCATGATACGGATCCGGCGTCGCAATTACCAGCAAGCGGGCGAGCCCGGGGTGCGCGTAGTCCAGAATGCCGGGGCGCGTGGCATCACCATAAATACAGGTCACGCCCAGTAACCGCATCGACTCCACCACACGGCGGTCCTGCTCCACCGCGACGAAGGGGATATTGAGCCGATGCAGGGCGTCACCGATCGTACGCCCCACGCGGCCATAGCCCACCAGAATCGCGTGGTTCATGGGCGTCGCCATCCACAGCGAGGTGGTGACCAGACGCGGTGCCGTTTGCCGCTCAATCCGGTCCAGCCACTCGGGATGTCCCGACAGCCACCGCGACAACCGATCAGCCCCTGCGAGCAGCAGCGGATTGAGCATGATCGTGCACAGCGCCGCCGCCAGCACCAGCCCGCGCGCATCGTCGGTGAGCACCCCGATGCTCACGCCAAGCCCCGCAAGAATGAACGAGAATTCCCCCACCTGCCCCAGAATCGCCCCCATACGAAGCGACGGTCCCAGCGGGTGCCGCAACAACACCATCAACACCGTCGGGGCCACTGAATTCCCGAGCAGAATCACCCCCACGGTCTCCGCCACGCGCAGTGGGTCACGGAGAAAGATGCCCGGATCGATCAGCATCCCCACGGAGACGAAAAAAATCACCGCGAACGCATCCTGCAGCGGCAGCGCGTCGGCACCGGCACGGTAGGATAGATCCGATTCGCTGATCACCACGCCGGCGAGAAACGCGCCGAGCGCGAATGACACGCCAAACAACTGCGCGGCCCCCACGGCGATCCCCATCGCCACCGCCAACACAGCGAGCGTGAACAGCTCGCGTGAGCCGGAACGGGCAACCCGCGTGAGGAGCCACGGCACCAACCGGCGCCCCACCACCGCCATCAACCCCACAAAGGCGCCGACCTTGAGCAGGGTGATCGCAATCATCCCGGCAAGGCCGCCCGGCACCGCGGGGCCCGTGGGGAGTGGCCCACCCACGGCGGCGAGAATTGACGGCAGCAGCACGAGCGCCAGCACAACCGCCACGTCGCCGACAATCATCCACCCGACCACAATACGCCCGTCGGCCGAGTCCATCATGCCGCGCCCTTCCATCACCTTCATGACCACGACGGTACTGGCCACCGAGAGCGCGAGGCCGAAGATGATCGCGGCGGGGAGTGTCCATCCCCAGAGGAGCGCGAGCCCCACCCCGAGCAACGTCGCGATCGTCATCTGCACCAGCGCCCCAGGGAGGGCAATCCGGCGCACCCGCATCAGGTCGCCCGGGGAGAAGTGCAGCCCCACGCCAAACATCAGCAGGATGACACCGACCTCGGCGAGCTCCGACGCCGCATGGACGTCGCCATAGATCCACGGCACATGCGGGCCGAGCACAATGCCGGCCAGCAGGTAGCCCACCAGCGGGGGGAGCCCGATGCGGGAAACCGCGTACCCCAAGAGGAAGGCGACGGCGAAGGCGCCGGCTATCGTGGCGAGTAACATGGCGGGGAGGATGGAAGGAGAGGGAAGAAAAGTAGCGCCACCACACCTTTCGCCGCTTCCGGGGTTCCGCCACCTTTTCCGGATGTCACTTCCCGACCGCCTTTCCCGCATGGGCACGCTGGCCCTCGCGATGCTGCTCACCGCCTGTCTGCCCGCGGCGCGAAGCACCACAACGGCCCCGACCCCGGCCGCGCTCCGCATCTACGATACGCACGCCGAGCGCTTTGTCGCCTTTGACGACTTCGTACGGGCGATCGCAAAGACCGACGTCGTCTTTTTTGGCGAGCAGCATGACGACCCGGCGACCCACTCCGCCGAGCAGGCGGTGCTGGCGGCGCTGGGCGCGCGTCGGGGCACGGTGACGGTGACGCTCGAGATGTTCGAGCGCGACGTGCAACCGCTGCTCGATCAGTATCTCGCCGGGACGATCAGCGAGAAGGCGCTGCTGGACGGCTCACGGCCATGGGACCGGTATGCCACCGACTACCGCCCGATGGTGGAGCTGGCCCGGGTCCATGGCTGGCCGGTGATCGCCGCGAATGTCCCGCGTCGGATGGCGAGCGCGGTGAGCCGGAAGGGGCTCGCGGTGCTCGACACGATGAACCGGTCCGAACGGCGTTATGCGGCGGTCGAGAATCTGTGTCCCAAGGACGCCTACTACGCCAAGTTCGCGGAAACGATGACCGGGCACAGCGCCGGCGGTGGCCCGCCCACCGCGAGCGATGCGGCAATGATGGCGAAGATGACCGACCTCTTCTACGAGGCGCAGTGCGTGAAGGACGAAGCGATGGGCGAGTCGATCGCTCTGGCCATGCAGCGGTTCCCGGGCCAACTCGTTTATCAGGTCGATGGCGCCTTTCACAGCGACGGGGGTCTGGGGACCGCCGAGCGGGTGCGCCGGCGCATGCCGGGGGCCAAGACGGTGGTGCTGACAGGGGTGCCGGTGGCAGATCTCGCGACCGCCGACCCGGCCCCGCACAAAGCGCGCGCGGATTATTTGCTGTTCACCCGCGCGCCGAAGTGACCCCTCACCCCTCGCTGGTGTAGCCCCGCTCCTGCAGGAACTTCCGCACCGCATCGGGATCCGTGACAACCTCGAGCGCGTAGGGCTTGAGCGCGGTGCGGATCAGCATCCCGACCCCCTCCGGTGACGCAATGACCACCGCGTCACTGGTGAGGCAGACCACTTCCGCCGTCTCGGAGATCTGCCCCGGGTGACCACTGAAGTGGATCACCGAATCGCCCCGAATAATCGGATCGATCGTGCCCCCGTTCGCCTCGCTCCAGGTGGCGCCGGTGAAGATCACGACATCATTCCCGGGCGCGGTGAAGGCCATGCTCGGTTCGCCGTACACCATCGGGTTCGGGTCCACCAGCGCCTGCAAGCGGAAGGCTTCGAAGGCGTCCTCGACGTCAGCGGCCTCGACCTGAATGATCACCGCCTGCTCATCCGCGAGGACCACGGTGACGGCGGTATCGATGATATGCACACGGGACCACGGGGCGCGCAGACGACGCAGCGCGGCGACGGTGGTCTCGGAGGCGTGGTAGTTGTACTGACGCATAAGAAATGGCGCTCACAGAAAAGGACCCGCCAAGGTTGACGGGTCCGGGGGGAAAAGACCAGAGGGGTGAACCCCGAGGGCCGAAGCCCTTGGTGCTCACCCCTCCCGGACCGTCCCGGACCGGGCCCGCATGGGCCACGATCCGGGAGGCACCGTTCAGTGCTTAGCGGTTCGAGCGCGACTGCGACTGCGACCGCTTGCCGCCGCGATCGCCCTCGTCATCACCCGAGGCCGGGCCAAACGGCGAGCTGCTGTCCCCCGCCCCAACGTTCTCCACATGCAGCTTCTGCTTCACCGTGGTGCCGTTGAGTTGCAGGATCACGAGGTAGTCGCCCGTGGTGACATTGCGGCCGCCACCGAAGCCACCAAAGCCGCCCTGCCCACGGCCGCCACCACCCGCCGTCATCGGAATGCCGATCAGCTGGAAGATCTTCTGCACCGCCGGATTCGGGGTGCCACCGCCACGGCCACCGAACTGCGCCATGAGCGCGGCCATGTCGCCTTCGGCACCGGCCGGTCCAGCACCCGCGCCGCCAGGGCCACCCCGGCCAGCCGGTGCTTCCGCCGGACGGGCGCAGAACGGCTCCCACATGGTCATCGGACGCTCACAGGCGCCCTGACCACCGCGGCCACCACCGCCACCACCACCGCCACCGCCACGCCCGCCAAAGCCGGGCCCACCGCCAAAGGTCGGCGGGTTCAGCAGCAGCTTCGCCTGCGCCAGCGCGGCGCTGTCATACTTGGCCTTCGCCAGCGAATCGAGGACCTGCGGGCCACGCACCGCGCGCAGGATCGAGTCGCGCTTCTCACTCGGCGACAACGGACCACGCGGCGCCGGACGGACCTGACGACCGTAGTTCCAGGTCACCGTGTGGAGCCCAGCGGCGCCAGGACCGACCAACGACTGCACCGTATCGCCCGCGGCATCCATGATCGTGATACGCGCGTTCTGCGTGCTCGGCGTCGTCACGCGGTACGAGATCGACGCGCCGTAGGCCGGGTTCTGCGTGGCGAAAAACGCCTGCGCATTGCCATTGCCCGTGGACGACAGCGTCGGGCCTTCGCCCCACTGGAAGCCCGTGCGCGGTTCAAAGAGATGCACCGGCTTCGCCGCCACCGCTGCGGTCATCTGCTCGAGCGGCGTGATATCCACCACCCAGAGGCTCCGCCCGTGCGTCGCGGCGATGAGCTCGTGATCGCGCGGATGGATCTGCAGATCGTAGACCGGCACGCTCGGCAGGTTCGCCATAAAGCGCGTCCACGTCGTGCCACGATCCGTCGACGCATAGACGCCGATCGACGTGCCGACGAACAGCAGGTTGCGATTGTGCGGATCCTCACGGATCACGTGCACATAGTCACCCGGGCCATCCGTGGGGAGGTTGTTCGCGAGCGACTTGAAGCTCTTGCCGCCATCGGTGGTCACGAACAGGTACGGCTTGAAGTCCCCCGACCGGTGCGCATCAAACGCGACCCAGAAGGTGGTGGTGTCGAACTTCGACGCTTCAATACGCGCCACGAACGCTTCACCGTTGTTCGGCAGCATGCCGGCGAACTTCGCCGTGAGGTTCTCCCACGTGGCGCCATCGTTCGACGACTTCCAGACGCTGCCGTCATCGGTGCCGGCATAGAGGAGCCCCTGCTTCGCCTTGCTCTCCGTCATCGCCACCACCGTGCCATACGTTTCGGCGCCCGTGGCGTCGATCGTGATGCCACCCGTGAGACGGATCGACGTATCGATCTTGGCTTCCAGCTTCTTCGACAGGTCCGGCGAGATCAGCTGGAAGTCTTCACCACGCTTCGACGACTTCATCACGCGGTTCCCCGCGAAGTAGATCACCGCCGGGTTGTGCGGCGAGATGAAGTACGGCGCGTTCCAGTTGAAGCGGAGCGCCAGGTCGATGGAATCCTGCTTCTGCTTGGCACGAAGCGACGCGATGGCGGCGTTCTGCGCCTTGGTCGCCGGCGCGAGCGGATCCCCGCGCACGATCGCGATGGAATCCTCCCACTCACGGTACCGCGCCTGCCAGCTCGGCTTCGCGAAGGCCATCCGCTCACCGGTCTTCAGATTGATACGCGACGCGTTGCCGCCCTGCGATTCGCCGTACACGATGCTCGGATCGGTCGGATCGTTGGCCGTGTAGAAGCCGTCGCCGCCCGCGATCGTGAACCAGTACGAATTCGGCGTGTTCGGGCTGCGGCGGCGGCTCGGGCCGCACCACGACCCGTTGTCCTGCGCGCCAGAGCAGACGTTGTACGGCACGGCAAAGTCGTAGCTCACTTCGTAGAACTGGCCGATGGCCAGGTTCTGCATCGAGTTGAAGTTGCCGCCCCGATCAAAGGTGAACGAAATACCGCCGTCGTTCCCGATCACCCAACGTTCCGGGTCATTCGGATCGATCCAGAGCGCATGGTCATCGACGTGGACCTGCTGCGCCGCATTGCGCGACGTCTTGCCACCATCATCCGAGACTTGCAACTCCGTGCTGCTGAAGTACACGCGGTCCGGATTCTTCGGATCGCTGCGCACCTGCGAGTAGTAGAACGGCCGGACGTTGATGCTGTTCATCTGCGCCCAAGTCGCGCCACCATCGGTCGACCGCCAGAGACCATTGTACTTGGGGCGCTGCGACGGGGTGTAGCTCCCCTTGGCATCGGGCTCGGCGCCTTCGACCATCGCGTAGATGACCTTCGGGTTCGCGAGGTTGATGTTGAGCCCGATCCGGCCGAAGATCGCCGCCGGCCAGCCGCCGCCCTTCACTTCCGTCCACGTGTCACCGCCGTCGGTGCTCTTCCAGAGCGCCGAGCCGGGGCCGCCGCTCTTCAGCGAGTACGACGTCCGGAGCCGCTCCCAGCTGGCCGCGAACATGATGTTCGGATTCTTCGGATCGATCGCGACGTCAATGAAGCCCGCCTTGTCGCTCACAAACTTCACGAGCTTCCAGGTCGCGCCACCATCGGTCGTCTTGTACAGCCCGCGATCCGGGTTGCTGCGCCACGCCGCACCCAGCGCCGCCACAAAGACGACGTTCGGGTTGGTGGGGTGCACCACGATCCGACCGATATGCTCGGTCTTCTCGAGCCCCTTGAGCGTCCAGGTCAGGCCGCCGTCGGTCGATTTGTAGATGCCGCCGCCGGGCTCGATCGTGTTGCGGGAATTCGGTTCGCCGGTACCAGCCCACACCTGCTGCGTATCCGACGGGGCAATGGCGAGCATCCCCATCGAGATGACGCGCTTGTCGTCGAACACCGGGCGCCAGGTCTGCCCGTTGTTGGTGGTCTTCCAGATGCCGCCGCCAGCGGCAGCGACGAACAGCGTCTTGGAGGGACCCGGGATACCGGCAACGTCGGAGAGGCGACCCATGAAGGTCGCCGGCCCGATGGCACGCCAGCGCATACCCGCCACGGAGGCGGAGTCGATGGGCTGGGCACCGGCGACGACGGACATGGCCGGGAGGGCCACGGCCGAGGTGGCCAGCGCCAGCGCCAGACTGCGCGCGCGCGAAGAGGAACGGAAGGAGGTCATAAAGGGGGAGGACGGTGGAGGGAAAACGAACCCTTGAACATACGCACAACGACGGCACTACGTTTACGAACCCCAACCCCACCCCATGCTGCCAGCCATCGGTTACGCCGCCTTTTCGCCGACCACCCCCCTCGCCCCGTGGTCCTTCACCCGCCGGGCGCCCGGCGCGCGTGACGTCGTCATCGACATTCTCTACTGCGGGATCTGCCATTCCGACCTGCACTCGGTGCGCGGCGAGTGGGGCCCCAAGGGCTATCCGCTGGTGCCGGGGCATGAGATCGTCGGGCGGGTCCGGGAGACCGGCGCCGAGGCGACCCGGTTCGCCCCGGGGGACCTCGTTGGCGTTGGCTGTATGGTCGACGCCTGCCGCGACTGCCCCAGCTGCGCGCAGGGGCTGGAGCAGTATTGCGAGGGGGGATTCACCGATACCTACGCCAGCACGGAAAAGGAGACCGGCCGCCCCACGCAGGGGGGCTATTCCACCGCCATCGTGGTGGACGAGCATTTTGTGCTGCGGATCCCCGCCGGGCTCGACCCGGCGGCGGCGGCCCCGCTCCTGTGCGCCGGCATTACGACCTACTCCCCGCTCCGCCACTGGGCGGTGGGGCCGGGGCGCCGCGTCGGCGTTGTGGGGATTGGCGGACTGGGACACATGGCGGTCAAGTTGGCCCGCGCGATGGGGGCCACCGTCACCGTCCTCACCACCTCGACGGCGAAAGTCGCCGACGCCGAACGATTGGGGGCGCACCAAGTGATCGTCACCTCGGCACCGGGGGCGCTGACGGCGTACCGGAACACGCTCGACCTGATCATCGATACGGTCGGCGCCCCGCATGATCTCGACGCCGAGATGCAGCTCCTCCGGCTCGATGGGACGCTGGTGCTCTTGGGTGGCTCCCCGCAGCCACATCCCGCGCCGCACGCCTTCACCTTCATTGGCAACCGCCGATCGTTGGCCGGGTCGCTCATTGGCGGGATCGCGGAGACGCAGGCGATGCTGGACTTCTGCGCCGAGCACGGAATCACGTCGGATATCGAGCTGATCCAACCGTCCGCGATCAATGCGGCCTACGAGCGAATGCTCGTGGGGGATGTCCGCTATCGCTTCGTGATCGATGTACAGGCCATGAACGCGCCAGTATCAGATCAGCAATAGCCTATAATTAGAGCACGCCGCGATCACAATAGCGCCGTGATCGCGGCAGCGTTTAGCTGAACGCGGGGGTCGCGAGCATTTTTCCGAGCTTCGCCGCCAGCAGCCAGTTGGGGAGCTTTCCGCCCACCCCCATCCGCCCCATGCGGAGCGGATTCGAGCCTCGGCCGTTCCCCCATCGCTTGAGGGTGCAGGCGCCCAGATACCCGGCCGCCTGGACCCGATCGAGGGCCGTCCGATCGTGCGTGCCGTACGGGAAGGCGAAACTCACCACCGGCGCGCCGAGCAGCGCCTCCAGCTCCAGCCGTGAGCCCTGCAATTCATCGGTCGCTTCAGCGGCCGTCAGCGTCGTGATCCGGCGATGCCGCCGCGAGTGCGAACCGATCTCGTGGCCGGCCGTGTGCAGCGTCCGCAGCGCGGGCGCATCCAGCAGCGTCGCACGTGGTGCCGCGGGATCCCAGACATTGGTGCGGCCCACGCAATTGCTGACGACGTAGACCGTGCACGGCCACCGATGCGTCGCCAGTACCGGCATCGCATGCGTCACAATGCTTTCGTAGGCATCGTCAAAGGTCACGGCCACGGGCCGGCTGGGGAGCGTCCCCTCGCCGCGCTGCCACCGCACAATGTCGCGCACGGTGACGCCGGTGAAGCCGAGATTGGCCAGCAGCGACATATGCTCCGCGAACTGCGCCGGCGTGACGAAGTTCTCATCCCCCGGATCGGACGCGGGTGGCTCCTCGACCCGATGATAGCAAAGCACCGGAATGCGCGGGCCCATCATGGGGCGCTCGAGTCGGCCGGAGGAACGAGCGTCGACGGCACCTCGGCGGCTTGACGCTCCCGGTCCCAGAGGAGCGCGTATTTCGCGAACGCCGACCAGGCATGCACGACGGAAAAGACCAAGCCACGCCGGCCGTCCCGCCAGTTGCCGTCCACCACATACGCGCGGATGAAGCGCCAGATCGGGCGGACGACGAGGTCGCTCATCGATGCCGAGCGTCCCCGCTGCTGCAAGTCTTCCGCGCCCCAGCGCGAGTACGTCCCCACCTTGGTGAGGTGATGATACAGGTCGCGGTAGGAGTCATGCGCAATGCCGCCCTGCAGCGTCCCGATGTCGCCGGTGTACTGCAGCCCCTCATGCACCCGCTTGACCTCGAAGCGCAGCGTGGAGCGAAAGAAACGGACATGCCAGTCGCGCCCCCAACTCCCGCGCTCCATGGGGGCCCCGAGATATCGGTTCCGCATCCGGATGCGATACGCCGCGATCGGGCCCGGGGGGGCGGTCAGGACCGCGGCAATCGCCGCTTCGAGCTCGGAGGTGGCCCGTTCGTCGGCATCGAGCGCCAGCACCCAGGGATGCGACGCCGCGGCAATGGCGGCGTTCCGCTGGTCCGAGATCGTGCGAAAGCTTCCCGTGATCACGCGCGCGCCAAGCCGCGTGGCGATCGCCACGGTGTCGTCGGTGGAGCCACCATCCACGACGCAGCGCTCCGCCGCCCAGGACACCGACTGCAGACAGGCCGCAATGCGGTCGGCCTCATTCAGCGTCGGGATGACCACCGTGACCGGCAGACCAGACGCCATACCAACCAGATGCGGCGTGCGGGGGGCCGGTGGGACCGACGACATCGACGCTATCCTCGGGGGGGGTGGGGGATTACCGTTACGAGATCGGATCAATTTCGACCGGTTCGTCCCGCCATCCAAGCGGATCGAAGCGAGCTTAATGGAGCCTTAATCGCGGCCCTTGGCATTCCTCCCATGCATCCGACGCCATCCAGCCTGACAACAGAGCCCCGGTCGATCTTGGTCGTGGAAGATGACGACGCCCTCCGGCGCACCTTGGTGGACGCACTGGCAGCGGTCTCCCCCGTGGTGCGTGAAGCCGCTGGACTGGCGGAAGCCACCGCCGCCTGCGCCGCCGACGAGCCCGATCTCGTGGTGCTCGATCTCGGCCTGCCCGACGGCGACGGTACGACGCTGCTGACCGCCTTGCGGGCGGTCACCGCCGTCCCGGTGGTCGTGCTCTCCGGCCGCGAAAGTGACGACGAAAAAGTCGCCCTGCTCGATGCCGGCGCGGACGATTTCATCGTGAAACCGTGCAACACGGCGGAGCTCCTCGCGCGCGTCCGGGGACAGCTGCGCCGGGCGCTGGTGTCGAAGGTGGCGCAGGCGTGGTCGCGGGTCATGCTGGAGGGTGTGGAGATTGATCTCGTAGCCCAACGCGTCACGCGGCAGGGGGTTCCCCAGCGGCTGACCCCCACCGAATGGTCGCTGCTGCGCGCGCTGGCGCTGCACGCGGGGCGGCCCGTCACCCCGCGGCAACTCTGGGACATGGTGTGGGACCGGGAGTTCGGCGATCCGGCGGTGCACGTGCGCGTGCACATCACGCACCTCCGTCGGAAAATTGAACCGGATCCCTCGAATCCCCGGCTCATCGTCACCGAGCCCGGGGTCGGATACCGCTTCGTCGGACCATGACCCGGCGCCGCGCGCTGGTGTGGGGCGGGTGGCTGGGGTTGTATGCGCTGGTCACGGCATTCTTCGCCACCCTCCCAGACATCCCCGCTCTGCGGGTGGCGCACGGGGTGCTCGCCTATCTGCTCCTCATCGTCGCCGTCAGTCGGGAAGGCGACTGGATCCTCGCCGGCGTCATGGTGGTCGCCAGCTATCTCGCCGTCGACTGGATCTTCGTGCCCCCGCGTCGACAATTCGGACATGCGACCGATCTCGACCTGGTCATCCTGCTGGGCTTTTTCATGACCAGCGTCGTGATCTCTCGGCTGGTGATTCGCATGCAGCGCACGGCCATGCTTGCGACGGCGCGCGCCGAAGAAATTCACCGTCTGAGCACGGAGCGGTTACAGCTCGAAATGGAGGCGGCACGGGCGGAGGTGGTACGGGAAGCGGAGCGGCTCAAGAATGCGCTGCTCGCCTCGGTGACGCACGATCTGCGCTCGCCACTCGCGACACTCATGATGCTCGCAGATCCCACGTCGGCCGTGCCCGTGGACACCGCGATGCCGCGGATGGCCGAGGAGATTCGGCGGATCTCGGAATTTCTGCGCGCGATGCGCCACTACACCGTCACCGATCGGTCAGAGGGGCGTAACACGGCGATTGAACCGCAGGTGGTGGATGACCTCATTGGCACCGCTCGGCGGTCGCGTGAACTCGCCCTGGCCTCGCACCCGGTGACGGTCACGATTCCCAGCGAACCGGTGCTGATCATGGCGCGCTGTGACCTCACGCTGACGCTCCAAATTTTGGCGAATCTGCTGGAGAATGCAGCCCGCTATTCGCCAGTGGCCAGCCCGATTGACGTGATCGTCACCTGCACGCGCACGCAGGTGCAGATCACCGTGGCCGACCGGGGCCCGGGGCTGTCGGCCGATGAAGTGGCGGTGGTCTTTGAGCCGTTACGTCGCGGGACGGCCAGCGCTCAGGTGGTCCCGGAAGACGTGCCGTCACTGGAGCCCAGCCATCGCGAGGGGATGGGGATGGGGCTCGCAATTGCCCGGACGTTTGCGCGGGTGCAGCAGGGGGATGTGACCTATCGCGACCGGGACGGCGGTGGTGGCGCCTTCACCGTGACGCTGCCGCTCGCTGCCGCTCCCGCAGATCTCCGTGTCACCGCCTGACGGGATGTCGCGCGACACCGCCGACGCCGGCGAGGCCGACGCCGCCGCCGAGCGCCGCGCCGCGCTCGCGCGGCTGTGCGCCGGCGGCACCACGCTGGCTGACGCCCTCGCGCTCTTTGACCGGTGTCCTGCCGTCGCGCTCGAAGAAATGCGGGGCGTCTGGCGTGGCACCGGGTGCCCCACCGGGCATCTGCTTGATGGGCTGCTGGAGCACTACGGGTGGTACGGCAAAGCGTTCACCGACACCGAGCGCGTGGACCCGTTGCTCTTCCAACGGGGCAATGGAACGCCATTCGCCGTCGCGCCGCGTCTCATGCCACTCGGGCTCGCGGTCTTTCCGCGCGTCGCCCGCTCGCGGGTCGCGCGCTGGCTCTTTGATGCACTGCAGCCGGTGATCCGGACCACCAGCCCGGCGGCGCGACTCCGCCTACTCTCGTACCGGGGCGTGGTGACCGCCACGATGGTGTACGATCACCTGCCCATTCACGACGCCTTTCGCCGCATTGATCACGACACGCTGCTCGGCGTGATGGACTGGCGCGGCGCCCCGCCGTTTGTCTTTGTGCTGCACCGGGATCGGGGGAGATAAGCGGGGCGCGCGGGCGCGGACCCGCGCGGATTGCTACGCCGACATCCCCGGCACAATAAGCGCCTTCACCACGGACCGCTCCGCCACCGCGGCCAATGCCTCATTGGCCTGCGACAGCGCAAAGCGCGCGGACAGCGCATCGAGCCAGGGGAGCGCGCCCCCCTGATGCGCCAGGATCTGAATCGCCCGATGGAAGTGCGAGTAATCGCACCCCCAACAGCCACGCACCTCCGCATGCTTGCGATTGAGCTGTGTATGCGGATTGATGGTGAGCAGTCCCGCATCGGTGTACTGCCCCGCCACGACCACCACGCCGCCATCGCGCACGAGATCGAGCGCCTGCCCCACGGCGGAGGGATCGCCGGCGACCTCGATCACAATGTCCACCCCGCGACCGCCATTAGCGGCGCGCACGGCCGCCACTCGCTCCTCCGGCGGAAGATCAAGCGACACCGTCGCGGTGGCCCCCATGCGCGTGGCGAAATCGAGCCGAGGCGCCGGGGCGCCGACGGCGATGACACTCTGAGCGCCTGATAACGCGGACAGGGCAATCGCCGCCTGCCCCACCGGCCCAACACCCAGCACCGCCACCGTCGAGCCCAACCGGACGCCACCACGCTCCACCGCGTGCATCGCCGTCACGAGGCCACAGCCGCCGGCAATGAATTGCGCTGGATCCACCGACGCCGGCATGCGCAGCAACTTCACCCCCGGCTTCATCCAGATGTGGTCCGCCCATCCACCAAGCGGTCCATCGGCGATGCCGTAGGAAATGCCATACACACGCCGGTGCGGGCACCGCGTCGTCTGCTTGGTGACGAGGCACTCATAGCAGGCGCCGCAGGTCTCGTGCACGTCGAGGAAAGTGACACAATCCCCTTCGCGAAATGGGACCCCTTCGATATCGCGCACCGTCCCATGGATCTCTGTGAGATGCCCAACGGAGACGTGTCCTGGAATGATGGGGTACGGCACGCCACTCAGGCGCCCATGATGCAGATGCACATCGGTGCCGCACACTTCGGAGTAGAGGGTGCGGAGCATTGCGCTCCCCGGCGTGAGCGTCGGCCACGGGAGTTCGCGGAGCGCGATCGGCTGGTTCGGCGCCGTCATGACGGCCGCTTGAATGGTCTTGGACATAGCGTGGTGCCTTAGAACCGGCGTTCGAGCCGCACGGGAAGCCCGCCACTGGGGCGGAGGGTGAAGATCGGATCAAAGGCCGGATCGGGGCCGTCCACGCGAACGCGCCACCAGGCGGCGAGTGTGGCGAGCATCAGCGTCGATTCCATCCAGGCAAACTGCTCCCCCACGCAAATGCGCGTCCCGGCGCCAAAGGGGAAATACGCGAATTTCGGGCGATCCTCGGCGGGCACGAGCCACCGCTCCGGGAGGAAGCGTTCCGCCTCGGGCCACCACCGCGGATCACGGTGCGCGAGGAACTGCGAACAGAGGAAGATCGTCCCCGTGGGGAACCGTACCCCGCCCACTTCGTACGACGTGAGCGAGCGCCGGCCAATGATGTACGCCGGTGGATAAAGCCGCATCGCTTCCGCCATCACCGCGCGCGTGTACGGGAGCTGCGCGAGATCATCGGCCGTTGGCAAGCGATCCCCCAGCACGCGATCGACTTCCGCGTGCAACGCCGCTTCCGCGTCCGGATTGCGCGCGAGCGCGAGCCACGCCCACGAGAGCGCGTTCGCCGTCGTCTCATGCCCCGCGATGAAGAGCGTTAACAGCTCGTCGCGCAGCTGGAGATCGGACATGCCGGTGCCATCCCCTTCATCGTCTTGCGCCATCAGCAGCATGGAGAGCAGATCACCGGTATCGGTGCCGCTCCGTCGTCGCTCCTCGATGAGCCGATAAATGATGTCATCCAGCAGCTCGCGCGCCGCCAGAAAACGGCGACGCCGCTTGGTGGGGAGGCGCGACCGGATGGTGGCGAGCAATCCAAAGCCGAACTCAAACGATTCAAAGGCGTGCGTCAGCGCCTGCCCAATCGCCGTCGCTTCCTGCTCGAGGCGCGCGCCGAAGAGCGTCTGCGCCACGACCTGCAGCGTCAGGCGCATCATCGCGTCGTTCACATCGAACGTCTGTCCCGACTGCCACTGCGCACGCATCGTACCGGCGGCGCTGGCCATCTCAGTGGCATACCCCGCAATGCGCGCCCGATGAAAGGCCGGTTGCACAAGCCGACGCTGCCGCAAATGGAAGCTGCCTTCGCTCGTGAGCAGTCCGTCGCCAATCAATTCCTTGGCCCGTTCGAGGGCCCGCCCCTTGGCAAACCGCTTTTGGTGCGTGACGAGCAGATCCTGAATGTCATCGGGATGCCGCAGCAGCACGATCGTCTGTCCCGCAATGCGCATCGGGACGACATCGCCGTACTTGCGCGCGAGCTCCTGAAAAAACGGGAGCCGATCTTTCGCGAGCCGCCACATCAACTCGCCGGGAAAACGTGCCTTGGGTCCGGCGGGCATCGGCGGTGGTGTGCGGGGCGTCTCCGGCTGGTCGGGCGGCGTCGTGGTGGACGCGGTCATCGGTCCATCATACCGGCGCGCCGGCAGGAGCCAGCAACAGCATGATGAGACTGCAGACGGTGCCGCACACGGTCATCACGGTACGCACCGCGGCATTCCAGCGCGGCAACTGGCCATCGTGCGAGGCGCTTCGATCCCAGAGGAGCTGCGCAATACCACAGAGCATCAGCAAGGCGAGCGACTGCGTGTTCGTCAGGTACGGCAGCAGCGCCAGCAAGCCCACGCAGGAGGGAAGCGCCGAGGCAATCAATCGGCCAATCGACGGGGCCTGCGGAGCCCGGACCAGCTCCGCCCCCCACCGCGCGCCGCCGAGAAAACTCAGCGTCAGCGCGGCATACACGATGAACGCATGCACGGCGCGCGCTGCGTACGCCGGGGTCGTCGCCAGTAATGCGAGACAGACCACGAAGGGCAGCAGGCCGGACCCGGCCAGGATCCACACGCCGCGCGGCACGGCGGCGTCCTGGGAATGGGGCGTCGTCGTGGTCATAGGCACCAGCGAGAGGAGGAAGGAATGCTCACGGAACCAGCCAGCCCCAGATGATGCGGGCACAGTCCGCCATCAGCGCGGCGGCGACTTTCTGATCGGGGATGTTGCGCGTCAGGATCGCAATCGCAAACGGCGCACGCCCCGGCGGAAACACCAGGCCAGCATCGTGCAGCGTGGCGGTGATGCTCCCCGTCTTGTGCGCCATGCGCGTGCCACCGGGTAACCCGGCAGGAATCTCATCGTTAAACGCTTGCGCCTCGAGGATCGCCAGCATGTCCCGCGTGCCATCGGCCTTGGCGACCCGTCCGAGTTGCAGTGCCACGAAGAGCGCCACGAGATCGTTGGCGGTCGTCGTGTTGTTCAACCCGGCCCGGTACGCCACGTCGTCCTCCACGCCGCGCCGCACCACCATGCGCGTCGTCCCCAAATCGCGCGTCAGCGTGGTGATCTTCTCGGGATCGAGCAGCGCGATCAGCGCATTGGTTGCCAGATTGCTCGAGTGCGTGATCATTCGCTCGGCCAGTTCGCGGACCGGGACCTCGGTCCCCACGCGCCGATACACCGTGCTGTCGCTATCCTCGCCGGGATCCAGCTGATAGGGCGACTGATCCACAATCGACCGGAATCGATTTTCCAGCCGGATCGTCTGCGACGGCCGCAACGTGCCGCGCTCGAATCCCTGATAGAGCGCGAAGAGCACCGGCACCTTCATCGTGCTGGCGGCGTGAAACACGGTGTCGCCGTTGAGATCAAGGGTGCGATCGCTCCCGAGATCACGCACCGCAATCGCCACGTCCGCACCCGGCACCTGCGCGATCCGCGCCAGCAGTCGGGCCCGTACCGATTCGACCGTCTGAGGCGCGGCGGCGGCCGAGACGGGCCGCTGCGCCTGCACGGCGCGACCGAGGGGCGCGATGCACAGCGCAAGCGGGAGCAGCGCCAATCGACGCATCGGGCTACTTCGGAACAACGGGGAAGACATCGGCGGCAAGACGCAGCGTCTCCAGGACGGCGTTCACCGTCTGCTGCTGTTGCGCCGCGCGATTGATCGAGGCGGGACGGTCACCGAGTTGGAAGCCGTAGGCGCCGAACTGTGAATGGTTCGCCCCCTCCAGGACCACCCACCGGGCGGTGGGCGGAAGCAGGCGGCGGTTGGCCTCTGCGGCGCTGACCCGCGCAATACCGTCCCGGGTGCCGAGCACCTTGGTGACGGGGAGTCGGAGCCCAGTGAAATTCCCCACCGACGGATGCGCGGTGCCCATCAGCAAAATGCCGGCAAAGATCCGCCCACCCATGGACGCCGCTTCGGCGACCAGCTTGAGGGCGACGGAGGCGCCGTAGCCATGCCCGCCGATCACCCAATGGGCGGCGCGAACGTCTTCATGCATGGCGCCCAGCGCGGTGTGCAGCACATCGGGGATATCCGAGGCAAAAAGTCCGCGGTGTGGCAGCGTGACCAGTGTTACGGGATACCCGGCGGCCGCCACCGCCCGCATGAGCGGGGCATAGGCGCGCACATCCACGGTTTCTTCCGGGAAGAAGACCAACCCAATCGGTAACGTGCCCTGCTGGGACATGGGGCTAAACCGATAGACCCCCGTCTCCTCGGCGACCACCTCGACGCGGGCATCACTGCGCAGCGCCGACAGCGCTTCCGCACGCGGGCGAGCGGCAAGGGCGACCCACCCGCCCCAGCCCAGCGCCACCACGCTGATCCCGATCCCGATCCACCGCACTGTCCGTCCCATGCGACCGCTCACATCCACTCCTTACGCAACTGGCGACCTGTGGTGCTGCCGTTGATCAGTCCAGCCCGAGGTGCTTGAGCACAGCAGCGGGCGGCGGACCCCATGCGGGCAGCGCGACGTTGCCAACATAACCGATATCCTTCATGCCTTCATCGGTCGTATAAAACGCGGTGGCGCAGAGGTTCCGCATCAGGGCGAAAAAGCGCGCCGGCCCCTTGAACTCGGGCTTCGCCCGGGGGACGAAGCAGATATCGTCGCAGATCTGGGCTTTCTGGGCCGTGGTGCACTGCGCGAAGCCATGCCCGAAGCGCTTGGTGCTTTCGAGATTGAGCCAGGCCAAGCCGCCGCGGACGCGCACGAGATCCCGCTGCTGTTCCTCGTACGGCGCACTGACATGCTCGTTGATGTACGCCGGGACCCCGACCGCCGAGGCACTCGGGGAACGGCCATCAGCCGGCATGATCATATCGCAGAGCGCCGCGACCGTCGCCATCTCCGACGCGAGCAGCTTCCGGGGCCAATTCGCCTTGGCCCGCAGCAAATCCGGATCGCTGGCCGTGCCACGTGGACCGGAGGCCAACCGGGCAGGCCCCGGTTCCGCGGCGTTGGGTGCGCCCGCGGCGAGCGGGGCCCCGGCGGCATCGAGCTCCAGAATGGGGAGGCTCCCCAGCACCGGCAGGCTCGCCGCCGCTGCCATGGCTTTGAGCGCCGAGCGACGGGTCAGGGCATCGGTGTCCGCCGCGAACTCGGCGGCCTCGGGGGCCGTGGTTGGCGTCCCGTCCTGCGGGTCGTGTGGCAGGGAGGTGGTCATCCGATGTTCCGCTTGGCGAGTTGATCGAGCACGTAGTCCGTGGTGCGCCACGCGAGGGCGAGGATCGAGAGCGTGGGGTTCTTGTCGGCGTTGGAGACGAAGGGCGCGCCGTCGGTCACGAAGAGGTTCTTCACGTCCCACGACTGGCAGTACGGATTGAGCACCGACGTCCGTGGATCGTCACCCATGCGGCAGGTGCCGACTTCGTGAATGATCTGACCACCCTTGAGGATCGCCTTGGTGCCGTCCTTCTGCACCGTGCCGCGCACCGTGCCACCCATCGACTCGATGATCTGCGCGAAGGTCTGGTGCATATGCGCCGCCTGCCGCGTTTCGTGATCGGAAAACTTCCAGTGGAAACGCAGCACAGGGATCCCCCACTGATCGACGACTTCGGGATCGATCTCGCAGTAGCAATCTTCGTTGGGGATCATCTCGCCACGGCCGTCGAACCACATGAAGGTGCCGTAGTAGCGACGCACTTCCTCTTTGAACTTCTTGCCGTAGGCACCGTTCGTGAGCGACTCCAGCCCATTGAAGGTGCCGTTGCCCGGCATGCCGCGTCCGCCACCGAACTCAATGTGATAGCCGCGCGCGAAGCCGAGCTTGCCGGCGAGCTGCTCCTGGTACTGCCACCAGGGCATGTACAGGTGCATCGCCGACGCGCCCTCGGTGTTATGCGCGGGAAGATTTTCGAGCGCCGGGATCTGGCCGCTCAATCCCGCACCCACCGTGTCCATGAGATACTTGCCCACGAGGCCGCTGCTGTTGGAGAGCCCCTGCGGAAATTGCGCGCTCTTGCTGTTGAGCAGAATGCGCGCCGTTTCACAGGCACTCGCCGCCAGTACCACCACGCGCGCCTGCACATGGCGATCGGTGCGCGTGGCCTTATCGATGTAATGCACCCCCGTGGCACGCCCTTGCTTGTCCACCGTCACCTCGCGCACCATGGCATCGGGGACGAGATCAACATTCCCGGTGGCCAGCGCCGGCGGGATCAGCACCGTCGTGGACTGGAAGTTGGCCTTGATGGAGCAGCCGTTGCCGCAGGGGGTCGCGTAGAAGCAGGCCTGTCGGCTGAGCATCGACTGCCGCAGGACGCGCTGCGCGAGCGGATTGTTCGGATGCAGCTTTTTCGGCAGCGTATTCGCATCCTGGCGGCGCGTCATGATCGCGAGATGCGCCGGGATCGTGGGGATCCCCAAGCGGGTGGCATGCTTCTGGGCCAGCAGCTCCACGGCGCGCGGCGCCGGCGGGGGCATCAGCACCCCGGGCGAGGAGCGCGGCGTGTTTTCGAGATCATCGTCGCCGCCGTAGACGCCAATGAGCATCTCAGTCTTGTCGTAATACGGCGCAAGATCGTTGTACGTGAGCGGCCAATCGGCGCCGAGGCCGTCGCGCGTTTTTGGCTTGAAGTCGTACGGGCCCATGCGGAGCGAGATGCGCCCCCAGTGGTTGGTGCGTCCGCCAAGCATGCGGGCGCGCCACCAGCGGAAATCGGTCCCAGGCGCATTGGTGTACGGTTCGCCCGGGCCATCCCAGCCGCAGTCGACCGTCGCGTCGTAGAAGCCGAAGGGCTTTTCCTTGGACCCAGCGCCGCGGAGTGGCGCTTCGCGCGGCAGCTTGAACATCGGCGTCTCGCGCACAGGGTCATACGAGCGCCCCGCTTCGAGGAGCAGCACTTTGAGGCCCGCCACGGCCAGCTGATAGGCGGCCATGCCACCGCCGGCGCCTGAGCCGACCACAATGACGTCGTACTTCGTTTGCGACTTGGGACCGGATTCCGGCACGCGCGTAGCTCCTGAAGGGATGCCGGAAATTACGGTGCGGGGCTCGTCAGCGTACAGGCCATCGCCACCTGGCCGCCTTCGGGCGTAGCTTACGGGATCCGCCGTCTTCCTCCTTTTGCTTTCCGGACCCCGACATGCGCGTCGCTCCGTTTGCGTCCCTGCTGCTCCCCCTCTCCCTGCTGCCCGCGCGCCCACTGCTGGCGCAGGCCCCGGCGAAAACACCCGCAGCCACGGCAGGAGCCCCCCGGAGCGCCGCCGCCGACCGCCCCGTCTGGCCCGATGAAGGTCCGCGGCGCTGGGCCCCGCGCCCCACGACGGCCAAGATCTCGGCCAACGACCTCCGGACGCGGCTCTATCAGTTTGCCGATGACTCCATGCTGGGGCGGCGCATTGGGGAAGCGTCGAACGCGAAGGGCACCGACTATATCGCCCGCGAGTTCAAGCGGCTCGGGCTCAAGCCAGCCGGCGACAGTGGCACCTATTTCCAGACACTCGCGTACGGCCCACTGGGCTTTGACAGCAGCGCCTCCCGCCTGAGCGTCGGTGGCCGGGCGCTCGTGGCCGGTCGCGACTGGATCCCGACCGTCCCAACCGCCGCCAACGGGCTGGGGGGGAGCGCCGCCATTGAGAACACCCCGACCGTCTTTGGCGGTCGCTGGGGCGACACCACCGTGACGCTGGATCCGGCGATGGTGCGCGGCAAGGTGGTGGTCTTCGTCGCACCGCCGGCCACGGCGACGACCGGCCGCGCCGCTGCGCCGCTCCCGAGCTGTGCCGATCTCCCCGATCGCTTCGGGGCTGCGGCCGCCGCCGCGAATGAAGCGGCCGTGGCCGCCGCCCGCGCCAACCAGCCGGCCGGGGCCGCCGGGGCCGGTCGCGGCGCCGGCGCGGCTGCGGGTGGGGTGCTGACCGCCGCGCCACGTGACCTGCGGGCGCAGCGGGCTGGTGCCGCAGGGATCCTCGTGGTGAGCGCCGAGGAGTTGACCGCCGCGACGCGCGGCGCCGCCTTCCCGGGGCGCATGATGATGCAGACGGCCGCGGGGACGATCCCCACTGCGCCAACCGTCGGGGCGACGCTCTCCCGCAACGCGGCGGAGCAGCTCTTCGGCAAGCCGGTGGATCAGGTCGCGGTGGGCACCACCGGCGCGGCCGTCTCCGGCGCGTGGAATTACGCGTGGCGTCGGTCGGCAGCCCCGGCCCGCAACGTGGTCGCGATTCTCCCGGGCTCAGATCCGGCGCGCGCCGCCGAGTATGTGCTGGTGGGGGCGCACAATGATCACGTGGGGCTCAACAGCACGGTGGTGGATCACGATTCCCTGCGCGCGTACAACAGCGTGGTGCGGCGCCAAGGGGCCAACGATACGCAATGCACGCCGACCGCCGATCAGCAGCGGCGCATTGACTCGCTGATCAAGCGGGCACGCAGCATCCGGGCGCCGCGTCGCGATTCCATCATGAACGGCGCCGACGATGACGGCTCCGGCACCGTCGTGTTGCTGGAAATCGCCGAACAGTTCGCCGCCGAAAAGCCGGCGCGCTCGATCATCTTCGTCTCCCACCAGGGAGAAGAGTCGGGACTGCTGGGCTCGCGCTGGTTTGTGGACCATCCGACCATTCCGCTCACGTCGATTGTGGCAGCGCACAACATGGACATGGTGGGCAAGGGCCGGGTGGAGCAGGTGAAGTTCGGTGGCCCGACGTCCATTCAGATGCTCGGCGCGCGTCGCTTGTCCCGTGAGTTTGGTGACATCATCGATTCGGTGAATGCCACGCGGGCCGAAACGATGGCGATTGATAAGTCGTGGGATGTCACGGCGAATCCGCTCAACCGCTTCTGCCGCAGCGATCAGGTGAACTACGTGCTCAAGGATATTCCGGTCACGTACTTCTCCTTGGGCTACGCGCAGGACTATCACATGCAGACCGACGAGCCGCAGTACATCGACTATGATCATGCGGCGCGTGTCGGGCGCTTTGTCCACGACATCATGATGGCCGTGTCAGAGCGAAAGATGAAACCAGCGATTGCCGGCCCGGATCCCGCCTATCCGCGGTGCCGGTGACGCGCGCGATGCGACCCGCCACGCGACCCGCCACGCGACCCGCCACGCGACCCGCGATACGACGGGCCCGCCTGCTGGTGGTGGGCGCCGCCTTGGTCACGGCGGCGGGCTGTCATCCGGAGTCGCTCATCAAGCAGCAGGAGCTGACGATCATCCCCGGGCTCCCTGCGGGCTGGACCGGCACACAGAACACCTCAGGGATCGGCACGACGGTCACTGAAGTACACAGTGGCCGCACGGCGGCGTATCTGTCGGGCGCCTTTGACGTGCTGACGCTTAACAGCTTCACCTTGGTGCAGTACCTGCGCGCCGACAATTATCGTGGCAAGCGGATGCAACTGACGGCGTGGGTAAAGCCGCGCAACGTCACCAATACGGTGAATTCTGGCATCTGGATGCGGGTGGAGGGCCCGGGTACGACGCTTGCCTTCGACAACATGGCGCTGCGTCCGGTGAGCGGGTACGGAGACTGGCGTCAGGTGTCTGTGGTCCTCGACGTCCCCGCCGCAGCGATCGGCATCGCCTTTGGTGCGATTTTCCAGGCGAGCAATACCCTGCTGGTCGATGATTTCCGGCTGGAGGAAGTCACCACCGCCGTGCCGAGCACCAGCACGGTGACGACGCCGGTCACGGGCACGGCCGATTCGGCGACCACGGTCGCGAATTATGCCGGGAAGCCGCTGGCCCCGGTGAATTTGGGGTTTGAGGGACTGAGCACGGCGCCATCGCTCATGGACGGTCCCGCTTCGAACCGGCTCGCGATCCCTACGCCATCTGGTGGTCGCCGACCGTAACCACCGGAGAAGCGTCAGGTCTTCACACGACATGCCGATGGGGTGGACGGATGCAGCTTCTCCGTTCACCCCATCGCGCTTTCGGCGCAGGAGTTGTTATGCCCAGTCTCATGACCCGTACGCCCTCACCGTTCCCCTCGCTTGCGGACAATGGCATCAGCTCGCTGATGCGCAGCATGCTCAACGACAGTCTCTTCGGGAGCAACCTTGCCCCGATGGGTTCGTGGGTGCCGTCCATGGATGTCGCGGAAACGAATGATGCCATCATGCTGACGGCGGAGTTGCCGGGGCTTGATGATAAGGATCTGAAGTTGAGCATCGACAACAATGTGCTCACGATTTCCGGCGAGAAAACGGAAGAGGCCACCGACGCCCCGCCGGCGAAGGCGTATTACGTCAGCGAGCGCTACTATGGCGCCTTCCAGCGCTCGTTCGCTCTCCCGCGCACGGTGGACGTGGACCATGTGAAGGCGGTGTTTGAGAAGGGCGTGCTGCATATCACGCTCCCCAAGCTCCCCCAGGCGAAGGGGCGGCAGATTCCGCTGTCGAAAGGCTGATCGGCTTATGCTTGTATGCGGGATGGTCATGCGTGCACATTCCCCGCATGACCATCCCCTCGGACAGCCACTTCCTGACGCTTGGCGGTGAGGCCGGGATCCGCCAGTTGGTGGACCGGTTTTACGACCTCATGGACACGGCCCCCGAGGCCGTGCATGTGCGGGCACTGCATGCCGCCAGCCTGAAGCAGTCGCGGGAGAAGTTGGTCCTGTATCTCATGGGATGGACCGGCGGGCCACCGGTCTATGTGGAGCGCTACGGCCATCCCCGCCTCCGCATGCGACACATGCCCTTTGCCATTGGCGCGCGCGAACGTGATGAATGGCTGTGGTGCATGGAGCGCGCCCTCGCGGAACACGAGATGCCTGCGGAGCTCCGTGGGCATTTGTGGCAGCGGCTCCGGGAGCTCGCCGATTTCATGCGTAATCAGGAGGAGCCGCCGCGTGGTGCGGCGATCCCCGTCACCCCGACTCCAGCATGATGCCGATGCCTTCGATGTCTGCGCGTTTCGTGCGTACGCTGCTGTGCACCGGCGCCCTGCTCATGCTGCGCGCGCCGGCACTCTCCGCGCAGGAGAAAGGACAGGCCGCCTTTGCGGCGATCGCCTCCGTGGTGCAACAGCTCGAGGCCGATCCTGCCACGGATTGGGCGCGCGTCGACCTGGAGCGGCTGCGGCAGCATCTCATCGACATGGATGCGGTCCTGCTGCGATCCACGGTGCGCTCGGTCGCAGTGCCAGGGGGCGCCCGCTTCGACATCACCGGCACCGGTCGGACGCGGGCCGCGATCCAGCGCATTGTCGCGGATCATGCGGGGATGCTGGCGATGGAAGGCGGTCTGCTCGCCACGGCACAACAGACGCCGAGTGGCATGACGCTCACCGTGACGACGAAGGATCCCGCGGGGAAAGCGGTCTCTCGGGTGCGGGGCTTAGGCTTTGCCGGCCTCCTCACCTTGGGCGAGCATCACGCCATGCATCATCTGATGCTGGCGCGTGGTCAGACCATGATGGACCATGGGTCTCACCACATGGGGCGCCCCTAAGGTCGCCTATCGCCGCTCGCGCCCCGCAGGCAGCTGACAGGTGCGCGGGGCGAGCCAGTGGCGTCGCGCCGCCACCGCCGCATAGACCGCGTCACGGAGGGGACGCGGCACCCAGCGGCCCAGGACGGCGAGCCCGGCCCACACGCCCCCCACATGCCGGAGCACGGCGAGCACCGCCTCGCTCCGGACGAGCACCTGCTCCGAGCCATCGGGCGCCACGGTCAGCCAGAGCACGGAGTCGACCCCCGCGAGCTGTGGATGTTGCGCGCGCACGCGCGTCCCGGCAGCGCCTTCGAGCGGTGCAAACTGCAGCGCATTCCGGCGGTCCGGACGCTCGTGCCGCAGGACGAACTGGACACTCCGGGCACAGAGCCCGCACTGTCCGTCGTACAGTAAGAGCGCCGACCCCGGTGCAGGAGCCGCGGCCACAGGCGCGGTAGACATCCACGGAAGCTAGGAGCGACGCCAACACCGCCGCCAGCGCCTGACGCTGCTATCTTTTCCCGCTATGGCTGCCGCCCCTCCCACCGCGGCCCGGGTCCCCAGTGACCCCGCCGCCGCCCATGCCCGTACCGAGCACTTCCGTGACGACGCGGCCTTTGTCCGTCGCTACCGCTGGCTCATTCTTGCCGGGTTGATCACGGCGGCGATCATGGAGGTGCTCGACACCACCATCGTGAACGTCGCGATGCCACAGATGGCGGGCAACCTCAGCGCCACGCAGGAAGAGATCGGCTGGGTCTCCACCGGCTACATCCTCGCGAATGTCATCATCCTGCCGATGACCGCGTTCTTCGCGATGCGCTTTGGGCGACGCCGGTATCTCACGGCCTCGATCATCATCTTTGTCGTCGCGTCGTTTTTCTGCGGCACCTCGAATTCGCTGCTGGAGCTCGTGGCGTGGCGCATCCTCCAGGGTGCAGGGGGCGCGGCGCTGATGTCCACCGCTCAGGCCACGCTGCGGCAGATTTTCCCGGTCGAAGAACAAGGCATTGTCCAAGCCGTCTTCGTCCTCGGCATTATCGTCGCGCCGACCCTCGGCCCCACCCTCGGCGGCTGGCTGACCGATCATTACTCCTGGCACTGGTGCTTTTTCATCAATGTGCCGATCGGCATCGTATCCACGATTCTCGTGAGCAGCTTCCTGCGCGATCCGCCACAGGAACGGGCACACACCGGCGCCGTGGACTGGGCGGGCATTGCGTTCCTCACCGTCGGCGTCGGTGGGCTGCAGTATGTGCTGGAAGAAGGAAATGCGAAGGACTGGTTTGAGAGCACGCTGATTCTGCGGCTCGCCATCGCCGCCGCCGTGTCGCTCGTGCTCTTGGTGTGGTGGGAGCTGCATCCGAAGAATCGCGCGCCGGTGGTGAACTTCCGCGTGCTGAAAAATCCCACGCTCGCCTCCGCGCTCTTCCTGTTCGTGGCGCTCGGTTTCGGGTTGTACGGTGGCGTCTTTCTCTTTCCGCTCTTCGCGCAGGGGATTCTCCATTTCACCCCCACCGAGACCGGATTGGTCATGCTCCCGGGCGGGCTCGCCACCGGCTTCAGTGCGCTCGTGTGCGGTGCCTTGCTGAATGGCAAACAACCCAAAGCCGATCCCCGCGTGCTGATCGCGCTGGGGGTCGCACTGTTCGCCGTCTCCATGTGGATCATGGGCCATCTGACCACCGCCGCCGGTGTCGACGACGTCCGTTTCGCGCTGATCATCCGCGGCTTCGGGCTCGGGCTGCTCTTCATTCCCATCAATGCGGCGGCGTATCGCACCATCCGCCCCAGCGATGCCCAACAGGCGGCCGGCCTCATCAACCTGTCGCGGCAGCTGGGGGGCGCCTTTGGGATTGCGGTCTTGGCGACGCAACTCAATCACATGACGCAGCGCTATCGGGTGGAGCTCGTGAGTCAGGCCGCCATCGGCGCGCCGGCGACCGAGCAGCGGTTGCAGCTTTTGACGCGCGGCTTGCAGGCACGGGGGATGGACCCGCAGGCGGCACATCAAGGGGCGCTGGCGGCGATCAACGGCCAGATTCAGCAACAGGCCACTATGCTGAGCTTCAACGATGCCTGGATTCTCGTGCTGATCACCTTCCTCGCCGTCTCCCCATTCATTTTGCTGCTACGGAAACCGACGGCTGCCGTGGCCGGCCCCATGCCTGCCGACGCCCACTAGCGATGATCATGCTCCGTCATGCCGTTCGTCGTCGTGCGTCAGCCCTCGCGTCGCTCGCCCTCCTGGCCGCCTGTGCCGGCGAACCGTCCACCGCCCCCACGCCGTCACCCACGCCCACCCCGACGCCCACGCCGGCCCCGCTCACCGTCCCCGCGATCACGCGGGAGTTTCGCGGGCTCTGGATCGCCACGGTCGCGAATATCGACTGGCCCACCAGCACGACGCTGTCGGCGACGCAACAGCAAGCCGAGCTGCTGACGATCCTGAATCTGGCCCGCACCACGGGGCTCAACGCCGTCGTGCTGCAGGTGCGTGCCTCGGGGGACGCGCTTTTTGCCTCAACACTCGAGCCCTGGTCGAAATCACTGACCGGCACGCAAGGGGGCAACCCCGGGTGGGACCCACTCGCCTTCGCCGTACGTGAAGCCCATGCGCGGGGACTCGAACTGCACGCCTGGTTCAATCCCTTTCGCGCCGGCAATTTGAGCGACTCGCTCACGCGATCCCCGCTGCACTTCGCACGGCAGCGTCCCGAGCTCACGCGCCCCTACTGCGGTTCGCTCTGGTTTGATCCCGGCGAAGACGCGGTCCACAACCAGACGATCGCCGTGATCAAGGACGTCGCGCTCCGCTACGATGTGGACGCGATTCATCTCGACGATTTTTTCTATCCGTATCCGGATACGAAGTGTCCGAATCTCGACTTCCCCGACAGCGCGACCTTTGCGCGCTATCAGGTGGGGGGAGGACAGCTAGCCCGCGCCGACTGGCGCCGCGCCAATATCAATCGTTTCGTGGAACGGCTCTACACCGAGGCGCATGCGCTGCGGCCAAGCATTCGGGTCGGGATCAGCCCCTTTGGCATCTGGCGGCCAGGGAATCCCGCGGGGATCACCGGGCTCGATGCCTACAGCAGCATCTATGCCGATTCGCGGCTCTGGCTGCAACAAGGGTGGGTGGATTACCTCGCCCCGCAGCTCTACTGGAGCATCGCCTCCACAGGGCAAAGCTTCCCGGCGCTGCTGGACTGGTGGGGTCAGCAAAACACCAAGGGACGGCATCTCTGGCCCGGACTCGCCGCCTACCGCGTTGCGGATGGCACCAGCAGTGCCTTCGCCGCGAGTGAGATCACCACGCAAATCGAGCGCTCGCGTCAGCGAAGCGGCTCACTCGGCACCATTCTCTACAACACCACCTCGGTCCGCCTCGACAAGGGTGGGCTCGCGACTGCGCTCGCCGCCACCACCAACGCAATACCGGCCATTCCACCGGCGACACCGTGGCTCGATAACGTGGCCCCCGCCGCACCCACGATTACGGCCGGGGCTTCCACCACGTCGGGACAGCTCACCGTGCGCGTGACGAATAACGCCGCCGAAGTGCTGGCCTGGTGGCTGGTGCGCTGGCGTACTGGGAGCAGCTGGTCGCAGCGATTGGTGCCGTGGACCGAGTCCACAATCGACATCCCCGCCGCTTCAGGGGGCACAAACACCGACGCCGTCGTGGTCACCGCCATCGATCGCGCCGGGAACGCCAGTCCCGACGCGATCTGGCGGACGCCGTAGCGTTTACGGCGTGATGCCTTTCAGGTACTGCTGATACCAGTTGAGGTAGCGGTCATACCGATCGCGCACGAAGCTGGGGCGCGTGAGGCCGTGGAACTGGCCAGGATACACTATCAACTGCGTCGGGACCTGCAGCGACTTGAGCGCCTGATACATCTGCTCCCCGCCACCAATGGGGACATTGAAATCCTTCTCGCCCCCCAGAAACAACGTGGGCGTCCGGATCCGATCCGCATGCCAGAAGGGATACGACAGCTTCTCCCACAGCTTCGGATTCTTCCAGGGCGCGCCCAGTTCGTTTTCGTATTGGTAGATGTATTGGTCGGTGCCGTACATCGTGGTTTGCAGCGCGCTCCCCGCACCACTCGTGGCCGCTTTAAAGCGTGACGTGGTGGCGATGGTGTAATCGGTGAGAATGCCGCCATAGCTCCATCCGCCAATCCCCATGCGCGTAGTGTCCACAATCCCCATGCCAATGACATGGTTCACGCCGGCGAGGAGATCCTGCACCTCCTTGTTTCCCCAGTCGGCGAAAATCGCCTTCTTCCACGCTTGGCCTTTCCCGGAGCTGCCGCGGTAATTCACCGCCAGCACGAGATACCCATTCGCGGCGAAGAGCTCGCGCTCAAAGTTGTACAGCTGCTGATCCTGTCCATTTGGGCCGCCATGAATGCGCAGCAGCAATGGGTACTTCGTGCCAGGCTGAAAGTTGGCCGGCTTCACCAGCAGCGCGCCGACCGTCAGTCCGTCAGGATTCCGGAAATTCACCTCGTCGGTGGTGCCCACGCGGATGTCGCTGAAGATCGCATCGTTCACATGCGTCAACACGCGCAGCGTGCGTCCCTCGAGCGCGTGCACCTCCGCCGAGCGCGACGCGGTGCCCGTGTTGAGCACGAGGCGTCCGGCGGCGTTCGCGTCGTACGCGGTCACGACCCGCTGGCCGTCGGTCCACCGTGTGACCGCGCCGCCTGCCGCGGGCACCGTCGCGAGATACTGACTGCGGTCATCGCCCAGCAGAAAGCGCAAGGTCTGGCCGTCGGCACTCCAGGTGAGTGCGGTGGCATCCCGGTCGAGGGTGGGCGCCACCAGCCGGGCCGGCCCACCATCAGCCGACATCACCGCAATGGTGTTTTGCGTATACGCCGAGAGCTGCGGCTCACTCCCCTGCAGATACGCGATGAAGCGGCCATCGGGACTCCACACCGGCCCCGCATCAGGGCCGGCCCACGTCGTCAGCTTCTTCGGCGTGGCCCCCGCTTCGGCCTTCACCACAAACAGATCGCTGTTATTCGCGCGATCCGGATCGCCCTCCGTGCGCTCACTCACAAACACCAGACGCGAGCCATCGGGTGACCAGCGCACGCTGCTATCGTCGAAATCGCCGCTCGTGATCTGCACGGCTTTTTTCGTGGCGACGTCCACCACCCAGACATGATCACGCAGCCGGTCGAGATAGCCGGTGACATCGCGCTTGAAGGCATACCGATCAATCACAATCGGCTTGGGCGTTTTCGTCTTGAGGGAATCCGGCTTCCCCTCCTCGGGATCCGGATCATGCGAGATCACCACAATCCGCGTGCCATCCGGAGACCACTCGTATTCGCCAACGCCCCCCTTGAGATCGGTGAGCCGCACCGCTTCACCACCCGCGCGATCGAGCAGCCAGAGCTGTCCACCCTTCGACTCGTAGCGCCCCGACACGAAGCTGAGATAGCGATTATCGGGGGACCAGCGCGGGTTACCTTCGCTCTCCGGCGACGCCGTCATGCGCAGCGTCCGCGTGCCATCCCAGGACACCATCCAGACGTCGCTATCGCTTTTGTCCTTCGCGGAGTCCACCGTGGTCACCGTATAGGCGATCCACGCGCCATCAGGGGAGAGCCGCCCGCTCCCCACATCGCGGAAGCGGTAGAGATCGGTGGAGCGGAGCGCCCGTGGCGCAGGCGCTGATGATGCCGGGGCGCCCTGCGCCATCGCGATATGTGCACTGCCGAGGAGCAGACTGCCGGCCAGCAGCGCGCGGTGAGCCATGGACGAGCGGCACCGAGTGAACAGCATCATGCGTCTCTCCCGAAACGGTCAATCGCAAAGGTGGACAGATCAAAAGCCGGATCTTTTTCCGTCGCCAGATCGGCCAGCACATCCCCGATCACACTGGCGAACTTGAAGCCGTGCCCCGAACAGGGGCTCGCCACGACCACACGCGGCGCACTGGGATGTCGGCCGATCAGGAAATGCTCATCCGGCGCATTCGTATACAGACATGCCTGCGCCGCGCGCAGCGTGCCATTGGCGTCAGGCATATAGCGTGCCAAAATCTCCCGGAAGCTGTCGACCTCCTCGGGTGCTACGGTGCGCTCCACCGTGTCAGGGTGCACCTGCGCGCCATAATGATGCCGCGACAGCTTGAGCCCCGTCCCCACATCGGGGAAGCCGTACCACGCCTTATCGTCCGCGTAGTCGGCAATGAAAATCGGAAACGCCTCGGGGGCGAACTGCGCCGGGCCACGCTCGGGAGCAAACCAGAAGAGCAGATTTCGCTGCACCACCAGCGGCAGCGCGAGATCAGCCAGCACATCACGGGTCCACGCACCCACCGAGAGCACCAGCGTCCGCGCCGCGTACTCCCCAGCGTCGGTGCGGACCGTCACCCCTGACTCCGTGGCGTCGAAGCCCAGCAGCGTCTCCCCCGTGTGCACCGTTGCCCCCGCCGCCTGCGCCACCGACAGCGCCGCGGCAATGCACCGCTCCGGGAAAAGCATCCCGGCCCGTGGTTCCCACACCCCCACCATGTCGTCGTCCGGACGAAAGGCTGGGAAGCGCCGGCGCACCGCGGCCGCATCGAGCAGGTCGTGCGGCAAGCGGTGCAGCTCGGCGCTCCGGCGGGCTCCGGATATCAAGGCGCCCTCCGGGTAGCCCAGCATCAACCCGCCGGTCTGCTTAAACAGCGTGGTGTTGGTCTGTCGTTCGAGATCGGCCCACCGCTCATAGGCGCGCTGCACCAGCGGCACATAGCGCGGATCCTCGAAATACGCCTCGCGGATGATCCGGGTCTCGCCATGCGACGACCCCATGGCATGCGGTGGCGCAAAGCGGTCGAAGCCGAGCACGCGGACGCCCCGTTCGGCGAGCGTGCGCATCGTGAGGCTGCCCATGGCCCCCAGGCCAGCCACAATCACGTCATATGGCGGAGTCATGCAGGGCAAAGTACGCCCCGGCGGCAACGACAGCCACCGGTCGACTCCCTGATCACCCGTCCGATCGATGCGTCATCGGGGACCACCACGCACAACAGGGCGTCGCACGTCCGCCGCACAACGAAAGCCGGTGTTCATGAGACTGGTGGCCGGCGTGGCATGCATGCGCGCCGCGGTGCGATAGCCGGCACAATAGCTCGCATGACACATAAACGAGCCGCCGCGGATCACCCGTTCTTCGGGCCCCGGCGGTGCCGAGGGATCGAGTGCCGTCGGATCAAAACGATCGGCGGTCCACTCCCACACATTCCCGGCCATGTCCACGAGGCCATAGCCGTTCGGGGGATAGCTCCCGACGGGCGCTGTGCCGACGTGACCGTCCTCTCCGCTGTTCCGCAGGGGGAACGCGCCCTGCCAGACATTGGCGCGTGCGGGGGTGATGGGATCATCGCCCCAGCTGAACGTTTTGCCTTCAAGCCCACCACGGGCCGCAAACTCCCATTCCGCTTCCGTCGGCATCCGCTTCCCCGCCCACGCGCAGTAGGCCGCCGCATCCTGATAGGAGACCTGCACCACCGGATGCTGCGACAGGCCCGTGGTGTCGCTGGTGGGTCCCGCGGGATGACGCCAATCGGCACCAACGGTCCATTGCCACCAGGCGCGTTCGTCATCGAGCGGCACGGGATGATCGGGCGCCTGAAAGACCAGCGACCCCGGACGTAACTGCTCATCCGGTGGCTTCGGCGTCCCCGGGGGGAGTTCGCGCTGCAACGCCGCCCAGTCCACGGGTTGCTCGGCGGTGGTCTGATAGTGCGTGGCCTGCACGAACTGCGCGAAGGCGGCGTTCGTGACCTCCGTTCGGTCGAGGTAGACCGCCGCCACCGTGACAGGATGCGGCGCCGCGTCGCCCGCCATGACCTGCGAGCCCGCGCCCATCGTGAAGCGGCCGTCAGGGATGCGCACCATGCCGGCCGGCATGGGCACGTCGGGGCGCTCGCCGTTGCGGCCACAGGCCGCGACCAGCAGCGGCAGGCTGCACGCCAGCAGGCTCCGCCCCAACACACGCCGCACCATACGGCGCGTGGTACGGTACGGCATCACGGCTTCTTGGGCAACTGCGCGTTCACGCCCGTCAGGTACTGTGTCAGCTTGGCATCCAGATCCGTCACCTTGTTGGGCATCGTACGCGCCAGATCATTTTTCTCGCCGAGATCGGTGGAGAGATCAAAGAGGCGCAGCGAGCCGTCCTGATAGGCCCGGATCAGTTTGTAATTCCCCGACAGGATCGTGGAGGCCGGACCGATCAGATCGAAATCATAGTGCGGAAAATGCACGACGAAGTCCGCATTGGGGCGCGAGACGTTTCCGGTCCCCTGCCCCAACAGCACCGCCTTGAGCGTCCCCCCTTCAAGCCCCGACACCGACGTGCCCACCGGCTTGCCCACGAGATCCAGAATCGTGGGGAGCAGATCGACCCCGCTCGCCTGCACCTTCGACGTCACGCCAGCGGGGATCCCCGGACCCGAGACCAGCAGGGGCACCCGCACGCCACCCTCCCAGACGGTGCCTTTCCCATTCGCCAACGGCAGGTTGTAGGTCGTGGTCTGTTGCCCGTGGTCCGACCAAAAAAAGGTAAACGTGTTCTTGGCGACCCCGAGCGAATCGAGCGCCGCCTGCAGCAGCCGAATCGTGTTATCCATCTCGAGCGTGGTGGCGCCGAGCCCCACCACGTTGTCGTTCTGCCCCACCATCTGGGCTTTCGCGGTGGCCCACGTTTCCGCCTTCACATCGATCGCGGCTTTGCCGGCATACTGCGACAGCTGCACGTAAAACGGCTTTCCGGCCTTTACCTGCTGCGCGATGAACGCAATCGCGCGCGATGTCACCCCGTACGCTTCGGTGGGATTGGGATTGGCCACGTTCTGCGGGCCGCCATTGTTCGTGGGGCCATCCGACGCATCGAAGCCGTACGCCGACGGATCGGTGCGCCCCACATGCCACTTCCCAAAATGGGCCGTCGCGTAGCCGGCGCCTTTCAGCAGCGAAGCGACGGTCGGCAGATTGGTGGGCATGTCGGTGACGGCGTCGGGGGTGATCAATGGCCCGGTGACCGCCGCGCCGTCATTGCCAATCCCCACATACGTCATGTGCAGCGCTGCCGGACTGCGCCCGGTGAAATACGCGGCCCGCGACGGGGTGCATCGCGGTGACGGCGCATAAAAATTGCTGAAGCGCATCCCCTCGGCAGCAATCCGATCCAACCCCGGCGTCTTGAGCTGTGCCTGCTTGGAGGTGGCGATCGCCGGGTCCATCTGCACCGAGGTGCTGGTCCACCCCTGCGCCTCGCCAAGGATCATGATGACATTCGGCGTGGACGAGGTGCCCCCCGTTGTCCCACCCGAGCTCCCGCCACCCGTCCCACCACCGGTACTGCCCCCCGTGCTCCCGCCGGTGGTGCCCCCGGGGGTCGAGGTCGGGGAGTCGGCACCGCTGCAGGCGGTGGTGCCCGCCATGGCCGCGGCGAGGAGGAGGGTGAGTGCACGACGCATATGATCGTGAGACGACCGCATGCGGTCGACGTTAACCCGCGGGCGCACCAACGCGATCGGTGGCGCCCCGCGTGCATCCGCGCGTGCCGGCGGTAGCTTAGCGCAGCCCTTTCCGGAGCCGACATGTCCCGCCTCTTGGCCTACTTTCAGCTCGACGCCCGCCGTACCACGGTGGCGACCGAAGTCCGCGCCGGCATCACCACCTTTCTGGTGATGGCCTACGTGATGTTCGTGAACCCGCAGTATGTCTCGAGCGCCAACCCCGCCCTCGCGCACGCCGGTGCCCCCGGGCCTGTGGCGATTGCCGCCGCGAGTGCGCTCGCCGCCGGGATCCTGACCATCGCCATGGGACTCGTCACGAACTATCCCTTCGCGATGGCCTCGGGGATGGGGCTCAACGCCGTGGTCGCATACGATCTCATCGCCACCAAAGGACTCTCCTGGTCCGAAGCGATGGCGGTCATCGTGTGGGAGGGACTCATCATCACGCTCCTCGTGGTCACCGGGCTGCGACAGGCGATCATCGACGCCATCCCCATGGTGCTCAAGCGCGCTATCGCCGTGGGCATTGGCCTCTTCATGCTCATGATTGGCCTGTACGAGGGGGGCGTGATCGTGAAATCCCCCGCAAGCGGCGTGGCAATGACCCTGGGCTTTGGCACCACGCCGCATGCCGTGCTCGCCGTCTTTGGGGTGGGGCTGCTGCTCGCCCTCGTCTTCCTGCAACGCAAAACCCCCGGCGGGCTCCTCCTCGCCATCCTGGGGGCGACCGGCGTCGCACTCCTGACCGGAGTGACGACGCTCCCGGCGCAGTTCGTCAGCCCCTTCGACCCCGCGCAGTTCAGTGGTGTGGGGCAAGCGTTCGGGGCCATGGGCTCGGTCTGGTCGAGTGGGACCGGTCCACTGGCGGTCGCGCTCGCGATCTTCACGATCATGCTCAGTGATTTCTTTGACACCGCCGGCACCATTGTGGGGCTAGGCGCCCGCGCCGGCATGCTCGACGAGAGAGGACGCCTCCCGCACGCCGGACGCGTTTTGCTCGTGGACTCCCTCGGGGCCGGGCTGGGCGGCGTCCTTGGCGTGTCGTCGGTCACCACCTACATCGAGTCTGCTGGCGGCATTGAAGAAGGTGGCCGGACCGGGCTCACCAGTGTTGTCACTGGGTTGCTCTTTCTGTTGGTCATTGTCGCGGCCCCGATCGCCGGGATGATTCCCGCCGCCGCCACCGCGCCCGCCCTCGTGGTGATTGGCACACTGATGTTTCAGACGATGCGCGACGTGGAGTGGAGCGACCTGTCCGACGGCTTTCCCATTCTTGCCACGCTCATGCTCATGCCCCTCACCTACTCCATCACCAATGGCGTGGGCGGTGGCTTTCTGACCTACGGCATCCTCAAGCTCGCGGCTGGCAAGGGACGTGAGGTCTCGCCGCTCCTCTGGGTCGTGAATGCCGCCTTTACGGTGTACTTCGCGATGAAGCTCGGTCTGATCGGTTGAGCGCACCGTGGCAGTACCGGCGCCTTGTGACACTACGGTGCGTTCACCGTCACGCGACAGAGCACCGTGTTGTCGAGCTTCAGATCGGCTGACCAGATGAATTTGGCCGTCGGCTGCCAATTGATCGTGAGATACCCGTCCTTGGGACCCACAGCGGCGGCCGTATGCTCGGTGGCCGCAGGCCAGGCGCTGTCGTTGAAGCTTGCGGCCTTCCATCCGGCGGGCTCCGCCAACGTCATGGCCTGACAGCTCTGCAGCGGATTCGCATCCTTCTCACAGCTCGGATTCAACGGCGCCTTTTGCACCACGAGGCATTTGAATGCCGAACTCGAAACGAGCACCGGCTTGTTGTGCGTCACATCGGTGAGCTGAAAAATGAAGCCACCATCACCGATCTGCTGATTGCTCTTGCCGATGTACTCGAGCCCGGAGGCATTCTCGATATAGTCCTTCAGCACAAAGGCCAGCGTGAACGGATACGTCCCGTCGAAGGTGAAGGTCTCGGCGTTGAAGCTGCGCTCGGTGGTGATCGGGACGGCATCTTCCGCCAGCAACTGATCGCCGCGATAGAGCGCGAACCAGTTATCGGCCCATGCCTCCCCCTTGAAGCGCACGACGCCGGTGTCCGTCGTGGTCGGCGCCACCGTCGTCCCGGACCCCGCACAGGCGAGCAGAACGATCATGCTCCAGAGCCAATGCATCCCCCGACGCACGCGGGTGCGGAGCGTACGCCGCCCCGTCATGGCCGCCCCACCGGCACTGGTGCGGACCGCGCGCCCACCCCCACCCACTGCTCGGACGGTCGATACGTCGTGAGCAAGGTAGGCCCGAGGAGCGCTGCGGTTTGGAGCTGCACCGCGGAGAGTCCGCTCCCGAGGCGGACCTCCGCCTGCACCAGCATGCGCTCCGCATGATGATCGGCCCCGGGCATCGCGAGCCGTGCCATCAACTCCGTCCGCATGGCATTCTGCACCTCCGCCGGCGACGGCCACCGCCAGCGCGTGAATGGCTGCGTGCGGGTCCCGTTGGCGATCACGCGCAGCTCACGCGCGAGCACGGCCTGTACCGTGAGTACCCGTTTCGCAAAGGCGGCGGGCGGCTGATTGACCATCACGGTCAAAAACTGCTCCGGCGTTGCCCGCGGCATAAACTGCCGCTGCAGCAGCTCTGACCAGGGGAGTTGCAGGCGCAGCTCCACAAAGCCCCCATCACGCACCACCAATGTAGCGCTCGCCCCCGGTAGGTCATGCGCCCGCACCGCGCGGGGCATCATCAGCATGCCCATGAGCGTCGCCATCACCGCCACGCGCCTCGGCACCGCCCCACGCCACGCGCGACGCTGTCCTGTGCCGAGTGCGCGCATCGTCAGTTGTTCCGGCAATAGTTGTTGGTGGACGTTGTCGTGCCGTTCGTGACGAACACAAACGTCCAGCACTTGTCCGTCGTCCGTGCATAGCGGATCTGGTACGTGTTCGCGCCGTTCGTCCACTGCTGCGTCGTCGTTCCACCAATGGCGAGACTTGTGGCCGTCGCATTGAGTGTCATGCTCGAGGACGCCATCGGTGTCCCCGGCGGACGGAGCGGGGAATACTTCGCCCCCTGCCCCGCCAAATCCGGGCTCGGCACGCCGTAGAAACAGGAGAGCACATAGGGGCTCACGTCCGTCACATGATACGCATACCCGCTTGGCGCGTTCTGGTGCGTGACCGTGTTGCCTCCGCATGTGCCATCCCGCGTCGCCGTGGTGCCGTCAGGATTCCGATACCCAAAGATCGCGTACCCATCGAGCGCCCAGCCCAGGGGATGCGTATCCCAGTAGGCCGCATTGCTCTGATCGGACATCATGCAAATCGGTGCGGCATGATAGTGATAGTCATCGGCACGGCCGGCATGCCCATTACAGATATCGAGTTCGCCGAGCACCTTGGTGTCGCCACCGCCATTTCCGGACGTACAGCCGCCCTGCTTGCACGGATTAAAGATCGGCACACCGTTGATTGCCACGCCAATCGGGCCATCGAGCGCGGCGGTCTTCGTGCCACTTTGGACGACCGGCACGAGCGGAATCTTCCACGCGTTGGTGCCCGTGAAGTTTTGCGCGATCGGCACCTGCTGATTGGTCGCGGTGATGCCATTCATCATGGCATGCTTGGACTGAATGCCGTAGGTACTAAAGTAGGCATACGTCGAATCACAGGTCACGCCAATGCTGTTGGCGGTGATGTAGCCGGTGATGGAATTCTTTACGTAGCCGCAATTGATCATCGCATTCGTGCGCGTCACGTTGAGCGTGAGCACCGCCGTGGCCTTCGTCACCGGTGCCAACGCGGCGGTCAGTGCCGCCCCCGTCACTTGATTGGCGGACAGCCCCGCGAGATTCGGCGCGCCCGAGAGCGCATAGAGCGTGAAGATGTATTGCTTCGTCCCCGGGCCTTGGGAGCAGGGGGGGGCGTAGTTCAGGCCACCGCCATCGTCGGCAAAGCCGGCAGTGCCGCCGCCGTTCGTGTTTTCCGCGATCGCGGCGGTGGAGGCGGGCAAGTTGTACAGCAGCCAGTTGTACTTCACCGTCCCGGGGCCTGGGATCGTCGTCATGATCATGGCGTAGCCAGCGACGCCGGCGGGCACCCCGGTCCAGTTGAGCGGGGGCGACTTGCTCGCGCCATCACAGGTATAGGTCGTGGACAGCACCCCGCCGTTCGTCACGGTCCCGCTCGCGAGCACAAAGCCCGTGGCGACCGCGGCCTGCGGTGTTCCGCTGGCGGCCGCCGACGCGGCGCCCGTCCCCGCCGAGCTCGTGGCGGTGACGGTGCAGCTGTAGCTGGTGCCATTGGTGAGCCCGGTCACCGTGATGGGGCTCGCCGTCCCCGTCCCCGTCTTGCTGCTCCCGCCGCCGGTGCAGGTGGCCGTGTACGACGTGATGCTGGCTGATCCGCTGCTCGCCGGCGCCGAGAAGGCGACGGAGACGGCGCCATCCAGCGGGGTGACGACGCCGATGACCGGCGCACCGGGGGGCGTCGTGGTCGTCCCACCGCCACCGGTGCCACCGCCGGTGCCACCACCAGTAGTGCCCGTGGTGGCGTCGCTCCCGCCGCAGCCGACGGTCGCGGTCACGGACATGGTGAGAAGAAGCGCCAGCGAGGCGCGGAGAGCACGAGCTGCGGGAAGGACGGGCATGTGCATGGGGTTGATGTAGCTCCACAGACGATACACGCCGGCGGATGTTAACCCTACATAGCAGGCGCGGGACCTTCCTTGTGAGGACCGCGCCCCGGGTTCACCTTGCCCATGATTCGGCCGTTCTTCCCTCCTGCCGCCCCACCGATGCGCCTCCGCTCCCTCGCTCCGGTTTTCGTCGCCATCGCGCTGCCGCTCAGCGGCCAGCCGCTCCACGCCCAGTCCGGCAACTGGCCCGTGTACGGCGGCGATGATGCGCACACCCACTTCACCCGGCTGAACCAGATCTCGCCGGCGAATGTGGCCAAGCTGAAGGTCGCGTGGACGTACGACACGAAGGACGCGTACAAAGGCTCGGAGATGCAGACCAATCCGATCGTCGTGGATGGCGTCCTCTATGGCACCACCCCGAAGATGCAGGTCTTCGCCCTGAACGCCGCCACAGGGCGGGAGCTGTGGCGCTTCGATCCGAACAACGGCGTCCCACCGGCGTCGCGCTTCCGGCATCGCGGTGTCGTGGTCACCGGCGACCGGCTGCTGGTGAACTACCGGAACCGGCTGTACGCGCTCGATCGCACGACTGGCCGGCCGATCCGCACCTTCGGCGACAGTGGCTGGGTCGACCTGCGCGCCGGCCTGGGACGCCCCGTGGAGGGGCTGTCGGTCAGCGCCAGCACCCCCGGCGTGGTCTTCGACGATCTGCTCATCATGGGGAGCACCGTCCCCGAAGGGCTCCCCAGCGCCCCGGGAGACATCCGGGCGTATGACGTGAAGACCGGCGCCCTCCGCTGGAGCTTCCACACCATCCCGCATCCGGGAGAGTTCGGCTACGAGACGTGGCCGGCCGACGCCTGGAAGATCGCCGGCGGCACCAATGCCTGGTCGGGGGTGACGCTCGACGCCGGCCGCGGGCTGGTCTTTGCCGCCACGGGATCGGCGTCCTACGACTTCTACGGGGCGAATCGCGTTGGCGACAACCTGTTCGCCAACAGTGTGCTGGCGCTCGATGCGCGCACCGGGCGTCGCGTCTGGCATTACCAAGTGCTCAAGCACGATCTGTGGGACCGTGACCTCCCGGCCGCACCGGTGCTCGTCACGATCCAGCGCGACGGGAAGCCGGTTGACGCCGTCGCCCAGATCACCAAGACGGGGCATGTCTGGCTCTTCAATCGCGAAACGGGGGCGTTGCTCGTGCCGGTCGAAGAGCAGCGCATGCCGCGCATCGCGCTCGACGGCGACCAGCCGTCCATCACGCAAACCTTCCCCACGCTCCCCGCCCCCTTCGCCCGTCAGTCGCTCTCGGCCAAGGATCTCACGCAGCGGACGCCGGCGGCGCATGCGGCGGCACTCAAGACCTTCAATGAATACCGCCCCACGCACCCCTTTGAGCCACCCAACGCGGATAAGGGGATCATCATTTATCCCGGCGTCGACGGCGGCGGGGAGTGGGGCGGCCCGGCCTTTGATCCGACGACCGGGCTGCTCTATGTGAACTCCAACGAAATGGCCTGGCTCCTCAAGCTGGTCCCCCGCAGCGACCAGTCGCTCTACGCGGCGACCTGCGCCAGCTGTCACGGCGAGAAGCGTCAGGGGTCGGCCAGTGGCCCGTCGCTCATTGACGTGGCCAAGCGCCGCTCCCGCGAACAGCTGCTGAGCATCATCAAGGAAGGGACCGGCCGCATGCCCGCCTTCGGCGCGGCGATGGATGCCGGCGCGATGAACGACCTCGTGAACTACCTCACCACGGGAACCGACGCCGCGAAGGGCGCCGTGAACACGAGCCCGTACTTCCTGAAGTACCGGACCGCCTTCTTCGACATCTTCACTGACCATGAGGGGTACCCGGGCATCAAGCCGCCCTGGGGGACGCTCAACGCGATCAACCTGAACACCGGGGCGTACGCCTGGCGCATCCCCTTTGGCGAGTACCCGAAGCTCGCCGCCAAGGGGGTCCGGAACACCGGCACCGACAACTACGGTGGCGCGATTGTCACCGAGAACGGGCTGCTCATCATCGCCGCCACGACCTACGACAACACGATCCGCGCCTTCGACAAGGCGACCGGCAAGCTCCTCTGGAACGCCACGCTCCCCGCTGCCGGGAACGCCACGCCGGCCACCTATATGGTGGACGGGAAGCAGTATCTTGTGATTGCCTGCGGCGGCGGCAAAAACGGCGCCCCCAGCGGCGGCAGCTACGTCGCCTTCACGTTGCCCTGAGGAACGGCCCATGCGGCACTCCACTGTCACCGAACGCCCCCACGCTGCCACCGGCCCGCGTCGGCGCCTGCGCACGGCCGTCGCCTGCGGGATCCTCGCGCTGACCGGCGTCCCGCTGACCGTCGTCCCGTTTCGCGCGCAGGGACAAAGCGCCGGCCAAGGAGCGACGATTCGCGCCACCGTCCGGGATACCAGCGGAATGCCGATCATTGGCGCCCAGCTCCGCATTGGCGCCACCATCAGCGCCGAAAGCAACGAGGGCGGGCTTGGGATCCTGCGACGGGTCCCCGTGGGGGCCCATTGGATTCAGGTGCGCCGCATTGGCTATCGCCCGGATTCGCTCCGGGTCGTGCTCCCCACCCCCTCGCAGATCGACGCGCCGATCGTGCTCCACGCGGTGGGCGCGACGCTGGCCACCGTGCGGGTCGTGGGACGCCGTGGGGTGACCGGCCCGATGGCCGGCTTTTATCAGCGGCAGTCGCAGGGGCTCGGGACCTTTCTCACCCACGAAGAAATCGTCCGTCGGAATCCGTCGCGGATGACAGACCTGTTCAGCAACATGGCCGGGCTCAACGTCGCCACCCGCGGCGGCATTGAACGGAGCGTCCGCTCCCGCGGGGCCCGGTGCGCCCCGGTGGTCCGTCTCGATGGGCAGAACCTGTCCGTCATGGAAATCGATCTCGACACCTTCGATCCCCTGAGCTTTGACGGGATCGAAGTGTACCGGGGCGGCGCCTCCGTCCCCACCGAATTCGCCGTCAATCAGGACATCAGCAGCTCCTGCGGCACGATCGTCCTCTGGACGCGGGTGGGCCAGCCCAAGGTGGTCACCCGCGGGAAGACGACGACCTCCACGGCCTCAAAAATCTCGGCGCTGCTGGACTCCCTGCGGGTCTACACCGCCGCCGACGTGGACGTCCCGGCCCAGCTCGACTCGAGCCGCGTGGTGCAGCCGCTCTATCCCGACGCGCTGTACGACGCCAAGACCCCCGGCCGTGTGGTGGTGGAGTTCGTCGTGACGGAAACGGGGGAGGTCGATCTGGACAGCTTTGGGGCCGTGACCGCCACCGACGGCCGGCTCGTGGACGCCGTCCGGGCCGTCGTGGGGCGCCAGCGGTTCACCCCCGCCCAGCGGAAGGGGCGCGCCGTCCAGCAGGTGGTCCAGCAGGTCTTCGATTTCGACCCGGATCTGGCGGCGCGCCGGAAGAAGTAGCGCCGAGGCGCTTGGGGCGGGCTAGAAACCGCCCCCCGGCGCCCGGTACACCACCCGGCCGTTGAACAGCGTCAGCAGGCACTTCGCGTCCTTGATCTCGGCGGTCGGGACCCGGGTGACGTCCCGGTCCCAGATCGCCAGATCGGCGTACTTCCCGGGCTCAATCGACCCGATCTTCTTCTCGAGGAACATCTGCCGGGCCGCCCAGATGGTGACCGCCTTGAGCGCCGTCATTGCGTCCACCGACTCGGTCGTCCCAAACGGGGTCGGGCCATAGGTCCCCAAGAGCGTCTCCCGGGCCACCGCCGACCAGATCCCGTAGCGGGCCGGGAACGGGGTCACCCCGTAATCGGAGCCGTTCGCCCAGATCATCCCCTTGGCGCGGAAGGTCCGGAAGGGATTGAGCCGAAGCGACCGGGCAGGGCCGAAGTTGCCGGCGTAGGTGTCCCCGAGCCACCAGGCGAAGCTCGCTGACGGCTCCGGATAGCCGGCGTCCATCGTCTTCTGCAGCCGCGCCATGACGTCAATCGCATGGTCGCTCGGCAGGTTGGCGTGAATGATCCCATGCCGGAGCCCGCGCTTGGGATTCTCCCGCATCGCCTGATCGTAGCTGTCCACCACCCAGTCGATGCCATGATCGCCAATGGAATGCACCGACACGTGCATCCCGGCATCATGGAACATCCGGATCAGCATCCGCACGGTGTCCGGGTTGGAGGCCGGATAGCCGAGGTTGTCGGCGTCGAGGTCTTTGAAGTCCTTGTTCCACGGCTGATACATCCACGCCGTGCGCGCACCGCCGGAGCCGTCGATATAGAGCTTCACGCCCCCCGCAATGAGCCGATCGTCGCCGGTGGATTCATAGGGCCGCGTGGTCGCGGCCCGCTCGGCGATGAGCCGCTTCGCCCCCTCCACCGTGCGCCCACCCTGCCAGAGCGCGAAGACGCGCACCGAGAGCGCACTGTCGGCGAGCACTTTGCGATAGAGCGCCCAGGTGCTGGCGGGGATGCCGGGATCCTTGAGCCCCGTCATCCCTTCGGCGTTGAACGCCTGTACCATTCCGCGGATCCCCTGCTCCGTTTCGGCGGTCGTGCGCGGCGGAATGAGCCGACGGACGAGCCCCTGCGCCCCTTCCTTGAGCACGCCGGTGGGAGTGCCATCGGGGGCGTGATCGATCGTCCCCGCTGGCGGATCTTTGGTGTCTTTCGTGATCCCGGCCAGCCGCAGCGCGACGGAGTTCGCAACGCCATAGTGGCCGGTGGTCTGCGTCAGATAGACCGGATGATTTGGCGATGCGGCATCGAGATCCTTGGCGGTAATGAGCCGACGCTCGGCGAGCTTCCCTTCGTCCCAGCCACGCCCCTGAATCCAGCTGCCGGCCGGCAACGTGGCCGCCTTCTCGCGGATCGCCGTGGCAACGTCGGCCATCGACTTCACCGCTGGATAGCTCAGATCCACCACGAACAGACGATCGGCGCCGCTGCCGGAGAAGTGCGCGTGCGCGTCGAGGAGCCCCGGCGTGACCGTGCGCCCCTTGAGATCGATCCGCTGCGCCCCCGGTGCGGCCAGCCGTTCCATCTCCGCGGTCGTCCCGACGGCGAGGATGCGATCGCCGGCAATGGCGACGGCCTGCGTGACATGCTCCGCGCTGTCAACGGTGATGACGCGGCCATTGAGCAGGAGCAGCGTGGCCTGCGTGGCGGCACGCGTCGTTGGTTGCGCCACCAACCGCGCGACCAGGATCGCCGCCATGAGCAGCGCGGGGACAGCCATCGCCAGACGACGGGCCAGCGGGGACTTCGGACGCATGGGCATCGACATCAGCGGGCTCCCGCCATGGTGAGCACCGTCTCCCACTCCGAGAGACGGACCGGGACGACGGACAGCCGTCCCACTTTGATCAGCGCCATCTCCTGCAATGCAGCCGCCGCCTTGATCTCCGGCAGCGTGACGGCGCGCGGCAACGCGTCGACGGCGCGCACATCCACCATGAACCAGGTGGGCGTCGCGGGATCCGAATCCGGATCATGATACGCGTGCGTTGGATCGAAGGCGGTGTGATCGGGATACCCTTCCCGCACCACTTCACAGATCCCAACAATCGCCGACGGCTCGGCGTTGCTGTGATAGTAGAACGCAAGGTCACCACACTTCATGCCGTCGCGCAGGAAATTGCGCGCGCCACTGTTGCGCACGCTGTCCCAGCAGGTCGTTTGCTTGGGGGCCGCGCGCAGATCGTCGAACGAGAAGACATCCGGCTCGGACTTAATGAGCCAGTAGCGCCGTTCCCCTGCCGCGCGTGGCGCGAATACCTCGGCCCACTTCCCCTGCTCGTAGGGCATGGACTGCGGCGCCTTCTTGGCGGCAGGCTTCTTGGCCGGCGCGGATTTCTTGGCGGGGGCGTTCTTCACCGCCGACGGCTTGGCGGGCGCGGATTTCTTGGCGGGCATGGACATCGGGGTGGAGGCGGGTGAGCCGGAACCGGGCTGTGCGATAAGTTAGTGTGCACTGGCCGCCGCGTCCCCTCCCTCTTCCGCCGCGTATATGCCTCGATCCACCGACCTGCGCCGTCGCTATTCCCTCGTGGCCGTCCTCTTGTGCTGGGCCCTTTGCGTCCCCGGGACGATCTTGGCACAACGACCAGCACCGGGACCACTCGTGATCGTCGGCGGTGGCACACAGCCCCCTGCATTGGTTGAGGAGTTTCTCCGCCTCGCGGGAGGCGCCGGGCGTGCCCGCATCGTCGTGTTTGCGCAGGCCAGCGCCACCGGGGCCACGAGCGGCGAGGAAAAGGCCGCACAGCTGAGGGCGATGGGTGCCGAGGCCCGCAACCTGTGGATCACGCGCGCCGAGGCGGATCACGATTCGGTGGTGCGCCTGTTGGATGGCGTCACGGGGATCTGGTTTGGTGGCGGTGATCAGAATCGCTTGATCGCGGCATTGCGCGGGACGCGCGTCGAAGCGGCGCTGCATGCCCGCCATGCCGCAGGCGCCGTGGTGGGTGGCACATCAGCGGGGGCGGCGGTGCTCTCCACACCGATGATCACCGGCACGGAGCTACGTCCCACCCGCGACAGCACGGAATCATGGACCCGCGTGCAGCGTGGCACCGTGCAGGTGGACAGCGGCTTTGGCTTTGTGCGCACGGCGATCATCGATCAGCATTTCCTGCGCCGGAAGCGGCACAATCGCCTGCTGAGCCTCGTGTTGAGCGCGCCCCCTTACTTGGGCGCCGGCATTGATGAAGGCACCGCCATCATTGTGGAACCCAGCGGACGGTGGCGGATCGCCGGCGCCAGCAGCGTGCTCATTGTGGATGCCCGTGACGCCCAACGCTCGTCACCGGACGCCCCAGTGCTTGGGGCATCCGGCGTTCGTCTGCATCTCCTGAGTCACGGTGCGACCTTCGACCCAGAAAGCGGGAAGGCCACACCGCCGCCAACGCAGCCGACCGCACGACCGTAAACGCCGCAGATCTCCGCGCCGTCAGAAGGTCGGACGGCGCGCCCCGTGGTTCGTGGCCTGCTCAAAGGCATACGCCATCTGCAGGAGACTCCAGTCGCCGCGGTGCTTGCCCACAATCTGCACCCCCACCGGCAACCCGCTCGCGGTGAAACCACCGGGGACCGAGATCGATGGGCAGGCGGTCATCGTGATGTACCAGCAGCTGCGCATCCAATCGATGTACGTCGGCATCGTCACCCCGGCCACCTCCGTGGGCCACGTCGCCGTCACGGCAAAGGGCTCCATCTGCGTCACCGGCAACACGAAGTAGTCGTACTTCTGGAAGAACTGATACATCTGCGCATACATCTTGGCCTGACGCGACTGCGCCTTGGCAACATCCGCCCCGGTGTTCCGTTCCGCTTCGCGCACTTCCCACTGCACCGTGTCTTTCACCAGCTCCGGATGCTCGCGCACGAGCGTGGCATAGGCGTTGTGATACGACAAATGCCGCAGCACCGGAAAGGCCTCGGCGATCCCGGTGAAATCGGGCTCGGCTTCTTCCACCACGCAGCCGAGCGCTTCGAAGGCGGACCGATTGGCATTCACAACGCGACGGATCTCCGGCTCAAAGGGAAGCCCGCCGAGGTCCTTGAACCACGCCACCCGTGCCCCCTTGAAGCTGCGTTCGAGCGGCTGACGGAAGCGGTCGCCCATTTCATCGATCGCCAGCGGATCCGGCGCATGGGGCCCGACAATCGTGCTGAAGAAGAGGGCCACATCGCCAACCGTCCGCGCCATGGGGCCCGCCATGGAGAGCGGCGACCAGGAGCCATCATCATCAGTCACGCGTCCCGGCGAGGGGCGAAAGCCCACGATGTTGTTCCACGCCGCCGGATTCCGGAGCGATCCGCCGGTGTCACTGCCGTCGGCGATCGGCACCATCCCCGACGTGAGTGCGGCGGCGGCACCACCGCTGCTGCCCCCCACCGTCCGGTCGAGATAATACGGGTTGTGCGTGGCGCCAAAGACGCGATTGAAGGTATGCGACCCCGCCCCAAATTCCGGCGTGTTCGTCTTCCCAAGCGTGATCGCCCCGGCAGCGCGGATCCGCTGCACCAGCAGCGCATCCTTGGTGGGGACATGATCCTTGAAGGCCAGCGACCCGTACGTGGTGCGAATGCCGGCGGTATCCACGAGATCTTTGTGCGCGACGGGAAGGCCATGTAATGGACCGAGCGTGGCTCCACGCGCCTGCGCCTCATCGGCTTTCGCGGCCCCGGCCATCGCCTGCTCCGCCACCAGCGTCACGATCGCATTGATCTTCGGATTCACTCGGGCAATCCGGTCAAGATGCGCCTGCATCACCTCGCGCGCCGAGACCTGTTTGGTGCGAATGCGCGCCGCCAGGTCACGCGCGGTGAGGGTGCACAGTTCATCGCCGGCAACCGACTGGGAAGACATAGGCTCTGCAGTGGAGGAAACTGGAGTATCCGAAGCGGCGGCATGGCCCGTCGAGGGAAGCGCGCCGGTGAGGGCCGCGGCGCCCATGAGCTGGCTGAACTGGCGGCGACTGATAGCGTCAGACATGGCGTCAGACATGGCGTCAGACCTGCGGAGGGAGGAGGAAGGCAGACCGGCAACCGCCACGGAAGCGTGGCGGTCCCATCACGGTGCCACGGCCCATCAATGCTACACACCCACCCGGGTGATGCAACATGGAGGGGAAGGCCGTCTTGCAACCCCACGGGGCCTTGATGCATTCGTAGGAGAGTGGCGCGTCCCTTGTCCCCTCCCTGGTCGGTCCCCGTGACTCCCTCCCGCTGGCGTATCCCCCTTGGTGCCGTGCTGGTGCACCTGTGCATTGGCTCCGTCTACGCGTGGAGCACGCTCAATCGCCCCATTCAGGCGCTCTTCCCCGATCAGCCGTGGTGGTTCAGTCCGCCCTACACGACCTTCACCACGGCGCTCATGCTGCTGGGACTCAGCGCCGCGATTGGCGGCCCGTGGGTGGAGCGGCACGGCCCGCGGGCGGCGGCGCGGGCGGCGGCGCTCTGCTTTGGCACGGGACTGCTCATCGGTGGGACGGGGCTCTCGCTGCACCAGCCCGTCCTCGTCTTCCTCGGCATGGGGCTCGTGGGCGGCGTCGGGTGCGGGCTGGGCTACATCGCCCCCGTCAGCACGCTGGTGAAGTGGTTCCCCGATCGTCGGGGGATGGCGACTGGCCTCGCCATCATGGGCTTTGGCGGTGGCGCCTTTCTCGCCGGCTACCTGAACGTGGCGCTGATTGCCCGCGTCGGGATCGCGACGACCGTGATGGTGCTGGGGGTCGCGTATCTGCTGCTCATGCTCACGGGGGCGCAGCTGCTGCAGCCGCCACCGGCGGGATGGGCGCCGGCGGGGTGGACGCCGCCAACCGAAACGGATGCCATGATCACCCGGGTGAGCGTCACGCGTGATGTGGCGATCCGCACGCCGCAGTTTGCGCTGCTCTGGGGGATGCTGCTGATCAATGTGACCGCCGGCATCGGGATTCTCGCGCAGGCCTCCCCCATGATGCAGGATCTGTTCGGTCGCACCCCCGCGGAAGCGGCGGCGGTCGTCTCCATCATCAGCCTGTTCAATGCCGGCGGACGGCTCGCGTGGGCCTCTGCCTCGGATTATCTCGGGCGGCGCACCACCTACCTGCTCTTCTTTGTGCTGCAGGTGGGGCTCTTTCTCATGATCCCGCGCTTCGCCGCGGCGGGTGAATGGACGCTCTTTCAGCTCAGTCTGTTCGCGGTCTTCACGATGTATGGCGGCGGCTTTGCGACAATTCCGGCCTTTCTCGCGGATTTGTTTGGTCCCGCCAATGTCGGCGCCATTCATGGCGCGGTGCTGACGGCGTGGAGCGTGGCGGCCGTCGCGGGCCCGTTCATCATCACGGAGCTGTCGAGCCGAGCCAAGGCGGCGTTGCCCGTGGGCGGCAACAAGGTGCACATCTACGACACGCCGCTCACCGTACTGGCGGGTCTGTTGGCGGTGGGCTGTGTGTTAACGCTGCTCGTGCGCCCCGTGCGGAGTCAGTCGCCGTCGGCGTGAAGCGCGCCGGCCACCGTGCGACCGTTGCGCTGCTGACGGATCATGCGGGAGAAGAGCGAGAGCTCGCGATCAAAGATCCACCGCAGCAACAGTCCGGTCCACGAGCGGTATGACGCGAGCGGACGATAGAACTCCGGCGCGAGCGCGGTCAGCTGCGGCAAGCGATTCCAGGGAATCGACGGGAAATCGTGGTGTTCATTGTGGTAGCCCACATTGAACGCCACGAGATTCGCCGGGCCGTAGTAGCTGTACGTTTCCTGCGGGGACGCCGTGAGGTAGTGCTCCTGAATCCAGCGCGCACCGAGGGGATGCAATCCCACGGAGAAGAAGAGCGAGAGGAGGAGATAGCCGAGCGCCGCTGGGCCCCACCACCAGAGGATCGCGCCATTGCTGATGACCAACACGGCCCAGTTGGCGAGCGTCCATGGCGTGAGAAAGCGGATCTCGCGGAGCCGAGTGGGGCGCGTCACCTGAAAGATCGGAAAGAACAACAACCAGAGCGATTTCCCGAGCGCGCCATGGCCAATGAGACGCGCTTCCCAGGCGTGGGGGAGATCGGCGTCGAGTTCCGGCACGCCTTGGAAGGCATGATGCCGCAGGTGATAGCTCCGGAAGGAGATCGCGGCGGGGACCACATTGGGAATATCCGCAACCAGCGCCGTCAGCTGATTGGCAGCTCGCGCGGCGAAGATGAGGTTATGCGTGGCTTCGTGAATCATCACGTACAACGCGTGATTGGCAAACGCGCCAATCCCGTATGCCGTCAGCGCGATCATCCACCATGGGGCGCTGCGCAGCCGCCAGGCGAGGAGCAGCTGCAGCGCGACCGTGAGCACGACCACGAGCGCCGACCACGGATTGCGCCCAATGAGTCCGCGCACCGCGGGATGCGCCAACAGAATGGCTTGGGTCCGGGCCTTGTGAGGCTCTGGCTGCGAAGAGACGGTAAAACCCATGCCTCAGCACGTGAAAGGGAACCCGACGGCGCGGGCACGCCGTATGCGGTACAATACGTCGCCCACCCCGTCACTCCAACCCGGGTCCGTCGCGCGCATGTCCTCGCTCTTTGCCCCCCTTACGCTCCGCGCCATCACGCTGCGGAACCGCATTGGCGTCTCGCCCATGTGCCAGTACTCCGCCACCGATGGCCATGCCACCGACTGGCATCTGGTCCATTTGGGGGGATTGGCCACCGGCGGGGCTGGCCTCGTGATCGCCGAGGCCACCGCAGTCACGCCTGAGGGGCGCATCAGCCCGCAGGATCTGGGGCTGTGGGCCGACACCCAGATCCCGATGCTGCAGCGCATCACCACGTTTCTTCGGGAGCAGGGGGCGGTGCCAGCGGTGCAGCTCGCGCATGCCGGTCGGAAGGCCAGCACCCGCCGGCCGTGGAGTGGTACCGGTGCGGTGCCCCCCGAGGCGGGCGGCTGGAGCCCCGTCGTCGCGCCCAGTGCGCTCCGCTACAACGACAGCTATCCCGAGGTCGCGGCACTCGATGACGCCGGCATCGACCGGATCCGCGCGGCCTTTGTCGCCGCCGCCCATCGCGCCCTGGCCGCGGGCTTTCAGATCATTGAGCTCCATGCGGCGCACGGCTACCTGCTGCACGAATTCCTGTCCCCGCTCACGAATCAGCGGACCGATGCGTACGGTGGCTCGTTCGCAAATCGGACACGGCTCCTCATGGAGATTGCCACCGCGATCCGCGCGATGTGGCCCGAGACATGGCCCCTGTTCGTCCGCCTCTCGGCCACGGACTGGGCCGAAGGAGGCTGGACCGTGGAGGAGTCGGTGCAGCTGGCGGCGCAGCTGGTGCGCGTGGGGGTGGATCTGATTGATACGTCGTCCGCCGGGCTCGTGCCGCACCAGCAGATCGTGCCGGGCCCTGGCTTTCAGGTCCCCTTCGCACGACGCATCCGCGAAGACGCCGGGATCGCCACCGCCGCCGTGGGGCTGATCACCGATCCAGAGCAGGCCGATCAGATCATCCGCAACGGTGACGCAGACGTCGTTCTCCTCGCGCGCGAACTGCTCCGCAATCCGCATTGGCCCCTGCTGGCAGCCCATGCGCTGGGGGTGGACACCCCGTGGCCGCCGCAATACGAGCGCGCGCGGCCACGCTAATCAATGCACATCGATCGACCGTGCGTTAAAAGCGCTGCAGATCCTTCGCAGAAATCACGGTACCGCTGAAGCCCGCGCGCACTTCGCGCAGCAGCGTCTCGTCGCTGCTGCCGAAGTAGAGCTGGTGATAGAGGACGAGCTGTTTGGGGCGCGCTGCGGTGGCAATCGCCCCAAGCTGTGAGGCCGACGTATGCGCCTGCGCATGATAGGGCTGCCGGGCCGGCGAGATGGTCTGGAAACCCGCGTCGGAGTAGACCTCGTGAATGAGCAGATCGCAGCCATTGCACTCGCGGGCGATGGCCGGATTGGCGCGCGCATCCCCGCTGATCACGATGCGCCGGTCCGGCGTCGTGATGACATAGCCAAAGGCATGCTTCCACGCGCTGTGCGGCACGGCGAAGGCGCGCACGGTCACCCGCGCATCGCGATACACCTCCCCCTCCGCGATCTCGTGCACATTCGCGTGCCATCCCTCTGCCGACGGGCCACCGGCACTGGCCAACCGCTCGCGAATATCCTCATCGTTACCATCGAGAATGCCCCGCACGAGCCGAGGCGTGCCCGGTGGGCCGAAGACCTCGAGCGGCGCCGTCCGCCCCTGAATCCACGGGGTGAAGATCAGGTCATTGAGCCCCATGGTGTGATCGGAATGCAAATGCGTGAGAAACACCCGCCCGATCTGCGGCGCGCGTAACCCGGGGACCCCATCCCGCGAGGCCGCAGCGGCGCGGCGCATGATCCCGGCTCCGGCATCGAACAGATACGCCACGCTGTCCACCACCACGGCCACCCCGGGGCCGGACCGATCCGGATCGGGGATCGGCGTCCCCGTCCCCAGGATCACCACCGTCGTGCGAGCACGCTGGCGCTCCGCTCCCTGGAGCGTCACCACGCCAGGGTCAGCGGCGCCCACCACGGGGCGGGGCACAGCGAACAGCGACAGAATCGCCGTGGGGACCAACCATGCTGCAGCGCGCATA
>JBAXMW010000004.1:0-105265 GCA_037134115.1 Gemmatimonadaceae bacterium | reverse complement strand
CGCCGCTCGGCTCTCAGGCAGCACCATGGGGACCGTCAGCGTCAGGGCGACGAGGACATTGGTGGTCACCGTGAAGTAGCTGAAGAAGTCGGCCAGAGCACGCGGCACGGTTTCGCCGCGTCCCAGCGCGTTGGTGAGCGACAGGGTCATTTGACCCAGTACGGCGCTCCAGGCCACGAGCGCGGTCAGGACGGCAAGGGGTTTCCGGAGGGCAGTCACAGGGGATTCGGCTGAGGGCACGCAGAGCGGGGAGTGGCGGCCCGCGTGACTAAGTTAGCCCAGACGCGCACGGGGTGGGCGAATCGCTTGCCGAACGCGGCGCAATTGGGTCAATTCCCCGCGTGGTAATTCGAAGGCCGCCAGACGGTGCGACGACGCATCGACGGGCCATTGCCCCCCATGGCGTCTATCCTGCCTGTGTCCGACCCATTTGGTCCTGCGCTGACCCTGCTGATTGCGCACCTGAGCCATGCCGTGCTGGTGGAAGATGCCGATGGCCGAGTCCGCGACTGCAACGCGGCCTGCCAGCGGCTCTGCATGGTGGATCAGGGATCGGAATCGCTCCGGGGGACCGACGCCACGCTGCTGCGACAACAGTTGGCCTCACAGCTGCGGGAGCCAGAGGCGTTCGCGGCGCAATGGGATCAGATGGCGGGAGCCGACGCGCCCGTCACTGGGGCCACCCTGCAGCTCACGAAAGGTCGGCAGCTCGAGTGGGACTGCCTGCCCGTGATGGAGGCGGGGCGCTTGATGGGGCGGATCTGGACCTTTCGGGATGTCACGCCGCAAAGCGAGGCGGCCAAACGCGCCGACCGCTTGCAGCAGTTCTACGAGCGGGTGCTGGATGCGATGCCGGCGCAGCTCGCGGTCTTTGATGCCCGGACGCTCCGCTACCGCTACGTCACCCCCAGTGCGATCCGGGACCCCCAGATCCGCAGTTGGATCATTGGGCACACCGACCGCGAGTATGCAGCGTACCGTGGCTTTGATCCGTCCGTAGCGGATCGCCGGCGCTCGATGATCGCGGAGGCTGCACGCAGTAAGGTGCAGACCTCCTGGGAGGAGAGTCTGACCACGGCCAGCGGGGAGGTGCGCCACTTTGCACGCTTTGTCACCCCGGTGCTCGACGCGGATGGGGAATCCGAGCTGGTGCTGGGCTACGGCCTGGATATCACCGATCGGAAGCGCATCGAGGAGCAGTTGCGCGATGCGACGCGTGCGGCTGAGGCGTCGGCGCAGGCCAAGGAAAACTTCTTGGCCAACATGAGCCATGAGATCCGGACGCCGCTCAATGCCGTGGTCGGTACGACCCACCTCCTGGAGTCCACACCGCTCGACACGCTGCAGCGCCGATACCTCGGCGCGATTCGCCATTCGACGGATACGCTGCTGTCGCTTATTAACGACATCCTCGATCTCACCAAGATTGGGAGCGGGAATCTCGAGTTTGAATCCGCCCCGTTCCGCATTCAGGAACTGGTGGAGTCGCTTGGGGAAACCCTGCAGGCCAGCGCTCTCCAAAAGGGGATTGGCATCACGGTGACGGTGGATCCGGCGGTGCCCCCGGTCGTCGTGGGCGATGCGCGCCGCCTGAATCAGATTTTGCTCAACCTCGTCGGGAACGCGGTCAAGTTCACCCCCGAGGGGACGGTCACGCTGGCGGTGCACGCCGAGGCGGCGGAGGGCGATGCTTACTGGCTCGTCTGCCGGGTGACGGACACGGGCGTCGGGATTGCGGCGGACAAACAGCACATCATTTTCGATGCGTTTGCGCAGGAGCGCAGCGATACCACGCGACGTTTCGGCGGCACCGGCCTCGGTCTTACGATTGTGCGGGAATTGGTGACGCGGCAAGGGGGGCGCATCACGGTGGACAGCACCGTGGGCGTCGGCAGTACCTTCACCGTCGCATTACCCGTGCGGACGGGGCACATGCCGATGGCGCTGCCTATGGCCGTCGATAAACGTGGACGCGTGGGGCTGGCCGGCAAACGCATTCTGCTCGTTGAAGACAACGAGATGAACCAGTTTGTCGCCACCGAAATTCTGGCGCGTGCCGGGGCAGTGGTGGTGGTGGAAGGCCATGGGCGCGCCGCGGTGGAGCGCCTGCGGATGGATCAGGCATTCGACCTGATTCTCATGGACATTCAGATGCCCGAGATGGATGGCTTCGAAGCCACGCGCATCATTCGGAACGATCTGGGGATCGATCCGGAGTCGATCCCCATTCTGGCGCTGACCGCGTCGGCGCTGCTCGAGCAGCAACGTCGCGCGCGCGAGTTGGGAATGAATGACTTCGTGACGAAGCCCTTTGATCCGGTGCATCTCGTCCGTCGGGTCGCGCTCGCGGTGCAGCAGGAAGGACGCACGCCCATGCCCACGCCGATGACGCTGGCGGCGATCGAGGCCGAGGCGCCCACCCTGACGCTGCTGCCCATGGTCGATCGGGCGGTGCTGGAAGCGCAAGCCATGGGGGATTTTGCCCTGGTCGTGGATGTCCTCGATGTCTGTCTGCACCATCTGCCGGGGCAGTACCGCGCCATCCGTGAGGCGGAGGGGGTGGCTGATCGGGCTCGGCTCTGCTCGGCGGCGCACTCCATGCGGTCGGCGATGGGGGCGGTCGGCGCCAAGGCGATCAGCGCCCTGCTGTTCACGTTGGAGTATGAGAGCGTGGCGTTCAGTGATGAGGACCAGGCGGCGTTCATGCGTGATCTGGACACGGCGGTGCGTGAGGTTGTGACCACCCTGACCGCGTTGCGCGAGGACTACGCGCAACGTGTGGCGGGTGGCACCTCCCCCGCACCGGCCAGCATGGTGGAGCGTGCGGAATGAAGGTGGTGGTCATTGACGACAACGACATCAACTTGACGTTGCTGCGGGCGCTCTGTCGCCAGCTGCCCGATCTTGATACGGTGTCGTTTCTCAACCCCCTCGATGCGCTGCAGTGGTGTCGAGAGGACGAGCCAGATCTCGTTATCGTGGATTATCAGATGCCGGAGCTCGATGGCATCAGCTTTATTACGGCGCTGCGTGCCTCACCGGGGCGCGGTGAAGTACCGATCCTGATGATCACCGCGAATTACGAAGCGACGATCCGCTATGAGGCGTTGACCGCTGGGGCCAATGATTTCCTGACCAAGCCGCTCGACCGCATGGAATTCCTGGCGCGGACCCGGAACATGCTCGCGGTCCGTCGAGGCCAGAAAGCCCTCACCGATCGGGCGGCGTGGCTGTCGCGGGAAGTGGAGCGTGCCACGCAAGCGATTTTGGAACGTGAGCGAGACACCCTCTTCCGTTTGTCCAAGGCCGCGGAATACCGGGATCGCGAAACGGGCGCGCACGTCCTTCGCATCGCCCATTACTCCCGATTGATCGCCAGTCACCTCGGCGAATCCGTCGAGCTGCAAGAGCTGATTTTTCAGGCGGCGCTGTTGCATGACATCGGCAAGGTCGGGACACCCGATCACATTCTGCTCAAAGCCGGGACCCTCACTGATGAGGAGCTGGCGATTATGCGGGAGCATCCGTTGATCGGCTATGAGATTTTGCGCGACAGTCCGTCGCCCATTTTGGAGCTGGCTGCGACCATTGCCCGGAGCCACCATGAACGCTTCGACGGCTCCGGTTATCCCGATGGGCTCTCGGGGACGGCGATTCCGTTGGCGGGGCGCATTGTCGCCGTCGCCGATGTCTTTGATGCCCTGACCTCTGCGCGCCCCTACAAGGAGGCGTGGTCCGTCGCGGCCTCGCTGCAGTATCTCGAGGAGCAGGCTGGTCGTCATTTTGATCCAGCCTGTGTGCACGCCTTTCTGTTGGATCCCGAGGCCGTCCTGGCCGTCCGCCGGGAATTCAACGAAGGCGCGTTGGGGAACGGGGTGTTGCCGGCCTTCCAGCCACTTTCCGAGCCTGCCAACCCGCTCCCGCTCGTGATCCGTTGAACGTCCCGCGCGCCGCGTCCCCGATGGGGTGCCGGTGCGCCGTTGTGTCGCTCTGACGCCCCGTCGTTTCTTTTCAGCCGCTCATCAGGAGCTTCCATGCAGGTTCTCCAGTCCCACAGTGCCGGCATCCCCACCGAGGCGATGCTGGCCCCACTGGCGGCGATCAACCCGCACCTCGTGCTGGTCTTTGGTGGCGTGGAACCCTTTGCCGCACCGGACCTGCTGCCGCTCCTGCGGCGCATGTTCCCCGAGGCGGCGCTTGCCGGCTGTACCACGGCCGGGGAGATCTGCGCGGAACGGGTGGCGGATGGGGGGCTCGTGGTCTCCGCCGTGCACTTCGATCATCCCGGTGTGCGCGTGGAGACCACGACGCTTACCGCGATGAGTGATTCGGCCGATGCCGGGGAGCGCCTGGCGCGGCAGCTCCTCGATCCGGCGCTGCACAATGTGATTGTGCTCGGGCAGGGGGTGCAGATCAACGGCAGTGCCTTGATTGAGGGCTTTGCACGGGTGCTTCCCCCGACGGTCTTGCTGTCGGGTGGTCTGGCCGGTGACGCTGGGGCCTTCGAAGAAACGGCGACGCTCTCGCGGGAGAGCATTTCCAGCCGGCAGCTGGTGGCCATCGGCTTCTATGATCCCCACCTGGAAGTGCGCCACGGCTCCTTCCACGGGTGGCAGCCCTTCGGGCCGGCCCGGAAAGTGACCCGCTCCGAGGGGAATGTGCTCTTTGAGCTCGACGGCGCCCCCGCCCTCGATGTGTACAAGCGCTACCTCGGCGAATACGCCAAGGAGCTACCGGGCTCCGGTCTCCTCTTCCCCTTCGAGATGCTTGGGGCCGATCACCATGCGCTGGGGCTGATCCGGACAATTCTCGGGGTCGACGAAGCGAGCGGCAGTCTGATTCTGGCCGGGGATATCGAACAGGATGGCTTCCTGCGGCTCATGCACGCGACGACGGATTCCTTGGTTGACGGTGCCCATGAAGCGGCGGTAGCGGTGAACATCGCCAGTGCTGCCCCCGGCGAGAGTCTGGCGCTCCTGATCAGCTGCGTTGGGCGGAAGCTGGTCATGGGCTCCCGCGTGGAGGAGGAAGTGGAAGCGGTGTCGGATGTTTTTGGTCGGCATACCCGGGTGACGGGCTTTTACTCCTATGGAGAAATCAGTCCGGTGCTCGGTGGACAGCTCGCATGTCACCTGCATAACCAAACGATGACGATTACGCATCTATCCGAGCGCGCGCACTGATGCGGGGTCTTTCGCGCGCGGTGGTGCCGGCTGAGGTGTTGACTCCATGAATGGCGCATCGGCCTTTGCGAATCGAACACTTGCGCGGCAGGTCAAACGCCTGCTTGGTATTGATGATCCGCAGGCCCTGATTGACCTGCTCGAGCAGCTGCGGCAGTCCGGTGCGCAGGCGCCGCGCATCGCGGAGCTGGCGGATCGCTTGCCGGCCTTTTTGCGGGGCATTGAGGAGACGTACGCGCAGTTTGATCGGGACATTCTGCTGCGCACTCGCAGTCTGTCGATCTCCTCGACGGAGTTGATGCAGGTCAATGAGCGGCTGCGACAGGAGGCGTCCAGTCAACAGGAGGTCGTGCAGACGCTGCTCGCCACAGCCCGTGACCTGCGCCGCAGCATTGTCCCAGACGCGAGCGCTGAGGAGGCGGTACCGGAGGATTCCCAGGACCTGCTGGGGCTGGCCACCCTCACCCGCGATCTGCTCACACAGCGGGAGCGGGCACTTGCCGATCTCGCCTCCAGCGAACAGCGGTTCCGGACACTCATTCGCAATCTCCCCGGCTGCGTCCATCGCACGCGCGTTGACGGTGACAGTCGGACCGTGTTCATGTCCGAAGGAATCGTCGGGCTGTGTGGGCGCAGTGCCGCGGATTTCGAAAGCGGTCGCGTCTCGTTGTTGTCCATTGTGGAGCCGGAGGACCGAGCCCGCGTCCTGGCCGATCTCAAGGCGGCATCCGAGACGCTTGGGAGCTACGTGATCGAATTCCGGCTCCGCCACGTGGATGGCGTGGAGCGATGGGGCTATGCGGCGGGACAGTGGGTGGTGGATGGTGAGGAGTCGTACATCGACGGCCTCATTCTCGACAATACCGCCACCAAGGTAGCGGAACGGGAAATTCAACGGACGCGCACGCAGTTGTTCAGCGCGATTAACGCGCTGGACGTCGGCTTCGCCCTGTATGACGACAGCGAGCGGCTGCTCCATTGTAACGATGCCTTCCGGGGGATGAATCACCGGATCCGCGATCTGCTGGTGCCCGGCGCTCGTCTCTCCGATCTGCTACAGGCGATCTACGACCGTGGACTCGCGCATCATCATGCCGGGGTCGATGGTACTGCCTGGGTGGCTGCCGAGTTGGCCGTTCGCCGCGCGGGCGGGATGCGTGAAATCGCCGAGGAAGGTCGCTGGACACGCCATGTGGATACGCGATCGCCAGAAGGGCTGCTGGTCTCGCTGCGGACCGATATCACCGATCTCAAGCGGCTCACGGTCCGAATGGCGGAAGCGCGTGATGCCGCCGAAGCGGCGAACCGCTCCAAGAGTGAGTTCCTCGCGAACATGAGTCATGAAATCCGCACGCCAATGAATGGGATCATTGGCATGACGGCGTTGACGCTCGAGACGCAGCTCGCCGAGGATCAGCGGGAATATATGGAGATGGTCCGGGCGTCAGCGGAGTCGTTGCTGGTGATTATCAACGACATTCTGGACTTCTCAAAGATGGAAGCGGGGATGCTGCGGCTGGAGCAGGTACCCTTCGGTCTGCCGGACCTGCTGCATCAGTGCCTCAAGCCCATGGGGGTGCAGGCGGCCGAGAAGTCGCTGGAGATGCTCTACCGGATCGCCCCCGATGTTCCGCGGGAGATCACGGCGGATCCCGGTCGGTTGCGTCAGGTGTTGACGAATCTCGTGGGGAATGCGCTCAAGTTCACGGAGCAAGGCGAAGTCACCGTTGATGTGTCCGTGGTGGAACGGCGGGCTGGCAATAGTCTGCTGCTGGAGTTTGTCGTCCGCGATACCGGCATTGGGATTGTAGAAGAGGAGCAGCAACGCATCTTCGATGCCTTCTCGCAGGGTGATTCGTCGGTCACGCGGCGCTACGGGGGCACCGGGCTCGGGTTGGCCATCGCGCGCCGTCTCGTAGTCCTCATGGGTGGACAGATTTGGCTGTCGAGCATGCGTGGGCGTGGCAGTGCGTTCCATTTCACCATGCTTGCGCGCGCGTCCGAAGATGCCGCTGGCGCGGGACCGCATGCGCTGGTGACGGGAGTGCTGCGCGGTCGGACCGTCCTGATTGTCGATGACAACGCGACGCACTGCCGCTGGCTGGGGGAATCGCTCGGCCGGTGGGGGATGCTCCCGACCGAGGTGACGACGGCGGCGGAGGCCGCGCGGATGTTAGCGGCCGATGCACCGACATACGGGGCCTATCTCATCGATGCCGACTTGCCGGGGGAGTCTGGTTTTGATCTCATCGCGCCACTGCGCGATCGGCAGGTGGCACTGTCGCATGTTTGGATGATGGTCTCCGCCGCCAATTTGACGCGCGATGCGGCGCGCTGTCGCGCGTGGGGATTGGGTGGCTATCTCATCAAGCCAGTGCAGCTCTCGGCGTTGCTTGATGATCTGCTGCGGGCCTTCAGCGGAGTGCAGCCGTCTGAAGCGGCCCGGTTGACGCCCAGCATTCCGGCCTTGCCGGTCTTCCCGGAGGAACGGACGGTGCTGCTGGTGGAAGACACGGCGGTGAACCAAGTGCTGGCCACCCGGTTGTTGCAGAAGCTCGGCTATCGCGTCACCATTGCCGACAACGGCGCCTTGGCGGTGCGGATGGTGTTCCAGCAGCACTTTGATGTGGTGCTGATGGACTTGCAGATGCCCGTGATGGATGGGCTCCAGGCCACCGCGGTGATTCGACAGCGGGAGCACGATGAAGGTCGTGGTCGACATCAGGTGATTGTGGCCATGACCGCGAATGCGATGGAAGGGGACCGCGAGCGATGCCTGGCGGTGGGGATGGATGGCTATATCAGTAAGCCCATCGATGCGGCCCGCCTCGAGAGTGAGATCGGACGCGTGCTCGATATGCGCCGCCACGCCTGAGGGTATACACAACGGCGCGCCCGGAACCGAGTGATCGATTCCGGGCGCGTGCGTATGTCACATCCGGGGGGGAGCCCCCCGTCAGGGGCCAGTCAGCGGCTGTCGGTTACTTCAGGAGCGACAGGACGCTCTGGCTGCTCTGGTTCGCCTGCGCGAGCATCGCGTTACCGGCCTGTGCCAGCACCTGGTTCTTCGAGAACTCGGCCATTTCTGCCGCCACGTCGACGTCGCGGATGGCCGATTCAGCCGCCGCTTGATTGACGATCGCGTTCTTCACGTTGCTCATCGTGAAAGCGAGACGGTTCTGCGCCGCACCGAGCTGGCCCAGGACTGAGTTCACCGCGGTCAGCTGCGCCGACACGTCGGAGAGCGTCGTGATGGACACGCTTGCCGTCGTCAGCGACAGCGAGATGTTTAGCGTGCCACCCACCGCGGCGTCGGAGACCGTGAACGCCAGGTTGGTGTTGAAGATCGCCGCACCCTGATAGTTCGTCGAGTCAATTACGCGCGACGATTCGGCGGAGAGCGTCGTGAACTCGTCCGTGAGGTACGAGATCGTGCCATTGTAGTTGGCCGACTGGCTCTGCATGTACAGTTCCTTCTGACGTTCCAGAATGCGCTGGATCACCGTCGCGGAACCTTCCGCAATCTGCAGCATCGCCGTCGCCTGTTCCGCGTTGTTCGACGCGACATTCAGCGCGCGGGTCGACGTCCGCAGGTTGTTCGCGATCGCCATGCCGGCGGCGTCGTCCGAGGCCTTGTTGATCCGAAGGCCGGAGGACAACCGCGCCATGCTGGCATTCACTTCCTTTTCGATCGCGAACAAATTCTTGTTCGCGGTCAGACTGGCCACGTTGGTGTTAATACGCATAACGCTGTGCTCCCTGAATGGATTTGGTCGGAGGCTCCCTCCTCCCCGTCTGCCGTGGTCAGCCTATGGCCCTGGGATCCGGCATCTCAGAGGATTCCGGGCCGGACCGCCGGTGCTTCCAAGGCGATGGCGAGTCGGTCCAACGCAACTCGCGTGCCACGGGAAATCGTCACGTTTCTGCGCTGTAACCCATTGATTCATAACGCTTTGCATTTTGTGCCGCCCGTTGGATCCTCGCCGGAATCACCCGGCAAGAATTTCCATCCCGCGGGTGTTTCCTTACCGTTTTCCGAGCGATGAGCGACAACATTTCCTACGCGTCCTATATCAAGGTGCCTGAGCTGCTGGCCTTACAGCAGCCATTAAGCGATCCCATGGAGCACGATGAATTGCTCTTTCTGGTGATCCATCAGGTCTATGAACTGTGGTTCAAGGTGCTGCTGCATGAAGTGGATGCGGTGCGGGACCGCTTACTCGCCGGCGAAGCGTTGCCGGCGCTGAAAGGCTTGAAGCGCATCCATACGATTCAGCGGGTCCTGAACCAGCAGGTGGATGTGCTCGAGACCATGACCCCGGTGGACTTCAACCTCTTTCGGCGGCTCTTCTCATCGGCGAGCGGGTTTCAGTCGACGCAATTCCGTTCCCTCGAGATCACCTCCGGCGCGATCAATCCGCGGGTGCTCAAGGCTGTCGCCGATCAGCCCGGCATGGACGACGTCACGCGGCGACTGCAGGCGCCTTCCTTATATGAAGCGCTGCTGACCTATCTCGTCGGGCAGGGGAGTGCGCTGCCGGCCGAGGTGCTGGTACCGGGGGCGTTGCGCGACGAGGAGCGGCCGATGTCGCAGCCCATCATTGATGCCTTCCGTGAGGTCTACGAGGCGGCGGGACGGAGCGGCGGGCGGTACGAGTCGTATTTGCTGCTCGAGCACTTCGTGGAATACGAAGAGCTCTGGATTACCTGGCGACATCGCCATGTGCAAATGGTGGAGCGCACCATCGGCACGAAGCCTGGCTCCGGGGGGTCGGCCGGGGCGGCGTACCTGCGGAAGTCGCTGGTCCCGCGGTATTTCCCGGAGCTCTTTGCCGTGCGCTCCGAGCTGGGGACGTAACGGGAGCTTTCGGGGCGTCATTGGCTTCCCGAGTGGCGTGTGGGACGGTACATCTCCGGGGTTCTCTCACCCCAGCCCTTCCTATGCGCTTTCCTGCCATTCCCCGCCTCACGCCCCTTGTGGCTGTGCTGGCGCTGCGCTCCCTCCATGCGCAGCCTGCGGCCACCCCGGTCGCGAATCCGCTGGCCACGATGCCCTTCGGGGCCAGCACCACGGCTCCGGTCTCCAAGTGGACGCCACCCGCCTCGGCGGGGCGCCAGTTGACCCTGAATGACCTTCTTACGTGGAAGGGGATCCGGACACCGGCCCTGTCCAACGACGGGCGGTGGTTTGCCTATGTCATCGCCCCCAATGAGGGCGACGCGGAGGTGGTCCTTCGCGGGACGGCGGCGGGCGCCAAGGAGCAGCGTTTCCCGATCGGTGACGCCAGTGCTGGCGGAGGTGGCGGAGGTGGCGGCGGGCGCGGTGGCGCTGGTGGGGGGCAGGCGCTGGCGATGAGTGGGAATAACGCCTGGGCGGCCTTCTTGGTCTATCCGAGCTCCGCCACCTCGGCGGGGCGCGGTGGTCGTGGCGCGGGACGTGGCGCTGCCCCGGCGGCGCCAGCGGCGGCGGCCGGGGGGAGTGCCCAAACCACGCGGTTGGCGGTCGTCCAATTGGCGACCGGCACCAAGCGCGAGTTTGATAACGTGCGCGCCTTCCGCTTCGCCGGGGACAAGTCGGATTGGTTGGCCGTACACCATGCGGCCCCTCGCCCCGCGGCTGGGGGCAATGGGGCGGCGGCCGGCAACGGCGCGTCGGCGAACGCGGTCGGGAGCACGCTCGAGCTGGTGAATCTGGCCACGGGCGCCTCGTCGGTGATGACCGATGTGTCAGAGTTTGCTTTTGATGACAGCGGGGACTGGATGGCGTACGCCGTCGCGACCGCCGATCAGGTGGGGAACAGCGTCCAGCTGCGGCAGCTCTCCAGCGGCGTCTCCCGGTCGCTCGACGTGGCGAAGGCCGCGTATCGGCGCCTGACGTGGGGCGACTCCAGCGATGCGCTCGCCGCGCTCCGGGTTGTGGCCGATACCGCCGGCGGCGATGAAGAGACCACCATCGTGGCCTGGCGCCATGCCGGCGTGGAATCGGCGAAGCCCATGATGGTGACCGCCAAGAGCACGGGCGTGCGCGGCGGCTTGGTGGTGAGCAGCGATCGCGCGCCGGAGTGGGGTGACCGCGATCTGGTGCTCTATTTTGGGTTGCGCGAACCGCGGCCGCCTCGGGCGCGGGCGACCGGCTTCACGCCACCTGCCACGAATGGCACGGCACCGGGCGCTGGGTCGGGTGGGCAGGTGGCGGCCGCCCCGCAGACCGATGCCGAGGTCCCCTCGTTGATTTTGTGGCACTGGAAGGATGCGCGGCCGCAGGCGCAGCAGCAGGTGCAGGAGCCGCAGGACCGCGCCTTTAGCTACCTCGCCGCGTATCAAGTGGCATCCGGGACGGTGGTGCCGCTCGCCGATGCACAGCTCCGCGATGTCTCGGTGGGGCCCAAGGACAGCTGGGCCGTGGGGAGCGATGTCTCGCCCTATGAGCGCGAGGCCGGCATCCGTGGGTCCGCGTATAGGGACGTCTACGCGATCAATGTGCAGACCGGTGCACGCACCCTGATCCAGAAGAAGGTGCCGGGCGCCGGTGGCGGCGGTGGGCGCGGCGGCATGGGAGGCTCCAACTTCTCTCCTGATAACCAGCGCTACGCCTATTACGACACCGGCGACTGGAAGGTCTACGATTTTGCCGCCGCCACCACCAAGACCGTCTCGGCGGGGGTGCCGACGAAGTTCTGGAACACTGAGGACGATCACAATCAGGTGAAGCCGGCGATCGGCGGGGCCCTGGTCGGATGGTCCACCGATGGTCAGCAACTGTTCATCCGCGATAACTGGGATCTGTGGCGCCTCCCCATTGCAGGCGGTGCGGCGCGGAACCTCACGGGCAACGGCGTGAAGGATCAGGTCAAGTATCAAGCACGCTTGCTCTTTGATCCCAAGGATCGCGGGGCGATTGATCTGACGAAGCCGCTCTACCTCAAAACGTATGGGGAGTGGACGAAGAAAGAAGGGTTGGTGCGCGTCGATCCCATGCAGGGTGGCGTTCGCGTGATCACGAATGAAGACGCCAAGGTCGATTACCGTCGCGCGCGCGACGCGGACACGTGGGTCTTCTCTCGGCAGACGGTGGTGCAGTTCCCCGACTGGTATGCCGCTGACGCTGATCTGAAGAACAGCCGGCGCCTCACGGATGCGAATCCGCAGCAGAAGGACGTCGCCTGGACGCCGGGCGCGCGGTTGATCGACTACACCTGTGACAATGGTGGTGGTCGTCATCAGGCGGTGCTCTATCTCCCCGCCGGCTACGAGAAGGGGAAGAAGTACCCCATGCTCACGTACATCTACGAGAAGCTGTCGCAGGAGTTCAACGTCTATACGGAACCGAACGCGACACGCTACTCCAATCCGAGCGTGTATACGTCACGTGGCTATGCGTTCCTGAAGCCGGATATTGTCTACAAGATCAACGATCCGGGGCGGTCGGCGGTGTGGTGTGTGGTGCCGGCGGTGAAGGCGGCGATTGCCACGGGGCTGATCGATGCCGATCGGGTGGGGCTGCAGGGGCACAGCTGGGGTGGGTATCAGACCACCTTCATTACGACGCAGACGAAAATCTTCAAGACGGCGGTGGCTGGGGCTCCGCTCACGGACATGGTGTCGATGTTCGGCTCCGTGTACTGGAACAGCGGCAGCACCGACGCCTCGATCTTTATTTCCAGCCAGGGGCGTTTCACGGGCGGCCCGAATGATGTCCCGGAGGCGTACGCGCGGAACTCGCCGCAGCGCTTCGCGCAGAACCTCTCCATTCCGTTCATGATGCTGCACAACGATCGGGATGGCGCGGTGGACTTCAATCAGGGGATCACGTACTACAATCACCTCCGCCAGCTGGGGAAGGATGTCGTGCTCCTCGAGTATGTGGGCGAGAACCATGGCCTCGCCCGTCCGGCGAACATGAAGGACTACAATCTCCGCATGACGGAGTGGTTCGACACCTTCCTCCGCGATCAGCCGGCACCGGAATGGCTCAAGGACGGGGTGCCGCGCCTCAAGATGGAAGAACATCTCAAGGCCCGCCGGACGCTCGTCGATCCGAAGGCGACGGCCGACGTTCCCAAGACGGTTCCCTAACATCATGCCACAGACCCTGAACAGATCACTCGTGCGCCCGCTGGTCCTCGCTGGCCTCGCCACGCTCATGGTGGGGCCACGCACGGCGTGGGCGCAGTCTCCGTATGACGGACTCAAGTTCCGTTCGATTGGCCCCGCGGTGATGGGTGGCCGCATTCATGATGTCGAGGTGGATCCGCGCGATCCGGCGACGATCTACCTCGCCGCGGCCGGTGGTGGTCTGTGGAAGACCACCAATCATGGCACCACGTGGACCCCCATTTTTGATCAGCAGCAGGACAATTCCTTCGGGGATGTCGCGCTCTTCGCCGGCGATCCTCGCATCGTGTGGGCGGGGACGGGGGAACAGAACAACCGACAGAGTTCAACGTGGGGCGGGGGGATCTACCGCTCCACCGATGGCGGCGCGACGTGGACCTTCCTGGGCCTCAAGGCGACCGCGAGCATCGCCCGCGTCCTGACGCATCCGACCGATCCCAACGTGGCCTTCGTGGCCGCGGTGGGGAATCTCTGGAAGCCCACGGCGGATCGTGGCGTCTACCGCACCACCGACGCCGGGAAGAGCTGGTCGAAGGTGTTGTTCGTTGACACGCTGACGGGGGCCAATGAGATCCTGATGGATCCGCGCGATCCGAACGTGCTGTACGCCTCCATGTATCAGCGGCTCCGGAGCGCATCGGGATTTAACGGCGGCGGCCCCGGAAGTGCGATCTACAAGTCCACCAATGGGGGGACGACGTGGACGAAGCTCGAGTCGGGCATTCCTGCCGGCGACAAGGGGCGCATCGGCCTGTCGCTCGCGCGTTCGAAACCCGATGTGCTGATCGCGACCATCGAGCATGCCACCGGATCAGGCACGTACCGCACCGACAACGCGGGCACGACTTGGCGCCGAATGAGCGGCACGAATCCGCGCCCGATGTACTTCAGCCACCCCACGATCGATCCGACGAATGATCAGCGGGTGTGGATGATGGGCGTGCAACCGTCCAAGAGTGAAGACGGCGGGGCGACCTTTGAGCCGATGCCGAATTCCCCGACGTATGATCTGGGGCTCAAGGACGACCATCACGCGCTCTGGGTGGATCCCACCAATCCGCGCCATGTGCTGCTGGGCGGCGATGGTGGCTTGCACGAGAGTTACGATCTGGGGTACACCTATGCCCGCCTCAACAACTTCGCGGTGGGCCAGTTCTATCGCATCGCGGTCGATGACCGGGATCCGTATTGGATCTACGGCGGGATGCAGGACGCCCACTCGTGGATGGGGCCCAGCGCGACGCGGCATTGGCTCGGCATCCTGAATCAGGATTGGAAGCAGACCGGCTTCAGCGATGGCACCGGTCAGGCCGTCGACCTGAAGGGACCGCGCTACCTCTATTCCACGTCGAGCGGCGGGAACATCACGCGCGTCGATGTGGAAACCGGTGACCGCTGGGATATTCAGCCGGTGCCGCCGAAGGGCGAGAGCTATCGGTTCGATTGGACCGCCCCAGTCGTGGCCTCACGCCATAAAGCGGGGACGGTCTACCTGGGGGCGAACAAGCTGCTGATCTCGCGGGACTTCGGCTCCACCTGGACGGCGACCAAGGATCTCACGCGCCAGATCAATCGCGATACGCTGCGGTTGGCCGGAGTGCGCAACAGCGAGATTCGGTTGGCGCGCAATGATGGCGAGACGACGTTCAGTGAGATCACCACGATCGCCGAGTCGCCGCTCGATCCCCGCGTGTTGTGGGTGGGGTCGGACGACGGGAACGTGCAGCTCTCGAAGGACGGTGGGGTCACGTGGACGAATGTCAGCGGCACGCTGCGCGGGGTCGCGGATGGCTCGTTCATTGATCGTATTGTGGCGTCGTCCGCGTCGCGCGGGACGGCCTTTGTCACGGTCGAAAATCATCGCGTTGGGGACTTCACGCCGTATGTCTTCCGCACGACCGATTTCGGGGCGACCTGGAAGGTGGTGACAGACGGACTCCCCGACGGCAATCCGGTGCGCAGCCTCGCCGAATATCCGGGGCACGCCAACGTGCTCTTCGTGGGGACCGAGCGCTTCCTGCACGTGAGTGTGGACAGCGGTGCGCACTGGACGCGCGTGGCCGCGAATCTGCCGCCCATGCGGATCGACGACATCGTCATCCATCCGCGCACGAAGGATCTCGTCCTCGGCACGCACGGTCGGAGCATCTGGGTGCTGGACGATGCGTCACCCTTTGTCAGCCTGCCGTCATCCACGGCCACGAAGCCGACGCTCTTCCCGGTGCGTCGGGCCACGTTGACGCTGTACTGGGAGGACATCTCCACGATGGCGCATGCCTTCTATGCGGCGGAGAACCCGGCGGAGGGCGCGGTCTTCACCTATCAGCTCGCGAGCCCGGCCACGTCGGTGAAGTTCACCGTGAAGAATGCCGCTGGTCGCGTGGTCCGTGAGTTGACGGGCCCGGGGACGGCGGGGATGCTGCAGCGTATCAACTGGGATTTGCGCTACGCGCCGGTCGCGGGTGGCTTCGCCTTCGGTGGTGGGGAAGAAGGCGGCGGCGGTGCGATGGAAGCGCCAGCGGGTGGTCGCGGCGGTGGTGCGCGTGCGACGGCGCGTCCAGCGCTGCCGATCCCTGCGCACACGATCGGCGCGCGTGGCATTTACATCGCGCCAGGCCGCTTCACCGTGACCATGACGGTCGACGGGGTGGCGCAGACGCAGGCCTTCGACGTGCGGGCTGATCCAGCCTTGCCGATGACCCTCGCCGATCACCAGGCGCGTGAAGCGTTCCTGCTCGAGGTCATCGACGTGCAGGCCAAGCTGACGGCCGCGACCACGGCCTTCCGCACGAAGATGACAGCGGCCACCGGCGCGGAGGCGGAGCGCCTCGGCGCCGTGGCGAAATCCGTCGGGCTCATCGCGACCGGCGGTCGTGGTGGTCGCGGCGGTGGTGGTCCGGCCGCTGGCCTGAGCGCCATTGTCGGGGCGTACAATGGCAGTGGGGTTCGGCAGGGCACGCTGCAAGCACCAACAGGAACACAGCGTGCCGTGCTCGCCCAGGCCAAGACGGCGCTTAAGGCACTCGAGGCGGCGCTGGCGGCGAAGTAACACGCGCTGATCCACCACGTGGCGGCGTGACCGTGCGGACGGGTTTGGGCGCGTGCTCTTCGCGCTCTTCCCGTTCCTCACGGTCATCGTCGTCGATATCCACGGCGAGCGGGAAGAAGAGCGACCGCTGGACCGTCGGATATGGCACGCCGTATCCCTTGGCCTCGGACCAGAGAATCCGGTTGAGCGCTTCCGTGGGGGCCGCGTCTGGCGCGCTGAAGTTCATTCGGGCGCTGGCCCGTGCCGCCACGCGGCGTGCGTTGGCGTCGGGGCCGGTGATCGCGCTCACCTTGCGGTTCACGTCATACAGCGATTGCCGCGGCATGAGTGCGGTGTACGGGGTGAAATCCGGACGATCCGTCGGCCCAATGAAGGCGTTCCGCATGTCGGTGGCCGTCAGATCAAAGAGACTGAGCGCGGGCAGCCCCAGCATCAACTCAATGGTCTTCACCATGCTGGGCTGGCTGTAAAAGGTGCTGTCAATCACGCCACGCTTGGCATACGGGCTCGCCACGAGCGCCACCGTGCGATGTCCGTCGATGTGATCGACGCCATTCTGCGCGTCGTCTTCGACCACCACGATGGCCATGGACTTCCAGAAGGAAGAGTGGCTCAGCGCCTCCACGAGCTTCCCAAGGGCCAAGTCGTTATCGGCCACGCAGGCGGCGGGGGCGCACCACCCCGCTGAGGTGCCCTCGGTGTGATCGTTGGGGAGGATCATCATCGTGAGATGCGGCATCGCCTTCGCCGCTTCCCATTCCCGCAGATGATCGATCAGCACATCGGCCTTCACCACATCGGGCACGGCCTGCGTCCAGCCGGGATACTCGCGCACCAAGATGCGGTCGAGACTGGGGATGTCGCTGCGCGTCTTGTACGTCGCACGCAGCCGGGCTCGGGCCACCGCCGGTGAATAGATCGAAGAGTCCCGGTACAAGCTGAGCAGCTGCGCACGGCGCGATGGCCCGGAATCCGGTGGCGGCGGCGCGTATTCCCCGAAGCTCACCACGCGCTTCCCCTTCGCCGCCGCGGATTCCCACAGGAACCCCCCCGACGAATAGGTCAGCGGATCATTCCCTTCGCTCGGATAGCTGCGCCCCGAGTACAGGGGCCACATGGGATAGGCCGTTTCGATCCCCTGCGTGAGCCAGTTATGGCCGTCCGCCGAGTTGCCACCGGAGGCGAAGAAGTGATCGAACAGAACGAACTGTTCACTCAGGGCATGCGCATTCGGGGTCACCGCCCGGCCGTACATCGTCAGGCTGGAATCGCTCGCCCCCTTGCCGATGTCGCCGAGCACCTGATCATAGGTGCGGTTTTCGCGGATGATATAGACGACATGTTGGATCGGCGTCGGTTCGCCGGGACGTTCCGGAACCGGACGGGCCGCGACGGCCGCACGCGGCGCGATGGAGGGCGCCGCCGGACCCGTGGCGAGGTGGAGGCGATTGTTTTCGGCGACACTGGTGGTGAACGCTGACAGCTCTGCGTCGGTCGGCATGGCAATCACGTGCAACGTGCCGCGTTCGGCAAAGACGTAGCGCCCCTCCTTGCCGGCGGTTTTCCCGGTGCCGGCCCCGACCCCAAAGAGGGTGCCGACGGCCAGCGTCTTGCCATCCGCGCTCACATCAAGGCTGCTGGGATACCAGCCGGTGGGGATCAGGCCGCGGAGCGTTCCGAGGGCGCCGCTCTGCGGACGTACATCAAAGACGGCGACGGCGTTGATGCCGCCGAGCGTGACGAGCAAGGTGGCGCCGTCGGGCGTGAGGGCGAGCGCGGTGGGGCTGAGTCCAATGCGCCGTTCACGAAACGGGGCGATGGACAGGGTGCCAGCCAGCGTGTTGCTGCGCGTATCCACCACACTGATCGCATCACTGTTGCCGTTGGCGACGTAGAGGCGCTGACGCGACTGATCCCAGACGAGCCCGGTGGGGTGCGCCCCCACGGTGAGGCGATGCGTCACCGTGCCCGTGGCGACATCGATGCGTTCCACCGTACCTGGGAGCGCCAGACCACGCGCATCAACGCGCACCGGTTCCGCGGCCGGATCGCAGCACTGCGCCGCGCGACGGTCTTTGGGGCCCGGCTTCGCGCCGCCAAAGACGGTGACCCAGGCGGTGGCACCGTCAGGGGACAGCACGGCCGCGACTGGCAGGACCCCGAGTGGGACCGTGCGCAGGACGGCGTTTCGATCGGCATCCAGAATGAGCAGCTTGTCATCCGCGGGGAGCGGCAGCACGGCGACCCGATGGCCATCCGCACTCGGCGTCTTCGCGATGGCGGTGCCGCCGGTCAGGAAGCTGCCGAGGCCACCAGACTCCCGGACGATCACATCGCTACTGTCGGCGCGATAGGTGATCCATTGGGCGACGGACTTGGCGCGCGAGAGCGGCGGACCACCGGGGATGCGGCTCTTCGCGACATCAGCCGGCAGTTTGCCAACCGAGGAGAGGGTGACCTGTCCCGTGACCGGATCGAGGGCGATCCCATGAATGCCAGGGCGTCCATTGAAGCTCGTGTGCGCGAGCACCCGGTTGTCCTGCCAGGACAGCTTCCAGAGATGGCCCGGGACGGCTGCCCAGACTTCCCCGGGCTGCGTGCCGAAGCGGACACTGGCGACGCGCCCATCAAAGACGCTTTGGACGCCGGCGGGCACTACGCGCTGCCCGAGGGCCTGCGTGCCAGGGTCCGTGACGACGCGCTGTGGCGCGGGGATGGGCTGGGTCGCTTGGAGGAGCGCGAAGAGGGGCAGGAGCACGGCGGGTCCGGGAAAAGGGAATCCCGGACGTTACGCCCGTCCGACCCGCGCGGGCAAGCAACGGCTTCGTCACGGGCGCGTGGGGGGGCGCGCCATGGGGAATTTCCGGACGATCGCCGCCACGGCGTCCCGCTGCGACTTTTGGTAGGTACCGGGGTCATCGGTGGTACGCTCCGTCCCCCGGCCGCGCCAGACCAAGTCATCGGTGACGGCATCGATGACGTCGATCACGACCGTCCCCTCCGTGTAGTAGACAGAGACCGGATCCATATACCGGAAGCCACCCCAGCGGCCACGGTAACCGTAGTCCCAGAGGCTGATATCCAGCCGTTCACGGGCGCTCGCGTAGTACGCCACGGTGAATGAGGGAGCGATAGGATCCAGGACGTAGCCGCGCGCAATGAAGGCGTCGGCGATGTTGGATTGCAGCGCTTGGTTGCTGATGGAATTCACCAGCATGGGGTCCCCCGGCTCCCGGCGTCCATCGCGGCGGGGTGGCGGCGTCAGCACGCGGAAGGTCCGGAATTGGCCAAACGGCGCATCTGGAGCGGCCATGGTGGTGACATGAACTGACGGGCCGCAGGCACCGAGGGCCGCTCCCGCAATGATGGCGGCAATACACCGAGGACGCATGAATGACTCCGAGGCGGAATGCCGGAGCCCTCACTGGTGCGGGTTCCGGTGTACCCCTCTCGTACCCGCGTCCGGCGCCCGCACTGTCCGGGAGCTGCCTGACGTCCCCCAGACGGTACCGCCGTGTGCTAGAAGGCGAACATCTGCGTGTACTTCACAATCACCCCGAAGCCCGTCGCCGGGGCATCGGGGAGATTGATCTTCTGCTGATTGAAGACCACGAAGAGATCGCTCAACGGATGATGGATCAGGTTGAAGCGCAGGTTGGCATTCAAGAGGTGGCTGCGCGGGTCATACTGCGCCAGCCCGTCAAAGAACATGTTCGTGGTAAAGCTGTAGTTGGCCCGCGCCGTCCAGAGCAGCGCTTCGAAGGCGGCATTCGGTAAGGTCAACGTCGCGGCGGTGTGCGAGACGCCCACTGATGTGCTGAACTGTGCTCGCGGCCGCGCGGTGATGAGGAGTTGCTGCGTATGCTGCCGGCCGTTCCAGAGACCGCCTTCGGTGAAGGTATAGGTCGCGGCCAAGGGACGGCTGAGATTCGTCGCCCCCTTGAACATCACTTCGGTCCAGGGATAGGCACCGGCCGGGATCGAGGCGATCGCCGAATTGATGCGGAATGGCGTCAGAATACGCTGGAAGCGCGGATTCACCGACAACTCCCAGTACGCGCCGCTGCTCTGGAAGAAGGTGAAGCCCGAGTGCAGGTCCTTGGCCATGATCTGGCCGTGCAAATTCTCGTAGTAGTTCCACGTGATATGCGGGTGCAACTCGCGGGTCCCAATGACTGAGAGCCACGACGGGCGCGGGCGCAGCCCGAAATCAATGAGATACTTTCGGGTATCGGTGCGACGGAAATAGCCGAGGTCGTCGGCAAAGCCGCGCCCCACCTCCAACACGCCCGCCTTGATGTGCACGAAGTTGTCTTCGTGGTTGAGCGAAGTGCGCCAGGTATACTGGCCGCCATTCTTTCCTGGGGTGCGCGTGCCGACGGCATAGCTGTTCCAGTCCCAGACCCCCGGCAGGCGGAAGTTGGCATCGATGCCAGCGACCCGGTTCCAACTCGCCCCACTGCCACTGCCAACCGATTCGCGGTCCAAGACAATGACGCCGATGTCTGACCCGGGCATCAGGTTGCGCCGAAGCCGCAGCGCGCTGTATCGATTCGCGGGGGCCGTGCCGGTGCGTTGCGTCTGCATCGACAGGGCGCCGATCGTCAAGCCACCGGCGGTCCCCGTCAGTCGGACACCGGCGGGGATGGGCACGGCGCGCCCATCGGGTGAGAGACCAATACGACGACTGAAGAAGAGGAGCATGTCTTCGTCCGGCGTCGGCGCCAGCTGGACGCGGTTGTTGCGCGCCGCGTCTCCCACATAAAAAATGCCGGAGTTCTCCAGGAAGAACTCGCGCTTCTCCGGGAAGAACTGGCTGAATTGCGTGAGATTGACCTGCTGCTCGTCCGCTTCGACCTGCGCAAAATCCGGGTTCAGCGTCACATTGAGGCCGAGGTGCCGGGTCACGCCATAGGTCACATCGAGGCCGGCGGCTTCGCTGGTGATCCCGTGGGCGCCACCCAGATCACGCACCGTGCGCCCCATCGCATACGGCTTGATGCGGAGATCGCGCGAGGCACCATCAATCGTGAGCCCATCCAGCGTGCCGGCCAGCGAGGCGCGCGTGATGGTAAACGAGCGGGGAATGGGCGCCCAGTAGGTCACTTCATTCCGATGCCGAATGCGTCGGGCGAAGTTGATCCCCCATCCTTCGGTATCCCCCAATTGATAGCGCAGCGACTTGAAGGGGATGGCCATCTCGAGCGTCCATCCGTCGGTCGTCTTTTGGGTTTTCACCGTCCAGACGCCGTCCCAACTCGTGTTGATTTCGCGCCCTTCGTTGGCCACCTGGCGATCTGCCCGGGCCCCGGCGCTGTTGGTCAGGAAGACATACCCGTTGCGCCGATCGTGGAAGGTGTCGAGCAGGACTTCGAAATCGTCCTGGTCCTCTTCCTTGAAGTCTTTGCGAATGTCATTGAGGACGATGCGCGCGGCATCGGGGTCATGCAACACGGCGCCGATATACAGCGCGTCGGCATCAAAGAGCACCCGGACTTCGGTCGCTTCGGTAGCCGGCGCCCCAGTTCGCGGTTCGGTTTGCGTGAAGCCGTTGGCGGGCGTGGCCGTTGCCCATGCCGCTTCGGTCAGATGCCCGTCCACCACAATCGGCGTGGTCGTGCGCACGGCCCGCACATGACGATCGGCCGCGGGCGCCGCTTGTGCCGACAGCGTGTGCGGACCGGCCGCCAGCGCCAGGAACAGCAGGGCGGCGCGGAGCGCCTGCCGTCGACCGAGCTGCTGCTTGCGCCAGCCTTCCCACGCATTGGCCACCAGCACGCCCGCCAGCAGGAAGTAGGCGGCGCCGATCCATTGAAAGGCAGCAAAGCCTGCAACGGCGGTGATCGTTCCGAAAATCATTTGGTCGACGTGCCGAGGTGGTGAGGTGGGCGGATCGGTCACCATAAACAGTGCGAAAAAAAGGGCTGCGTGTACATCCGGGGCCCGGAACAGTTCGGCGACGTGGGCGGGGTTGCTGACGAACGCCCTGAGCGTACCGAGCAGGAAGTACACGCCCAGGAACGCCAACACGGCAGGCACCTTGTTGAGCCGGACCGCCAGCCACGCGCCCGACGCCAGCAACACCAACAGCCATGGGAGCGGGACTTCCGGCAGGGCGCCCCACCAGCTTTGGCCCGTGTCAAAGAGATAGAACGTCGCCACCAATCCGAGAGCGGCCGGATTGAAGACGTTCGCGCGTCGGGCCCGCACCAGATATTTGCTCACGACCCCGACGACCGCCGTGGCGCTGGCGATGTACCACGGTTCGTGTGGGCTGAGGATCAAGGCCACGAGCCATCCCGTCAGCAAGGCACCGTCCGGATAACTCCAGCGTCCACTGCGCCAGCGGAGCAGGGGGGCGTCGATCGCCATCGCGGCCACCATGGCCCCGAGTAAGGGCGGGAGCACAAGCCGCCATCCTTCATAGGAGGCCGCGATCCCGGTCAGCAGCGCCAGCGCCAGCGTGAACAGGCCTTTGGGGGTACGGGCGTAGCGACGTACGGCGGTCATCGGGGCAACACGATCAGTGGGCATAACGATCGGTCGGCCGGCGATACGCATCGAATCCTGCGGTCGCCAGGCACGCGAGCTGGGGCGTCACCAGCATTCCCTCGACCTGCTGGGCGGTCAGAAAGGTCAGGCCATCGACCGGCCCCAGGATGAACGCGGCGGTCGCGAGCGCATCAGCCACGATGGCGCGCGGGGCGATGACGGTGGCGCTGGCCAGCGTCGACGCGCAGCTCCTCGTGCGCGGATTCCAGAGATGATGTGCGGTCGGTGCGTGGGGGGCCGTCGGTGGCACGCGTCGCGCGTAGTCGCCACTGGTACAGACGGCCATGTTGAGCACCTGCAGGGTGGCGAGGCACTCGGTGTGCGCTCGTGGATGCTGCAGGCCAACGGTCCACGGCATCCCTTCGGCGTTGTGACCGGCGCAGTACAGATCGCCACCCGCGTCGATCGCAAAGTGCTCCAGATCCGCGAGCGATTCGGCGGCGAGATCCACCGCGAGGCCCTTGGCCACAGCCCCGAGGTCAAGCAGCAGCGGACGATGCAACGTGGCGGTGTGCGTGTCGGCATCCACCTCGATGTCGCGCCAGGTGGCCGACGTGGTGGGCACACCGGACGACGACGGTTGTGCGTCACGCCACGACGTGGCGAAGCCACGCGACTCCATGGTGGCCCCCACGGTCGGATCAAAGGCCCCGTCGCTGGCCGCCGCAACGGCCAGCGCAAAGTGGAGGGCGTTAAAGAGCAGGGGGCTCACCGGCACCGGCTGACCAACCTGCGTACACAGCTGTCGCAGCTCACTGTCGGGCAGAAACCGGCTGCATACGCGTTCCACCTCGGGAAACCACGCCAGCGCCGACTGGATACGCGCGCGCGCGTCCCCGGCCCCCACGACTTGCACCGAGACGGTGGTGCTCATCGCGGTGATGACCGATTCCGTGAGCTGTATGGCGACGGTCACGGCTTGGCTTTGAGCAAGGCTTCCACGACGGCGTAATAGAACGCATTCGTGCTCTGCGTCGCCCCGGAGACGTAGTCGACTTCCGGGCTCTGCCGATCGACCACCTGTCGCTGCAGGTGCGCAATCCAACTGCACGAGTAGCGGGTCAGGCAGCGGCTGATCGCGGCCCCGGTGATCCGTCCGTGTTCAATCGTGACGGTGGCTTCGATATCGCCGTGCCGGGACGTCCCCCAGCCGGTGTACGTCCCGTCCTGCCACCCGGGATGCGCGGGCGCCGGCGGCGCTGCCGACGGCGATGCCGGCGGAGGGGCGGGCGTGGGCGCCGACGTGGGGGCCGACGTGGGTGCCGACGTGGGGGTGGGGGCGACGGGTGTGGCCTCCGCCGGGGAGACGGGACTGGGCACCGCCGCCGCCGGTGCGGCCGGGGATTGGGCGGCGGCACTGGTCACGGCGGGAGTCCCACCCGACGGCGTCGTGCCGGGCGTGGCGGTCGGCGGCGCGATCGCGGCACGCCCGGGTGGAGCCGCGACGCGCTCGTTGGTTTCCGGCGCCGTCGTGGCTGCTGAGCGGGAGCCTTCGGCACCGGTGGGGGTGGCGATCGGCGCGCTCTTCGGGACGCCCCCGCCGGTCAGGCCATCCACCGGGGATGCCCCGCGGCTCCGTGCCGGACGCTGATGGGCCTCCAACTCCCGCGCGAACTGGTCCGCGGCCGCTTGGGTTTGGAGGTAGCCGGCGGCATAAATACTCAGCACGGCCGCCGAACCAAGCGACAGCAGGCTGTTCGGCAGCCGAAGCGCTGCCGATTCCCCACGGGGGGTCGGACGCGGCGTCGGAGCGGTCGGAGCCGGAGCGGTCGGAGCCGGAGCTTTGGGGTCCGTCATCGGAAGGGGGCGGGCATGGTGCAACCCGTGTCGGAAGCGGCACGGTGTGTGTGAATGACGCGTGAACACCCCGCGACGTTGACGGCGCACACACCGCCCGCGGTCTCTGGGCAATATGCAGCGGGCACCGGCAACCCGTGGGGCGGGCGCCGACGGACCCACGCGCGACGCCGGCGTCGTCGAGGTCGTTGCCGTCGGGCATTTCACGCTCTCAGACGTTCGTGTCGGCAGGGTACCGTGCCAAAGCGATCCGGCGTCGTTCGCCGGACGCGCACGTCGCATCACTCGCCGGCGCTCCGCCGGTGGTGTTCCGTCCCTGACTCGAGGCGCTCTTCGATGACTCCATGGCAACGGTACCGACCCCACCCGCTCGCACTGCTGGCGGCCCTTTCGCTCCTTCCGGGCACCGCGTTCGCCCGCTCCTTCTCCGTCGTCCCGGAACCGTCCACGGTGATCCTCATGGCCGTTGGGCTCGCGGGTCTCGGCGCGGTGGTGCATAAAACGCGCCGAAAGTAACAGCGGGGTCCCAGGTGGTGATGGCGACTGGATCGGTGGACGGACCGATCTAGCCGCCTCATCCATCGACCGATACTTTCCGGAACTGCCATGTTGTCTGGCAGTGCGTGACGAAATGTCATCAACCGGAAGGAATCCATGAAACATCTTCACCTGCTTGCCACCGCCTGTGCTGCGGCCCTCGTGGCGGCCTGTGACGTCCCGACCGATGTCCCCAAGTGGGACATGACGTGGAGCGTCCCCAGCAAGTCCACCAGCATTTCCGTCAACTCCATGCTGCCCACCGGCGTCTCGGCGCAGGGCAGCTCGTTTTACGTCAATATGTCGGGCGTCAGCATCATACGGGCGCTTGGACAGGATTGCAGCGCCTGCCAGGCCGCCGATGGGCTGACGATTCCCAAGCCAGCGTTCACGGGTACGGCCACCACCACAGCGGCGCTGCCCGCCAGTGTGCTCTCCGCCGCGCTGGGGACGACGACCATTGCGGTGGCGATTCAGCACACGTTTGGCTTTGATCCGCTGCGTCCGAGTGCGACCGCCGGGGCCGCCACAGGGTGGATCCGCTTGGTCGTGACCAGCGGCGGGGTGGTGATCGGCCGAGACTCGATCAATGGGGCCACCACGGCGCTGCCGACCGGGCCAGTGTTGCTGCGCACGATCCCGCTCACGGGGACGATTTCGGCGACGGACGGCGTGGTGGTCACCTCCACGATCAGTTCACCGGCGGGCGATCCGGTCCAGATGATCGCGGCCCGGACCATGATCTTCGCCGTGCAAAACCCCAGCCTCACGGTGACGTCGGCGCAAGTGCGCCTGACCAACCAAGCGGTCAACGCGGCCGCCACCGCCATGGACTTGAGCGGCGTCGATGGGGCGATCCGGGATCGCGCCATGGGCGGCACCCTGTTCCTCACCATTGCCAATCCCTTCTCTGTCACGGGTACACTCACGCTCAACTTCGCGGGCAGCTCTCCTGCGGTCTCGAAGAGCATCAACCTGAGCGCCGGCAACAGCACCCCGTCGGTGGTCTTCACGGCGGATGAACTCAAAGCGCTGCTTGGGAAGAATATCAACCTGACCGTCACCGGCACGGTGAACGGCAACCCGGTCACCGTGCAGCCGTCGCAGACCGTGACCGTTGGGACGCGTCTCCAAGTCACCCTGAACTCGGCGAGCAACTGACCATGCGCTCACTTTTCTCGATGCTGACTGCACGGGTTGGGACGCTGGCCATGGTGGCCACGACGGTCCTCGGCGCCTCGCCACTCGCGGCCCAACAGACGAATGCCAGTGTCGGCGCCTACGGCATGGGCGGGAACTACACCGCCATGGCCCGCAACGCCGATGCGGTCGCCTGGAATCCGGCGGCGCTGTCGCTCAAGAGCACCCGGCCGTTTTCGATCTCGCTGTTGAATATGGGCTACTCGCTCGGACTCGATCCGGTGCGCATGGCCGACCTGAAGGAATTCTCCGGCATCACCATCCCCGCCAGCACGCGCCAGAAGTGGCTCACCGCCGTGCGAGCCGATGGCAAAGAGGCCGGTGGCGGCGACCTGGGAATCAACTGGCTGGCGATGAATATCGGCCGGTTCGGCGTGCAGGCCTCCACGACGATCACTGGCAAGGCCGACCTGAACGGCGATGCCTTCGAAGCGATCTTCTTTGGGAATGCCGGTGCCACCGGCCAGCCCAAGGATCTGAACTTCGCCGGTTCCTCGTTCCGGACCGGGGTCCTGTCCACCTTCGCTGCCAGCTACGCCATTCCGCTCGGTGATGGGAAAAATGGCGTGGAGCAGGGGATTGGCGTCACCGGCAAGATGGTGATGGGGCACTTCCTGGCGATGGCACAGGACAATGGCACGGCGATCACGACCAACAACATCGCCGTCAAGTTCCCCATCGTGCATACCAACACGGACAAAGTGGGCAACAGTGGCTCGGGCTTTGGGCTCGATCTGGGCTACGTCCGGAAAGCGGGGGCGACCACGCTGGCCGCCAGCGTCCGCAACATCGTCAACAGCTTCGCCTGGAACACCAGTGCGATGGTCGCGCGCGTGGGCAGCGCCAACTTTGATGGCACCACGAACAGCTCCAACTTTGATGAGGCGGCGTACTCGACGGCTCCGTCGGTCATCCGGCAGGCCGTCTCCGCCTACCAGCTGAAGCCGTCGCTCGCCGTCGGGATCGCGCATGACTACAGCAAGGACGTCACCGTGACGGTCGACCTCCAGCAGCAGTTTGGTGACGATGCGGCCATGCTCATCGGACCGAAGACGCAGGTGGGCGCGGGTGTGGAATACCGCGGGCTGAGCGCGCTGCCACTGCGGGCCGGTGCGTCCTACATCACCAACGGCTTCGCGGTCTCCGGTGGCACCTCGCTGCACCTTGGTTCCAGCGAGCTCGGCTTGGGTGTTCGCTATCGCAGCCTGAGTGGGTCGTCCGACATCGGTTTGATGTTCAGTCTGCTGGCCATTCGCTAAGGCGCAGAAGCAGTCTCAGCTGTACGAAACGACCCCGCCGAGTGCACTCGGCGGGGTCGTTTCGCGTCCGCAAGCGCCACCATCGCAGAAAAATGACCGCCGTATCGAAAAACGACGGCGGAATGACGGTGAAATGACGGTGGCTGTGCATGTTCTCGCCGTTCGGATGGCCACGTGAGGCAGCGCGGGCATCCTGCAGAGGGGCCGCTTGCACGGCGGCGGATTGCACCAAATGAATGCAATGGTGTCAGCGCGGGCGGTCGGTGACGCACCTTCGGGGCGATCACTGATCGCCCGCGTTGCTTTGGGGCGCTGGTGTCGCACGCAATCGTTTACGGCGACGCGACCTCGATCGTGAGGACCGTGCCCGTGACTCGCGATGGCTTTCGGAGCGGCTGGAACGGGACCCCGAGCATCGGATTCTGCGGATAGAGCCACGGCCACTCGATTATGCCGACGGTTTCCAACGTCTGTATGGCGTCGGCGCTCAAGTCGGCCAGGTCGTTGCCGTCATCCCACACCGGTTTGCCCGTTTGCCAATTGGTCCCGCTCGCGATGTAGTCCATCTGGGTTTCATCATGCATCACCAGGAACAGGTGATAGCGCCCCGGCGTCTGTGGCGCCCGGAGCATGTGGCCGTTGCCGGGGTCACGCAGCGCCACAGCAAATCGCTCTTCGCCATACGGTGGGAGTGCTTGCAGCACCAGAAAACCGCGCCGATGATCACCCCACGAGGCCACTGCCCCCATCAGGATCGCGGAGGCCCGAGTCACCGTGCGGGCAAACAGGTTCAGGGTGCCGACCAGCGCCGCGTTGGGGGCCACGCGGAGGACCCGGTGCACGCTGTCGAGCGCCTGCCCATTGATCGTGGCCGATTCGATCTGGAGTCGAGCATCGAGCGACAGCGCATACCGCCCTTCGGCATACATACGCTCCGTTTCGTAGGCCGGCACCCCGTCGGCGGTTACCCGCAGCCGGAACGCGCCGACCCCTTCCAGCACCAGATCACTCAGCCACGCCTCACCGGCGCGCACCGCCTGATCGGTTTCGCCATGCAGCGTCCAGCCACCCCCGGGAGCGGTATCGACCACCTGGACACGAACCCGGGACGGGGTGTTGCGCGTCGGGATGCCCCCCGACGATTGAAAGGAAATGCGCAGGGGTACCGGATTCCGTACCGTCAGCGGTACGCGGCGCGCCGTATAGTTCACGGTGTCCCAGAGGAATCCGCGGGAGGTGGGTGGTGGCACCACCACCATGCGTGCCGCTCGCGGTTCGAGGAGCCGCTTGGTCAGCGGAATCGCGGCCCCGAAGGCCCCTGAGCAGAGCAGCACCAGCACGGCCGCGGCGGCAATGGGATAGCCTTGCATCCATCGGGACCAGCGCGGAAGCCAGCCCGCCAGACGCTGCGCATCCTCGACGGCACTGTCATCACCCAAAAATCGGACGGCCGCCAATATGGGGGTCCGCCAATCGGCTTGCGTCCCAACCTGCGCAAGCCACCGCTGAAAACAGCGCCCAGCCTGGGGATCCCGCGCCATCACCAATAACCGCCCCGCTACTTGCCAGGTGACGGCATCCGGGGGCGTCCGGCGCAAGAGCGCCGTGCCCATGCGCACGGCGAGCGCATCACGCTCCGACGCCGGGACCACCTGCAGCGCCGCATCCGCAATGACATCATGGCCAAGGTCCCAGCTTTCCCCCAAGCCAACGATCAGCCCACGATGCTCGAGGACATCGAGGATCGGCGGGAGCACCGCCGGGTCGGCGACGGTCGACAGCAGCGCCCATGGCAGTGGGGCGCGATACAGGGCGATGGCGGTGAGGAGCAGGAGCCCCGTCGGCGGGAGCTCCGCGAGCCGCGTCTCCAACAACCGATCACCACGCCAATCGAGGCGGAGTCGCTCCAAGGCCGGACAGACCAAGCGCTGATCATGGAGCTGTAGCGAGCCCCGCTCGAGCGCGAGGTCGATGGCGGCGTGGACCAAAAGCGGCACGCCGCCCGTGGCGCCCCGGAGCAGGGGCGCCACCTGCGCCAGCAGCGTCGGTGTGCAGGGGGCCACGGTTTGCAGCAGCTGCCCAATGTCCTCCGCATCTAATGGGGGCAGCTCCACGGGCATGGAGTGCGAGGGCGCCGTCCACCGGCGGCGCGTCGGGCGGTCGCTGATCACCAGCAACGCCGGCATGGCGGGCAACTGCTCGGCGAGGCTCGCCAGGATGTGCCGAGAGGCCTCATCCGCCCAGTGCAGATCATCGATCAGCAGCGCCACCGGGGCCTCATCACTCACGGCGTGGAGTAACTCGGCTACCGCCGAGGCGCGTAAGCGAGGCAGATCCTGGGCCGCGAAACGATCCCGTGCGGCCATCGGGAACGTTGCCGCCAACGCGGGTACCAGCTCCACGAGCACCGACGCCGTCGCCGACGAAATGCCGGCCGCCCCCGGTTGCTGCGCGAGCGCCTGTGTGACGGTGGCGATGAGGGCGTAGGGGACATCCCGGTCGGCAGGGCGCGATCGGACCGCCACCACCGTGTCCCCGTGCGTGTCCAGTCGCTCAGCGAAGGCGCGCAGCAGGCGGGATTTCCCCATCCCGGCCGAACCGCGAACCGTGCACACCGTGCCGCGTCCCTGTGACACGGGCACCCACGCACGCACGAGGGTCGCGAGCGCCGCTTCACGCCCCACCAGTTCGGAGCGCCACGGGGCACTGGTCTCCGCACTGAGCGCGCTGACCCGCCGTTCCAGTCGCGTGAGAAGCGCGCGAAGCGCCGCCGGTGGACGCTCCCCCGACAGCCGCAGCTGCTCTTGCAGCGCATCGGCCTCGACGCGCGCGGTATGCTGGTCGCCGAGCAGCAGCAGCGACTCGAGGCGGAGCCGCCACATATCCCAGTCGAGCGGTGACGCATCACGCAGGACGGCGGCGAGGTCGGCTGCCATCCCAGGGTCCCCGGCTTCCATCGCGCGCGTGATCCGCTGCCGACCGGCCTTCTCCCATGCCGTCGCCAGTCGCGTCCGGCGGATATCCGCCCACTGTTCAAACTCGGCACACCCCGGCGCGGCAAAGTCCGGAATGAAGGCCCCGTGGTAGAGCTGCCAGGCTGCGTCCACATCGTTCCGGGCGACGGCCTCGTCAAACAGACGGCAGTCCACCTGGATCGGCAGGCCGAGGACAATGGCATCGCCGTCTGTCTGAACGATCTCCTCGCCAAACTGCTGACGGAGGGCCCACAACGTTTGACGCAGGGTGGCCCGTGCCCGTTCAGCTTCGCGGTCACTCCAGAGGAGCCCAAGGAGCTGATCCCGGCTGGCACGCCCCTTGGGCGTTAACGCCAGATAGGCGAGCAGCGCGAGGGGCTTTGACGGCCCGAGTTGACGGACACCGCCGTTTTCGGGATGGCCGTCAAAGAGCGCGAACCGACCGAGCGTGGAGAGCCAGAGCATTGTGAGGGACAATGACGCCGCAGCGTCAGAGGGCCGTCAATATGCGTAGCCGAAGATGATGTTCATCTCGTCGCTGGAGAGGAGCCCAAAGCCGATCGCCCGATCGGTGACGTTATTCCACGTCACCACGCTCACCAATGCGTCGCCCGCCTCCAGCACGATGGGGACATCAAAATTCGTGAACCCCGGATGCTCCCAGTCCGTGTTGGTGTAGATCAGGGTTTCTGTCCCATTGATCCGACGGAGGCGAATCTCAAACCGCTCGCCCATGGAATGCATGTGCGACGTCAGACCGAGGATCGTCGTCCGCACGCTGACGGGGAACACGGTCCGTACCGTCGTTCGCTGCTTCGGGGGCAGGGTGAAGCTGGTGTTGGCGAGGTTCAGGGTGCGGGCCACGGTCGTGACCTGCGCCTTATCCACGGTATACAGATTCGCGAACGCCTGGCCCGGGAGGTCAATCGGTGCCCGGTTCACATAGTGCACGTTGAAGTCCAGCGCACTGTTGGCCGGCAGTTTGAGCGCCACGCCCGTGGGGAAGCGATAGTCAAAGTCCGGGGTCATCGCGCCAGCAAAGAACACATGGCAGGCCATTGGGAGCAGATTCGCGATGTTCGACGTACCGTCGGGGTTGCGCAGGTCGCGCACCACATTGGCCGTCGGGCGGCTGTTGCACGGGAAGGCCGTCTTCGTGTCGTCGAACTGATAGAGCAGCAGGTGGTGGCTGCCGGGGCGCATCCGGGACTCAATCCGGTTCACATACAGATCGGTCGTGTTGCCAAGCTTGCGGTAGACAAACAGCTCGCGCTCCATCGTGGGCGCGATGGCGAAGCTGTCCACCGCGAGCTGGATCCCCGCGCCGGCCGCCGGTGCCGACAACGGCGTGAAGGCGGCCGTCTGAATGCGCGTGTCTTTCAGCAGGGCGGTGTCCGCGACATGCCCGGTCTTCGGGGCCCCGGCTTCAATCCATCGGCGGATGTATTCCAACTGCCCGGCCGTGACGCCTTGCGTCGTCCCGCTGGGCATCAGCAGGCCGTAGTCTCGGCTGTGATGACCGGGGACCCAGGCCAGCTTGTGGTAGAGCAGCGAGCTGTCGGCACGAAACGGCTTGATGCGTTGGACCCCATCAGCCTTGGCGATCGCCTGGACAGAGGCCACGCCCACGAGTTGCGCGTAGGCAGAATCTGCGGTGAGCACGAGCTGTGATTGCCGCGCACTGCTGCTCCCCGCGACGTGACACCCGGCACACGACGGGGTCAGCACCTCCCGCTGGATTCGGGCGAAGGTGCCATCGACGACGGTCGGTGCGCTACTGGTCGACGAACCGCCACTGTCACCCCCACAGGCCACCAGCAGCAGGGTCATCGCGAGCCACGCGGCCTGATGGTGACGCCGCACGCATCCTGTTCTTTGCATCATGGCGAATTCCCGGTGCCTCGAGGGTGGCTGCGCAATGGGGGCGTGCGTCACTGCACGCGGAACAAATAGCTGAGCTTCAGGAAAAACTGATCGCGTGACCGCTGGAGCTCGATGGGACCTGATGGGCGGTTGGCCTGTAACGCGTCGCCGTAGCCAAAATAGAACACGGTCCCGGGCGACGGGAGGTACGAAAAGAGCACATCCACGCGCGCACGACGGCGCTCATAGGCAGCGGCCGGCGTCAGCGCCCCGGTGGCGCCGCGCAGGTAGATCGGCAGCTCAGAGCGCGTGTCGTCCCGCAGCGCATCCTGTCGGGTCACCGTGTACTCGCCGATCACGCGCACAAACATTTGCCGCGTGACCTGATACTCCGTCCGCAACCGCTGGGTCCGCCGCGATTGGACGCGCGTGCCGTCGCTCTTCCGATCAAAGGTGTCGTTCGTGAGCGTGGCGGCCAGCCGCAACTGTTCACTGGGCCGCACATTCAGCGTCCCCTGGAGGCTCGAAATGCGCGCCGAACTCCACTCGGCGAAGTTCTCGTCTTGCCCCACAATGATGAACGTGCTGAACGAGAACCGCTTGAATTCCGGCGTGACCACCGACAACACCCAGTCGAGATTTGGCAGCCGCTCATTGCCACCCGTGTAGGCCACGGTGTCCACGCCGCCGCTGCGTGGCCGCAGCAGCACATAGTTCCGGTACAGATCCCGGTCATAGCCAAAGCTCTCCACCAGCGCCTGACCACCCACCTGCCAACCACCCTTGTATCGGGTGTTCAAGCGGATGTGAAACTTCACATCCTGCACGGAGCGGCCGTGCACGAGATCGTCGTAGCGCCACGAGCCATTCAGGAAGAGCTCAGGCGCAAAGGCCTCCAACGTCGCTCCCGGGCGCCCCAGATACGTGATGCGCTGGGTGCCACTGAGGTTCGCAATCCCCGGTCGCGCAATGAACCCGCTCTGCGCATCGAAATCCGTGCCGATCGCCGCAATGCCGTACCGGCCGTAGTGCCGGGCCCCGTTAAACGAGGTGGCCACGTTCCAGAGTGGCGCCGTGGTGGTGCGCCCATCACGGTGCGTGGCACTTCCCGCCACCTGCCATTGCGTGGCCATGATGCCGCGGACAATGCGACCGTCCACCCCGAGCACCCGGTTCCAATCCTGACCGTCCACTTTATCGGTGTAGGCCATCCCAATACGGCTCGTGGCCCCCAGGTCGCGCTGCAGACGCAAAATATTGAAGAGCGGGGCATGCGATCCCGTGGCGGAGGCCGACTGGTTATCCACGGCGGAGAGGACGCCAATGTCGAAGCCATTGGCCTTGCCCGTCAGCTTGGCAGAGGCCACCGGCTGGGTAATGCGCCGCGTATAAATCAGCTGATTGGGGGTCGTGAACTGTTCCTGGCTTTCCAGGAAGAAGGGCCGTCGCTCGGCGAAGTAAATCGCCTGCCGCGGGTCATACGTGAACTGCGTGGCGTCCGCTTCCACCTGTGAGAAATCCGGATTCGCGGTCCCGGCGACCGTCAGGTTGCTGGTGATCCCCCACCGCACGCTGCCGCCGATTTCCGGCGTGGCGTTCCCATAGCGCCACGCGGCAGTCGTGGCATCGCGAGCGCCCACCGTGCTCGCCGTCACGGTGGGAATGAGGTCCACGGTGACGCCCCGGCGCAGGTCCTTCAACCCGGTCAACCGGCCAGACTGGGCGAGAAAGCTCGCGTTGTTGCGCCGAGCCGGTGCCCAACTCTCTTCATGGCCCGTTGCCTGAACGGTGCGCAGCACATGCAATTGCCACTGCTGTTCGTCCCCCGCGCGGTAGCGCAGGCTCTTGAATGGAATGACGATCTCCACTTCATAGCCGAAGGCGGTGAGCCGTCCCTTGGACTGCCAGACATAGTCTGGGGCAAGATCCGCATTCTCTCGGGCCTTGGCGGTACCGCCAAAGAAGCCGCCCCCGGAGCCGCTGGCGCCCGTTTCGGTGATGACCCCATCACTCTGAATCCCGAAGGGATTCACGCTGAAGACCAGTGCCTGCCGACTGTCGTCATACGTGCCCAGAAAGAGCTGCACGTTGTCGTCTTGCGTGATCTTGTCGCGATCGGCCAGCGTGGCGCGCACCGTCCCCGCCGGCGCAAAGGCCCGAACTCCCACATGCAGGGCGTTCGCCGAATACCAGACCAACACCTCGGTGCTGTCCTGCGCGGCCACGCCGTCGAGTGGGAAGAATTGCGAGAACCCGGTCAGGAGGGCTGCCTGTCCCCATTCCGGCTCAGTGAGCGCGCCGTCGACCGTGATCGTGGCGTCCCGTCGCGGGATGGACACCCGGAGCTGTCCGCGCCGGCCGTCATAGACCGGGCCCGCCAGCCGCGTCGCCTCGGCGGAGGCCGGCGTGGTGGGGCGACGCGCCGACACGGACCGCACGAGCGGGGAGGGGCGGCTGCCAGGCACCGCGGGGCGCGCGCCGAGGGAGGCGGCGCTGAGAGACAGGCCTACAAGGAAATGGACCACGGACCGGAAGACGGAGGGAACAGCGGGGGGGCGGGACGCCGCCCGGCAGGCGAACGGCGCGAATGTGGATAAATCTGCAGAATGTTCACGGTTCCGTCACGGGTAAAACCACCCCCCTTTCGCTGGGAGAAACCGTGTATCATCATAGCGTGTCCGATCCCCTCTGGGGGACTCACCGTCAACTTTGTGATGTCGCTGTCGGCATCGAACCGATCCGCATGGGTTACCTCCGCTGTGAAGCCTGTGGTGCGAAGGCGCTCTCCGCTGCCTCGCAATGTCCAAAGTGCGCCCACTTGTTCGAACTGCGTGATGCACGCGGCGAACGGGTCGCGCTGAAGACGTGCCGCCATTGTGGCATCATGCACCGTCGTGATCGGCACTGTCAGTGGTGCGTCGATCGCATCGCGACGCCCACCACCATGGCGTGGACGCGTCGCATCAATGCGCGGGCGCTCGGTGGGATGGCGGCAGTGGCGTTGGTTGCCGTTGGCGGCTATGCGGTGATACGGGCTGGTGGTCCGATGATCGCGCGGGTGGCCGCGGCCGCGACGGCATCCACGCCGACGCCAACGACAGAGCGTCGTCAGTCCTCTGACGTCACAACGGGGGCGTCACTGGCGGGTACCTCGGTGGGGGCGGAGCTCCCGTCCCAGGCAAATGCCGCGGTGGGTACGATGGATTCGGTGCAGCTGGCCTCGGCTACCATGACGGCTGTTGAAGAGGACACCATCACGTGGGTACCGGCCGTCGCGCGCACGTGGGTGAATGTGCGCCGGGATGCCGCCCGTGCTGGCGATGTGGTCGGCGTCATCAAGCCATCCGAGAAGGCGATGCTGGGGACGGGGCGTGGCGGCTGGCGGTTGGTGAAGTCCCCCGATGTCCGCGGTTGGGTGGATCCTCGGCTGTTTGAGGCGGATTCATCGCGTACGCGCGGGTGACCACGGCGCGGGGCAGGACCGACCATGCGGCGGTGATGACCGCACCTCGCGCTCGGCGGTCGCGGCCGGGGCGCGCGCGCGCCGCCTTCACACTGATCGAACTGCTGGTGGTGATTGCCGTCATCGCCATCCTGGCCGCTGTCGTCGCGCCCAATCTGTTCCGCAATGTTGGCGACGCCCGGACCGCCACCGCGAAAACGCAGATTGCCCTCTTTGGCACGGCCCTCGAGTCGTATCGGCTCGAGAATGGAATGTATCCCACCACCGCCCAAGGTTTACTCGCGCTTCGGGAACGCCCGACCACCGATGCGCCAGCCACGTGGCGCGCGCCCTATTTGCAGAAGGATGTGCCGCTCGATCCGTGGGGGCATCCCTACGTCTACCTGGCACCGGGTCAGCACAACCCCGAGAGTTACGATCTGCTCTCCTACGGCGCGGATGGCCGTGCGGGCGGCACGGGCGACAACGCGGATATCGTGAGCTGGAAGTAGTCGCGGCGATGTCGCAGTCGGATTGGCGACACACACTGGGCGCCCAGCTGCCCACGCATCACTGGCGAACACGTTTCGCCCCGGCCCCTACGGGCCATCTGCATCTTGGGCATGTGGTCAACGCGCTGTATGTCTGGGGCATTGCGCGCGCGTACGGCGGCGCGGTGGTCCTTCGCCTCGAAGACCATGATCGCACGCGTTGCCGTCCCGAATATGAGGAGGCGCTGCTGGAGGATCTGGATTGGCTGGGATTTGTCCCCGACATCTCCTCCACGGCCTCCTTTCGCGCGGATCGCGAGGCGCATGCCATGCGGCAGTCCAACCACGGTGCGCGCTATCTCGACGCCTTGCAGACGCTCGAGCCGCATGGACGGGTCTATCCCTGTGACTGTTCACGACGCCGCATCGCCGCCGCGTCGGACGGCACGTTGGGCACGGCCGATGCTACGGATGACGGAGCCCCCGTTCTGTCCGATGCCTCGGAGGCGCTCCGCTATCCCGGATGGTGCGCCCACGCCTCGCGCTCGCCGGACAGTACGCCAGCGCGCCGCGTGCGCATGGCGCCCGGCACCGAAACGTTTGCGGATCTGCGCCTCGGTCGCATCACGCAGGAGCCGGCCGCCCAATGCGGCGACCTCCTCGTGCGTGATCGCCTGGGACAGTGGACCTATCAGTTCGCCGTCGTCGTTGACGATCTGGCGCACGAGATCGACGTGATTATTCGCGGGGAAGATTTGCTGGCGAGTACCGGTCGACAGCTGCGGCTCCGTCGCCTGCTGGGCGGCACCGCCACCCTCCACACGGTGCATCATCCGCTCGTCCGACGACCGGATGGCACGAAGCTCAGCAAGGCCAATCACGATACGGCGATCCGGGACTGGCGAGCGCGCGGCATGTCGGCCGCAGAGGTGATCGGTGCGGCCGCCCACGCCGTGGGGTTGCAACCGACCGCCGCGCCTCGTAACGCCTCGGCGGTCGCTGCGCTCTTTCACGTCGCCAGCGCCCCGTCATAACGACAGAGCGCTGGCGCGTGGGGCTATTTCGTACCGAGGAGACCGAGGACCACGAGCAGGACCCACTGCGCGCCCTTGAACCCATCGGCGCCGTCGTCGTACTGCTCATCGAGCGAATGGGCCCCCTTGCCAGTCCCGCCGCCATCAATCGTGATGGCGGGGATGCCCAAGCTCATCGCAATGTTGGCATCAGTGCTTGAAGCACCGAGTGGGGCATTCACCTTCATGACACTCGCGACGGCTTGCGCCGTGCGCACGACGGCGGCCGTGTCGGCGGTACGCCCTGCCGGACGAATGCCGATGGTATCGATTTTGAGATCGAGGGCGACACGCGACTTCGGCCAACGGGCCCGCTCTTCGCGTAACGCATCGCGCAGCGCCGTCTGCAGCTTCGCATCGATCGACGCAAGCGCCGCGGCCGATTCGCTGCGCAGGTCGATCTCCATCGTGCCACGGTCCGGGATGGAATTCACGGAGGTGCCGCCGGAGACTACGCCCACATTGAAGGTGACCTTGGGTGTGGTCGTGGCCTGCAGGTCGGCAATCTTCGCAATGGCACGTCCCATCGCGTGGATCGGGTTGGGCATCCCGAAGGCGCCATAGGAATGACCGCCCGGGCCGACGTAGCTGACCTTATAGCGATTGCTCCCGACGCCCCCATTCGTGATCCCGAAGCCGGTACCATCAACCGAGAGGAACACATCCACCGAGTCCTTGAGCGGGCTCGCGAAGAGCGCCCGCACCCCGCGCAGATTCCCCGGGCCTTCCTCCCCCATGGTGCCCACCACCAGCAGGCGTCCCGCGAAGGGGATCTTGGCAGAAACGATTTGACGGACCGCGGCGAGCGTGACGGCGAGCCCTCGGCAATCATCGCCGATGCCAGGACCACGATAGACCGTCCCGGTCTTCGTCACCTTCACATTGGTCCCTTCCGGGAACACGGTGTCGAGATGCCCACTCAGCAGCACCGTGGGTCCCGGCCGGTTGCCACGGATTTCGCCAATGACATTGCCTTCCTTATCGATGTGCACTTGCTGCACGCCGAGCGCGATCAGCCGATCGCGGAAGACCGCGGCCCGCGCGGCTTCCTTGAACGGCGGCGCCGGAATTTCACAGAGGGACACCTGCTGCTCGAGGGTCCACGCGTTCTCGCGCTCCAAGGCGGTGAAGGCTTGCTGCACTGATGCGTGATCGCGGATCCGGGTGATCTCGTCAGCGGAGGCGGCGGGGCGGCGCGATGCTTGCGCCGGCAGCGACGCGGCGCTGGCCGCGACGAACGTCAACGGACCCACGAGCGCCGAGAGAGCGCGACGCACGATGCGGTTGCCAAAACGGGTGCCAACACGGGGGCCGGACGAGCCGTGCGGCCCGGACGGGGAAGGCGAGCAGGGGGTGATCATGGCGAATGCGGGAGGAGGGACGCACGAACGCGCCGCCGACCGCGGGTCGACGACGCGTGTACAGTATCCAATATCGAGCGGCGATGGGCCAGCCCCATCGCCTCGGGCGTTACGACGTGATGGTCAGCGTGCCCGCCGCCGTGTTGGCGGTAACGGTGAACTCCCACAGGTTTGAGGTCCGCTCTCCACCCGTCCAGGTACCGGTGGAGGAGAAGCTCGCCCGATGGTTGGGGCAGAGGAAGCCACCACCGCTGATGCCGATCGTGGTTCCGGCGTGCGGACAGACCATGGAGAACGCGCGATAGCTGCTGGTGGCCGTCCGCACGACGGCGACCGGCGTCGCGGTGCCATTGATCCGGGCGATCCCGCCCACCGTTGCCAGCGCTGCGTAGTCAGCCAGAGTGACCGTCACGTTCACCGATCCCGGCCCTGTGGGGGAACTCTCGGCGCCGCAGGCGGTGGCCAGCGCCGCCGCCACGGCGGCCAACGTGCTCTGGGCCAAGAAGGCGCGGCGATCCATCCCAACGGGCGCGCCCGGCGTTGCAGCGCGCAGGGTACACGGGGCCTGACAGGAACGGTCGCTCATGAAAGCTCCAGAAAGAGGGAAGGGGACGACGGGCTCGTCCTGCCAGCATTACACCTTGACGAGCGCCGCACCCCACTTTGCGGGCTCGGTATCACTCTCGTAGGCAACGGACGGATCGACGACGATATCATTGCCGTCGCGACTGATCTGCAGTCGGTCCATGTTGCGGGTGGCCTTCCCGTCGAGGAAGGTCCCATTCGGGAGATAGCGCGACTTGTGGCGCGGGCACTGGAATCCCTTGCCGCCGGACATCGCCCGCAGCGCTGTGTTCTGGTGGGGGCACGAGAGCGCGAAGGCGTACACCTCCCCCTTCGAACGGCACAGGATCACCTCGTTGCCCGTATCAATCGACACGCCATCGGCGCTTGGCATCGGATACTTCACCGTCCCGGACCCGTGAACTTCGAGCGCCGAGAGTGCCGTCCATGGCGTGAGCGCCGAGAATCCCGCCAGTGTGAGCGCGCCGGCCACGGCATCGCGGAGAAACGCCCGGCGCCCCGAACAGGCATCGGCCACCGGACATGGCTCGTGATCAGACATTCGTCAGCACCACGCCGAGCAGAAGAATCGCGAGCCAGAGGACCACGCTCACGCGGGCCGTCGTGGTGAGCGTCCCCCAGGCCGTCGATGGGAAGGGCACCGCAGCCGTCTCCGGCGTCACGACGCCATGGCCCCCCACCACGGCCCGTTCGGCTCGCTGCATCCGCAGGCCGTTGAGCAGGAGGAGGACAACGCCACTCATCTTTGCCCAATACACGGGCGAGACCGCAAAGGTCTCCACCTCGGAGAGGAACAAGAGGGCGCCGGAGAGGATGACCAGGACCAGCGCGGTGATCACCACGCGGTGGGTGCTTTCCATGTCCGCCGCCGCCGCCTGCGCGAGGTCAGGCCGATTGGCCGGCACGCGGAGAATCTGGCGATCGGTGGCCACGGCGATCCCACCGCCAACGAACATTGCGAGGAGATGTCCCGCGATGATGGCAGTGCTGACGACGCGGTGATCGGCGTAATAATCGGCCCAGGGTTGGACCGCGGTGATGATGGATTGCAGCATGACAGAGAGAGTCAGGGAAAATCAGGAGCGCGCCGAGGCCGGCGTACCGGCGGGCATGCGTGGATCAATTGCCAATGAGCATCAACAGCCAGCTGGCCGTCGAGACGCCGATGGAGGTCAGAGCCACGGTGCGATGCTGCTGTCGCATCTGCCGGGACTGCTCCGCGCCGTCCGCGAGCTGGGTGCCCGCATAGACAAACCCACCGCTCGCGGCGGTAAAGAGGAGGCTGTGCACCCAACGGCGCGTCCGCCCCGTGGGATCGTTCCGCCCCTCCCACAGGTTGAGCGCCCCCGTGATGCCGTTCAGCCCAAAGAGCACCGCGCTCCCATTGGCGGCGACTTGATGCACTGGCCGCGCCCAGGTCGGTGCCGTGGTTCCGTGCTCAGAGGCCTTCATCAGTTGGTCACCCGCGACATACGAGGCGGCAAACAACGGCAGCATGGCCCAGGAGAGTCGTCGATGCCACTCGAGCCGCCACGTATACGCGTCGCTATAGACGACGGCCTTGGCGCGCGGCTTGCGGATCGTGTCCTCAGCCATCGGCCGCATGAGCAGGGTGCGCGGCGCGTCCGCCAGACGGGGCACCGTGACGGGCGCCACAGCCGGGTCCATCCCCTCCACGGGTACGGACACCGCCGCAGGGCTGACGCCGCCGGTCAGGTTCGTCCATGCCAGCACCACCGCACACGCGACTTCTCCCAAGGGCAACATCGACGGCTCCGCAAACAGGGCTCAGGAAGGCCAATGCCGCCGGGCTCGCCGGCGGATTAACCGTGCTCTGTGAATTCTACACCTCCAGACTAAACACGGCATGAACGCCATCCCCTGTCCGCTCTTGGCAGGCCGTCAGCGGATCGGCGAGATTATGGGGGTGATATTCCCCGCAACGCTCCGACGTTCCATTGTGCGCCGAGGTGCGGGCGCGCTGCTGCTGGCCGCCATGCAGGCAGTGGTGCTCGCGTCGGTGGCCAGTGCGCAGGGGCCGTCGGGACCGACCGGTTGTGATCCGTCGCGCCGCGTGCAGCGGATTGACTTCACCGGTGCGCCCCAATTCGATGACGCGACGCTGAGTGCCGCGATTGTCACCCGGGAGCCCAGCTACGCGGCCCGGGTACTGCACGTGGGACAGCTCCCCTGTAGCGAACCGCGTGAGGTGCAGCTCGATGCGCTCCGTCTCGCCGTGTTGCATCGGCAAGCCGGATGGCTGCAGGCGCGGGTGGTCGCGACCACCACGAGTACCGCCCGTGGGCTGCAATTGCGATTCGAGGTGGTCCCCGGCGCGCCTTTCCTGTTGGACACGCTGACGCTGAACGGACTCCCGACGACGCCACCCGATGCCCCCACGGCGGAGAGCGTGGAGGCGATGCGCGCGATGCAGGCGCACCGCTTCGATCGGATCCGGCTCGACACCACCATCACCGCCCTGGTGGCCGCGCTGCGCGACGCCGGGTATGCCCGGGCGATCCGTCCCACGGTGACGGTCCGCATCGATACGCTCGCCAGTCGCGTGCGCGTGTCCGCCGACTTCACCACGGGGCAGGTCACTACCATTCGGACGGTGACGGTCGTCAATCAGGGACTGGGCACCGCGCCCGCCACCATTGACTCCGGGGCGGTCCGTCGGCTCACGAACCTTCGCGCGGGACGGCGCTTCCGCGAGGCCGACATCCTCGACGCGCAGCGGGATCTCTACCGCGCCGACGCCTTTCGGCTGGTGCTGATTGATACGCTCACCCCCGACCTGCCGGTGCCGGCCCGTGATACGCTCATGGACTTGCGCATCACCGTCGCGGAGGCGCCAGCCCGCAACGCGCGAGTCGGAATTGGGTGGGCCACGCTCGATTGTGGCCGGGCGCAAACCCGTCTCGTCGACCGGCGGACGCTCGGGGTGGGGCGTCGTCTCGAAGTGAATGCCCGTGTTTCCAAGCTGGGCGTGGGCGCGCCCGCGGACTTCGCCCCGAGCTTCTGCTCGCAAGCGCTCCGGGCCGATACGCTCTTCACCGTGATGAACCACTATCTCGGGGCGTCGCTCACCAGCACACACCTCTTCGGGACCCCGCTGTCGCCGGTGATCTCACTCTACACCGAGCGCCGGAGTGAGCCGTACGCCTACATTCGGGAAATCGGCGTTGGCGCGTTGATGGAGCTTGCCCGCACACTGTCGCCCCGCACCGCACTCACCGGCGGGTTTCAGTATGAAAATGGCCGGACCCGCATTGACCCGGCCGAGTCGTGCGCCCGCTTTGGACAATGCCAGCAGGCTGAATACGAAAGCTCCCTGTTCGGTCGTGGTGTGGCGGTGCTCAGCTCGACGATCACGCATGATCGCACGAATAACGCGATCGATCCCGGTCGGGGGATCCGGCTCCGCGGCGAAGTCCGCGCCGGGATGACGGATTCCCGCACGAATGCCGCGGTACGTTTTTATCGCCTCTCCGGCGATGTCGCGCATTTCCAGCGTGTCGCGGGTGGGGTGCTGGCCACGCGCGTACAACTCGCGCGGGCGTTCGCCCCCGGCGCTGAACTGGTGGACGGGGCTCCGTTGCTCCCCACGCAGGAGCGGATCTTCAGCGGCGGGCAAAACTCGGTCCGCGGCTTCCAGCAGAATCTGCTCGGTCCCCTCGTGTACGTGGTCTCCCGCATCGATTCGACGCAGGTCGGTGGGGTGCCGGTCGTGCAGGTGCAATCCGGCGCGGGCTACGATCGTGCCGTGCCGCGTGGGGGCTCTGCGCAGCTGCTCGCCAATGTTGAATATCGGCGCAACCTCCGCTGGCTCGCGGAACAGCTGCAGCTGGTGGGGTTCCTCGACGTCGGCTCCCTCTGGGAAGCCGATGTGGAACGCTTTCAGCTCTCAAGCCTGCGGGCGACCCCCGGGATCGGCGTGCGCCTCGTGACGCCGCTGGGCCCCTTCCGCGTGGATATCGGCTACTCGCCGTATCCCCCGCGCGCGGGGCGCGCGCTCTATCTCGCCCGCGGTGTGGGCGGCGTGGGCGGCACGATTCAATGCGCGAGCCCGGGGAATCAGGTGTCCATCGACCCGGCCCATCCGGGCAGCATATTTGATTGCCCGGACAGCTATGCCCCACCAAGCGCGCGTGGTGTGCTGTCGCGGCTGGTCTTCCACTTCGGCCTCGGTCAGGCGTTCTGATGGCCGGTGGATCGCGGCGGCGTCGCGCGCTGATGGCTCTCGGGACCGTGGTGGTGCTCACCACGTGGGGTGGCTGGTGGATCACCGGCACCGACGGCGGACGCCGCTGGCTGGTGGCACAGCTCACGCCGCGCCTCAACGCGGCGCTCGCGCCGCGCGGTCGGCTCCGGCTGGGCACGCTGCGCACGCTCTCCCGCCGCGTGATCGAACTTGATTCGCTGGAGTTGGTGGATGCCGCCGGGGCCCCGGTGCTCCAGCTGCAACACCTGTCGGTCTCCCTCGACTGGTCGGCGCTCACGTCGCGGCGCATTCATTTGCGTCGGTTGGCGGTCGACGGCGTCGTGCTCGCGATGCAGAAGACCACCACCACGCCGTGGAATCTCCTGTATATCCTGGCTGGTGACTCCACACCGCCGGCCCCAGGCCCCGGCTTCGGCGATGACGTGCGGGTGGATTCGCTGCAGCTCACCAACGCCGCGATCACCATCACCGCCCCGTGGGCGCCGCACCCCATCTTTCAGGGGGCCGCGCGCGACAGCGTCATCGCCGCGGCGCGCACCGCGCATGATCTCCGGCCAGTCGCCGACGGCTGGGCCCAGGTGCGTCGGATCACGATCGGTCAGGCCCACGCCCACGCGGCGCGTTTTGCCGTGCAGGCGCCCGATTCCACCGGGCTGATCCTCGACGCCGCACAGCTCACCGTCTCCGATCCAGCGGTCACCGTCACCGACGCCGCCGGCGTGGTCAGCTGGACGCCGGAGACCATGCACTTCACCCTCTCCCACTTCGCGATGCCGCGCTCCACGGCGCGGCTCGCGGGGATGGTGGATTGGCATCACGAGGATGGTCTGCGCTACGACGTGCGGGTGGAGGCCGATGCGGCCCTCGCCGATCTGCAGTGGATCTGGCCGGCGCTCCCCGACAGTGGCCGAGGGGTGTCGCAGGTGCATGCGCGCACGCTGGCCGACGCTGATCACGCCGCTTTCACCTTGAGCGGGTTGTCGGTGGCGAGTGGGGCCTCACGCCTCGCGGGGGGGATCACGGTCGCGGTGGGGCCTACCGATCTCGCGCTCTCCGCGCTCGACCTCACGGTCGCGCCCATCACGACGGAGCTCATGCGGCGCCTCAGCGACGGCGCGCTCCCGGAAGACGTGCGCGGGCTGGTTCGCGGGCGCCTGCAGGCCCGCGCGGGGGGCCCCCTGTCGCGCTTCGTCATTGATGACCTGTCGGCCCGCTTTACCGATGCGGCCGCGGGTAACGCCACCTCGTGGCTCCACACGGCGGGCATCGTGGCGCTGGGCGCCGTCCCCGCCGTGCGCAACGTGCAACTCCACGACCTCGGCGTGGATCTCCGCACCGTGCGGCGCCTGATCCCCGACGCGCCGCCCGTTGATGGGGTCCTGCGGGCGAGCGCGCGCATCCCGGAGGCGTCGGCCCGGGGTGTCGAGATGCGTGGACTGTCGGCCACCTGGACCGACGGCGTCGGGACCGTGTCGCAGATCACGGGCGATGTGCGCGTGGAGAAACGGCGGAGCGGCACCGTCGTGGCGCTCGATCTGACGGCGAATCCTCTCGCCATGCAAGCACTCGCGCGTGTGGACACCACGGTGCGCATCACGGCCCCCCTCTCGGGGCGCGTGACCGCGTCCGGGTCACTCGACTCGCTGGCGTGGTCGGTGGCGCTCGCCACGGGACAGGGCGCGCCCGTGACGGCGGCCGGTGTGCTCGTCTGGCTTCCGCAACAGTGGCGACTCGTTGCCGATGGCGCCATCGACCGGTTCGATGTCAGCGCCTGGATGGGCGCCGGGACGGTGCCCGCCACCGCACTCACGGGGACACTGCATCTCGCCGCTGACGGCACGCGCGACCGCGCGGGCGCTGTTGTGCTGGGTGATGCCCGGGTGCAGATGGCCACACGCCAGGTGGAAGCCGCCGATCGCCCCGCCTTTGATCTCGTCGCGGATGCCACGATCGATCGCGACCGCCTGCAGGTCGATTCGGCGTTGCTCCATCTCGCGGGGATCACGGTGACCGCCACGGGCGGTCTCGCCCGTGTGCTCCCGTCGGACAGCGCCGGCGTGGCGTCGCCCGTGATGATCGACACGTTGCAGCTGTCGGCCCGGATCGATTCACTGGAAGCGGTGGGCCGCCAGCTCGCCCACTTCGCGAACGCCTTGATGCCCGTGGACAGTGCCGCTGCTCGGCAGCTGCAGCGACTGGCGGCCGACACGCTGCATGGCGATGCGACGCTGGCCGGCGACATTGTCGGGACGCTCGATGACGCGACCGCAACGTGGTCCCTCGGCGCCCGGGCGCTGCAGGTGGGCTCCATTCGCGTGGGGCGGATCTTTGGGTCGGCGCGCGTGGCGAACCTGCTCACGCACCCGGTGATGACCTCGGTCGCCACGGCGGACGACGTCGAAGGAATTGGCGCGCTGCATGTCTCCTCCGCCGAAGTGCGCACCACCGATGCAAGTGCCTCGCGCGGTGGACTGGCGTTCGATGCCAGTTCCGCGACGGATGAACATCTGATTATTCGGGCCCGCTACGATCGGCAGGGGAGCGCGTTCTCCCTCACTGCCGACTCGCTGGACTTTCGGGCGGGCGGCATTGATTGGCTCTCGACGACGCCGCTGCGGCTCTATCGCGATTCCACGGTGGCTCGGCTGGAGGCGCTCGAAGTGCGCTCCTCGCAGGGGGGACGCATTACCGCGCAGGCCTCGCTGCCGGCGACGGGCGGCATCGCCGCGTCGGCGCATCTGGAGCGCTTTCCGGCCGGGCAGGCGGCAGAGCTCGCGCTCGGCACGCCGCCAACGACGGGGTTCGTGACGGGTGATGTCGCGCTGCAGGGGACGCGCGCTGCGCCCCGCCTCACCGCGAATTTCGTGGTGGATTCGCTCGGACAGCGGGGGACGGTCCTGCCGCGCATCGTCGCGACGACTGCCTACACCGATGGTCAGGTCAGCGCGGAAGCCTCGATGCAGGACACCACGGGTGGGCGCGTCACGGTGCGTGGCCGCATGCCGTACGATCTGACCGGGACGCCATCGACCAATCCGGCACCGAGTCCAACGATTGCGGCGCAGCTGGTCGCCGATTCGTTGCGGCTCGAGGGGCTGGGGTTGGTCTTCGAAGGGGTGGAGCGGCTCCGCGGTGCGGTGAATGGCCAGGTCGACATTGCCGGGACGCTGGCGCGGCCGGTGGCCACGGGGCGCCTCGCCCTGTCCGGTGCAGGGGCCCGTCTCCCGCAGCTGGGGATTGAGCCAAGCGACGGGGCGGCGCAACTGGTGGCGGCCGGCGATTCGGTCGTGCTGGAGCAGCTCCGTTTCCGGAGTGGCCGGGTCGGGGATACGCTGGGCGTGCGGGGCGTGTTACGGCTCCCTGCTGCGGCGCCAGCGTCGGTGTCGGCGCGCATGGAGTTCAGTTCCGTAGTGCTGGCGAAGCGCCCGGATGGCACCACGGCGGTGCTGGGCGGTGGGTTGTCGGCCGAGGGGCCGCTCACCAAGCCGGTCGTGAATGGGGCGCTCGTCATTCCGCGGGCGACGCTGGTGATTGATCCGCTGGGGGCCGGCGCGGCGATCGACCTCGCAGCGGCTGCGACGGCGAATTATCTGACGGCCAGTGAACTGCCGTTGGCGCAGGAAGCGGGGCTGGGGATCGCCCGGATTGGCGATGTGCTGCAGGTGGACAGCCTGCGGGTCGATTTGGGGACCGACGTCTGGGTGAAGACGCCGGAAGCCACCGTGAAGCTGGGGGGCAGTGTCGGGCTGACGAGCCGAGACGGGGTGCTGGTCCCGTTGGGGCAGATCACGGCGAATCGCGGGCAGTACCGGCTGGATCTCGGGGTGGTGAGCCGGAGCTTCCGGGTCGATTCCGGGACCGTGCGCTTTTTTGGGCAGGCGTCGTTGTCGCCGGCGGTGGATCTGACGGCGACGAATGTGGTGCGGCTGACGTCGGGGGAAGAGATCCCGGTGCGGGTGCAGGTGGGGGGGACGTTGGCCCGGCCGGTGGTGAAGCTCTCCAGCACGGACCCGTTGTACAGCAGCGCGCCGGAATCGGAAGTGATTTCGCTGCTGATCTTTGGGGCGCCCACCTTTGCGCTGGATGGGCAGAGTCAGAGTACGGTGCGGGCGGTGACCGGGGTGCTGCTGCCGTCGGTGGGTGGGGCGGTGGAGGGGGCGCTGCAGCGGTTGCTGCCGGTGTTCAACACCGTCCAGGTGACGACGGCGGGGGGGCAGGCGCGTGATGATCTGACGCCCTATTCGCTGCTGGACAACCTGAGCATCTCGGCAGGGAAGCAGATCGGAGAGCGGACCTTTCTGCGGTTGAATACCGGGGTCTGTCGTGGCTCGGCGCAGTCGTCGTTCCGGAGCGCGTCGATTTGGTACGGGGTGGCGGCGGAGTATCGGCTGGCGCGCGGGTTGTCGGCGCAGTTGGGCGTGGACCCGGGGACGGCGCCCTGTTCGCGGGTGGGGGGCGATCTGTTCCCGCGGATGCAGTTTGGTTTCGACCTGTTCAAGGACTGGATTTTCTAGCTCGGTGCACCGTTGCGGTACGTGGCGATGAGTTGCCGAGCTCATCTATATAGTATGGCTGAGGCCGCCTGATGTGACGATCAGGCGGCCTCTTGCGTATGGCATGGCGAGCTCTGCTGTAGCGTGCTGTTGTTGCGCTGCCACAACAGTGTGCGTAAGCCAAGCGAGCTCTGGCATAATAGAAAATTGAAGTGGTTGTTTTGCAATGGGTTACGGCTGAGACCGTTACAGCAGAGGCTGGCATATTATGGCGAGCTCAGGCATACGGATTGCATGAGGGGAGGTCGTTCGTCTTACTGATGTGCTTGGCTGACCCCCCTAGATGCTGAGGTTTTGGTTCCATGACTGCTTCGTCTTTCGTCCGTTCCTCGTTCCTGCGCTCGGTGGTTCGGGCGGCCAGTGTGGTGGCTTTGGCGACCGCGGCGTTTGCGCCGGCGGCGCAGGCGCAGCCCAAGCTGGGGAACTTCACCTACATGGGTGATGCCACGGCCAATGGTACGCTCGGGGGCATCCAGGTGGGCCCCTATGTCGCCAACGTGGCGGGCTACAGCCCGGCGTTTGCCGATCGGACGAATGCGGCGATCTGGTGCGTGGACTTCGGGCACAGCGCCCCGACGACGGGGGTCGCGGACAGCTACTACGCGACGGCGCTGAGCGGGTCGGATTTCACGAAGACCCGTGCGGGCGCGGCGCTCAACTACCAGAAGGCGGCGTGGCTTATTGAGCAGTACGATGCCGGGGTCGCGAACTTCACGGCGGTGAACGTGCAGGGGACGCTCTGGAGCATGTTCAACTACGGTGGCGCGCCGACGACGGGCTTCACGAACCTGCTCTCGTCGGTCCCGACGACGGTCACGCTCAATAAGACCTGGTTTGTGATGACGGACGACGAGAAGGGCTGCACCACGGTGGGCTGCACGGACAACCAGGAATACCTGTACTCGAGCACGGTGACGCCCGAGCCGAGCACGTACCTGCTGATGGCGGCGGGGCTCGGCGCGGTCGGCGCGATGGCCCGTCGCCGGCGCCGCGGCAGCGTCGCGGCGGTCTGACGCCCCGCGCTCTCACGCCCCCGCGCTCTCACGCCTCGGCCGCGACGGGTTTCGCTCGCGGCGGTCACCACAGCGGTTGAACGAGCCCCTGCGACAGTACAGACCGTCGCGGGGGCTTTGTCGTCAGAGGCTTTGTCGTCAGAGGCTTTCGTGTGAGGTCCCGTGCTCGTGGAGGTCGACCGAAACGGCGCGCCCCGGAGTGTGAAGCACTGCATATAGTATGGCTGAGGCCGCCTGATGTGACGATCAGGCGGCCTCTTGCGTATGGCATGGCGAGCTCTGCTGTAGCGTGCTGTTGTGGCGCTGCCACAACAGTGTGCGTAAGCCAAGCGAGCTCTGGCATACGGGAAAATTGAAGTGGTTGTTTTGCAATGGGTTATGGCTGAGACCGTTACAGCAGAGGCTGGCATATTCTGGCGAGCTCAGGCATACGGATTGCATAAAGGGTGGTCGTTCGTCCTCCTGATGTGTTCGGCTGACCCCCCTAGATGCCTGAGGTTTCACTCCATGACTGCTACATCCGCTTTCCGTTCTTCTTTGTTCCTGCGCTTGGTGGTTCGGGTGGCCAGTGCGGTGGCCCTGGCGACCGTGGCCTTTGCGCCGACGGCGCAGGCCCAGGCGCCGGTCTCCGGCAACTTCACCTTTGTCAGCGCCGGCACGAATGGCACGCTCGGTGGTGTTGCGGTTGGGCCGTACCGCGCCAACCTCGCCGGGTACAGCACCGCGTTCACTGACCGGACCAACGCCCCCATCTGGTGTGTGGATTTCGTCAATGGCGCGCCCACCACTGGGGTTGCCGATACCTACTGGGCCACGGCGATGAATGGCACGGACTTTACCAAGACGCGGATGCTCGCAAAGACCAACTATGCGAAAGCGGCGTGGCTGATTGAGCAGTATGACGCGGGCGTGGCGAACTTCACGGCGGTCAACGTGCAGGGAACGATCTGGAAGCTCATGAATCCGGGTTCGGCGCCGACGACAGGCTTCACCGATCTTTCCAGCTCCATTGCCGCGACGCCGACGCTCACGAAGACCTGGTTCGTGATGAGCGACAAAATCGACGGCACGGAAGTGAGCAACCAGGAATACCTGTACTCGAGCACGGTGACGCCGGAGCCGAGCACGTATCTGCTGATGGCGGCGGGGTTGGGGGCGGTGGGGGTGATGGCCCGTCGGCGCCGTCGCGGCGCGATGACGGCGGTCTGAGTTCTTCGCACCGCCCGTAGGAAAAAGCACCGTGGTCTGACATCGGTCGGCCAGGCGGGTGCCGGGGGGCGCCAACGCTTCCCCGACCGATGAACACCCCGTGCGGACTCTGGTCCGCACGGGGTGTGGTCGTTTCGGGCCATGCGGGTCGCGGAGGCATGGGGCTGAGGATGACGAGCTCTTCTATATAGAGCACCGGATCTCGAGGGGAGCCGTACACGAGCGACCTCCCAGGCTTCCTCTCGGCGTGGCAAACGACCTCAGCTGTAGAGCTGCACTGTAGCGCGGACACAACAGTGCGCTAATGGCAAGCGGACTCTGGCATTGGTGAATTTATAAAGCGTTTTATTCCAATGGTTTATAAAATGAACTGTTACGGTAGAGGCTGCCATAATCTGGCAAGCTCAGGCATACCGTTTGCACTAGGTCATAGCACAGGGCGCACGGCCACTTCTGGCCAGGCCCCCCCCACCCTTGAGGTCCTCATCCATGTCCATCTCGTCGCTGCTCCCCCGCGTCCGTCGTCGCACCTCGGCCATCGTCGCCGGCTGCTCCTTGTTGGCGCTCGCCGGATCGGCGTCCACCGCCAGCGCGCAGGCCCCGGTCGCCGGCAACTTTCAGTGGAAGAACAACGGGACCTCTGGGCTGACGTTGGCCACCAAAGCCGTCGGTCCCTACCGAGCGGATATGACCGGCTTCACTGGCGCCTTCACCGATCGCACCAACGCCCCGGTCTGGTGCATTGATTTCGCGCACAACACCGGCACGACGGTGGACACGTATTACGCGACGGCACTGAGCGGCACGGATTTCACGAAGACGCTGAACGGGAGCAAGCTCACCTACCAGAAGGCCGCGTGGCTCATTGAGCAGTACGATGCCGGGGTCGCCAATTTCACGGCGACCAACGTGCAGGGCACGTTGTGGGAACTCTTCAACCCGGGCAACATCACGGGCGGCTACACGAATCTGCTCTCCACGGTGCCGGGGACGATTACCCTCACGAAGACCTGGTTCGTGATGAGCGATAAGATCGACGGCACGGAAATCACCAATCAGGAATTCCTGTACTCCAGCACAGTCACCCCAGAGCCGAGCACGTATCTGCTCATGGCCACCGGACTGGGCGCGGTGGGCTTCATGGCGCGTCGCCGCCGTCGCAACAGCATCGCCACGGCGTAAGTGGGGCCCGGTGACGGACGTGCGCTGAGCGCCACCGGTCACCACGCCCAGAGAGATACACGCCGCATCGTTCGACATCGGTCGGACTGACAGGTGCCGGGGGGCGCCCACTCTCCCCCGATCGGTGCACACCCCGTGCGGACTTCGGTCCGCACGGGGTGTGGCGCATACGGGGTACCCATGTTCTCACGGCATGATGCGAATCGGCCTGGTGCACGCGTTGGCTGCGATTCGCTGCCGACACGCTTCCGCGGCCCCCGGTTTCCCGGTCGATAGAGACATCCAAGGTGCGGTGCCGCAACGATGCCATGTCGCAGTGTTGCAACAGTGCAAGAATGCCAAGCAGACTCTGGCATTGTGTGTTTTTTAACCGATTGAAAAACAACAAGATAGAACAATTGGTGTTACGGTAGAGGCCGCCGTGACACAGTCGGGTTCGGCACGCGGATTGCTCTATGGGATGGCATGAATCGCTTGTCCTGTGTCGCTCCTGCTCTCACGAACCCTCGAGGCCTACCGATGACATCGCGCTCCCTGTTCCACTCGTTTGCGACCCGCCGCCGCCCGACCCGCTGGACGTCGCCGCTGACGGCGGCGGTCGCCGTCGTGGCGTCGCTCTCGCTCGCCGCGTCGACGGCCAGCGCCCAAGCGCCCGTCGCGGGCAACTTCCAATGGACCAGCAACGGCGGGACGGGACAGACGTTGGCGACCAAAGCAGTGGGCCCGTACGTCGCCAACCTGAGTGGCTTTACCGGCGCCTTCACCGACCGGACCAACGCCCCGGTCTGGTGCGTGGACTTCGCCCACAACACCGGGACCACGGTCGACACGTATTACGCCACCGCACTCGCCGGCACCGACTTCAGCAAGACGCTCAACTACGTCACGATGGGCAATAACAGCGCCTCGGCGAAAACGAATTACCAAAAGGCCGCCTGGCTCATTGAGCAGTACGATGCCGGGGTCGCCAACTTCTCCGCCATCAATGTGCAGGGCACGCTGTGGGAACTGTTCAATCCGGGGAACATCACCGGGGGCTATACGAATCTCCTCAGTTCCGTGCCGGGGTCCTTCACGCTCAAGAAGACCTGGTTCGTGATGAGCGACAAAATCGACGGCACCGAAATCACCAACCAGGAATTCCTGTACTCGAGCACGGTCACGCCAGAGCCGAGCACCTATCTGCTCATGGCCGTTGGTCTCGGCGGGATCGGTCTGGTCGTGCGTCGCCGCCGGCGGCGGAGTGCGGCGGCCGCGACGCACTAAGTCGCACCGGTCTGTCCTGCAGCCGGTGGCATGACGTCGGGGGGCGTCGTGCCACCGGCGCAGGGAGTGTGGCGGTACACTGTCGCACGGAACAGACAGCATGGCGGACTGAGGCAGCGGGGGGCTGCGTCGGTCCGCCATGATGTGCGCTGCTCACGAAACGCGTTCCGTGTCGTGTGATGGCGTCGCGCTCTTCGACAGCCACGTGGTCGACACCGCGCGCGCGTGCTAAGCGGAAAAACCTGACGCTGGGTGGCACGCGGAGTGCCCCGTCGGTGAGGGTGGTGGCGAATGCGCCACGTGATCCCCTCTCGCTTCGGAGCCGTCCTGCATGCCTACCGCCACGTCTCGGTTCACCTCGCTCAGCCTTGCGCTGCTCATGAGCAGCGTCATCACGGCGTCAGCCTCCGCGCAGGTGCTCGGCACGCTCACTTTTCAAGGCGATCTGTCGGCCAACGGACAAATTGCCGGCGTGGAAGTGGGACCGTACCGCGCCGATCTCGCGGGCTTCGCGCCGTTGCTCGCGGACGCCAGTAACACGCCCGTCTGGTGCCTCGATTTCGCGCGCTCGGCGCCACCTCTGGCGGCGCCCTACGCGTATTGGGCCACGCCCATCCTGAGCGGCGATCTCACGCGCATTGCGCGTCCCGCAGATCTGCTGACCTACCAGCGCGCCGCGTGGCTGGTGGAACAGCAGCTGGCCGGCGTCTCCGGCTTCACCGAGCTCAATGTGCAGGGGACGATCTGGCGGCTCTTTGATCCCGGGGCTCCCGCCACCGGCTACGCGGATCTGTCCGGGCTCTTGCCGCTGAACCCGCTCCCCCTCGCACGTGATTGGTTCATCCTCACGGAGCAGGGCGACCCGGAGTGCCGCAGCTGCACCGCACATCAGGAGTTCCTCGTCCCGGTCAACACCGTCCCGGAACCGTCCACAATCCTGCTGACGGCGGCGGGCGGGCTCGCTATGGCCGCGGTGACACGCCGGCGTCGCCGGCAGCACGTGGGGTAACCGTTCGTGCCCACGGCGGCAACAACGCGGCCGATGCCTCCCACAGGGCGTCGGCCAGCGCCGCATCCTGTGCGATCCTCGAGGGAGCAACCGAGCGGCGCGTGACCCAATAGGCGCCGCTCTCGCGGGTCGCCGCTGGATCGGTGGCCAACCACACGACGGTGTCGGCGCCAGCCGTCGGTGAAATGGAGATGAGATCCATCACTCGGCGCATCAGCTGCCCGCGCCAGCCGTTGCCGCTCTGCGCGAACCGTGTCGCCACGACCCCAGGGTGCAACGCGTGGACGACGAGCTGCTCAGGATTCACGCGCCGAGCGAGGGCCCGCACAAACAGGATGTTGCACAGTTTGGAGCGGCCGTAGGCCCGCCAGCCGCCGTAGCCGCGCGTCAGCTGCAGATCGGCGAGATCGAGACGCGCTTCCGAATGGGCGCGGCTGGAGACGCAGAGGACGCGCGCCGGTGCGCCTGGGGATGCTGATGCCAGCAGGCGGGGCAGCAGGCGAAGCGTCAGCTGCATGTACGCCAGATGATTCAGCGCAAACGTCCGCTCAATGCCATCGATGGTGAGGGCGCGGTCGGTGAAGAGCGCTCCCGCGTTATTGATCAAGACATCGATGCGGGGTTCGGCGGCGAGCAGTCGATCAGCCAGCGCCTCGACATCAGCCTGCACCGACAGGTCAGCCAGCTCCCCGCAGAGCTGTGTGTTGCCGGTCGCCTGCGTGAGCGCGGTGACGGTCGCCGCGGTCTTGGCGGGGTCCCGTCCCACCACAATCACGCGGGCCCCACGCGAAGCGAGGGCGTGGGCCGTCGCGCGGCCCACCCCCTCGGTCCCTCCCGTCACTACCGCCGTCATGCCGAGCATGACGGGAATGTTAGTTGGCGATGGCCGTGAGCGTGACGGCGGGGAGGATGCCGGTGGCGACCGATGCCGTCTGCGCCCCAAGCGCCGGACCCAGCGTCCACTTCACGCTGAGCTCACCGAGGGCGTTGGTCACCCCGGTCGCCGGGGTGAAGCTGCCACCCCCCGACGTCACGGAAAAGGTGACCGTCTGGTTGGGGATCGGCACGTTGGCGCCGCCCGTGACGCGGATCAGGATCGACGTCGTCAGCGCAGTGCTCGCCTTGCCGGTCTGTCCCTGGCCCTGCGCGATGGTCAGGTCCGTCGGGATGATCGCCGTGGCCCCCAAGGTGACGGGGCTCACGCCCGGGGCCGACGCTGTCAGCGTTTGGATGGGGAGCGTCGGGCCGATGGTCCACTTGGCCTTCACTTCGCCGCTCGCATCGCTGATGGCGGTCGCTGGATCAACGGTCCCCCCGCCCGACGTGACAGAAAAGCTCACCGGCACCTGCGGCATGAGCTTGCCATCGGCCGCATAGACCCGGATGACCACCTGGGCCGGCAGCAGTGATCCCACCGGGGCCACCTGAAGGTTCCCTTGGACAACGGTCAGGTGGTCCGCGACGGCGGCGGCCACCGGCTGCTGGCAGGCGGCACCGAGCAACAGGGTGGGGACCGTGGCGAACAGGGTCAGGCGGCGTGAGCGGGAGAACGTTGGGCGCATGCGACGTGGGGTGACGGGGATCTGCTCTCACCGCCCAGTCTCGGCTCCTGTGGCCCGAAGGTTGAGCGAGCGGCTGGATGCCGCGCAGGGGAGGCGCAACTGACCGCCATGCCGTACATTGTAAGGCTATGTCCGTTACTCCTTTGCACCGACACCGTGACAGTCAGCGGGGCCCGGAATCGCTCCCGGGTGCCGGTGACGTGACCGTGGGGGAGGCGCCGGCGCTCCAGTGGCCACCGGCGCGGAACCCTGGGACCGCGCTGGACCTTGGGCTGGTGCGGGCGCTCCGGGTGAATCGCAGTGCGGTGGAACGCCGGGCCGCGACGCTGCCGGCGCGCCGCACGGTGAAAAAGGAGTGGCAGGCCGCCTGGCTGTTGCGCGCGATCAGTTGCATGGATCTGACGACGCTCGCGGGGGACGACACCCCCGGCAATGTGCATCGCCTGTGCGCCAAGGCCCGTCGTCCGCTGCGCGAGGATCTGGTGACGGCCCTCGGCATTGGGGACCTGCGGCTCACCGTTGGGGCCGTCTGCGTCTATCACCGCTATGCCGCCACGGCCGTAGAGGCGTTGCAGGGCTCTGGCATTCCGGTGGCGGCCGTCTCGACCGGATTTCCCGCGGGGCTGTCGCCCTTTGCGCAACGGCTCGCCGAGATCCGCGCGTCAGTGGACGCGGGGGCCTCGGAGATCGATGTGGTGATCACGCGGGCCCATGTGCTCACTGGCAATTGGCCGGCGCTCTACGACGAAGTCCGCGCTTTTCGCGAGGCGTGCGGCGACGCGCATCTCAAGACCATTCTGGGGGTGGGCGAGCTCGCCACGCTCACGAATGTGGGGCGCGCCAGCCTCGTGGCGATGATGGCCGGCTCGGACGTGATCAAAACCAGTACCGGGAAGGAGAGCACGAATGCCACCTTGCCGGTGGGGCTTGTGATGACGCGCATGATTCGGGAATACGGCGCGATGACGGGCCATGTGGTGGGTTTCAAACCGGCTGGTGGCATTCGGAGTGCGAAGCAGTCGCTCGACTGGCTCATCCTGATGAAGGAAGAGTTGGGGGATCGCTGGCTGCGCGCCGATCTGTTCCGCTTTGGTGCCAGTGGATTGCTGACCGACATCGAGCGTCAGCTCGAACATTTCGTCACGGGGCGCTATGCGGCGGCCCACCGCATGCCGATGGTCTGAGCCGATGACGGACGCAACGCATCCCGGCGCGCCGGTGCCCTCCGTGCGCGACATTTTTGAGACGATGGCCTACGGCCCGGCCCCCGAAGGTGATGCGCCCGTGCGGCAGTGGTTGGCGGCGCACAATCATCGATTCGGGCATTTCATCGGCGGGCAGTGGCAGGACGCGACCAGCGGTGAACGGTTCGCCGTCACGGATCCCGCGACGGGCGCCCCCTTGGCGGATGTGGCACTGGGAACCGATGCGGATGTCGCCGCTGCGGTCGCTGCGGCCTATGCGGCATTACCCGCGTGGCGTGCCCTGAGCGGCCATGCGCGGGCCCGGTGGCTGTATGCCATTGCTCGTGGCATCCAAAAGCATGCGCGGCACTTCGCGGTGCTGGAAACGCTCGATAACGGCAAGCCGATTCGTGAGACCCGCGACATCGACATTCCGTTGGTCGCGCGGCATTTCTATCACCACGCGGGGTGGGCGCAGCTCCTTGATCAGGAGTTCGCCGGCTACGAAGGCGTCGGTGTGGTGGGGCAGGTGATTCCGTGGAACTTCCCCCTGCTGATGCTCGCGTGGAAAGTCGCGCCGGCGCTCGCCGCGGGAAACACCGTGGTGCTGAAGCCGGCAGAGGATACGCCGCTGACGGCGTTGCGCTTTGCGGCGTTGTTGGAGGAGATCGGCCTGCCGGCCGGTGTCGTGAACGTGGTCACCGGGGATGGTCGCGCGGGGGCGGCGCTCGTGGCGCATCCGCAGGTCGACAAGGTGGCCTTTACGGGCAGCACCGAAGTGGGGCGCGCGATTCGCGTGGCCACGGCCGGTACCGGGAAAGGCTTGTCTTTGGAGCTCGGTGGCAAGAGCCCTTTCATCGTGTTCGAGGATGCGGATCTCGACAGTGTGGTGGAAGGGGTGGTCGACGCCATCTGGTTCAATCAGGGGCAAGTGTGCTGCGCCGGTTCACGCCTGTTGATGCAGGAAGGGGTGGCCGCACCGCTCCTCGACAAGTTGCGCGCACGGATGGAGCGACTCCGCGTTGGATCGCCGCTCGATAAGACGGTGGACATGGGGGCGATTGTCTCCCCCACGCAGCGGGACCGGATCGCCTCGCTGGTGGCCCAGGGGGTGCGTGATGGTGCCACCTGCTGGCAACCGTCATGGCCGGTGCCGAGCGATGGCGCGTGGTTCCCGCCCACGATCTTCACGAATGTGGAGCCGTCTGACCCACTCGCGCAGACGGAAATATTTGGGCCGGTGCTGGTCACCATGACCTTCCGCACCCCCGATGAAGCCGTTGCCTTGGCGAACAACACCCCCTATGGGCTGGCTGCGAGCGTCTGGAGCGAGAACATCAATCTCGCGCTGGATGTGGCGCCGCGGATCAAATCCGGCGTCGTGTGGATTAACAGCACGAATCTGTTCGACGCGGCGGCCGGCTTTGGCGGTTATCGCGAATCGGGCTTCGGCCGTGAAGGCGGGCGCGAAGGGATGTGGGAATACCTGCGCGCGGTTGCGGCACCCAGTGCGGCGCAGCCACCGGTGTGGCCGACGGATGCCACCGCCGGCGTGTCGGCCTCGATGACCGACGCGGCCTCCGATGCCGACGCGGGGCTTCCGCCCATTGATCGCACGCCGAAGCTGTTCATCGGCGGGAAGCAGGCCCGTCCGGATTCGGGATATTCCCGCGCCGTGGTCGATAGCCACGGACGGCAGCTTGGCGAGGTTGGTGAGGGGAGCCGCAAGGATGTACGCAATGCCGTTGAAGCGGCACATGCGGCCGCGGGCTGGGCGCGCCTGTCCGGTCATCAGCGGGCGCAGATTCTCTATTACCTCGCGGAGAATCTGGCGGTCCGCCAGGCGGAGTTCGCCGCGCGCCTCACGCAGATGATGGGCGGTGAGGCCGATGCAGGCGTGCGCGAAGTGGAAGCGAGCGTCGCGCGGCTGTTCAGTTACGCCGCGTGGGCCGACAAGTTTGATGGGGCGGTGCATGATGTGCCGCTGCGCGGTGTGGCCCTCGCGATGCATGAGCCAATCGGCGTCGTCGGCGTCGCCTGTCCCGATACGTATCCGCTGTTGGGGCTGATCTCACTCGTCGCGCCACTGATCGCGACAGGCAATCGCGTGGTCGCCGTGCCTTCGGAGCGGTTCCCGCTCGCGGCCACGGATTTCTACAGCGTCCTCGAGACCTCGGATGTCCCGGGCGGCGTCGTGAATCTCATCACGGGCGCTCGCGATCCCTTGGCGCGCGTGCTTGCGGATCACGATGATGTTGAGGGGGTATGGTACGTCGGATCGCAGGCCGGGGCTGCGGCCGTTGAGCGGGCCTCGGCGGCGAATCTCAAACGCACCTGGACAGAGTGGGTGCCGCGGGATTGGTACGATGTGCGCACCGGCGAAGGACGCGCCTTCTTGCGCCGAGCGGTGCAGGTAAAAAACCTTTGGATTCCATACGGCGCATGAGTAATGACGGAGTGGCTGGGAATGGTGGCCCGTTGGTGATTGCCCTGCCGGAGTCACCGGCGGCTTTTCGCGATGCGGTCTGGTCGGAGGTGCTCCCGTACTATGAGCAATTGGCCGCCTGGCCACTCGCGGCGACGGCAGAGGTCATGGAGCCGTGGCTCCGCACCTGGTCCACGCTGGATGCGCTGCTGAGTGAAGCGGGCGCGCTGGCGATGATCGCGTACACGGGCGACACCACCGATGCGGAGGCCGAAACGCGCTACCTGCGTTTTTCGATGGACATTTTTCCGCAGATCGAAGAGCAGCAGGTGCGCCTCGCGCGGCGGTTGGTGGACGTCGGCTGGTCGCGGCCGGACCTCGACACGGTGGTGCGTCGGTTCCGCACGGACATCGAGATTTTCCGGGAAGCGAACGTCGCACGGTTCGCACAGATCGAAGAGATCTCGGCGGCCTATCAGAAGGTCACCGGTGGGCTGAACGTCGAGTGGGACGGCGAATCCAAGACGATTCCACAGCTCCAGCCCTTTCTCAAGTCCACCGACCGTGCCGTCCGCGAGCGCGCGTTTCGCGCGGGGGCAGACGCCTATCTGGCGCAGCGCGATGTGCTCGCGGATCAGTTCGACGCGATGTATCAGCTGCGGGTCGCGGTGGCGAAGGAAGCCGGCTTCGCGGACTATCAGCGCTACGCCTTCGCGGCGAAGCATCGCTTCGACTACACGCCGGAGTCGTGCCAGCAGTTTCAGGAAGCGGTGCGGACCACCGTCACGCCGGCGGTGGGGCGTCTGATGGATCGTCGGCGTCGCGTGCTGGGGCTCGATGCGGTGCGCCCGTGGGACCTTGAAGTGGATCTCGATCTTGCGGAGCCACTCCAGCCGTTCCATGACATCGACAGCTTCGTGGGCGGTTCGCAGCGGCTCTTTGATCGGCTCGATCCCGAACTGGGTGACCGGTTCCGGATCATGGTCGACGAGGAGCTGCTCGATCTTGGGAGCCGGGCGGGGAAGGCGCCTGGCGGGTATTGCACCGGTCTGTCGCATCGCGGTCGTCCCTTCATCTTCATGAACGCCGTTGGCGTCCCGGTCGATGTGAACACGTTGGTGCATGAGGCCGGCCATTGCTTCCACGATTTTGCGTCGCATGCGCTGCCCCTGATTTGGCAGCGCCAGACGGGGCATGAAGCGGCAGAGCTCGCGTCCATGAGCATGGAGCTCCTCGCGATGCCGTATCTTGCCTTGCCGCATGGCTTCTACACGGCGGAGCAGGCGCGCGTGGCGTGGCTGGAGCACTTCGAGGATGTGCTGACGAGTCTCGTGCATATCGCCAGTGTGGATGCCTTCCAGGCGTGGATTTATACCGATCCGGCGGGTGGCGATCGGGACGCGCGAGATGCGGAGTGGTTGGCGATTCGCAGCCGTTTTGAATCGGGGGTGGACTGGTCCGGACTCGAGCCGGAACGTCGGTCCCGGTGGTATCGCCAGCTCCACATCTTCGAACTGCCGTTCTACTACATCGAGTATGGGATCGCGCAGCTGGGGGCCATGCAGATCCTGCGCAACGCTGTCACGGATCCCGCTGCGGCCGTCGCGGACTACAAGCGATTCCTCGCGCTCGGCGGCACGCGTTCACTCCCCGAGTTGTACGCGGCGGCTGGCGTGAAGCTGGTCTTCGATGCCGAGACGATGGCTGAGCTGGTGGCGTTCATTGAGGAGCGGATTCGGCTGTTGCTGGCCGGCGATCCGGCCCCTTTCGGCAACATGGTGGCCCGCTGATGTCACGAGGGTCGTCCACACCACTGTCTGGTGTGGACGACCCGGTGTTCGCCTGATCAGTCGGTCGCGCCGCTCAGGATCCGACCGGCAAGTGCGACCCCGCTGAGCCAGGCACGCTCCACGCCGAGCGCGCGTGCATCGGGACGGGGCTCCCACGCACCCCAATCGCCGCAGACCCCGAGTCCTGTCGGGCCATCCCACAGGCACGGCACCGAGAGGCCACGGGTGACGTTCGCATAGCGCCAGCGATGCGCTTTGGCCATGAGGGGTGGTGTGGCGGCGGTGCGTGCATCGGTGGCGAGCAATGCACGCAGGACATCTGCGGCGTCATCTTCCAGATGCGTCGCGCTCCAGGCATCGTCGGCATGGAGCACGCGCCCCTGTGTCGGCGTGTCGGCGTCCACCACGAGGGCGGTCCAACAGGGTGCCAGCTGCACCGTGTGCAGCGCGTCGGCGAACGCCGCATGCGCGCCGGTGCCGAGCAGGAGCGGAATCGACTGCGGCGCCGGCAGTGCGAGGACGACGATATCGATGTCCGTGAGCTCGATGGGCTGCTCTGGCGTCCCGGGTGCGCCGCCTTGCGTGGCGCCTACGTGCCACCCACGGTGATCAGCGGTCAGCCCACGCACCGTCGTGCGTCGCAGCAAAGGCAGGTCGTGCGCCAGATGCACCGCGAGTGCACGCATGTCGGGCGAACCGGTCCACTGGTCTCCGTGAGCACCGGCCGCGGCGCGCAGATGCCCGTCGTGTACCCACGACGTGATGTAGGGGGCGAGGCGCGGGTCCTGACTCCGGAAGGCGGCAGCCCCATGGTTGAAGTGCCAACTGCCTTCACGTCGCGTGCTGGTCCGTCCGCCCACGCCGCGACTCTTATCGGCGATGCGCACCGGGATGCCATGGTCGGCGAGCGTGCGTGCGCAGGCGAGGCCACTGATGCCGGCACCCACGACCAGCACGCGCGGGGCCGGATCTCGCACCGGACGCGCGGCCTGTGCCGCGAAGGCGGCGACGTCCATACGCCGAGCATGCTGTTGCGTGGGGCGCGGTCGGACGGTGCCGAGTACTGGCACCGGTGGCATGAAGGGCCGGTCGAACTGGCCAAGGCACCAGAGCAGCCCACCGTACGAGGCCGGATCCCGGCCATCGAGCGCATAGCGGTGATTCAGATCTTCGAGCCGTTCCAGCGCCTCAGTGGCGGAGTCCGTCCATGGCAGGACGGCTTTTCCCCACGTCATCCGGACATTGTTGTGGAGCGTGCCATGCCGCAGCAGTGATTGCTGTGCGGCATCCCAGAGCGCATCACCCGTTTGCGCCCGCGCCATCGTTTCCCAGCTCAGCCGCTCCCGACGGTCGTGGGCATGGGCCGCGAGCGTTTCACGCGCCCACGCAGGAATGGCGTCGATGGTGGTCGGCGTCGGATGCCGATAGCAGAAGGCGTATGCGACCTCCCGCCAGATCAGCAGTTCATCGAGGTACTTCTCCGCACCGTCGTGGGCCTTCGTCCCCAGATGGGCGGCTGCTTCGCGCGCCAGCCGGAACGGCGACACCATGCCGTAATGGAGATAGGCGGACATCTGACTGACGCCCTGGCGCCGCGGATCATTCCGGTCGGCGGCGTATCGCGCCAATCGTCCGCTCTGGCAGAAGGCGTCCCATCGGGCATAGCCGGCGCGGGACCCCCCGCGGGTGTCGGGCACCGGTGCGACCCCGTGGTCGATCGCGCACTGCGCCACGAGCGCCGGGATGTCTGCCTGCGAGAGGTCGATTGACTCGAAGGGGAGCGCGGGCTGAAAGAGGTCCGTGCCTGTGGGCTGCTCGGGCCACGGGCGCGGCAGCCGGTGGCTGCGCAGCGACGCAGTGGCATCCCGATACGCGTAGGCACGCGTCGGCAGATCACGCACCAGGGGCATCGGGACCACGCAGGCCGTATCGACAGTCCACACCGGCGCCGAGATGCGGGCCGCCAGTTGACGGGTCCACGTGTCGAGCGGGGGCAACGGCATCGTTTCGGTGACCACGAGGGCCGCGTTACTCGCCAGCTGCCGGAGTGCCGGTTGCCGATGCCCCGGGCGCTCTAAATGGAACGCATAGCCAATGCCTCGGGCAGCGCACTCGGCCTGCACATCGCGCGCCCCTTCGAGGATAAAGGTGTGGTGCCGGTCGCTCGCGTACGGATACCGCTCGGAGAGCGCGTGATAGACGAACACTGGGAGCTGACGTGCCGCCCCCACGGCGAGCGCCACATCGAGCGCGGGATTCTCATGCGCCCGCACGGCGGTGCGCATCCAGTACAGGATGAAGGTGCCCGGCGTCGGCGTGACGGCGGCCCCCGCATCACCGGCGGTGAGCACGGTGATGCGTTCGGCGAGATGCTCCGGCAGGAGGGAAATGAGCGCGCCTACTTGGTCGATTCGCGACGCACCACCTGACCGTCTTTCATCACGAAGCGCACATCGCGCAAACGGGTGATGTCGGACAGGGGATTGCCGATCACGGCCACGAGGTCGGCCAGCAATCCGTTGGCGATGCGTCCAAAATCATTCTCCCGATGCACGATGCGCGCGTTCACGCTGGTGGCGGCACGAAGTGCTGCCGCCGGCGCCATGCCGTATTCCACCATGAGTTCAAGCTCGAGCGCGTTCGTGCCGTGCGTGAAGACGCCGACATCGCTGCCGTTGCAGATGGTGACGCCGGAGGCCAGCGCCAGCGTGAACATCGCATGCTTCTGCGCCACCCCCGCGGGCATCGGATCGACGCCCTTCTTCCAGCCGCGGTAGCGCGTGTTGGATTCCGTGGCGGCCAGCGTGGGGCAGAAGGCGACACCATGCGCCTTCATCAACGCAAACGTTTCGGCGTTTGCGTCGTCGCCGTGTTCGATGGTTTCCACGCCGGCGAGGATCGCCCGCTTCATCCCTTCGTTGGTGGACGCATGCGCGACGACCGGACGGCCGCTGGAGCGTGCCGTCTCGACGATGGTTGCCCATTCGGTTTGGCTGAAGGAGGGACGCGCTTCGCCCCGAGGGCCCCAACGATAGTCGGCGTAAATCTTGATCCAGTCGGCGCCGTGGCTGATCTGATCACGCACAATCCGGGTGAGGCTTTCGACGCCATCGGCCTCTTCCGCGCCCTGCGGCACATCCACTTCGGTGGCGAATCCCTTGGGGCCGTACGACCCGCGCGCGACAATCGCCTTCGTCGTCACCAGAAGCCGCGGGCCCGGGACGATCCCCTGATCGACCGCCTCCTTGAGCCCCACGTCGGCGTAGCCGGCGCCTTCGGTGCCCAGATCGCGTAGCATGGTGAAGCCCGCGTTCAACGTGTTCCGCAGATGATTCACCGCGCGCGCGGTGCGCAGCGCTTGTGACTCGCGGAGCACCTGATCGTTCCAGGCCGTCTCATCGTAGGGATGGAGCAGCACGTGGCTGTGCAGATCACTCAGGCCAGGCAACAGCGTGGTCCCGGGTAGCGTGATCCGCTCGGCATCCGCCGGGATCTGGAGTTGCGCGAGCGGGCCCACGCCGACAATGCGCGGCCCGCGCACGAGCACGGCCCAGCCTGCGTGCACGGCATCCCCGGTGCCATCAAAGACGCCATCGGGAATGAGCACCATGGGGCGCGGGGCGGGCGACGCGGTGCGCGCCGGGGTCTGCGCACCGAGCGGCAGCGTGGCGAGCAGCAGCGCGGCGAGCGTCAGGCGATAGGATCGGGCGATCAGCGGTGGACGCATGGTGGGGGCGGTGAGGATCAGGAGCGGGCGGCGGCGTACTCGCCGGTGGAGTCTGCAGACGGGACCAGTCCGGCGACGCCGCCGGAGACCACGAAGGCCATGGCGTCGGCGCTCGCGACATCCAGGACCGTGATGCGTGCCGATGGGACCACGTACAGCTGGCCGGAGAAGGCGTAGGAATGCGGGCAGTAGACCGCGACGTGCTCTGTCAGGCCGAGGTGGGCGAGTGACTCCTGCGTGAGGAAGCCCAGTACCATGGGGCCATCTGGGCGCAGGGCCACCATGACCGCTTTGTCGAAGCGGCGCTTTTCGCCCACGAAGGCGTTGAGTAGATCCTTCGTGGAGCCGTAGAGCAAGCGCACAAAGGGGAGTCTGGAGAGCGCGCGCTCAAACCAGCTCATCGCCGATCGGGTGAGCAGACTGGACCCGAGGAAGCCGATCAGGGTGATGAGGGCGATCGTGGCTACGAACCCGGCGCCGCGTGGCAGTCCGACGAGCTGTCCCAGCCACCCATCCACTTGGGTGAAGATGAACCAGAGGATGGCCAGTGTGACCCCCAACGGAGCCACCAGCACCAGCCCCCGCGCGAAATAGCCCAGCACCTTGCCCATGTGTCCCTCACGCGGCCTGAGCCGCGGCGTTAGTCTAGTGAAGGCCGCGCGATACCCGGCGGCCATCTGTTGAAGTTGGGGCCACGTCGCGGCTGCGACCAGCCCGGACGCCGTCGTCGCTTCTCCACTCTCCCGTCCATGCACCTCTCCCTCCGTCTTGCCCACCGCGCGGTCCGGTCTCCTGTGCGCCGGACTTCGACCACGTTGTCGCTGGCGCTCCTGCTGCTGGCCCCCTATGCGGGCGCCCAGGCACCCATGGCCTCTGGTCCCTCGGCCCCTGCGGCGGCGACGCTGCCGGCGGCGGCCAATCCGTTCACCCGGGTGACGCCATGGAGCCCGCCGCCACTGCCGGCCGGGAAGAAGGCCATCACGCAGGCGACCTACGATGAATGGCGGACGATCTCGGGCTCGTCGCTCTCTGCCGACGGCAAATGGGCGGTCTATTCGGTGAGCCCGGTGGTGGGCGAAGGCGAGGTGGTCGTGCGGGCTACGACCGGTGCGGCGGAATACCATGTCCCGCGTGGCTACACGGGGCGCCCGTCAGGGCTCTCTGCCGGCGGCGATACCACCCCAGGCTTTTCGGCGGCCCCGGCGCAGTTCAGCGCGGACAGCCGCTTCGTCGTGATGACGCTGTATCCCACGCGCGCCGAGGTGGAGCGGGCGCGCACGCGGCGCGGCACGCCGGCGCCACGCAACGCCATGGCGATTGTGAATGTGGCGGACGGCGCCGTCACGAAGATCCCCGCCGTGCGATCGTTCCGGTTGGCGCGCAACGGTGGGCGGTACCTCGCGTACCAGCTCGAAGACACGGCGACCGCCCGTCCGGCTGGAGGGGCGCCGGCGCCGCGTGATTCCGCGCGGCCGGCGGGTCCGCGTCGGGAAACGGGCACCACGCTGGTGTTGCGGGAACTCGCCACCGGCACGGAAGTGCGTTTGGAGGGCGTGACCGCCTTCACGTTCGATGAGGCCGAACGTTGGCTCGGCTACGCGGTGGCGACGACTGAAGGGAAGGCCGACGGGGTGTTTGTGCGCGCCCTCGCGGGTGGGACCACGACGCCTCTGCTGACGGGCAAGGCGACCTACCGTGGGTTGACCTTCGATCGGAAGGGCGAACAAGCTGTCTTCGTGTCGGATCTTGGCGACAGCACGGCGAAGCCCCGGTTCTCGGTGTACCACGCGTCGCTCGTGCCCGGGAAGGGAAAGACGCCGGCGCCGATTGTCGCCCGTCGCATTGTGGCCAGCACGGAGGCGCCTGCGGGCATGCTGATTGCCGATCGTGGCCGCGTGGATTTCACCCGCGACGGGAATACCGTGCTCTTCTCGCTCGGCATGGTCCCCATGGATTCCATTCCAGCGGACTCCTTGGCGGACAAGGCGATTTACGACCTGTGGCACTGGCAGGATACCAAGATTCAGCCGCAGCAGAAGCTGGACGCCGCACGCGACCGCAATCGGACCTTCCTCGCGGTGTATCACACGGCGCTCGGCAAGTGGACGCGGCTGGCGACGGATTCCCTGCAGGTGACGTTGAGCGATGATGCGCGGCACGCGCTCGCGCTCAACACGATGGAGTATGCGATCCCGCAGTTCTGGGGCGAAGGTGCGGCCGACGCGTATCACATCGACCCGGTGACGGGAGCCCGCACGCTGATTGCGAAGCGTCTGGACGCGTCGGCGCAGCTGTCCCCCGGTGGGAACTACGTCACCTTTTTCGATAAGGGGGCGTGGCACGCCTACGGCACGACGACCGGCAAGACGGTGAATCTCACGGCGTCGCTGACCGGAGTGAAGTTTGACGACGAGGAGTTTGATTCGCCGGATGTCCCGCCTGCGTATGGACTCGGTGGCTGGACGACGGGGGACAAGCGCCTCCTTGTCTATGATCGCTTCGATGTGTGGGAAGTGGATCCGATGGGTACGGTGGCGCCGCGCAACGTGACCGACGGCGAAGGGCGTCGCCTCGGAATGAAGTTCACGGTGGTCAATACCGATCGTGAGGAGCGGTTCCTCGATCCGGCCAAGCCGCTGCTGCTGCGGGCCACCGATTCGACGACGCGCGCCACGGGCTTCTATCGTGATCGGATTGGTGGCGACACCAAGCCGGAGCGGATCATCATGGCGGACCGGAATTTTGGCGCGCCGCAGAAGGCCCGGAATGCGGAGCAGTATCTGCTCACGCAGTCGACGTACCGGGAGTTCCCCGACCTGTGGACCGGATCGGCGCTGACCTCGCTGGCGAAGATCTCCAACGCGAATCCGCAGGAGGCGCAGTACCCACGGGGGACGGTGGAGATGGTCTCGTGGACGAACACCGATGGCGTACCTTTGCGTGGCCTGCTCTACAAGCCCGAGAACTTCGATCCGTCGAAGCAGTGGCCGATGGTCGTGTACTACTACGAAAAGCTCACCGACGGGATCCACAACTACGTCGCGCCGACGGGGCGCAATGTCGTGAACCCGATGGTGTACAACGCGCAGGGCTATCTGGTCTTTGAACCGGATATCATCTACACCGACGGACAGCCGGGGCCGAGCGCGGCGAAGGCGATCCTGCCGGGGGTGCAGGCGTTGATCGCGAAGGGCTTTGTGGATCCCAAGCGCATTGGGATCACGGGGCAGTCGTGGGGCGGCTACCAGACGGCCTACCTCATCACGGTCACCAACATGTTCGCCGCCGCGGTGCCGAACGCGACGGTGGTGAATATGACGAGCGCCTACGGGGGCATTCGCTGGGGCTCGGGGCTCGCGCGGACCTTCCAGTACGAGCACACGCAGAGCCGCATCGGTGGATCGCTCTGGCAGTATCCGGAGCGGTTCATCGAAAACTCGCCGCTCTTCCGGCTGGACCGGGTCACGACGCCGGTGCTCTTCATGGCGAACGACGCCGACGGTGCGGTGCCCTGGTATCAGGGGATCGAGTTCTACGTCGCCATGCGACGTCTCCAGAAAGAGGCCTACATGGTCGTGTACAACGGGGATGACCATAACCCGGTCAAGCGGGCGAACCAGAAGGACATCGACCAGAAGATGCTGGATTTCTTCGGCACGAAACTTTTGGGGGCCCCAGCTCCGTCATGGATGGTGCGTGGCATTCCGTATCTCGAGAAGGGCCGGGATCAGCTGCGCTCCACCACGACATCTGGCGCTCCGGCGGGGCGCGGACCAGGAGGCAATTGATGGCATCGGATATCATCGACTACCAGATCGTTGGCGGTGATCTGCAGGCGGTCATCATCACGCTGGACCCCGGCGAGGCGGTGTTCGCTGAGGCCGGCGCGATGATGTACATGCGCGAAGGGATCACCATGGCGACGACGCTCGATCCCAACGCCCGGGCTGGCTCGTTTTTCGACAAGCTGGTGGGGGCGGGGAAGCGGGTGCTGGCGGGTGATTCCTTCTTCGTGACGCTCTTCGGAAATGAAGGGAACCGGCGCACGGATGTGGCCTTTGCCGCGCCGTACCCGGGGCGGATTGTGCCGCTCAACCTGGCGGAATGGGGCGGGAAGGTGATGGCGCAGAAGAACAGTTTTCTCTGCGCTGCTCGTGGCACCGATATCTCGGTGGCCTTCACCCGTCGGTTCGGCGCCGGCTTCTTTGGGGGGGAAGGGTTCATCCTGCAGGAGCTCAGCGGCGACGGGCTGGCCTTTCTGCACGCCTCCGGGACGCTGCAGGTGATCGATCTGGCGCCCGGCGAGGTCCTCCGGGTGGATACGGGCTGTCTGGTGGCCTTCCAGCCCACCGTGGACTACGACATTCAGTCGGTGCCCGGGATCAAAACGGCGCTGTTCGGGGGCGAAGGGCTCTTTTTCGTTCGCCTGACCGGCCCGGGGCGGGTCATCCTCCAGACGCTGCCGTTTTCCCGGCTGGCGGACCGGATCATTGCCGCGTCGCCGCGTGCCGGCGGCCGGAGCCGGGAAGAGGGATCGATCCTCGGCGGATTGGGGAGTCTCCTCGACGGGGATAATTGATACGGAGGCGGGGGGAGGTGGCCGCTCCCCCCGCACCCACAAATCCCCTAGCTTTGCTCCCCATGGCCACTCGCTTACTTCCAGATCTCGTCCCGCCGGCTCCGCCGGTATGGGATACCAACGCCGCGCGCGCCCTCTACAACGTGGATGGGTGGGGCGCAGGCTATTTCGACGTCAATGCCCGGGGGCACGTGATCGTGCGCCCCGATCCGGATCGTCCTGACCTGTCGGTCGATCTCAAGGATCTTGCCCTGGACCTGGAAGCGCAGGGGATCCAGCTGCCGGTGCTGCTCCGCTTCTCGGATATCCTCCGGTCGCGCATCGAAACGCTGAGTGAACGGTTTGATGCCGCGATCCGGGAGTTTGAGTACACGGGGGCCTACACGACGGTGTACCCGATCAAGGTCAATCAGCAGCGGCACGTGGTGGAAGAGATCGTGCGCTTCGGCAAGACGCATGGCGTCGGCCTCGAGTGCGGCTCCAAGCCCGAACTCCAAGCGGTGCTCGGGCTGTCGGAATCCACCGAACAGTTGATTGTCTGCAACGGCTACAAGGACCACGAGTTCATGCGACTGGCCCTGATGGGGCAGCGCCTCGGGCATCGGGTCTTCATCGTGATCGAACAGCTGAGCGAGCTGGATGTGCTCCTCGACGTGGCCGACGAGCTGGGCGTCACGCCGAAGTGTGGCGTGCGCATCAAGGTCTCGAGCGAAGGAGCCGGTCGCTGGGCGCAAAGCGGTGGCGAGAAGAGCAAATTTGGCCTGAGCTCCGCCGAACTCATCAAGCTCATTGACCGGTTGCAGGCGTCAGGGCGGTTGGATCTGCTCAAGCTGATTCACTTCCACCTTGGCAGTCAGATCACCGACATTCGGTTCATCAAGTCGGGGCTGCAGGAAGTGGCGCGCTTCTATCTCGAATTGCGCCGGCTCGGCGTTGAGATCACGCACGTGGACGTGGGTGGTGGCCTGGGGATCGATTACGACGGCACCAACTCCACGCACAACGCCAGCGTGAATTACACGCTGCAGGAGTACGCCAACGACGTGATCTACACGATCGCGGAGGCGTGCCGTGAGGCGGAGCTGCCGATGCCGCACATCATCAGCGAATCGGGGCGCGCGCTGACCGCGCACCACGCACTGTTGCTGGTGAAGGTGATCGACGTGGAGTCGCAGGCCGAGCAGCCGATTCCGCCGCTCGATGATGACGAGCATTCGTTGTTGCACGAAATGCACGAAGACTGGAAGACCATCACCGAGCGGAGCGCGAAGCCCCGCAAGGTGCTCGAGGTGTTCCACGATGCGTCGTTCGACAAGGAGCGCGCTCGGCAGTATTTCAACAGCGGGGTGCTGGATCTGCGTGGCTTGGCGAAGGCTGAGGTGCTCTGGCTGGCGACGATGAATGCGATCCGTCGCATCTGCGTGGCTGATCCGGACACGTATGAAGACATCCTCCCGGAGCTCGAGTCCACGCTGGTTGATCGCTACTTCTGCAACTTCTCGCTCTTCCAGTCGCTGCCGGACAGCTGGGCCATTGATCAGCTCTTCCCGATCATGCCGATTCATCGGTTGATGGAAGAGCCGACCCGGTTGGGGACGCTGCAGGACGTCACGTGTGATTCTGATGGCAAGATCGATCGCTTCGTCGGGGGCAAGGAAGGGCGCCCCAGCTTGGAGCTGCACGAGTTCCGCGACGGCGAGGACTACATCCTGGGGATCTTCCTGACGGGTGCCTATCAGGAAATTCTGGGTGACCTGCACAACCTCTTTGGGGATACCAATGCGGTGCATGTGCGGATCAACGAGCAGGGCGCCTGCGAGATCACCGATCTGGTCGAGGGCGACACGGTGACCGAGGTGCTGAACTATGTCCAGTTTGGCGCGTCGCAGCTGCTCGCGACCTTCCGTCGGAAGGTGAACGCGGCGCAGGGGCTGTCGCGCGAAGACGCAAACGCGTTCATCGCCGATTACATCGCCGGGTTGGAAGGGTATACGTACCTCGAGGGTGAGGCGGCGCGCTGATCTTCGCGCGCTCTGTGGTCCGTATCGAGCACGCCACTTTTTTCTGGGAGTCACCGCATGTCTGCATCGGACGAAGGCACCACCGCGACGCCCGCCAAGAGCGGTGGGTTGTTTGACGATCTGCTGGAAATCTTCACGGCGCCATCAGCCGTGTTTGACCGCGCCCGGCAGCGTTCCCCGTGGGGGTATGTGCTCGTCGTGGCGCTGATCACGCTGGTGCTGGCGTACGTCACGAAGAATCTGGTGATGCCATGGATGGATGCCCAAACGGATGTGACGCTCCGGATTGCTGCTGCCAAGGGGAAGCCGATCCCGGAGGCGGCGGTCGGGCAGATGCGAAAGGTTTCAGAGTGGGGGATGGTCATCGGGGCGCCGATGTCGGCCCTCATTGGCCCGTTCATCAGCGCGATTTTCCTGTGGGTCGGGGGAAAATTCGCGAAGGCGCAACTTGGGTATCGGCAGGCGGCGGTGGTGGCCGCGCTCGCGGGCGTGCCCAAAATTCTGGGACTGCTGGTGATGGCGGGGCTCGCGTTGGTGCTGCCGGCCACCGACGCACATGGTATGGCGGATCTGGCTCTGGGAGCAGCGCGTTTTGTCGATCCCGTGACCACGCCCCCCGTCATTCTCGGATTGCTCGGCCTGGTCGATGTCTTCCGTGGCTGGGAGCTGGTGCTGTCGGCGATCGGGGTGTCGGTCGTTGCGCGTGTCTCGCGTGGCGCGGGGTGGGCGGTCGCCCTGATCGGGCTGGCCTGTGGCGCCATCGTGCAATTGATCCCAACGGCCCTGTTCTAGCGCACGAGCGGCCGGCGGAACGCAACGACGGGCCCGGCGGTGACTCCGCCGGGCCCGTCGTTGTGTCTGGATCGGTGACGCTTAGCGCGCCGCGTAGCGGGCCGCGACCGCCGACCAATTCACCACGTTCCAGAACGCGCCGAGGTAGTCCGCGCGACGGTTCTGGTACTTGAGGTAGTACGCATGCTCCCACACATCGGCGCCGAGCAGCGCGTGCTTGCCTTCCATGAGCGGGTTGTCCTGGTTGGGCGTGCTCATGATGGAGAGGGCACCGTTCGTGGACACGAGCCACGCCCAGCCGGAGCCAAAGCGCCCCATGCCGGCGGCCTGGAACTGCTCCTTGAACGCCGCAAACGATCCAAACGCCGAGGTGATGGCCTCAGCAAGGGCCCCGGTCGGCTCACCACCGGCATGTGGCGCCATCAACTCCCAGAAGAGCGAGTGGTTCCAGTGGCCACCGCCATTGTTGCGCACGGCGGTGCGCACCGCTTCCGGCACCTCGTTGATGCGACGGCAGAGATCATCGAGCGACCAGGAGGCGAGCTCCGGCGCCTTCTCGATGGCGGCGTTCAGGTTGGTGACATACGCCTGATGATGCTTGCCATGATGGATCTGCATGGTCTGCGCATCGATGTGGGGCTCCAACGCCTCGGGGGCGTAGGGGAGGGGCGGAAGAATGTGAGCCATGCGAGGGCCTCGTGTGAGCGAATGGTGAACCTTTCGACGGAGCTGATCAGTCGGACGACTTGGACCGTTCCCGCCACCAGCCAATGATACCCGGCAGGATCGATAAGAAGATGACGACCAAAATGACTTTCTCAATATGCTGCGCGACGGCCGGGACCGTACGTCCCAGAATGTAGCCAATCAGGAGCATGCTCCAGACCCAGGCGATCCCCCCGACCACGTTGAAGAGGAGAAACGACCGATAGGGCATCTTCCCCACCCCGGCCACCACCGGCGCGAAGGTCCGAACGATCGGCATGAAGCGCGCCAAAATCACGGTCTTCCCGCCATGCCGCTCATAAAAGGCCTGCGCCCGCAACAGGTGCTTCTTGTGAAAGAGCAGGCTGTCTTCGCGGGTGAAAATTCGGGGCCCTGAGGCGGCGCCGATCCCATAGCCCACCGTGTCGCCGACAATCGCCGCGATGGTCAGGATGAGCCCGAGAAGCCACACGTTCAGGCCAAAGGCGGGATCCGATGCCAGCAGCCCCGCTGTGACCAGCAAGGAGTCACCCGGCAGGAAAAATCCGAGTAACAGGCCGGTCTCAGTGAAAATGATCAGTGTCAGGCCGACATAGCCCGCCCACTGGACCAGCGCGGGCAGATCGCGAAGCCGTTCAAACAGCTGCGTCAGGAAGTCCACAGAAGCGGGAAGCTGGAGGAAGTAAGAAACCGAGAGGGAAAGCTCGACGGGTCACGCACCCCGGTCAACCGCAGTAGCTTCTTCCGGGTGCTGATGATCCATCTTCTCGCCCATACCCACTGGGATCGTGAGTGGTATCACCCCGCGGTCCGCTTCCGGGCCCGGTTGGTGGCGCTCATTGATGCGCTGCTGGCGGCTCCGCCAGGCGCGCTGACGCCGTTCTTGCTCGATGGGCAGGCGATCGTCCTCACCGACTACCTCGCCGTCCGTCCTGAACAGCAGACGGCGCTGGCTGACGCCCTTCGCGCCGGTACGGTGGAAGCGGGGCCATGGTATGTCCTCGGTGACAACCTCATCCCGTCGGGTGAGGCGATTGTGCGGAATCTCGAAGCGGGGCGCCGCACCCTGCGACGGCTCGGCGCAGAGGCACCGCCGGTGGCCTACTGCCCCGATACCTTCGGGCATCCGGCCGCGCTCCCGAGCATTGCGGCGGGATTCGGTCATACCGTCGCGGTCGTCTGGCGCGGCGCAGGCGGTACGTCGTTCCCCCCGGTCGACACGGCGTGGTGGCGCGGCCCCGATGGGGCCGAGCTGCTTTGCTATCACCTGCCCCCCGACGGATACGAATTCGGGAGCGCCCTGCCGATTGCGGCGCACGCCGCATGGACACGATGGCACCGGATTCGCGAGACGTTGGCCGCGCGGAACCGCACCGGAACGCTGCTGCTGACGGTCGGTGCCGACCATCATGCGCCAGATCCGGCGTTGGCGGAGCAGGTGGCGCAGCTGGCGACGGCGGCCACGGCCGATGGGGCCACCGTGCGTCGTACCACGTTGCGAGATGCGGCGGCCGAGCTGTATCTCGCCGCACGGGGGCACTCGGTGCCCGTGGTTCGCGGAGAGTTGCGAGACTCCTACGGCTACACTTGGACACTCTCCGGCACGTTGGCGACGCGTGCGTACCAAAAGCGACGGAACGCCCAGCTGGAACGTCGCCTGCTGCGCGAGGTGGAGCCGGCTCTGGTCCTGGCCCGCCTGCATGCGGCGGCCACCTTCCGCGACATCGATCCGCGTGGTGCGCTGTCACTCGCCCAGCTGCCCACGCTGCTCGCGCGCACCTGGGAGACGTTGCTGGCCACCCATCCGCATGACACGCTCTGCGGCTGCTCCAGCGACGCCGTGGCCGCCGATTGCTCGGCGCGGCAACGGAAGGTCGCGGCGTCGGCGACTGAACTCACCGCCGCCGCATTACGGGGAGCGCTGGGCCACGATCCCGTGGCTGCCAGATCCGGACCCGTTGTGCCGCAACCACGCACCGTGGTCGTGAATCGCACGGCCCGTGAGCGCGGTGGAGTTGCGCGGCTGCGCATGATCGAGACGGTCGCCGACGCGCCCGTGGGCCCCGGGAGTGCCATGGCGGGCAGCGCCGACCTGCTCATCGATGTGCGCCAATCGTCCCACACGATTCCTCCGCAGCTTGCCGCGGCCATGGTGCAGCCACTTCAAGTGACGGAGCGCTTTCATCGCCGGGAATCGCCACAACACTATCCCGACAACGATCGCGTTCGCGTGCATGAGCTTTTGGCGTGGCTCCCTCCGGTGCCGGCGTTCGGGGTACGCGTCTTCGACGACCTCGCGAGGCCCGCCGTACCGCCCGCGCCGTCCACTGTGGAGCAGGTGGGCGACGTCATCACCCTCCGCAACGGTCGTCTCACGATCAGCGTGTCACCGGACGGGGTGATGCTCGCACAGGGCGATCGCACCCTCGCGCGATGCCTGGCCCTTGAGACTGTGGCCGACGCCGGCGACAGTTACACGCCGTCGTTGCGCGGGGCGCCAGAGCCGCTGCGCTTGCGGCGTGTGCGCGTTGGGATGCGTGGTCCGCTGCGATCGAGTGTGCAGCTGTGGTGGAGCTGGCGGGTCGGTTCCGAACGGCTGCGGGTCCGCACCGAATTACAGCTTGATGCGGGGGCGGAAAGTGTGCGGTGCGAGGTGCGCGGGGTGAACGGACGGCGAGATCATCGTCTGCAGCTGGTGTGGCGCACCGATGTCGCCGCGCCGAACATCATGGCCGACGCCGCCTTCGGTCCTGTCGCGCGCACCCCCATCCCCGATGTTCCGGATGCGGTGCCATACGAACGCCCCCCCACCACGATGCCCCTGCATCGGTGGATGATGGCACACACGGAGGACCGTGGTGTCACCGTCTTCTCGGATGGATTGGCCGAGGGGGAGATTCGGGACGGACGCATGGCGGTGACCCTGCTGCGGGCCATCGGCGCCCTCTCACGTGCCGATCTGCCGGAGCGCCCCGGGCATGCCGGATGGCCCGTCGCCATTCCCGCCGCGCAATGTCAGGGACGGTTTGCGGCGACCGTCGGCATTGCGCTGCACGGGCCAATGTCGATCGCAACCGTCGATCACGTGGAAGCGATGGCGGATGCGCTGCTGCTACCGCTCACCGGGGAGAGCTGGCGTGATCTTGCTGGACCACCACGGGTACTCGCCGGGCCAATCCTGGCCGGTCGCGGGCTCGTTGCCTCGGCCGTCACGCTCAGTGCCTCGGGCGACACCATCGTGCTGCGCGCGGTGAATGTGTCCGACGAAGCTACCGTGGGCAGCTGGACGCTCCCCGATGCCGTGCGGTGGCAGGTCCGCAGTTGTCGGCTTGATGGGACCCCGTTGGACGGGGAGGAGGGGCAGTGGCGATCTGCTGCGCCGAGCATCGATATCGTGGCGGCACCACGGGCGATCCTTACGCTCGAAGCCGCCGCCGTCGACTAACGGCGTTCGTCGGTGAGGGCGTCGCCGATCACGGTGCACGCCATCACCGTGACGAGGAGGAAGACGCCCGGTGCGAGCGCGATCCACGGTGCGACCAGCAACCAGTCCCGGCCGCTCGCAATCATGTTCCCCCAGCTCGCGGCGGGCGGCTGGATTCCCAGACCGAGGAACGAGAGTCCGCTTTCCAGCAGCATGGCGTTGGCGACGCCGAGGGTGATGGCGACCACCGCACTGCCCATCGCGTTGGGCAGGACATGACGCCAGAGCACGCGCGTTGAGGGTACGCCGAGCGCCTGACCGGCTTCCACGAAACCCTGACGGCGAAGGCGCGCCACGTCGACCCGGACCAGTCGCATCACGGCCATCCAGCCGGTGAGCGCGAGGACGACAATGACCACGGGCAGCCCCGGGCCCCAGAGCGCCGCCGCGACCAGGAGGAGCACCAAGCGCGGAATCGCCAGAAGGGCATCACTCGCCCCCACGATCACGCGCTCCGTGATCCCCTCTCGCCATGCCGCCAGCGCGCCAAGACCAATGCCCAGCAGGCCGGCGAGGAGCGCGCCCGTTACCCCCACCCCCAGGGACACCCGTGCGGCGAGCCAGAGTCGCAGGTGCACATCGCGGCCGAAGGCATCAGTGCCGAGGAGATGCCAACTGCCGCGGCCATCCACGCTGAACGGTGGCACCAGCCGCCGCGCCAGCACATCCTCGATGCCGTTCGGATCGTGTCCGGCAAACCACGGGATCACGAGCGCGCCGAGCGCCATCAGCGCCAGCACCCCAACGCTGATCGGCATCCGGCGATCCGTTGCGCGCGTCATGGTGTCCCTGCCGCGGCGTGGCGATGGCGCTGCACGGGATCGAGCCAGATCGTGAGGAGATCGGCCGCCAGGTTACAGAGAATGACGGCCGCGCCGTAGAGCAGCGTGACCGCCAGGACCACCGGGTAATCGCGTGCGGCGATTGCACTGAGCAGCAGGCGTCCCATACCGGGCCACGCGAAGACCTGCTCCACAAAGACCGAGCCCGCGATGATCCCCGGCAGCATGAGCCCCACGAGCACGACGAGCGGTGGCAGGGCGAGCCGCAGGATATAGCGCAGCTCGATGCGGCCGCGGGGGAGGCCGCGGGCGGTGGCGGCCGCAACGTGCGGCGCGCGACGCGCCTCGCTAATCGCCTGACGGGCAAAGCGCGCCACGCCGGCCGCACCCGGAATCGTGAGGACCAACACCGGCAGCACCGCGTGCCGGGCGAGATCCGTGATGCCATCCCATCCGGCCGGCGCACCCGCCGGTGTGCTCATACCAAAGGCTGGCAATCGGAGCCATGCCGGCAGCCCCAGCAGCGCCGCCCCGGAGGTGCTCACCACCACCAACGACAGTGCCAACCAAAAACTGGGCGTGGCCACGGCGGCCGTGTTGACCAACGTGAGCATCAGATCCCGCGACCGACTGGCGCGAAGGGCTTGCCAGGCCCCGAGCGCTCCGCCCACCAGGAGACTGAGGCACAGCGAGACCGCCCCGAGTCCCACCGAGACAGGGATCGCCTCATCCACCACGGTGCGAACCGACCGTGAGGTCGCTAGGCTGACGCCGAGCTCCCCCTGCAGCACGGTCCCAATCCAACGCGCATATTGGACGGGAAGGGGGGCGTCGAGCCCGAGACGGGCACGCGTCTGCGCGATCTCCGCCGCCGTCGCCGACGGCGCCACCAGCAGGGACGCAGGATCCCCCGGCGCGCCATGCAGCAGCACAAAGGTCAGCGTGACAACGAGCCAGAGGAGGACGATGGCGTCCAGCAGGCGAATGGAGAGGCGGCGCACACGGTGATGATGCCCTCGGGATGGCTCCCGTCAACCCACATTGCCGGTGAGGGCTGGAGAACGCGCGCGGCATGCCGCCGGGCGACGACCCTCGCGGCATGCCTGGTGCTCGGCAGTGGCGTCGTGGGCTGTGCGCCCGCGAAGCGTGAAGCGGGGACCGTCGTGATGGCCTCTGGCACCGATCTGGAATCCGGTAACCCGCTCGTCACCATCCATACGCTCACCCGTCAGGTCCAGCGGCATGCGCTGTTCGTGACGCTGGTCCGTCTCGACCGCGCGATGCAGCCGGTCCCGTACTTTGCGCGTCGGTGGAGCTGGAACCCGACGCGCACCGCGCTGACGCTGACGCTTGCCCACGATCTCCGTTGGCATGACGGCGTGCCCACGACGGCGCACGACGTGGCGTTCACGCTCACTGCGGTCCGGGATCCGGCGTTGGGTGCGCCGCGGGCGACCGACTTTGCCCAGATGGATTCCGTTCGCGCGCACTCGGACACCACGGTGACCGTCTGGTATCGCACGCCCCAAAGCAGCCTGCCGCTCGTGTTGGCGGAATTGCCGATCGTCCCGCGTCACCTGTTGGATACCGTCCCCGTCAGCCAGTGGCGAGCCAACAGCTTCGCCCGCACTCCCGTGGGGAACGGCCCCTTTCGGTTTGTGGACCGGACGCCGGGACGCCGTTGGCGCTTTGCCGCGAATCCGGATTTCCCCACATCGATGGGCGGTCCACCGAAGCTCCGTCAGCTGGTGGTGGCCGTCGTCGATGAAGCGGCCACGAAATTCGCCGGTCTGGTGAGTGGAGAGCTCGATATCGCTGGGGTCTCGCCCACCATGGCGTCGCTCGTCACGCGCGATCCGACGCTCCGCATCATAACGCCCCCCGCGCTCTTCTCGATGGTGCTGGCCTTCAATACCACCAGGCCCCCATTCGATGACACGCGCGTGCGTCGCGCCATCGCGTTCGCGCTGGATCGACCACGGGTGGTGCAGGTGGCGCTCGCCGGCTATGCCACACCAGCCGGTGGTGCGATCCCCCCGGGACTTCCGACCGCAAGTACTGCTCAGCCGCGCCTTGATGTAGCCACCGCCGACTCCCTGCTGGATGCGGCGGGGTGGACCCGCCCAATTGGACAGCCGCGCGCACCCCTCCAGCGCAACGGCCGTCCGCTGACGGTGGAGCTCTTGACGGTTGGCAGTGGCGATATGGCGATGGAGCAGTTGGTGCAGGCCGACCTCGCCGCGCGCGGGATCACGGTGCGCATTCGCGTGGCGGAACAAGGGGCCTTTCTGAGTGCGGTGCGCGCAACGCGCAAAGAGTTTGATGTCGCCATCACGGGCATCCCCGGCGACTTGGGATCCGGCCAACTCTCCGCCCTCTTCGATTCCGGGGCACGGGGCGGCGCGCTCGATTACACGGGATTTCATCGGCCCGACTTGGACAGTCTCCTGCGCACCGCACGACAGGCCCCACCAGAGCGAGCAGTCGCGGCCTGGCACGCTGTGGATGCGTTCCTGCAGGTGCAGGCGCCGGTCGTTTGGTTGTATCATGCGCGAGGCGTGCAGGGCCTGTCGAATCGATTGGAGCAGGTGACCATGGATCTGCGCGGGGAACTCGTGAGCGTGGCGCAGTGGACGCGCCGGGAGCAGCCATGACGGTCCGCTTGTTACCGGTCGATCTCGCCGTTCGACAGGCGCTCGCGCGCGCCGGCGACGACGCGGCGCCCTGGACGCCGCTCGCGGACGCCCTCGCTGCTGAACTGGCCCCCTGGCTCGATGCCCCCCTGCCGCTGCCCGTCCAAAAGGCTCGACTGACGCGCGGCGGGGGACGCTGTCCGGTGCATGGCACGTTGCTGGACTTCGATCCGCGGTTGCCGCACACCCACCACTGTCCGCGGTGCGCGCACGACTACACGGGCGCGGTGCATGATGATTGGTGGGCGATGGGGGCGCAGCTCTGGACTGCGGAACGGGCGGTGCATGCGGCCGTGTTATATGCGCTTCGCGGCGATGCGCGCCATGCCGCGCTGGCCGCCCGCATCCTGCGGGAGATCACCGCGCGGTACGCCTCGTGGCCCAACGACGACAATGTCCTTGGGCCATCCCGCCCATTTTTCAGCACCTATCTCGAGTCGATCTGGCTGCTGAATCTGTGCCACGCCCTCGACTGGCTCGAAGCCACCCCCTCCGCGTGGAGCCCGCATGATGCCGAGGCCCTCCGCCAGCACGTCCTCGCACCGAGCGCCGCGTTGATTGCGGGCTATCCCGAGGGCGCGTCCAATCGCCAGGTGTGGAATGAGGTCGCAATCCTCTCGGCGTGGCGGATGCTCGGGGATGAGGCGGCGGTGCACGCGCGCGCGATGGACCCCGCGGGACTGCGGGGCCTCATCGCCCACGGGCTCCTCGACGATGGCGCCTGGTACGAGGGCGAGAACTATCATCTCTTCGCCCATCGGGGATTGTGGTACGGCGTGGCACTGCTGAATGCCATCGGCGCGCCGTTGGAGGCACCGCTTCAGGCACGGTACGTGGCCGGCTTTTTCGCGCCCTTCGCCGGAGTGCTCCCTGATGACACCTTCCCGTCGCGGCGTGATTCGCCCTATGCCAGCAGTCTGCGCCAGTGGCGCATCGCCGAGTGGTGTGAACTGGGATGGGCCCACACTGGCGATCCCCGGCTCGCCGGCGTGCTGACTCGCCTCTACGACGGGCAGGCACCCCATGGTGATTCCGGACGGTGGTGCTCCACTGCCGATGCGGAGCGCCAGATGCCGGCGCATGCGCTCACGCGGGCGTCACTGAGCTGGCGTGCGCTCGTGATGGGGGCATCCGCGCCCGCGCCCGAGGCGGGGTGGTCCATGGGCAGTGTCTGTCTGCCGTCGCATGGCATCGCGGTGCTGCGGCGTGATGCGGGACGCAGCTACATCGCGCTGGACGGTGGTCAGAGTGGCGGGGGCCATGGGCATCCCGATCAACTCGCGCTCACGCTACAGATTGGGGCGGACCGGTGGCTCGATGATCCGGGCGCGGGGAGCTATACGGAACGGGCGCTGCACTGGTATCGCAGCACCCTGGCGCACGCGGCGCCGTTGGTGGATGGCCAATCGCAGGCCCGCCACGCGGCGCAGCTCATCGCCTTTGAAGATCGTGGGGCGCTCGGGTGGATGGTCAAGCGCGCTGACGGGCTGGCCGCCGGGGTCGTGATGGAGCGCACGGTGGTGGTGGGGGATGGTTATCTCCTCGATCAGCTCACGTGGGAAGCGGACCGTCCGCGCACCATCACGCTGCCGGTCGCGGGCGACGCCGCCCTGATGGAGACCGACGGACATGCGGTGGCGGAGGCGGGGTGGGAGCCCACCACCATCCCCGGGGCAGGTGGGCTTGAGGATGGCTTCGATTTCCTCGATGCCACCGTCACCAGTCCGCTCGTGGCGACGGCAATGCTGCAGGTGCGCGCCCATCGGGCGGTTGATACGACGGCGACGGCGGAGGTGCCCGTGGCCCGCCTGTGGATCGCGAGCAGCGCACCAGCAACGCTTGGTCGAGCGACGGTGCCCGCTCCCCCAGGGCATGGCCGTACGCTGCGGCATTGGATCAGTGCCACAGGCACACGCGGCACGCTGCTGGGTGTCTGGAGCTGGCCCACCGCACCCGCGATGGCCCAGGTGACCGACGTCACGCTGACTCCCGCCGCGGGTGATGTCGTGGCGCGCATCACGACGGCCGATGGCACCACCGCCGTCCACGGACCGGCGCCACATGGCTGGCATGTGGCGCTGCTGGCTCGGCACGCGCGCAGCAGCGTCGATCTGGATCGACGTCCGGATGCTGTTGGGATGCATGCCGAGTCGGTGCCTCGCGACGAACCGTCGCGGCGGGAGGCGGTGATCATCGTACCCACCGTAGCGACATCCGCGGGGCTGGAGGGCGGATCGGTTGGTGCTCCCATCCCCGGCGCGTGGCACGCTACGCTCGGCGCGGCGCACTACATCGCCACCGAACGGCCGTGGGCGGAGGCGGGCGCACCGACGGCGCGGATCGAGCTGGCGATCGTGGGTGACGAGTTCGTGCTCGAGGTGCGCGCCGCCACTGGACCGATTGTGGTCCCGCCACCCGGCCACGAGAATCCCCTCGACAATGAGCGCGCGGAGGTCAATGCCGACGGGGTGCAGTGGTATTTCGCACCGGCCGACGCGGGGGCGGGCTGGACGGCGGCCGGGCTGCAGCTGCCCGCTGCCGGTCCGGGACTGCGCGCGGACGCCGCACGAGGCACGCCGGTGGTTCCGGGGAGCGTGATGCCAACGGCCCTTTGGCGCGAGACCGCCGACGGATGGGAGATGCAGCTTCGCTGGCCGGTGGCGGCGATTCCCACCGATGCGGCCGGGCAGTGCCGCTTCGAGTGCGTGGTCAACGAGCGGCCGGCGTTCCGCGAGCGGCGTCGCGGGCAACTGGCGCTCGGTGGCGGCGGAGGATTCGGTTATCTGGCGGGCGATCGACGGCCCGCGTCGGCCGGGATCCTCCTGCAGCTCCCCGTTGATCCACCCCGGGAGACGATCGTGTGACGGAATTCGCTACCTTACTCGTGGCGCGCGAACGTGCGTCTGGTGCTCCCGATCCGTTGCTCTTGCCCTGCCGTCATGTCTGAGTCGCTGTTGCACGCTGTCACTGTGGTGCTGTACGAGTCGCAGGACCCCATCAACATCGGTGCGGTGGTCCGCGCGATGAAGAACATGGGGGTCTGGGATCTCCGATTAGTGCGCCCCTGCCACTACGACCCGAATCGGCTCGAACAAATCGCGCATGACACGCGGGATTTAGTGGAACGGATCCGGCACTTTGATACCATCGATGAAGCGCTCGCCGACTGCGTACGGGTGGTCGCCTTCTCCGGTCGTCGCCGCGCGGCGCGGTGGGCGCGTCATACGCCGCGGACGGCGGCCGAGGATCTGCTCGCGCACGCGCCGTCGGGTCGGGTGGCACTGGTCTTTGGTCGGGAAGATCATGGCGTGCCCAACGACGTGCTCGATCGCGCGCATGCGATTGCCACCATCCCGACCACCGAACATTTCTCGCTCAACGTCGCGCAGGCCTGTCTGCTGGGACTGTATGAGCTGCATCTGTTGGCGGGGGATTCCACGCGTCGCATTGCCGGCCCTAAGCACGCGGCGGGAACGCCGTCGATGGAGGCGTACGAGCAGACCTTTGCCGACGTTACGTCGGCGCTTGAGGCGATCGCGTACTTCAAGACGCGCAATCCCGAACTCGTGATGCGCACGGTGCGGTCCTTGATGTATCGCGCGGAGCCCGATGCCCGGGAGTTGCTGCTGGTGCGCACGGCGGCGATTGAAGTCATGCGCACCATCGAGCGGGAGACGCGTCTGGCGGTCGCCGAGGCCCTCGCAGCCGGTGGCGCCGAGCGGAGCCGCACGAATCCCGTGGAGCCCGAGTCGGCGTGACGGACCGATGGGCGCAGCGGGCTTCCGACGCGATTCCCGGTGGTTCCTCCACGGGGAGCAAGCGTCCGGCCGTGTTGTGGGGAGAGCAGGCGGACGATGCGTCGCTGCCGACGCACTTTGAGCGGGCCGCGGGTTGTCAGGTGTGGACGTCGGATGGCCGTCGCTTTGTCGATTGCACGATGGCGCTGGGGGCGGTGGGGATTGGGTACGCCGATCCGCAAATCACCGCCGCGGTGCAGCGGGCCGCGGCGAATGGTCCGGTCGCCGGGCTGCCGCACCGGCTCGAAGTGGAAGTCGCGGAGCGCCTCATCGACTGCATCCCGAGTGCTGAACAGGTGCGGTTTCTGCGCACTGGGGCGGAAGCCTCGGCGGCGGCGGTGCGGCTCGCTCGCACGGCGACGGGTCGGAGCCATATCATCGCTTGCGGCTATTTCGGCTGGCTGGATTGGTGCAGCGATGCCCCCGGAGTGCCGGCGAGCGTACAGGCCGATGTGCGCTGGGTCCCCTTCGGCGATGTCGCCGCATTGGAGGCGGCGGTGTTCGCGTGGCAAGGAACACTCGCCGCGATCATCATCGAGCCGTTCATCCACGACATCGCGTCAATGGCGTGGCTGCAGGCGGCCCGTTCGGCCTGTGATCGCACAGGCGCGGTGCTGATTTTTGATGAGGTGAAGACTGCCTTTCGCGTGCGAACGGGTGGGGTGCAGGAACTGCTGCGCGTCGTTCCTGATCTGACCACCATCGGCAAGGCGTTGGCGAATGGCTATCCCCTCGCCGCCGTGGTCGGTCGCGCGGCGGTGATGGAGGCGGCCACGACCACGTGGATCTCGTCGACGGCGGCGGCGGAGGCCACCGGGCTCGCAGCGGCGCAGGCGGTGCTCGATTGGCATGATCAGGTGGATGTGCCAACCTGCATGGCCGAGGCTGGGTGGAAAATCCAGCAGGTGGTGCAGGAGGTGGTACAAGCGCACCCCGAGCTTGCGGTGCGAGTGGTGGGGCCGCCGATCATGTGGCGATTGGAAGCCGACCGACCGGCGCTTCTTGATGCGGCGGTGGCGGCGGCGGCGCGCGCTGGTGTGTTGCTGAAGCGGGGCGCCTACCAGTTCGCCGCGATGGCGCATGATGATCACGCGATCGACGCGCTGGCGCAGGCGCTACAGGGGTGGGCGCAGCACTATATCGCGCCGAACCATTCACGGGAGACCACATGACCAACCCGGCGACGCTGCTCATGGCGGATCAGGGACCGCTGATTGACGTGCATGCGCACTTCCACACGCCGTGGACCAATCGGAGTGACTGGGCGCGGTACAACGCGTCGCGGCTCCGCGCCGGCGACGCCATGGGTGTCGATGTGCATGTCGCTTCGGTGCTCGGCAGTTGGGGGTACCATTCCCCGACGTATTTTGCGTCCCCGGAGGACCAGACACAGGCCAACCGGTGGATGCTGGAGTTTGCGGCATCGCAGGGGGACCGCGTGCGGGCGTGGGTGGCGGTGAATCCGAATTTCACGGCGCATGCAGAAGCGGAGATCACCGCGGGGATGGCGCAGGGGGCGATCGGGATCAAGCTGGCGGCGGGGCGGCGCGCCGATGATCCGTTGCTCGATGCGATCGCCGAGCAGGCGGCGGCGCATGGGGTGCCGATTTTGCAGCATATCTGGCAGGATCGCCGTCGCGACTGGCCCAATCAGGATGCGTCGAACGGGCTGGATCTGGCGCGTCTCGCGGCGCGGCATCCGACCGTGACCTTCCTCCTGGCGCATCTTGGCGGCGGCGGTGATTGGGCGCATACGTTGCCGGCGGTCGCGGACTTTCCAAATATCGTGATGGATCTGTCGGGGAGCGGGATTGATCGCGGCATGATCGACGAGGCCTTGCGTGTGGTCGGGGCCTCGCGCCTGCTGTGGGCGGCGGATCTCACGTTGTGCACCGGGCTCACGAAGCTGCGCGCGTTGCCGTACACCGGCGCGAGCGCGTCGGAACGTGCGGCGATGCGCTACGGGAATGCGGTCCGGATCTTCCCGCCCGGGACCTTTGACCGCGTGGTGGCGCGGCATACCGGTATGGCGGGGACCCCGCGCATGGGGGCAGCATGACGATCGGGGAGACCGGGACTCCTGGCGGGACGACCGCGGGGCCCATCGATGGGACCGCATGGATTGGCGGCTATCCGTACCGGGAGCTGCCGCACCCGGATCCCGAGGTGCTGGTGCGGGTCTTGGCGCGCGAAGGCTTTGGCGGCGCGTGGGTGGGCCATTTGCCCGGCGCCTTCCACCGGGATCCAGCGCCCTCCAACCGGCATCTCTATGAGGCGGTGGCGCCGTTCCGGGCCGTCTTGCACCCTACGCCCATCGTGCGCCCGGACTGGCCGCACTGGGAACGGACGCTTCAGGAGGCGGTCGATCGCGGCGCGCCGGCCATCCGGATCTATCCCGGGCTGTGGGGGCTGGGGCCTCGGCATCCGGCGTTGACGGAGCTGGCTGAAGGGTGCGCGCGGGCGGGAGTGGTGGTGCATGTCACCATGCGCTTTGAGGACCTGCGCCAGCGGCATCCGATCGATGGCGGCAGCGACGTGCTGGCCGCGACGGTTCGCGGCTTGGTGCGGCGCGAGGGGGCCTCGCCGCGCCCGGTGGTGCTGGTGGCTGGGGCGGGGCGCGAGGTGATCGAGGAGATCCACTGGGGGCTCACGCCGGAGGAGCAGGGGCGGGCCTTCTACGACTTCCACTGGGTGTGGGGGCCCCCTGAGGACCACTTCGCGCATCTGGTGCGGACCCTTGGGCCGGAGCGGCTGGCGCTGAGCAGTTGGTGGCCGCTTCGGTTAACGCAGCAGTCCCGGGCCCTGATCGACCTGCTGCCCGCGGCGGCGGCCGAGACGGCGGCCGAGACGGCGGTCGAGATGCCGGAACGCGCGCCGCCAACGTTTGCTGACTTTGCGGATGGGCGGCGGATGGTGGCCCGGGCGGCGGCGGTGGCACAAAGCCTCACGTGACCGGCACGTGACCGGCACGTGACCGGTACGTGATCGGCACGGTTCGGACTAAGTGACCGAACCCAAACGCGTGGGAACTGTCTGCCGCGTTCCCCGTTCATCTGGCGAGGTATACCGGGTGTTCCACTTGCGTAGTAATACGGTGGCGGTCATACTTCGCGCTTGCAAAAAACTGTCGCACACCGACTTACGTGACGTGTCATGAAGCGGTGCGCACGCTCGATCCTTTGCCATCCCGGCCCAAGTCGATGACGGTCAAGAAGAAGTGGACGGTGATCCCCGGGTTCCTCGCCCTTGCGGCGGCCGCGACGTTGCTGTCGGCGTACAGCGGCGCGTCGACCTCGCAGGGACTTCGTGTGGAACAGCCGGTCAAGTTCGTGCACGCGCCGCACGTGGCGAAGGCAGGCATGAATTGCCTGTATTGCCATAGCGCCGCGAACAAGTCCCCGGATCCGGGGAACGCGTCCGTGCAGACCTGCATGGGGTGCCACTTGATCGTGAAGGCCGGTTCGGCCGAGATCAAGAAGGTGGCCGCGTACTACAACAAGGGACAGCCGATTCCGTGGAATCGGGTGCACAAGGTGCCGGAGTATGTGCACTTCCCACACTTCCGCCACGTGAATGCGGGCGTGACCTGTCAGACCTGCCATGGCGAAATCCAGAAGCAGGGCGCGCAGGGCCCGGACACGAATTACGTGCCGGTGCAGCAGGCGGTGTCGCTGAACATGGGCTGGTGCGTCAATTGCCACGTCAACGGCTACAAGCCGGTTGAAGGGGCGAAGGCGGCTGGAATCCCGGTGACGCCCGCCATCGAAGCGATGCCGATCAAGAAGGCGCGCTACGACTGCGCCGTCTGCCACTACTGACCATCGACCACGGACCGGGGGCGCGCACGATGCGTGCGCCTCGGTTCGTGCAGCCGCCTGGAGCGGAGTGACTGCATGAGCACTGAAACGGGGACCGGCGTCAAGCGCCGGGACTTCCTTAAGATCCTTGGCGCCACGGGCGCCACGACCGCGGTGGTGGGCTGCTCCTCCGAAAAGGTGGGCAAGCTCATCCCGTATGTGTCGTCTCCGGACAATACGGTCCCGGGCGTCTCGCAGTACTACGCCACGACGTGCCGCGAGTGCGCGTCGTCGTGCGGGGTGCTGGCGGAGGTGCGCGATGGCCGTCCCATCAAGCTCGAGGGGAATCCCGAGCATCCCGTGAGCCGTGGCGCGATCTGCGCGACCGGGCTGTCGGCGGTGCAGGGGCTCTATAACCCCGATCGCTTCCGGTCTCCGATGGTGCGTGAGGGCGGCGCCCTCAAGGCGACCACGTGGGCCAAGGCGTATGAGCTGCTGGCGCAGAAGCTCGGCGAGGTGAAGAGCAAGGGAACGGCGTCCCGTGCGGTGTTCATCAACCAGCATGAGACGGGCACGTTCCCGGGCTTCCTCGACCAGTGGCTTGCGGCCAACGGCATGCCGGCGCACCTGAGCGTGGATCCGGCAGCGCCGGCGGCCACGATCGCCGCCAACCAGAAGGCGTACGGCGCGGCGTGGCCGGCGCTCGACTTCTCGGCGGCCAAGCTGATCGTGAGCTTCGGGGCGGACTTCCTGGATGGCTGGGGCCATCCGGTGGCGCAGCAGCTCGATTGGGCCGATGCGCGGGCGCAGCTCGACAAGGCGCCGCAGCTCGTCTACATCGGCGCCCGTCGGTCCCTCACCGGTCTGAACGCCGATCAGTGGATTGCCGCCAAGCCCGGGAGCGAAATGGCGCTGTGCGCCGCGCTCTCGGGGCAGGGTACGGTGGCGGCTGCGGCGGAAGCCTCGGGTGTGGCGGCGGCGACGATCGAAGCGCTTGCGGCGGCGGTCAAGAAGGCCGGGAACGGCCTGATGGCGATCTGCGGCGTGACGACGGCCGATGCGGTCGAATGCGGTGCGATGGTCGCTGAGATGAACAAGAAGGCGGGGAGCGTCGGCGTCACGATCAAGCCGGCCTCGGGCCATGCCGGTTACGCGGGTCTCTCGTCGTACGCCGAGCTGGCGCAGGCGGTGCAGCGCATGGGGAACGGGGACGTCTCCGTGGCCTTCGTGCGGCATGCGAACCCGGCCTACACCATGCCGAAGTCGGCGGGCTTTGCGGCAGCGTTTGCGAAGGTGCCGTTCAAGGTCTCCTTCAGCAGCATGCCGGACGAAACCACGGCGCTCTGCGATCTGGTGCTGCCGGACAATCATTGGTTGGAGAGCTGGGGCGACGCCGTGTCGGCGGCCGGGCAGATCAGCCTGCAGCAGCCCACGCTCGAACCGGTGTTCGATACCAAGGCGACGGCCGATGTCCTCATCGAGCTCGCCAAGAAGGATCAGGCGATGGCGGCCAAGTACCCGGCGGCGGATTTCCGTGCCTGGTACATGAGCAAGTTCCCCGGTGGGGCGACGGCGTTCACCACGGCGCTGACCAAGGCGACGGTGGCGGGTGCGCCGCTCGTTGCGGCCAGCAGCAAGGGCTCGGCCGCTGGTGCCTCGCCGGCCCCGGCGATGGCCAGCACCACGGGCGACTTCTTCGTCGTGGTGTATCCGTCGCCGACGTTGCGCGATGGCCGCGGCGCCAACAAGCCGTGGCTGCAGGAACTGCCGGACCCCGTCACCAAGCTCGCGTGGCAGTCGTGGGTGGAGATCCATCCGCAGACGTTCAAGAAGCTCGGGCTGACGGAAGGCCAGCATCTCACCGTGCAGACGGCCGCCGGGAAGATCACGGCGCCGGCCTACCGGTACATGGGGGTGCGCCCGGACACCGTGGCGATTGCGCTCGGTCAGGGCCATACAGCCTACGGCCGTTTCGCGCAGAACGTCGGCGTCAACGCCTTCGATCTCGTCCCGCATGGGTGGGATGCCGCGGGTGGCCTGACGCTCACCGCCAGCAAGGGCACCGTGACGGTGTCGAAGGATGTCTCGCAGTTGGTCACGACTGAAGGGTCCGCGCGCCAGCATGGCCGTGGCATCGGTCAGGCGATGACGCTCGCGGCCCTGATGGGCGGTGAGGAAGGCGGCGAGCATGAACACAACATTCCGGGGCTTCCGTCGCAGGAATTCCAGCCGGGGCTCAAGTCGCCGGTGGCGGCGGATGCGCAGGGTGAGTTCGCCGATTCGAAGGCCAAGGATCTCGGGATGTATAACCCCGAGCATTCGTCGGGCATGGAGCACCGTCGCTGGGCCATGACGATTGATCTGGCGCGCTGCACCGGCTGCTCGGCCTGCGTGACGGCCTGCTACAGCGAAAACAACATTCCGACGGTGGGTGCCTCGTACCAGGGTCGTGCCCTCAGCCCCAGCACGTGGGATGAGCGGCCGGGTGCGAACATCATCAAGGGCCGCGAAATGGCCTGGATCCGTCTGGAGCGCTACTACGAAGGCAACGAGAATACGGAAAACGAATTCTCGGCCGACTTCGACACGCGCTTTGTGCCGATGATGTGTCAGCATTGCGGCAATGCGCCGTGTGAGCCGGTTTGCCCGGTGTACGCGACGTACCATTCGCCGGACGGCCTGAACGTGCAGGTGTACAATCGCTGCGTGGGCACGCGCTACTGCAGCAACAACTGCCCGTACAAGGTCCGCTACTTCAACTGGTTCGGCTACGGTGAGCCGGAGCGCAAGCAGTATGCGTGGCCGGAACCGATGCACTGGTCGCTCAACCCTGACGTCACGGTGCGTGGCAAGGGCGTCATGGAGAAGTGCACGTTCTGCGTGCAGCGTATCCGTGAAGCCGAGCATCGCGCCAAGGCGGAAGGTCGCTCGGTCAAGGCCGACGAGTTCACGACCGCCTGCGCCCAGGCCTGCCCGTCCCGCGCCATCGTCTTTGGTGATGCGGCGGATGCCTCCTGGAGCGTTTCGAAGCTCGCGTATGACCGGCGTGCGTATCACGTGTTCGAAGAGCTGAACACGTACACCGCGGTGGTCTACCTTAAGAAAGTCTCCTATCCGGCGCCGGCCTCCCCGGCGAAGGGCTGAGGGCATCACGCATGACATCCGCAACGCATTCGGTGCGTGAGGGCATCCGTGGGCCGAACATCGCGTCGGCCGACGTGCAGCTCCCAGCAGTTCGGGATTACGAACAGGTCGATCGCGAGATCATCGCGACCCTCGGCTTCACGAAGAAGTGGTTCTTGGGGCTGTCCATCGCGGTCGTCGCCATGCTCATCGGCGCGTCGGCGTGGCTCTTCCAGATTTACTGGGGGCTCGGACAGGCCGGCTACGAACCGCCGGTGATGTGGGGTAACTACATCATCACCTTCGTTTTCTGGGTCGGTATCGGCCACGCCGGAACGCTGATCTCCGCCATTCTGTATCTCTTCCGTGCAGGCTTCCGGACGTCGATCTATCGCGCGGCCGAAGCCATGACGGTCTTCGCGGTTATGACGGCCGGGTTGTTCCCGATCATTCACATCGGGCGCCCCTGGAAGTTCTTCTGGTTGATTCCGTATCCGAACTGGCGTCTGCTGTTCCCGAACTTCAAGTCGCCGCTGGTGTGGGACGTCTTCGCCATCTCGACGTATCTCACCATCTCCACGACGTTCCTCTTCATTGGGTTGATTCCGGACATCGCGGTGCTCCGCGACAAGGAAACGAACCCGATGCGGAAGCGGATTCTGGCGATCCTGTCGCTCGGCTGGCGGAACAGCGATCGCGAATGGCGGCACTTTGCCAAGGCGTATCTGTTCCTGGCCGCCTTCAGCACGCCGCTCGTGCTCTCCGTGCACTCGGTCGTTTCTTTCGACTTTGCCATGGCACTGACGCCGGGCTGGCACGCGTCGATCTTCCCGCCGTACTTCGTCGCCGGTGCCATCTTCTCGGGCTTTGCGATGGTGTGGACGATCGCGATCCCGATGCGGAAGTGGTTCAAGCTCGAGCACTACATCACGCTGAATCACCTGGACGCGACGGCCAAGGTCGTCCTGTTCACGTCGCAGGTGGTGGGGTGCGCCTACCTGATCGAGTTCTTCATCGCCTGGGTCAGCGGCGTGCGGGCCGAGCAGGAGTTCTTCTACAACCGGGTCTTCGGCCAGTGGTGGTGGGCGGCGTGGATCATGTTGCTCTGCAACATGGCGCTCCCGATGTCGCTCTGGTCGCAGAAGCTGCGCCGCAATCCCACGTGGCTGTTCGTGCTCAGCCTGTTCATCAACTTGGGCATGTGGTTCGAGCGCTTCGTGATCGTCGTGCCGTCGCTGTCCCACGAGTTTGAACCGTGGCAGTGGGGCTCGTACTCACCGAGCTGGATTGACATGTCGTTCCTGGTCGGCTCGTTCGGCTGGTTCTTCATGTGGTTCCTGCTCTTCGTGAAGCAGCTCCCGGTCATGGCGATCGCCGAGCTGAAGGAAATCGTTGCGCCGCGGGTCAAGCATGCGAATGGGGGAGGGCACCACTGATGCAAGGCGTTCTCGGAGCGTTCCATGAGCTCGACACGACGGTCGCGGCTATCAAGGAGCTGAAGACCAAGCGGCTGGGCGACATCACGGTGTATTCGCCTACGCTGCGGCATGAACTCGATGAGGCGATCGACGCGCCGGTCAGCGTGGTGCGTCGCTTCACCCTCGTCGGTGGCTTGCTTGGGGTGAGCTTTGGCTACTGGGTGGCGGTGTGGTCGTCCACCTACTGGCCGCTCGTCACGGGTGGCAAGGCCATTGCCTCCTGGATCCCGTACACCATCATCGGCTTCGAGGTGATGGTGTTGGTCGGGGCGCTGTCCACGGTGGCCGGTATGTTCATCAATTCCCGCATCCCACGCCTGACCACCACGACCGGGTATGATGCCCGGTTCTCGGGTGGGCATTTCGGCGTGTTCGTCTCGTGCGATGAGGCGAAGGCGGGGCAGGCCGAGTCCCTGCTGCGTCACCATGGCGCGGTGGAGGTGCGGCGTGAAGCCTGAGTCCTCTTTCGCCATGACGTCATCTGCCGTGCGTCGCCTCCGGGCGGTGTCCGTTGCGCTCCTGCCGCTGGCCTTTGGGGCCTGCACCTGGTTCACCGACTTCAAGCGGCAGCCGTCGATCGGTCCGTGGGAGCCGCTGTCGCAGAATGATGCGGACAGCACCACCCCGCCGCGCGGACAGCCGAAGTACAGCGTGCCGGTGCAGGGCACGTCGGCCGCGGCGTATGCGATTTCCTATTCGCCGACGCCGCAGACGATTGATTCGTTCGCCGCCATTCCGAGCCCGATTCCGTCGGATGCGCGGTCGCTGGAGAACGGCAAGAAGTTCTATCAGATCAACTGCGCCGTCTGTCACGGGGCGGCGGGCGATGGCAACGGCGGCCTGAAGAAGGTCAACGCGGGCTATGGCTTTGCGCCGAGCCTGCTGACCGAGTCGGGGAAGAAGCGGACCGTGGGCTACATCTACGGGATGCTCCGCAACGGCCGTGGCGTGATGCCGAACTACAACCGCATCGAAGAGTCGGATCGCTGGGACGTCGCGAATTACGTTCGCGCCCTCCAGGCCGGCACGGCGGACACCACGTCCATCGGCATGCCGGGGCAGAATGGCGCCACGGTGCCGGGCCCTTCGAACACGGCGCCGACCAAGCCGGCTCCGTTTGTCCATCCCACCGCGGTGCCGACGCCGGGTTCGCCGAACATCAATTCGGCCACCGGGAAGGGCGCGGCTGAGGGTGAAGCCAGCAAGGAGAAGCACCTGTGAGCCAGCACTATCATTATCCGACCCGTCAGGAGTTCGCGAAGCGCCTGACCAACAAGCCCATTCCGGCGGCGTTCAAGACGATCAGCCTCGTGCTGGCGCTTGTTGGCGTGGCCACGTTCCTGGGCGGGGTGTTCACGGGACAGGAGCGGGCGTGGCATGCGCTCCACTTCAACTGGCTGTACTTCACCGTCATCAGCACGGCCGGTACGGCGTTCGCGGCCGTGCAGCGGATCGTGACCGGTCGCTGGTCGCGGCCGATCGTGCGGTTCGTCGAAGGCTACGTGGCGTTCGTGCCGGTCGCGTTCGTGATCCTGCTGCTGATCCTGTTCCCGGGTCGTGAGCACATCTTCACGTGGGCCGGTCGCGAAGCGATTCCCACGGCGGAGAAGGCGGCCTATCTCGCGCCGGGCTTCTTCGTCCTCCGCGGGCTGTTCTTCTTCGGCGCCATCACGGTGCTGCAGCTCTGGTTCGTCTGGAACTCGGTCCGTCTCGACGTCGCGGTGCTGCCGGAGTACGGCGCCAAGTGGGCCGCCGGGATCCGCGCTCGCATGCGCGCCGGCTTCGGCGACGAACGTCGCGAACTGCACTCGCAGCATTCGCTGCAGGGCAAGCTGGCGGTTGCCGTCATCATGAGCTTTGTGGTCGGCTGGTGCTTCATGGCATGGGATTACTCCATGACCCTGTCGCTCCACTTCCAGCAGACGATGTACGCCTGGATCGTGTTCATGGGCGGCTTCCTGAACATGATCATGTCGCTCTCCCTGCTGTCCATGTGGTGGCGGAACCACCTCGGCATGGATGATGTGGTCACGATTGACCACTTCTGGGACCTCGGCAAGTTGGGCTTCGCCTTCACGGCCTTCTTCGGCTACATCAGCTTCAGCCAGTACTTGGTGATCTGGTATGGCAATATGCCGGAAGAAACGTTCTTCTACCGCCTGCGACTGATGGGCGTGTGGAAGCCGGTGACGCAGCTCATCCCGATCTTTGCCTTCATCCTGCCGTTCTTCGGGCTCATCTCGAAGGCCGCCAAGGTGTACCTCCCCACGTTCGTGCTCTTCGCGTGCTGCAGCCTGGTCGGGATCTACCTCCATCGCTATATCGAGGTCTATCCGTCCATCTATGGCGAAGCGACCAGCCTGCCCTTTGGCATCTGGGAAATTGGCACGACGCTGGGCTTCCTCGGACTCTGGGGCTTCTGCTACGCCTCGTTCATGGATGCCTTCCCGGTGATGCGCGTCTTCATGATGACCACCCCGTGCCGCGATGAAGTGCAGGTGCCGGTGGATGCGAAGACGATGGAACCGCTGCCGGCGCACGAGTAATCGCGACCGCAGCATGCTGGGTGCACCGGGCGGAGACCTACGCGGTCTTCGCCCGGTTTTGCTTTGGTACCGAACCGTCATCGGGCAGGCGCTCCTGTGACGGTGGATCCCTCTGGAGTAACAGGGACACGCTGACTATACTGCACGTCTATGTCGGCCATTTTGTCCGCGTGTTGGTCGCGATTGTCCGTGTGCACGCGGTGGCCACGGCGGATCGGTGGCGCGTGGTCGGCAGCGTTGTCCCCGCAACGGTGTGTGCTGCTGGTCAGTCTCTTGATCGCGCCCAGCACGGCGGCCCGCGCGCAGCCCACGACACCGGCCAAGCCCACGACGGCCGCCAAGGCGAAGGCGCCGACCAAGCCCACGACGTCGGCCAAGACGAAGGCGCCGACCAAGCCCACGACGTCGGCCAAGGCGAAGACGCCGACGAAGCCCACGACGTCGCCCAAGCCGAAGACCCCGCCCAAGGCGAAGACACCGACAGCCGTGGTCCTCACCTGGGATCGCGCCGCGTGGGTGATTGAAACGGGTCTCCGGCCGATTGAGGTCGATCAGCTGCGTCGGTCCCGGTGCATTCCTGGCGAGCTGACCGCGGCCACCGAAGCGCGGTTGCGGCGTGCCTTTGATCGCTGGCGGTTGAGCCGCGACGCAAAGACTGCCCGCATCGCCGCATGGACCTGCAAACCGGGTGGGTCGGTGACCACGGCCGTCACGACCGCGAGTCGGCCGCTTTCGGGCACGACGGCGGCCGCGTCGCGTGCAGGGATGTCCGGAAGCACACCGGTGGTGCGCCCATCATCCATGCCATCGGGAGCCGGGCCCGCGACAGCCCCCGCGTCGCCGGGCACGCCGTTCGTCCCGGAGCTGCGCCGAGAGCAGGTGGAAGTGGAGCTGGCACCGGTGCTGCCCATGATCCCCGCCTTGCCGGTCTATCCGGTCATCCCGACGTTGCGACCGGTGCGCACCGATGTCTGGTGGTCGCTGGCCGCCGGGGGCACCGCGAGTCTGGCAGCGGCCGTTTTTTGCCGCCATCGCGCCACCGCGCCGGAGCCGTATGGTGGGACCTATCATGGGAGCTACCACACTGCCGGCACCTTCGTGGCCAGCGCCTTTCTGGTGTGCACCTCCTCCATGCTCCTCAGCACGGCGGTGCTGACGCTACCGGTGCTCCGGACCCATGCGCACGTGAAGTATCGCGACGACGTCCGCGTCTTTGATGTCGACACGGTCCGCTACTCAGCGGCCCAGCGGGCGTATCAGGAGGCGCTGCGCGCTCGCACGGCGATGGTGGATTCCGTCTGGGCCGCGCGCAAAGCGGCCGCCGACTCCGGACGCGCACAGCCGCCGCAGCCTGACCCGATGCGCACGCCGATGTCTCGCCCGCCGGTGTCATGACCAACCGCCGGTGGTGGGGCGCGCGGCTGCTGGCGTTGGTGACCCTGGCGGGCTGTGCGGGGGATTCCATCGTCGCGCCGCTCGTCCCCGATCAGGTGCGCGTCACCGCCCCCAAGAGCGCCATCCGGCTTGGGGAAGTGGTGGTCCTGTCGGCGCGGGTGGGCACCAGCGAGGTGCAGGTACCGCCGCAGCGGATCAGTTGGAGTTCGGCCGCACCCACGGTGGCCACCGTGGATTCGCTGGGGGCAGTTACGGGTGTGAGTCGAGGCCGGACCGCGATAACGGCCACGGTGTCCTTGGAGGGGCAGGAACCGCTGCGGGGAAGCACTGTGATGCAGGTGATCGGGGTGCAATCGCTCGCGATCAATGGCGTCCCGCTGTCGTTGACCGTTGGATCGAGCGCATCACTGACACCCGCGCTGGTGGTGGACTCCGGCGTGACGGGGGTGAATGTCGTCTGGTCCACCGCCGATCCTGCGATTGCCACGGTCAGTGCCGCTGGGGTCGTGACGGCGGTCGGGATCGGGTCCACGACCATCAGCGCGACGGCGGAGGGGATCACGGCCACGGCGCCGCTCAAGGTGGTCTCGAATGTCGCCCGCATTACGGTGCAGCCGATCGATCCGGTGCTCGTGGTTCAGTCCACGCGGCAGTTGAGTGCGGTGCTGACCGATGCCAATGGTGCGGTGCTCACCACGCCGACGGTGGTCTGGAGCAGTAGCGATGCCGCCGTCGCCACGGTCAATGCCTCGGGGCTCGTGTCGACGATCGCACCAGGGATCGTCACCATCACCGCGACGGAAAGCTCCACCGGAAAATCCGGCACGACGCGCATCACCGTCGTGCCGCGGGTCGCCTCATCGGCGATCATTCCCGCGAGTCCCGTGTTCTACACCGGGCAGTCGCAGCTGCTGAGCGTGACCTACTTCGACGCCGCGAACGCGGTGCTCCCAAATCGCCCCGTGATTTGGCAGAGCTCCGCGCCTGATATCGCGACGGTGAATCGCAGTACCGGGCTCGTCACGGGCGTGAGTCCAGGGGTCGCCACCCTCGTGGCGATCGACAGCCTGTCGGGCTATGCCGCCAATACGCAGGTCACCATCGTGGCGCCGGTGGCGTCGTTGGTGATTTCGCCGCCCACCGCCACCGTGGCACAGGGCGCGGCGGTGCAGATGACGGCGACCGCCTTCGATGCGAATGGTGTCGTCCTCACCGGTCGCGCCGTCACATGGTCCAGCGCGAGTTCGGCGATCGCGACGATCAGTTCCCTCGGACTGGTGACGGCGGTCGCCCCGGGCACGGTGTCGATCACCGCGGTCGTGGAAGGCAAGAGCGCCGTCGCCGTGATCACCGTGACACCGCCACCGGTGGTCACGGTCACCGTGTCGCCGCCCACCGTCTCGCTGGCCGTCGCGGCCAGCCAGCAGCTGACCGCATCGGCGTTCGATGCCGGTGGTCGCGTGCTGACGGGTCGCGCGGTGCAGTGGAGTTCAAGTGCCACCACGATCGCCGTCGTCTCGTCGCAAGGCGTGGTGACTGGGGTGGCTCCAGGAACGGCCACGATCACGGCCACGGTGGAAGGAAAAACTGCGACGGCCACGGTCGTGGTGTCCGCGCCGATCGTCGCCGCGGTGCAGATCACACCGGCGCTGGTAAGTGTCCTGCAAGGGGGCACGCAACAGCTCTCGGCCTCGGTGACCGATGCGAATGGCATTCCGATCACCGGGCGAACGGTCACCTGGGCGTCTGGCACGCAATCGGTGGCCACAATCTCGGCGCAGGGCCTCGTCACCGCGATCGCGCCGGGATCGGCAACGATCACCGCGACCGTGGATGGCAAGAGTGGGACCGCCACCGTCACCGTCTCCACGCTGGCCGTGGCAGCGCTCTCGGTGGCGCCGTCAACGCCGGCGATTCTGGTCGGCGGGACGCAGCAGTTGACCGCGACCGCTGTTGATGGCACCGGCGCCGCGCTGGTTGGACGCGTGCCGAGTTGGACGAGCGCCGATGCGTCGATCGCCACCGTCTCCGCCACGGGGGTGGTGACCGGCGTCGCCGCCGGCACCACGCTGATTGTCGCGTCGTTGGAAGGGCGTTCGGCATCGGCCACCGTCACCGTGACGCGGCCGCCCGTGGCCACCGTCACCGTGTCACCCGCCACGCTCTCGCTCGTGGTTGGCAGCACGCAAAGCTTCACCGCATCGGCACGGGATGCCGATGGGAATGCGCTCACGGGACGAGCGGTCTCGTGGAGCAGCAGTAATCCATCGGTGGCGACGATCTCCGCACAGGGCGTGGTGACCGCGCTCGCACCAGGGAGTGTGACGATCACCGGATTGGTGGAAGGGCGCACCGCGACCGCGAGTCTGACCATCCTGCCGGTACCCGTCAGTACCGTGAGTATCACGCCGTCGTCTGGAACGCTCACCACCGGGGCATTCCTCCAGCTGACCGCAGCGGCCTACGACGCCAATGGCACCGTGCTCACCGGACGCGGCGTGGTGTGGAGCAGTGCCAACGCCGCGATCGCCACCGTCTCCTCGCTCGGTGCGTTGACGGCAGTTGGCCCTGGGACCGTGGCGGTGACGGCGACGGTGGAAGGGAAGACCGCGACGGCGCTCTTTACGGTGGCCCTCCCGCCGGTGGTCGCCGTGAGTGTGTCTCCGCCGAATGCGACGCTATTGGTGGGCGCGACACAGCAGTTGATCGCCTCCGCGTACGATGCGTCCGGCGCCGTCCTGACCGGGCGGGCTGTGACGTGGAGCAGCGCCACGCCCTCGGTGGCGGTGGTGTCGCCGCAGGGGATCGTCACCGCGATTTCGCCGGGCGCCGTCATGGTCACGGCGACCGTCGAGGGAATTGCGGAGCGGGCGGTGATCACCGTGACCCCCGCGGGTGTGGCGACGGTCAGCATCACCCCATCGACGCTCAGTATGCTCGTCGGCGGGACGCAGGGTTTCACCGCGACCGCCTTTGACGTGAATGGCGTTGTGCTCACGGGACGTTCCGTGACCTGGAGCAGTACCGCACCGCCTGTGGCCACGATCGCCGCGAACGGAGTGGTGACGGCGATCTCTGCGGGTACGACCACCATCACGGCGTCGATTGAGGGACGGACGGCAACCGCGACGGTCACCGTGTCGCCGGTGCCGGTGGTGTCCGTGCGCGTGACACCCGCGACCGTGAGTCTCGTGGTGGGCGCGAGTCAGTCGATGACGGCGTCAGCGGTCGATGCCGACGGTAATGCGTTGACGGGACGCGGCGTAACGTGGAGCAGCGGCACGCCATCCGTCGCCACGATTTCTGCACAGGGCGTGGTCGCCGCGGTGGCGACAGGCACGGCGACGATCACCGCCACCGTCGAAGGCAAATCGGCGACCGCGTTGGTGACGGTCACGGCGGTGCCCGTCGCCTCGGTGACCATCACGCCATCGAATGTCAGCTTGACGGTTGGGGGCACCCAGCCACTCACGGCCTCCGCATATGACGCCAATGGTACGACGCTCACGGGGCGTCCGGTGGTGTGGAGCAGCGACACGCCGGCCATCGCGTCGGTATCGGCCCAAGGGCTGATCACGGCCGTGGCGCCCGGTGTTGCAGTCATCACGGCGACGGTGGAAGGGAAGACGGCGGCAGCCAGCGTGACCGTCTCGGCGGTTCCCGTCGCCGCTGTGGCGATCACGCCAGCATCGGCCACGCTGTTGGTGGGCGCCACCCAGGCGCTCTCCGCGAGCGCCAGCGATGCGAGCGGCACCGCCCTGACGGGACGTCCCGTGGTGTGGAGTAGTGCGAATCCCGCGATCGCCACCGTCTCCGCGCTGGGCGTGGTGACGGGGATGGCGCCCGGCACCGTCAACATTGTCGCGACGGTGGAGGGCAAAACGGCCACGGCCAGCATTACGGTCTCGCTCGTCCCCGTTGCCACCGTGCGCATCCTCCCAGGATCGGCGAGTCTGTTGGTTGGGCAGACGCAGCAGCTCACGGCGACGGCCGCGGACGCGAGTGGCAATACCCTCACGGGTCGGGTCGTCGCGTGGAGCAGTGCGAATCCGGCCGTCGCCACCATCTCCGCGCAAGGCGTGGTCACGGCCGTGGCGGCCGGTTCGGCGAACATGACCGCCTTGGTCGAAGGGCGATCGGCCACGATGACCGTCACGGTAACCATGGTGCCGGTGTCGTCCGTGTCGGTGACCCCGGCGAGCGCCAGCCTCACGGCCGGCAACACCCAACAATTCACGGCGTCAGCCTACGACGGCAGCGGTGCCGTGCTCACGGGTCGCCCCGTGGTGTGGAACAGCGATACGCCCGCGATCGCGACGATCTCCGCGCAGGGGCTCGTCACGGCGATCGCGCCGGGTATCGCGGTGATCAGTGCGACGGTCGAAGGAAAAATCGCGACCGCCAGCGTCACGGTGTCGGCGGTGCCAGTCGCCTCGGTCACGGTCTCGCCAAGTACCGTCAGTGTGCTGGTGGGCGCGACGCAAAGCTTCACGGCAGCGGCTGCCGACGCGAATGGCAACCCGTTGACAGGGCGAAGCGTCATCTGGAGCAGTACGACACCGTCGGTGGGCACCATCTCGGCAGGTGGCGTCCTCACCGCGGTAGCGGCCGGCACGACCACGATCACGGCCACGGTGGAAGGGCGGTCGGCCACGGCGACGGTGACGGTCTCGCCAGTCCCGGTCGCGGTGGTCCGCGTAACGCCAGCGACCGCGAGTCTGTTCGTTGGTGCGAGTCAGGCACTCACGGCCTCGGCGGAAGACGCCAGCGGGAACGCGCTCACCGGTCGGGCTGTCACCTGGAGCAGTGGAACGCCGGCCGTTGCGACCATCTCCGCGCAAGGCATCGTGACGGCGGTGGCTCCCGGCACGGCGATCATGACGGCGACGGTGGAAGGCCGGACGGCGACGGCAGTGGTGACCGTCACAGCCGTACCGGTGTCTGCCGTCACCGTCGCGCCGTCGAATGTGAATCTGACGGTGGGCGGCACGCAGCAGCTCACCGCCTCGGCGTATGATGTGAATGGCACCACGCTCACGGGTCGCCCCGTGGTGTGGAACAGTGACACCCCAGCGATCGCCTCGGTCTCCGCGCAGGGGCTCGTCACGGCGATCGCGCCGGGTATCGCGGTGATCAGTGCGACGGTCGAAGGAAAAATCGCGACCGCCAGCGTCACGGTGTCGGCGGTGCCAGTCGCCTCGGTCACGGTCTCGCCAAGTACCGTCAGTGTGCTGGTGGGCGCGACGCAAAGCTTCACGGCAGCGGCTGCCGACGCGAATGGCAACCCGTTGACAGGGCGAAGCGTCATCTGGAGCAGTACGACACCGTCGGTGGGCACCATCTCGGCAGGTGGCGTCCTCACCGCGGTAGCGGCCGGCACGACCACGATCACGGCCACGGTGGAAGGGCGGTCGGCCACGGCGACGGTGACGGTCTCGCCAGTCCCGGTCGCGGTGGTCCGCGTAACGCCAGCGACCGCGAGTCTGTTCGTTGGTGCGAGTCAGGCACTCACGGCCTCGGCGGAAGACGCCAGCGGGAACGCGCTCACCGGTCGGGCTGTCACCTGGAGCAGTGGAACGCCGGCCGTTGCGACCATCTCCGCGCAAGGCATCGTGACGGCGGTGGCTCCCGGCACGGCGATCATGACGGCGACGGTGGAAGGCCGGACGGCGACGGCAGTGGTGACCGTCACAGCCGTACCGGTGTCTGCCGTCACCGTCGCGCCGTCGAATGTGAATCTGACGGTGGGTGGCACGCAGCAGCTCACCGCCTCGGCGTATGATGTGAATGGCACCATACTCACAGGGCGGCCGGTCGTCTGGAGCAGCAACACGCCGGCGATCGCGTCAGTCTCTGCGCAGGGGCTGGTGACGGCGGTGGCCCCAGGTGTTGCCGTGATCACTGCCACGGTGGAAGGGAAAGCCGCGGCGGCCAGTGTGACGGTCGCGGCGGTTCCGGTGGCTGCGGTCGCGATCACCCCGAGCAGCGTGAGTCTGTTGGTTGGCGCGACGCAGCCGTTGACCGCCTCTGCGACGGATGCCGCCGGAAACGTGCTCACGGGACGCCCCGTGGTCTGGAGCACCACGAACCAGTCGGTGGCCACCGTATCGGCGCAGGGCGTGGTGACGGCCGTTTCGCCGGGGACTGTCACGATCAACGCCGTGGTGGAAGGCCGGACGGCCGCAGCTACGGTGACGGTGTCGGCACTCTCCGTTGCCTCCGTATCGGTCAGTCCCTCCAGTGCCAATCTCTTCGTCGGCGCCGTGCAACAGGTGACGGCCTCCGCCTTTGACGCGAGTGGCAATGCGCTGACCGGCCGAGCGGTGGCGTGGAGCAGTACCAACACGGCTATCGCGACCGTGTCGTCGCAGGGCGCGGTGACGGCCGTCGCACCGGGAACGGTGAACATTGTGGCGACGGTGGAAGGGAAAACGGCGACGGCCAGTATCACCGTCACCGCCGTCCCCGTGGCGACGGTGACGGTGTCGCCGACCACACTGAGTTTGTTTGTGGGCGCCACCCAGCAATTCACCGCCAGTGCGTACGCCTCGAACGGGGATCTCCTCACCGGGCGCGGGGTGGTGTGGAGCAGTTCAGCATCCACGATCGCGACGATCACGGCGCAGGGACTGGTGACCGCAGTGGCTCCGGGCACGGCCACGATCACCGCGACCGTCGAAGGGAAGACGGCGAGCACCACCGTGACCATCTCGGCGATTCCGATTGCGACGGTCAGTGTGTCGCCGAATACTGCCACAATCCCGGCGGCCACGACTCAAGCGTTCACCGCCTCGGCGTATGATGCCAGCGGCAACGTATTGACGGGGCGGGCGGTGGCATGGAGCAGCAGTAATCCCAACGTGGCCACCATCTCCGCCCAAGGCGTGCTCACCGCGCTGGTGCCAGGGGGCGTGGTGGTGACGGCCACGGTGGAAGGGCTCACGGCGAGTGCCACCGTGAGTATCACGTCGGCCTCGGTGGCGACGGTCACGTTGAATGTGCTGGGTGCGCTGCTCAACGTGGGGGATACGCAGGTGATTACGCCCACCGTGTACGACAACCTCGGCGGGCAACTGCTGGGGCGTACCGTGACATGGGTGTCGGCGAATCCCACCGTGGCGTCCGTCAACAGCGCGGGTGTTGTGACGGCGGTGGGCGTTGGCACGACCACTGTCACGGCCACGGTCGAGGGACGGAGTGCGACGGCGAGCATTCAAGTCACGGCGCCGGTGGCGTCCGTGGTCGTGAGCCCACGTACCGCGAATCTGCTCGTCGGCGGCGTCTTGCAGCTCAATGCCACCTCGCTTGATGCGGCGGGCGGGGTATTGGCCCGCCGTGCCGTCACGTGGCTCAGTTCGAATCCCGCCGTCGCCGTGATTACCTCACAAGGGCTGCTGACGGGCGTTGCGCCGGGCAGTGCCACGATCTCGGCGACGGTTGAAGGGCAGACGGGTACGATCCCGGTGACGGTGGCCTCTGCGTCTGTGGCCTCGGTCACCCTGACGCCATCGAGTGGCTATCTGCCGACTGGCGTATCTGTGCCGCTGCAGGCGGTCCTGCGTGATGTCAACAATACCGTCCTCACCGATCGGACGATTGGGTGGACCACATCCGATCCCGCCATTGCATCGGTCACGACGAGCGGGTTGGTGACCGGGAATGCGATTGGGGACGTGACCATCACCGCAACCTCTGAAGGACGGAGCGCTGCTGCCAACTTCTCGCTCCGCACAGGCCTTCGGAGTGGCGAGTCCGTGGTCGTGACCAATGCCGTGGCCGGCAGCACGAAGTATTTCGCCGTGTATGTGCCGGCGGGCACGTCACGCCTCACGGTCAGCCTCAGCGGGGGCTCTGGCGATCCCGATCTCTTTCTCTTTCAGCCCGGGAATTCCGGAACGCCAGACTGCGGACCGTTCGTCGCGGGCCCAGCCGAAGAGTGCGTGTTGACGCGTCCGGCGGCCGGCGTCTGGCTGGTGTCGGTGAATGCGTACTTGCCACATCTCGGGACCACCCTCTCGGCGGTCATTACCCCCTAAGCCAATGGACACCGCGTCGTCACCGCGCGGCGCGGTCGGATTGGTCTAGGCGGTGACCGCATCCTCGGCGGGCGGCCGCTCGAGAAAGGCCGCAATGCGATCACGCTGCTGATACGCATCGGATTCGCCCAACTCGATCAAGCGGCGCAAATAGTCCTCTTGGAACATGACCAGCGAGAGGACATCCGGGCTGTCCGTCTGTTTGGTGCCTAAGCCGCGCGTGAGAAAGCGGAACACGCGGGGCAGTTTCGGCTCATACGCCCCTGCGAGTCGCGAGAGATCACGTGACGGACGGAGCACGAGCACATCGACGACGCGCAACCCGTGGCGTTGTCCGACGGGGAGGCGTTCGACCAATCGGTTGGTCCATTGCATGCGCATGACGTCCTGATCGATCAAGTCCAGAAAGACGGCATTGTACAGCACCCCCAGCACCTGGGCCGGCGGTGGGTAGCCCACCACCTGTGGACGCGCTGCTTCCTCCCCCGTACGGTCGTAGCGCGTCGCGATCGTGATGATGCGGGACGCGCCGAGGTGAAGTGCTGGGGAGAGCGGTGCGGTGAGGCGGATGCCACCATCGCCAAACCATTCGTTCTCGACGCGCGTGGCGGGGAAGAGCAGGGGAAGGGCGGTGGAGGCCATCACATGGTCGACCGTGAGCCGCGCATGGGTACTGCGCCGTTGGGGGCGCTCCCACGTCGCAATGTCGCGCCCCTGGACCCAGGTGACGCTTTGCGAGGTGGTGTAGCTGGTGGCGCAGAGCGCTACGGCCCGAAGCCGTCCGTGCGCGAGGTTCTGCGTGATCCCTGGGAGTGTGCCGTCGGCGTCGCGCTCCAGCACGCCTTCCAAAAAGGTGCGCAGCGGTGCCGTGTCCATCATCCCTTGGAAATGTTCGGGGTGCGCTTGGCCCCCCGCCATGAGCCGAAAGCCTGACCGCATGACGTTGGAGGCCAGCGACGACGCATCCACCCGGAAGACCTGATCCGGCGTGAGCGACAACCAGAGGCGGACGAGCGCCTCCATCGACTCGGCGAAGGTGCCGGGGTGTGCCGCGAGATGGGTGGCGTTGACCGCGCCGGCGGAGACCCCGACGAGGATGGGGATGTGGAGCTCCGGGTACATCGCGGCGATCCCGCGGAGGACGCCCACTTGGTAGGCACCGCGTGCACCGCCACCACCGAGGACCATGCCGAGATCCGTGGTCGTGGGTGTGGGAGCGGGTGTGGTCATGCGCATTGGGGTGGAGGGTGCCACGCAAATTACCGCACGTTCCACGGTGCTGGCGTGGCGTTCGGACGGCCGCGAACCCCCTTCACAGAGGCCATTGGCGCTGACTAGCTTTGACGATTCGGGGCGTTAGCTCAGCTGGGAGAGCACCTGCTTTGCAAGCAGGGGGTCATCGGTTCGATC
>JBAXMW010000003.1:0-110702 GCA_037134115.1 Gemmatimonadaceae bacterium | reverse complement strand
GCCCGGAGCCCGGAGCCCGGAGCCCGGAGCCCGGAGCCCGGAGCCCGGAGCCCGGGGCTGGCGCGGGCCGGGGGCAGCGCGCGACCTTCCGCACCCGCCTCGTTCTGAGTGCCCCGGCCTGCAGCCGGGACGGCCGCCGTCCTGATTCCGGAGAGTCTGTTGTGAAGGTTGCCTCGACTGTTACCCCGCGCCGTTGGCTGCGGGGCACCGCGGTCCTCGCGGCGTTGTCCCTTGGGGCCGTACTGGCCGCCCATCGGCGTGTCACCACCCGTCCGGCCGCCGCCTGCGCGGCGGACAACGCCGGCCTGACGCTGCCGGCGGGCTTCTGCGCCTCCGTGCTCATCGAGAATCTCGGTGGCCCAAGGCACATGGCTGTGGCGACCAACGGTGACCTGTTCATCGCCCGGCAGAGCAAGCCGCGTGGGGATTCGACCGGCGCCGGCGTCCTCATCGTGCGGTCCGATGCGAACGGCGTCGGCACCGTCGTGGGCACCTTCGGTCCCGTCGGGGGCACCGGCATCGCCATCGAAGGGAACTATGTCTACCTCGATGCCCGCACCGCGATCCTGCGCTACCCGTTCCCGGCTGGCGCCACCGCGCCGTCAGGCGCCCCCGACACGATCGTGAAGGGGATGCCAACGGGTGGACACGCCGCCCGCAATTTTGTCCTCGACGGGCGTGGGACGTTGTACGTCAACATCGGCTCCAATACCAACAGCTGCCAGCAGGACGATCGCAAGAACAACGTGAAGGGCGTGGACCCATGCGTGGAGCTCGAGACGCGCGCCGGGATCTGGAAGTTCTCCTCCACGCAAACGGGTCAGACGTTCTCGTCGTCGACGCGCTTCGCCACGGGCATCCGCAATGCGGTGGGGCTCGCCTGGCATGCCGGCGAGAAGCAGCTCTACTCAACGCAGCATGGCCGCGATCAGCTGGCGCAAAACTGGGGCTTCGATGAGACCACCTCGGCCGAGCAGCCGGCCGAAGAATTTTTGCGCATCAACGCCGGCGATGACTTTGGCTGGCCCTACTGCTACTTCGACACCAACCAGAAGCAGCTTATTCTGGCGCCGGAGTACGGTGGCAATGGCAAGGAGACGGGCCGCTGTGGCGCCAAGAAGGCCCCGGTCGCGTACTTCCCGGGCCATTGGGCGCCCAACGCGCTGCATTTCTACACGGGGACCATGTTCCCGGCCCGCTACCGGGATGGGGCGTTCATTGCGTTCCACGGCTCCTGGAACCGCGCACCGAAGGAGCAGGCGGGGTACAAGGTGGTCTTCGTACCGGCCGCCAAGGGTGTGTACCGCGGTGGCTACGAGACGTTCGCCGACAACTTTGCTAACGGGAAGCTGGATCCGTCGAAGGCAGAACACCGTCCGACCGGCCTCGTCACCGCGAAGGATGGGGCGCTGCTCGTGAGCGACGATAAGGCGGGACGCATCTACCGCATTCAGTATAGCGGCGCCAAGTAACGGCCGCGCGGCGGTCGGAAAGGCGAACGCCCCGGATGGCCTGTGCCATCCGGGGCGTTCTGTTGCCGAGCGGTGCGGATTACTTCTTGATCAAGGGCTTGATCTGCTCCGGCACCGCAAACGCCGAGGCCGGGGCGCCATTCACCACAAGCTCCTTGATCGTGATCTTGATCGACTGCGGTCCCATGGTCTGCTCCAGCTTCGTGGGGAACTTGAGGCCGTCAAAGGCCTTATAGTCCGAGACGATCTGGGTCATGGTCATGGTGCCCATCTGCGTCTCCTGCGTGCTGGTGGAACCGAGCAGCAGGCCGCTCGTGGCCGAGAAGAACGAGGTGGATTCCGTCTTCGAATTCTTCTTCACCAGCTTGACCTTGTAGGCCTTCTCGCCCGCCACCGTCGTATCGCCGACCGTTTCCATCGTGCTGAACCGATCCGCGGTGTATAGCATGCTGGCGTAAAAGTCGGCGTTGTCCGCCATGGTGGTCAGCTCTTTATCCGTGAGGACGCGCGGGCCCTGCATGGGGTTCATGTCCCAGCCCACGGTGCCATCAAAGCCATTCTGCATCTCCCCGAGTCCCGGGATGCTGGTCTTGCTGGCGAGCTTGTTCGGCGCGGCGGCGAACATTTCCATCGTGGCGCTCATTCCCACCGCGGGCACGTCCATCGTGGCTACCTGCTTGATGGAGGTGACCTTCATGATGGCGTCCTTGCCACCAATGGCCGCGACATACTTCGCAATGATCTCGGAGGCGGGCGGCAACGCTTGCGCCCGGGCGATCTGGGGGGCCAGCGCACTGCTCAGCAGCGCCACAACAGCGAGGGCACTGCGGGATGGCTTCAGCATGACACGTCCTCAAGGCAAATGAAAAGCGGGGCAGCCCGGATCGGCCACCGCCAACTGGCGTACCACGACGTACGATACCGCACCGACGTCACACGAGCGTCATTTTCAACGGCGAGGTAATGACGACCCCGGCGCTACGGAGTCGTTGGCCGGACGAGCCAGGCCAATGCCGCCTCCCGCGCCACATCCCGGCCGGCCAGCAACGCGCCACGAGAGAGCGGTGTGCTGACATCCGGTCGGACCCCCGGGCCTTCGAGCGGGGTCCCCGTGGGCGAGACGAAGTCCGCCACCGCGTGGTAGAGCAGGTCCCCGTTCGGGAGCTTCTCGGCCACCGAGGGCAACGCCATTCCGGCCGTCTGCGCCCCAAAGACGCGCGCTCGTCCCATGGTCTGCAGCCCGGCGGCGAAGATTTCGGTCGTACTGGCGGACATTTCGTCCACCAGCAGCGCCAGCGGCCCGGCGTAGGGGGTGACCGGACGCAGTTGCGTGTCCACGCGCCGGGGATTCACGAGAAAATGCATGGTGGCCCCTCGTTGATGCATGGTCCCGATCACCTTCGCGCTGTCGACAAAATGGCCGGCGAGCCCCATGGACATCGCCCCGACCCCGCCCGGATTCCCGCGGACATCGAGGATGATGCCATCCATGTCGCGCAGGGTATCGATCGCCGAATCCAGCGGGGCCGACAAGGCCGGCATCCAGACGTTGAACCGGAGAATGCCGATCCGCTTGCCGCCTTGCACCACACGCTCCACCTGCAGCAGCGCCGGTTGGGGGGGCAGGTTCAGGAACTGCACCATCCGTCCCGCTTCTGGGGCCCGCGTCACGGTGAGCGGCTGCGACCGGTTCGCGCCATCGCGGACCGTCACTTGCACCCGCTCCCCAACGGGGCCGGCCAGGAGCCGAAGCACACTCCGGGCTGCGGCAAAGGCATAATGGCGAGGCTCCTCTTCGGGGGGCAGCTGTGCGAGCCGCGCGGCCACGGTCTGCTGATTCACCGCATCAATCGCCCACCCCTGCTGGATCCCCGCCCGGTCGGCTGGACCGCCCGGAGTCACGTCGGTCACCACCACGGCGCCCTCGACATACCGCACGCCGACGCCAATGGACCCGCTCAGGTCGCCCGCCCCGCCCGCCACGGCCGGCTCTTGCGTCGCTTCGCGCGGAATAATCGAGAAGTGCGATTGCTTGAGCGCCCCCACCATTCTCGTCAGCACCGCACGGAGGGCCGCGTCGGAGGTGGCGGCCGCCGCCTTGGGGCGCAGGCTGTCGCGGACCGCCACCCAATTCACGCCATTGTACGTCGTGTCCCAATGACTCCGCGCGATAATGCTCCACGCACTGTCGAAGGTCGCGACGGCCCCGGGCAGTGGCTCAGACACGGCTGGCCCCGGGGCACGTCCGGGGGTTGGCCGGCAGCCGACCGTCAGCGCCAGTAGCGTCCACGCCATCCAGCGACCGCGCCGAGCGCCGGCGTCCTGTTCATTTCGCATACGCAAGTTTAGCCCCGGGTTCGGAATCCGCACACAGGACCCATACGGACCCGGCACGTCACCGGTTTCCGGCCATTTTTGCGCCCGAAACCGTTTGCGGTGCCCTGCATCGGGGCGCGCGAGGAATTACCATGCAGCAGGCTCTGAAGCACTTCGTTTTCGCCACGATCCCTCCTGCAATGTCCACGCGCCTTCACACGCTGCACGCCGCCGGGCAGTCGCTCTGGCTGGATTACATCGACCGGGTCATGCTCGGCAATGGAGATCTCGCCCGTCGCATCCGCGAGGATGCCCTCACCGGCATGACCTCCAATCCGACCATTTTTGAGAAGGCGCTGGCCGAGGGGCATGCGTATGACGCGCAGCTCTCCGCGCTCCCCGCGACGCTCAGCGATCGTGACGCCTTCGAAGCGGTGGCCTGTGACGATGTGCGCGCTGCCTGCGATGCATTCCGCGGCGTGTACGACAGCACGGCCGGGGTCGACGGGTATGTGTCGCTCGAAGTCTCCCCGGACTTGGCGCGGGATGCCGCCGGGACGGTCGCGGAAGCGCACCGGCTGTGGGCGCGCGTCGATCGCCCGAACCTGATGATCAAGGTGCCAGGGACGGTCGAGGGGGCGGAGGCGGTGCGTCAGCTGATCGCCGATGGGATCAACGTGAATGTCACGCTGCTCTTCGCCGTCGACGCGCACGCTCGCGTCATTGAGGCCTACCTCGCCGGGCTCGAACAGCGCGCCGCCGCCGGTCTGCCGATCAATCGCATCGGCTCGGTCGCCAGCTTCTTCATCAGCCGCGTGGACTCGGCCATCGACAAGCAGCTCGACGGCATGATCGCGGCCGATGCGGCCCATGCCGACGCCCTCCGGGCGCTGCAGGGGAAGGCGGCCATCGCCAACGCCAAGCTGGCCTACCGGCTCTTCACCGCCTCGTTCACCGGCGCGCGGTGGGACGCCCTCGCCGCCCACGGCGCGCGCGTGCAGCGGCCGCTGTGGGCCAGCACCAGCACCAAGAATCCCGCCTATCGCGACGTGATTTACGTCGAGGAGCTCGTCGGCCCGCACACCGTCAACACGCTGCCGCCAGCCACCCTCGAGGCGTTCCGCGATCATGGTGAGACGCGCCAGACGGTCACGACCGGATTCGCTGAAGCCGAGCGCGCGCTCGCCGCGCTGGAGGCTGCCGGCGTCTCGCTGCAAGCGATCACCGATCGGCTGCTGGCCGAGGGGTTGGCGTCGTTTGAACAATCGTTTGTCACGTTGCTGTCTGGGCTCGCGCGCAAGCGTGCGGCGCTGGCCGCGGCATCCTCCTGAGGAGTGGTGACTGTGTCGTCGTCTGAATCAACGGCCCCGGTCTTCCAGCGGGCCCACGTCGCCCGCACGAAGATCGTTGGGACCCTGGGGCCTGCCAGCAGCTCACCCGCGATGATCCGGGAACTCATTGAGGCGGGTCTCAATGTGGCGCGGATCAACTTTTCGCATGGCACCCATGAGCAGCATGCCCAGTCGATCGCCACGGTGCGTGAGGTGGCGGAGTCGCTGGGGCGTCCCGTCGCGATCCTTGGTGACTTGCAGGGGCCGCGGATTCGGATTGGCGATCTGCCCACGCCGATTGAGCTGGTGGCCGGTCACAGCATTGTGCTCGTGCCAGAAGATGCGGCGACCGGTGACGAGATCCCGGTCACGTACGATGACATTGCGCACGACGTGGCTCCGGGGAACCGCATTCTCATCAACGATGGGTTGCTCGAAGTCGTGGTCACCGCCGTCGCCGCGCCCCGTGTGACGGCCACCGTGCTGCATGGCGGCACGCTCAAGAGCCACAAGGGGATGAACCTCCCCGGCATCGCCGTCTCGGCCCCGTCCCTCACCGAAAAGGACCGCGCGGACATCACCTTCGCCGTGGAGCATGATCTCGATGCGCTGGCGCTGAGCTTCGTGCGACGCGCCGAGGACATCGACACCCTGCGCGCGCTGATTCCGAAGTCGATGCTCGTGGTGGCGAAGATCGAAAAGGACGTGGCGCTGCAGTACATCGAAGAGATCCTGCAGGCGTCCGACGCCGTCATGGTGGCGCGCGGTGATCTCGGCGTGGAGCTCCCGTTCGAGGAGGTGCCCATCGCGCAGAAGCGCATCATCGCGCTTGCGAATCGGATGGGACGGCCGGTGATCACGGCGACGCAGATGCTCGAATCGATGATCGAGAACCCGCGCCCGACCCGCGCCGAGGCGAGTGACGTGGCCAATGCGATCCTCGACGGCACCGACTGCGTGATGCTGTCGGCGGAGACGGCTGCCGGTGCGTTCCCGCGTCTGGCCGTGGAAGCGATGCATCGTATCATCACGGAAATCGAAGCGCATCCGCAAGCCAAGCATGATGGCCGCTCGCCGCGTCGCGGGCATGCGCCGGTCGCCACGGAAGAGGCCATCGCGGCGGCTACTGTCGCGGCTGTGCGCCTCATTGAATCGCCGCTGGTCGTCGTCTTCACCAAGAGTGGCTTCAGTGCGCGGATCGTGGCCTCGCACCGTCCCAGTGTCCCCATTCTCGCGCTCACCGATGAAGTGCGCGTCTGCCGGCAGATGTCGCTGGTGTGGGGCGTCATCCCGCGGCTCGTCCCCACGGCCCGCGGCTATGATCACATGGTCGCGATGGCACTCCGCGAGGCGCAGGATCTGCAGTTGGTGACCACCGGCGACCGCGTGTTGGTCACCGCCGGGGTGCCCTTCGACGTGCCGGGCACCACGAATTCGCTGAAGGTCGAAACCGTCTGAGGGTGCTGGTGCCGATTCCCCACCGTTCCCGCTGACTACGGTGCGGCTACGCCTCCTCGGCACAGGCACAAGTTTTGGCGTCCCACAGATCGGGTGTGCCTGCCCGGTCTGTCGGTCCGCCGATCCCCGGGACCGTCGCACCCGCTGCGGCGCGCTCATTAAAACGGACACCGGGCAGCGGATTTTGATTGATACGCCACCCGAGCTCCGGCTGCAGCTCGTGGCGGCGCAGCTGACCTCGCTCGATGCGGTGTTGTTCACGCACGAGCATGCCGATCACATCCATGGCATCGACGATCTGCGCGCCTTCACCATGCGCCGGGCAGAGCCGCTCCGGCTCTATGGGGATGCGAACACGCTGACGACGTTACGGGCACGCTTCCCGTATATCGTGGATGCGTCGATGAAAGTGGTCGCGGGCACCAGCAAGCCCGAGGGACAGCTCGTGGAGCTCACCGCTGGGGTCCCCTGTGACATTGCCGGGACGACGGTCGTGCCGTTCGCCGTCCCCCATGGGCATCACCCCGTGCTGGGGTTTCGCATCGGCGACATCGGCTACATCACCGACGCGAAAACGGTCCCGGCCGCCGCGCGCGCTGCGCTCGCCGGCGTGCGCGTGCTGATCCTCAACGCGCTCTGGCGCCGACCGCACCCCACGCATCTGTCCATCGATGAAGCCGTGGCGGTCGCGCAGGACATTGGTGCGGAGCAGACCTGGCTGACCCATCTGACGCATGACCACGCGCATGCGGAGCTTGCCGCCTCATTGCCGGCAGGCATTCAGCCGGGATTCGACGGCCTTGATGTGACGCTGACACCCCAGGGGGTGCAGGTTACCCCCTCACCCACATGGCATACCCCGGCGTAACCATGCCGGCATGTCGCATAATGCACGAGAGGAGCTCGCGATGACCATTGCGCTCGATTTCACCAATATGATGGCGGGGGCTCTGCCCGCTGGCGCCGGGATTTCGGAGGCGGAGTGGCAGGCCGCTCAGGAGGCCATGACGGCCGCGCATGCCGCAGTGGAGGCACAACGCGAGTCGCTCGGCTTCTTGTCGCTGCCCACAAACGAACCGCTGCTCACCGCGTCGCTGGCGGTCGCCGAGCGTACCCGCGGGCGCTTCGATGACATTCTGTTGCTCGGTATTGGCGGCTCCGCGTTGGGGCCCCTCGCGCTGCGGACCGCGCTCCGGCCGCTGGCGTGGAACACGCTGGACGGCACGGTGCGCCGTGGCTTTCCGCGGCTGCATCTCCTCGATAACGTCGATCCCGGAACGATCGCGACGATGTTGACCCGGTTGGATCTCACCCGCACCCTCGTGTTGGTGATCTCGAAGTCCGGGGGCACAGTGGAGACGATGGCGCAGTACCTCATTGTGCGCGAGGCACTCGCCCGCGTCGTCGGCGAGATCGCCGCCCGCGAGCATCTGGTGTTCATCACCGATCCGGAAGTCGGCGCGCTGCGGCGCATCGCCCGGGCCGAAGGGATCACGACTCTCGATGTGCCGGCCAATGTCGGGGGGCGTTTCTCGGTGCTCTCACCGGTCGGCATGCTCCCCGCCGCCTTGATCGGCATTGATGTGCGCGCGCTGTTGGCTGGCGCGGCCGACATGAACCGCCGAGCGGCGACGGCAGACCTCCAGCACAATCCCGCCGCAGCCTTTGCCGTGCTGCAGTGGCTCGCGGATACGCGACATGGTCGGCATATCCATGCGCTCATGCCCTATGCGGATCCACTCCGCGATCTCGCGCTCTGGTTCGTCCAACTGTGGGCGGAATCCCTCGGTAAGACGCGACCGGATGGCTCGCTGACCGGCCCCACGCCACTGGCCGCCCTCGGCGCCACCGATCAGCACTCGCAGGTGCAGCTGTTCATGGAGGGGCCGCAGGATAAGACGGTGACCTTCCTGGCTGTCGCCGGGCGCGAGCGCGACGGCGCGATCCCGGCGCGGCACGCGGATATCCCTGAGCTGGCCTACCTTGGCGGCCACACGTTGGGTGAACTCCTCGCCATTGAGCAGCGGGCCACCGCTGGGGCGCTCGCCGCACGCGGGCGGTTCAATGCGACGATCACCATCGATGCCGTGGACCCCTGGCACGTGGGTGGCCTGCTCCAATGCTTCGCGCTGGCGACAGCCTACGCCGGGGCGCTGTATCAGATCAACGCCTTCGATCAGCCTGGCGTGGAGCTTGGCAAGCAGTTCGCCTACGCCATGCTCGGGAAGCCTGGGAGTGACGCCGCCCGGAGTGCCTGGGACGCCCTCCCGAAGCCGAATCCGCGCTACACCGTCTGATGGCATGACGCCCGGGCCCCTTCGGCAGGGGGATCCCCTTGCCCGGCGCCTTGGAACTGTGGGAACTTTGATAGGCCTGTTCGACCATTTCACGCGTTTACCCCCGCTGACATGACTGCGATGTCTGAGTCTCTTTTTGATGGTGCCGTAACGGTGGACGCTGCCGGCGTGCATCTGCACAACCCGGCGGCGCTCGAATCCGCCCACATGGACGCGCTGGTCTGGCAGGCCGTCTTTGCCGACGAGGCGGTCCGGGATCGCGCGCGCTGGATCCTCTGGGAACTTGGGCAGCATGTGGGGACCCGGCCGGCCTCAATCCATGACCTGTACGTCGCGCGCGGCCACGGGAAGTGTGGGGGCTTTACGGTCCCCGCGATCAATGTGCGGGCCATGTCGTACGACACCGCCCGCGCCATTTTCCGGACGGCTCGCACGCTCAACGCCGGCGCCTTCATCCTCGAAATCGCGCGCTCGGAAATTGCCTACACGGAGCAGCGCCCGGCCGAGTATGTCGCCGTCATGCTCGCCGCGGCGCTTCGCGAAGGGTTCCGCGGGCCCGTGTTCATTCAGGGCGATCACTTCCAGGTCAATCACAAGAAGTACGCCGTGGATCCGGTCACGGAAGTGAACGCGGTCAAGGCGATCGTGAAGGAAGCGGTGGCGGCCGGCTTCTACAACATCGACGTCGATACGTCGACGCTGGTGGATCTGAGCCACCCCACCCTGGCGGAGCAGCAGCGGCTGAACTGCGAGGTCTGCGTCGATATCACGCGCGCCGTCCGCGCCGAGGAACCGGCGGGTGTCACGATCTCGGTGGGTGGTGAGATTGGCGAGGTCGGCACCTCCAACAGCACGCCGGAAGAGCTCGAGGCCTTCATGGAGGGCTTCAATGCCGCGCTCGCGGCCGCCGCGCCGGGAATGGCGGGTCTGTCGAAGATCTCGGTCCAGTCTGGCACCTCGCATGGTGGCATCGTCCTCGCCGACGGCTCGATCGCCGACGTCAAGCTCGATCTCGACACCCTCGCCACGCTCTCCACGATCGCACGCGAGCGCTACCAGATGTCGGGGGCGGTGCAGCATGGGGCGTCCACGCTGCCCGACTCGGCGTTCCATAACTTCCCGCGCACCGAGACGGCGGAAATCCATCTCGCGACGAACTTCCAGAACATGATGTACGATCATATCCCGGCCGAGCTGCGGCAGGAGATCTACGCCTGGCTGGACGTGAATGCGAAGGATGAACGGAAGGCGACGGACAGCGACGAGCAGTTCTACTATAAGACGCGAAAGAAAGCGATCGGCCCGTTCAAGCAGCGGCTCTGGTCGCTGCCTGCCGACCTCCGCGCACAGCTGGGAGCGGCGTACGATGCCAAGTTCACCTTCCTGTTCACGCAGCTCGGCATTGGCGGCACGCAGGAGATCGTGAGCCGTTTTGTGCACGCGCCCGCGCAACATCGGTCGGCTCCCGATGGTACAACAGCTGTCGTGGCCGCGCCGGATGACGCGGACCTGAGCGACTAAGGGGACACGCAGCGGGCGCCGGCCACCGGCGCAGGAGGCACCATGCGGCACCGGGACGATTGGGACGAGGACGATCAGGCACTCGACGACGAGCGGGTGCTCGTCGTCGAGCAGAAGGGTGGCCCCGGCATTGGCACCTTTCTGCTCGGCTTGGCTATCGGGGCTGGCGCCGCGCTGCTGTTCGCACCGGCCAGCGGCCAGGAAACCCGTGAGCGGTTGCGCCGGCAGGTCCGTCGTGCCGGTGGCCGCGTGCGGGACGTGGTCGATGACCTCGGCGATGAATTCACCGACCGGGTCGATCGCGCGCGGGATGGGCTCGCCTCGCGCGCGCAGGCGATGGCGGATGTGGTCGATGTGGGGCGGGACGCTGTGCGGGACGCCCGGGAGGAGCTGGAACGGGCGCTCGCCGATTCGAAGCGGGCGTACGCGGAGGCACGTCGGGCGTACCGCGATGCACATCGACGCGATGCGATGCACGGGGATCCACCGCGATCCTCCTCGAACGGACACGATGCCACTGAGCAGGCTCCGCACAGCGGGTGAGGTGGCGTGGGACATTGTCCGGCGCGTCTGGTATCAGAGCGCCGACGACAATGTCCTTTTTTTGGCGAGCGGGCTGGCCTTCAATGTCCTGCTCGCCCTCGTGCCGTTTGTCCTCCTGCTGATTTCCGGCATTGCCTGGCTGCTGGGGACACAGCCCGATCAGGCGGCACAGCTCGTCACTGATCTGTTGCAAACGCTTTTGCCGCCCGATGCGCCCGGCATCTTTGATTTGCTGCAGGGGATTGTGAACGATGTGCTCCGGACCCGCGGGACCGTCGGCATCTACTCCGCCATCGTCTTCGCCTGGTTTTCCACGCGCCTCTTTGGCTCTCTGCGCAGCGTGTTGGCGCTGATCTTCGACGGGCAGGATCGGGGGATCGTGGCGGGGAAGATCTTTGATCTGCTTGCGACGCTCGTCGCGACCGCCGCCGTCTGTATTTACCTCGCGCTCTCGGCCTATCTCGACTTCGCCACGAGCACAGGGGTCACGCTGCTTGAACGCGCCGGCTTCGAGGGGACGGCCCTCAGCCGTCTCGAATATCTTGGCGGCCGCTTGCTGGCCGAAGTGGTGATCTTCGCCCTGTTTCTGGCGCTCTATCGCGGACTCCCGCGCCGTCGTCCAGCATGGCGTACGGCGGCGGTCGCTGCCGCCACGACCACCATCCTCGTGGAGCTCGCCCGGAACGCCTACGCCGGACTCCTGATGCGCGCCGATCTCAGTTCCTTGTACACCGGAACAATCGCCGTCATCGTGTCGGTCGTGTTCTGGACATATTATGGGGCGTTGCTGTTCCTAATCGGTGGCGAGCTCGCCCAAGCGACGGAGTTGCGTCGCGCCGAGCTGGCTCGGCTCACCCCTGACTGACCTTCCTCCGTCCGCTCTCTCGTCATGACTGCCGCCATCCCCGCGTCGATCGATCTCCGCAGTGACACTGTCACCCGTCCGACCCTCGCGATGCGTCGGGCGATGGCGGAGGCCGAGGTGGGGGACGATGTTCTGGAAGGCGATCCGACTACCAAGCGGCTCGAAGCCGAGGTGGCCGAGCGGCTGGGGAAGGAGGCGGCGCTTTTCTTTCCCACGGGGACGATGGCGAATCAGGCGGCGATCTGGCTGCAGACGCAGCCGGGCACCGAAATGATGGTGGATGCCGATGCGCACATTGTGCACTGGGAGCTGGCCGCCACGGCCGCGCTGGCCGGTGTGCAGATTCGCCCGGTGCGCGGCCCCGGTTCTGTCATGCGGGCTCCCGATCTCGCCGCGACGATCCGGCCGCCCTCTCCGCATGCCGCCGAATGCTCGTTGGTCTGTCTCGAGAATACGCACAATGGCGCCGGCGGGGCGGTCACGCCGATCGATGCCCTGCAGGCGCTGCATGACGTCGCCCGCGCAAATGGCTTGCGAATCCATCTCGATGGCGCGCGGTTGTGGAACGCTGCTGCCGCCACGGGAACGTCGCTCGCGGACTTTGCGGCATGCGCGGACACCGTCATGGTGTCGTTCTCCAAAGGCCTCGGCGCGCCCGTCGGGGCCGTGCTGGCCGGCCCCCGGGAGCTGATGGCCCGTGGCGTGCGGGTGCGGAAGCGGCTGGGCGGTGGGCTGCGCCAGAGCGGCGTCCTTGCCGCCGGCGCCCTGCACGGCTTGCACACGCATCTCGATCGCCTCACTGACGACCATGCCGCGGCCCGCGTGCTGGCCGAGCGCATTGACGGGGCGGGGGGAGCGAAGGTGGTCATGCCCGATACCAACATCGTCATGATCGACCTGCCGACGCCGGCCACCCCGGCGGTCGTGGCGCGCGCCGCGGACTTGGGGGTGCGCATCTCGCCGTGGAGTGCGTCGCGCGTGCGCGCTGTCTGCCATCTCGACGCACCCATGGCCGTCATGGAGACCGCGGCGGCCCGCTTGCGGCAGGCGCTCGAAACAGCGGTCTGAGCGAAAACGACGCGCGGGAGGTCCGTCTCCTGATGGAGCGAATCCTCCCGCACGAAGTGCTCCGGGCCTGACGAAGCGACGTCAGATTCCGCGTGCCGCTGCTACCTTCGGGGTCCTGACGGGGTTGGCGGGCTGACGCCCTCCGGGACCCGGAGCATTTTTAATATAGTCAGCGCACCACGCCAGCTGTAGCGGGACCCCGATACCAGCGCTCGCGGCCGGGACCGTCGGCGGTCCCGGCACGGTACCCCTCCGCTCAGGCGGCGGCGCGATCGCTCGGCTGGTCTGCCGCGTCGGTGGACGGCCGACCACGGAACGACGGACCGCCTTGCGCCACCAGCGCCGCGAAGGCCTCGGCGGTCATCGGCCTCGACATCAGGTAGCCCTGGCCCAGCCGGCACCCCATCGCCCGCAGTCGCTCGTACTGCGCTTCCGTCTCAATGCCTTCGGCCAGCGTTTCGAGCCCCAACGATTCGCCGAGCGACAGGATGGCCCGCGTCAGCGCATCGTCGTGCTCCTCGTCGCCCAACGCCGAGATGAAGCTGCGGTCGAGCTTGAGGACATCGATCGGGAAGCGCTGCAAATGCGAGAGCGATGAGTAGCCCGTTCCGAAGTCGTCTAGCGCGAGCGTGACGCCCAGTGCCTTGAGCGTACGCATCGTGGCGACCATTTCATCGGCGTTCTGAATCATGACGGATTCCGTCAGTTCGATCGTCAGCCGTGAGGCTGGCAGGTCGCTTGTCCGCAGGGCCGACTGCACATCTTCGATGACCGTCGCGGCCTGCAGGTGCCGGCCGGACAGATTCACCGCGACGTGCAGCGCCTCAACGCGCAGGCGATCGGAGCGCCACGACATCGCATCGCGACAGGCGATCTGCAGCACCCGCTGGCTGATCCGCCCAATGAGCCCCACTTCTTCCGCGAGCGGAATGAAGCGACCCGGGGTGATCATGCCACGCGTTTCATGTGGCCACCGCAGCAACGCTTCTGCACCGACCAATTCGCCTGTGGTCAGATCCACGAGCGGCTGGTAATACACCTGCAGATGATCGTGCTCAACCGCCACGCGCAGGTCGGCTTCCAAATCCATCCGATCGGCGAGCGTTTCGCGCATCGCCGGCTCGAAGCGCATCACGCGCAGGCCGCCGTCGGTCTTGGCGACATACATCGCGATGTCGGCGTTACGGATCAACGAGTCCGTGTTCTCGCCGGGCTCCGCTTGACTGATCCCAATGCTCGCGCCGACGATGGCTTCGCGTCCGTCGAAATTGAAGGGCCGCGTTAACGTCGCCAGCACGCGTTCCGCCGTGGCCTGACACATCTCGGCGTCGGCGTCCTCCATGAGGATGGCGAACTCGTCGCCCCCCAACCGCGCCACCGTATCGGAGCCGCGCACTTCCAGTTCAATGCGGCGCGCGACCTGGCGGAGCAGCTGATCGCCCGTCGTGTGCCCGAACGTATCGTTGATGACCTTGAAGTGATCCAGGTCGATGTACATGACGGCGATGTCACTGATATCCCGGGTGCGCCGCGATAACGCGTGCGTGACGCGATCGGTGAACAGCACCCGGTTCGCGAGCCCCGTGAGTGGATCATGGAACGCCTGCCAGGCCAGCCGGCTTTCCAGCTCGCGGCGGTGCGTCACGTCACGGATGTTCAGGACGAGGCCATTGATGTCGTCCGTCTCGAGCCGGTTCGTGCCCACAAGCTCGAGCCAGCGCCATTCGTCGTTCCCTGTCAGGGCGCGCACGACGAGCGATTCCTGCACATCGGCGCGGCGGGCGAGCCGCGTCAACATGTGCCGCGCGGCCTCCAGATGGTCTTCGTGCAGCAGTGTGAGCAGGCTGCGTCCGAGGATCGCGGCGGCCGGCAGGCGCATGACGCGGCCAACGGACGGGCTCGAGTAACGGACGATCCCGTCGCTCTCCACCACCAGGATCATGTCCGACGCATGGTGCACGAGCGCCGCGAGGCGGCGCTCCGCGGCTTCCCGCTCGAGCCGCGATTCATCGTGCAGCAGGAGAATTTGTCGGACCAGCGCCCAGATCAAGACGACAAAGACGGCCAAGCTGGCCACCCCACCGGCCACGATACTGCCCGAGCCACAGACGCGCGAGGCGATCGCCCCAAGCGCGATGAAGCCGGGGAGCGTGAGAACCGCGAGGACAACACCAAACCGCGACGAGAACAGCTGGGTCAGCAGTCGCGAAGGGGCGGGGTAGGACAGGGGTGCGGTCCGGAAAAAGTCAGGGGAAGCGGACATCTGGCATGCGACCGAAGACGAGGCAGCCCCCCTCAAGGCAACACGGCGGACTGGCCTGGATTCACGAACCCGCCAGCGGATTCGGGTGCTGTTTCAGTGCCGGAAATCCGGACAGTGGCATCCCTCGAAAGGGCACCGGGACTGTCACATTTCCGGCCCCCGTGCGCGGGCGACCACATCGGCTAGATTCCCCGCATGTCCTTGGCCCTCGCCCGCAAATACCGGCCGCGGTCGTTCGCGACCGTCGCGGTGCAGTCTCATGTCGCCAATACGCTGAAAGGCGCGATCGCCCGCGATCGGGTCGCCCACGGCTACCTGCTGTGCGGCCCCCGAGGCACCGGGAAGACCACGCTGGCCCGCGTGCTGGCGATGGCGCTCAACTGTGCGCGGCGCGGCGAACCTGAGCTGCAGGGGGAGCCCTGCGGGCGATGTGACAGCTGCCAGCGGATCTGGAGCGGCGGCGCGTCGCTCGACGTCCTGGAGATCGACGCCGCGTCCAATCGCGGCGTCGATGCGGCCAAGGAACTCCGTGAGCGGGCCATGTACGCGCCCTCCGGCGATGACCGGTACAAGGTCTACATCGTCGACGAAGCGCACATGCTGACCAAGGAGGCGTGGAATACGCTCCTGAAGGTGCTCGAGGAGCCGCCCCCGCGGGTGGTCTTCGTCTTCGCCACGACCGAGCCGCAAAAAATCGCGCAGTTCGCCGCCCCGGTGCTCTCCCGCCTGCAGCGCTTTGATCTGAAGCGCATCGGCCCGGCCGAAATCCGCGAACGGTTGGCGGCGGTGTTGCGCGAAGAGGGGGTCCAGTTCCAGGAGGAGGCGCTGAGCATGCTCGCGCGTGCCGCCGACGGCGGGCTGCGGGACGCTCTCTCACTCACCGATCAGGTGATGTCGATGGGTGACGTGAGCGCCGTGACCCCCGAGCGGGTCCGCGATGCGCTTGGGCTGATTCCGGACGACGAATATCTCTACCTGCTCGACCTCGTCGCCGAACGTCGTGCCGCGGAGATCTTTCCGGCGATGCAGCGGCTGGCCGATGCCGGCGTCGATTTCGCGCTCCTCATGGCGGGGCTCGGCGATCTGCTGCGCGCCCAGTTGGCGTTGGCGTTGGGCGGCGTGCCCCCGGAGCTCCCGGAGCGGCTCATCGCGGAGCTGACGAGCCGGAAGGGGCGGCACACCGCCGGGGATCTGCTGCGGATGCTGCATGCCCTGCTGGAGCTGGAGCCGCTCTTCCGAAAGAGCGGGCAACCCAAGCTGCTGCTCGAGACGTTGCTCGTTCGCATGGCCCTGCTCGATCGCACGGTGGAGCTCGAGGAAGTGCTCAAGGGCTTCGGCGACGGAGGGCGCGAAGATCCGCCGGTCCGGCGCGTCGCCCATGAACCGCGGGTCGCTGGCGCGCATGCGCTGCCGCCCGCCCCGCCCGCGGCCGTGGCCCCAGCCCTCGTCACCGCTGCCGCGCCCACCGCGCCTGTGGCCGTCCCGGTGCCGGTGCCGGTGCCGGTGCCGGTGCCGCGCCCCGCCACGCAGCAGGTCGCGCAGGCCGCGGCCGCCGCACAGGTGGCGTCCAATGCGGCACCCGTCCGTTCTCGTGCTACCACGCCGGCCGCCCCGCCATCTCTGGACACGGTGCGTCGTGCGTGGCCGGAGATCGCCGAACAGGTGCGCCGGAACGGTCGGGGGATGGTGGCGCAGGCGGTGCAGCGGCTGACCCCCATCGATGTCACGGCGACCGGGATGCTGGTCCTCAGCTATGCCGCCGCCGACGACACCTGGGCGCAGGCGGTGGAGAGCGCGAAGGACGACGTGCTTGCCGCCGTCCAGATCTGTGTGGAAGGGGTGACGGCGCTCACGCTCCGAACCCACGCCACAGCCGCGGCCAGCGACACCCCGTCGACGGCGCGCCCCACCCGTCGGCTCACGGCCGAAGATGTCCAGCAGGAACGCCTCGAGCAGATGATGGGGCGCGATCCCCTGTTGGCCGCCGCGGTGCGCGCGCTCGATCTGGAACTGCGCGACTGATCGCGACTGATCGCGACCGCTCTCTCACGACCCGCCTCCCCACGATCCATGGCTGACTTGTTCAAGATGCTCGACACTTTCAAGACGATGCAGGGCCGCCTCCAGGAAACGCAGGAGGCCATGGCCCAGCAGACGTTCACCGGGAGCGCCGGTGGCGGCACCGTCTCGGTGGTGTGCGACGGGAAGCTCCAGATCACCCAGGTGCGGATCGATCCGTCGGTCGTGGCCCACCAGGACGCGTCGCTGCTCGAGGATCTCGTGCTCGTGGCCACCAACGACGCCCAGCGTCAGGCGGCCGCCGCCATGCAGGAATCGATGCGGGCGCTGACCGGCGGCATGGACCTGCCGTTCAAGCTCCCGTTCTAAGCCGGCGCCCGGTTCGTCGTGTCCGTCATTGATGATCTGACCGGGGAGTTTGCGCGGCTGCCCGGCATCGGCCGGAAGACGGCGCAGCGCCTCGTCTATCATTTGCTCCGGCAGCCGGCGGACCAGAGCCGACGGCTCGCCGACGCGCTCCTCGCACTGACGGAGCGGGTCCGCCGGTGCGATCGGTGCCGCAACCTCACGGAAACGCCGCTGTGCGCCATCTGCGCGGATCCGCGTCGCGATGGGCAGCTGGTCTGCGTGGTGGAAGAAGCCTCCGATATTGCCTCGATCGAGCGGTCGGGGGAGTTCCGGGGCCTTTACCATGTGCTCGGGGGGCGCCTGTCGCCGCTCGATGGCATTGGCCCTGGGGACCTGGCGATCGACGCCCTGCTTGCCCGGATCGCCCCCGAGGGGGTCCACGAAGTGATTCTGGCGACCAACCCCTCCCTCGAAGGGGAAGCGACGGCGCTCTACCTGCAGCGGCAGCTCGCGCCCGCGGGGGTGCGGGTCACCCGGATTGCCCGGGGACTCCCCGTGGGGGGCGATCTGGAGTACGCCGACGGCGTCACCATCGCGCAAGCACTGTCGGCGCGCCGGGACATGGCCTGAGGCGCGCCCGGCGACGTTCGCTCAGTTGGTCCCGCCCGGCCCGGCAGTTACGTTACACAAACGTGTCTCCTTCCGCCCCCTGATCCATGACCGTCGGCGCCGCGACTTGGTCGTTCACTGAAGACGACTTTGGAGCCATCACCATCACGCTGCAACGCTTCCTGCAGGATGCGCAGGCGCGGTGCGCGTTGATTGTCGATCGCAGCGGTCAGCTCGTGGCCACCGTGGGCGAGCCGCCCACCTTCGATGCGACCGCCTTTGCCACGCTCACGGCGGCCGACTTCAGCGCGAATGATCAACTCGCGCGGCTCATCGGCGAAAGCGATTTCAATGTGCTCTTTCATCAGGGCGAGCGCGAATCGATGTATCTCGCCGATGTCGCACGCCGCGTGATTCTCGTGGTGCTCTTTGACAATCGCACCACCCTGGGACTCGTCCGGCTGCGCATGAAAGCCGCGGTGGAAGATCTCACGCGCATCTTCGAGGCGGTCTTCGCCCGCAGTCGTTCGGCGAATCGCACGCCCCCGGGCTTTCTGGCCGGCGCGGAAGACGAGATTGACCGTCTGTTTCAATAAGGCGGACGCGTTATGTCGATGATCAACTACGCGGCACGCGAGATCAACTGCAAGATCGTCTATTACGGCCCGGGACTCGGCGGCAAGACCACGAATCTCGAGTACGTCTACGGCAAGGTGGCCCCGGAAATTCGCGGGAAGCTGATTTCGCTGGCCACGGAAACCGAACGCACCCTGTTCTTCGATTTCCTGCCGGTGGAGCTCGGGAGCATTCGTGGCTTTCGCACGCGCTTTCACCTGTACACCGTGCCGGGACAGGTCTACTACAAGGCGAGCCGCAAGCTGATCCTCAAAGGGGTCGATGGCGTGGTGTTTGTGGCCGACTCGCAGATGGAACGCATGGAGGCGAACCTCGAGTCGATGCACAACCTGTATGACAACATGGCAGCGTACGGGTACGACCTGACGCGGTTGCCGTTCGTGATGCAATACAACAAGCGGGATCTCCCCACCGCCGCGCCGCTCGCGCAGCTGCAGGAGTTGCTCAATCCCGGGTGGGACGTCACTGATCCCGCCCGCATGCACGTGCTCCCCGATGCCGCACACCCCGGCGAGTTCCTCCGCGAACGGCTCCCCACCGGGGAGTGGGTCGAGCGTGCGCCATATCACGAAGCCGTGTCGGTCAGTGGTGATGGGGTATTTGATACCCTCAAGTCCGTGTCCAAGCTGGTCCTCAAGGCCCTGGATTGACGGCCCATGATGCTCCGCTCCGGCGACCGTCACCCGTGAATCTTCCCAACCTCATCACGGTCAGTCGCATTGCGCTGACCCCGCTGATTGCGTGGCTCCCCTTCACGACGTCGTGGACGGCCCGGTTCATCGCGTTCGCGCTGTTCTTGGTGGCGGCCATCACCGATTACTGGGACGGCTATCTCGCACGACAGCACAATCTGGTCACGGATCTGGGGCGCTTGCTTGATCCGCTCGCGGACAAGCTGCTCCTGCTGGCCACGCTGATTCCCATGTATCTCTTGCAGCGGCATGCGCTCTTCGTGAGCAGCGCCACGGACATGCCGCTGAGCGCGCCGTTCCGCTTTGTGACCCCGTTGGGCAGCGTCGCACTGCCCCTCTGGATTGTCGCCGTCGTCCTCGGCCGCGAGCTGTTCATGACCATCTTCCGCCAGATCGCGGCGCGGCGCGGACTCGTGATCGCGGCCATCGGTCCCGCGAAATGGAAGACGGGCTTTCAGAGTGTCTGGCTGGGGGCCGCCTACTGCTGGTTTTTTGTGGCGACGCTCGGTGAGCGCGAAGGCTGGACGTCGCTGAGCAGCTTTCAGCTGCTCGGACACGTCGTGGGCATCATCGGCGTCGTCAGCATGATCGGCGCCGTCGCACTGACCCTCTGGAGTCTGTGGCTCTACCTGCAGCGCTATGGCGCGCAGGTCCTGCGGAGCTGAGCGGGATGGATATCGAAATCGTCACCATTGGTGATGAACTGCTCCTCGGCTTCACGATCGATACCAACGCAGCGCATCTCGCACGCGCGCTGGCCGCGATCGGTGGCCGGATCGTCCGACGGGCCACGGTGGGGGATGATGCGGCCAGCATCGCGTCGGCCGTGCGTGATGCCCTCGCGCGTACCGGCGCGGTCATCACCACCGGTGGCCTCGGCCCCACAGCCGATGATCGGACGAAGCCGATTATCGCCGAGTTGTTTGGACGCACCATGGTGATGGATGCGGCGATCCTCGACGGCCTCCGGCAGCGCTGGCAGACCCGGTTCGGACAGCCACTCCCCGACAGCAATCGGCAGCAGGCGCTCGTCCCGCAAGGCGCCACGATTTTGAGCAATCGCCACGGCTCGGCGCCGGGGATCTGGCTCGAGGATGACGCGCAGCGCTGGGTCGCCATGTTGCCTGGTGTCCCGCGCGAAATGCGCGGCATGCTCGCCGACACGCTGATCCCCAAGCTGCAGGAGCGGCTGCCGATCGACGGGCCCGTCGTGCGTTCCCGCACCCTGCGTACCACGAGCATCGCCGAATCGGCGCTCGCCGATCGGCTGGGCGCCCTCGCCGCTGGCGTTGATGGGTTGCCGCTGGCGTTTCTCCCCGGTGTCGACGGCGTGGATCTGCGCATCACCGCGCACACGGGCACGGCGAGCGACTCCGAAGCGCGCCTCGCCGACGCGGCGGCGCAGCTGCGTCAGGCGGCCGGCAGCTTCGTGTACGGAGACGGCGAGGACGATTTGGCCGCCCTCCTCGTGGCCGAATGTGTGGAGCGGCAGGCGACCATCGCGGTGGCCGAAAGCTGCACGGGCGGGCTCTTGGGTGGCCGGATCACGGCGGTGCCGGGATCAAGTGCGGTCTTCCAGGGGGGCATTCTGGCCTATGACAACGCCGTGAAGGTCCGTGAGCTCGGCGTGTCGGACGCTGCCTTGGCGACGCACGGCGCCGTCAGCGAGCAGGTCGCGTGTGCCATGGCGACCGGCGTGCGGGCCCGCTTTGGCACCACCATCGGTCTCGGGATCACGGGGATTGCCGGACCAGCCGGCGGCACTCCGGAGAAGCCCGTGGGTACCGTATGGGTGGCCGTCGATGTGGCTGGACAACTCCACGCGGTCAAGGCCGTGCTGCCAGGCGATCGTGCGGAAATCCGGCAGCGGGGGGCCCAATTGGCACTGGATCGACTGCGCCGTGCGTTTCGCCATGAGACGGATGCGCCCGGTTGGACGATGCGGGGCTGATGGGCCATGTTCCTGAACCTTTCCATGACCCGATCCGTACAGGTGAGGACGGCAGCCCGTGCCGTCCATGCACGCTGTAGGGGTCTGTGACTTCGTGACGCTTATGACTGATGCCAGTGAACCCGTGATGGATCTGCCCCCCGAAGGGGCCCCTGTCGATTCGGCTGCCGTGGGGACCCCACAGCAGGAGCTCGACGAGATGAAGGATCGCTACCTGCGCCTCGCTGCCGAGTATGACAATTTCCGCCGTCGCGCACAGAAGGAGCGGCAGGAAGCGGGCTGGCGCGCGCAGGGGGAACTCGTGCGCGGGTTACTCGATGCGATTGACGATGTCACGCGTTTTGCGCATGTCAGCCCGGACACGATGGATGCCCGTACCGTGATCGACGGCGTGCTGCTCGTGGAAAAGAAGCTCTTCAAGTCGCTCGCCGGGCATGGCTTCGAAATCATCGATCCCACCGGCCAGCCATTCGATCCGGCGCGCCACGAAGCGGTCAGCACGACGCCCGCGTCGAGCGCGGAGACCGACGGACACGTCGCGGTCACCTTTCAGGCGGGCTACGTCATCAATGGTCTCGTGCTACGCCCAGCCCGCGTGGTCGTGACGCAGTGGACGGGAACGCCGCCCGCATAACGCGGGCAACGCCCTCCACGCGCTCTCTTAGACGATTTCGGAGTAAGACCCCGCATGGCCAACAGCAAGGACTACTACTCAGTCCTCGGTGTCGCCTCGTCCGCTTCGGCCGACGAGATCAAAAAGCAGTACCGCCGGCTGGCCAAGCAGTACCATCCGGATGCCAATCAGAATGACCCGAAGGCGGCGGAGCGCTTCAAGGAAATCTCGGAAGCGCACAACGTCATTGGCGATCCGGAGAAGCGAAAGCAGTACGATGACATGCGCCGGTTGGGGGCCTTCGGTCCCTCGGGCGCGCGCGGCCGTCCCAGTGGCTTTAGCGGGGGCGCCGGCAGCGCCGGCGGCGCGCCCGGTGGCTACTCCGACTTTGATGTCGGCGGCATTGGTGGGCTCGGCGATCTCTTCTCCAGCATGTTCGGCGGTGGGGCCGCAGGAGCCGCCGGTCGCGCGCGGTCGCGCGCGCCAGAGCGTGGCCAAACCGTCGAGACGACCGTTGAAGTCCCATTTCGGACCGCGGCTGTTGGTGGCAAGGTCCCCGTCGAGCTTGAAGTCTCCGAAGAGTGCGTCCCATGCCGCGGCTCCGGCGCAGCGCCCGGGGCGCAGCTCCGTCCATGCGGCGAGTGCGCCGGACGGGGCGTCGTCTCCTTCGGGCAGGGGAGCTTCGCGGTCAACCGGCCCTGTCCGGTGTGCACTGGGCGTGGCCAGATCCCCAGTGAGCGGTGCACGACCTGCCGCGGTACCGGTGAACATCGGGCGCGCAAGAAAGTGCTCATCACGGTGCCCGCGGGCGCCGAGAGCGGCAGCAAAGTCCGGATGCGCGGTCAGGGCGGGAAAGGTGCCTCCGGCGGACAGCCAGGTGATCTCATTATCACCTTTGAAGTCCTTCCTGATCGCTTCTACCGGCGGGATGGGCTCGACCTGATTGCCACGGTGCCGGTGAACATCGCGCAGGCCACGCTGGGCTCGCGCGTGAGCGTGAAGACGCTGGATGACCGTAAGGTTGCGCTCCGCATTCCGCCCGGGACGTCATCAGGGAAACGCTTCCGCGTGGCCGGGCAGGGGATCGAGAAAGACGGCGCACGCGGCGACCTGTTTGTGGAGATCGGGATCACCGTGCCCGAACAGCTCACGGACGCGCAGCAGAAGGCGATGCGCGACTTCGCCGAAGCCACCGGTCTCGCGTACTGATGCCCCGACTCCTGCGATCCCAGGCGACCCACGTCGCCCTGGGACTCGTGGTGGGACTCGCCGTCGGGATGGGGCTGTCGCCCGACGGACCGACCGGCAGTGCGATCGCGCGCGTGCTCGAACCGGTGGGCACCGCCTGGATCAATGCGGTGCGCATGACGGTCATCCCGCTCGTCATTCCGCTGCTCATTGTTGGTGTCGCAGGCGGCGACGACGCCCGACAGACGGGCGTGCTGGGTGCGAAAGCCTTCGCCTGGTTTTTCGCGATGCTCGTGGTGTGTGCCACCGCCTCAGCGCTGGTCTCGCCGTGGCTCTTTCAGCATCTCGTCCTGGATCCATCGGCCACCGCCAGTCTCCGGGCGTCGGCGCATCTCGATCTGCCACCGGCGGAGGCGCTGTCGGTGCGGTCGTGGTTGTTGGGGTTGATCCCAGCCAATCCGATTCGCGCGGCAAGCGACGGCGCACTGCTTCCCGTCGTGCTCTTCACGCTGCTCTATGCTTTTGCCCTCGGGCAATTACCAGTGGCGCAGCGCAGCACGCAAATCGCCGTCTGGCGCAGTATGGCCGATGCGATGCTCACCGTGGTCCGATGGATCCTCGCCCTCGGATGGCTCGGCATCTTTGCACTCGCCGTCGTGCTGGGCCAAAAGCTCGGCACCTCGGCACTCGGGGCGATTGGCTTTTACGTGATCGTGTTGGTGGGCTGGCATATCGCTGCCACCATCGGCTGTTACATCGTGGTGGCGATGCTCAGTCGCACGCCCGTGACGCAGTTTGCGCGGGCGTTGCTCCCAGGGCAGGTGGTGGCCTTTGGCACACGCAGTTCGCTCGCGGCGCTGCCGTCGCTGGTGAAAGGGGCGACCGATGTCCTCGGCCTCCCGGCCACTGCCACCGGGTTCGTACTCCCGCTCGGCGTCTCGGTCTTCAAGCTCACCAGTGCGCTGTACTGGGTCGTGAGTGCGCTGTTCATCGGGACCTTGTACGGCGTAACGCTCCCGCCATCGGCTATCGCGCTCGTGGCGGCCTCCTCGGTCGTCCTGAGCTTCAGCACGCCGGGGATTCCGAGTGGCGGCATGTTGCTGCAAGTGCCGCTCTATGCGGCGATTGGATTGCCGGTCGAAGGGATCGGCATCATGATCGCGCTCGACACGATCCCCGACATGTTCAAGACGCTGCTGAATGTCACGGCGGACATGACGGTGAGCGTGATGACGGCGGAGCGCGCCACGCCGGCGCGCGCCTTCGCTCAGCCGACGATCGGCAACGATTGACGACGTGCGGCGGGGGGCGTGCCCGCGCCCGCCGGCTGGTGCCATCCCTGCTCGATGACGCCACCGCCAAGGACCACGTCGCCGTCATAGATCACGAGCGACTGGCCCGGCGTGATCGCCGTGACGGCTTCGTCGAGCGCGATCGCGACGCGCGCCGACCCGGCGTCCTGCGTGATGTCAACGATCGTGGCGGCGGCTGGCGTTGCACGGCTCCGCACTTGGACCTGCACACTGGTCCCCGGTGCCGGCGGTGCCGTTAGCCAGTTGAGTTCACTCGCTTCGAGCGCCCGTCCCAGCAATGTCTCCCGTGGGCCAATGACCACCGCGCGCTCCTCGGGATCGATCGCCACGACAAACATCGGTTCCGGAAACCCACCCGGCAGTCCACGTCGCTGACCAATCGTGTAGCGCGCGAACCCGTGGTGCGTGCCAATCACGGTCCCGTCGGTCAGACGAATCGGTCCATCAGAGAGCGCCGGCGCGTCGGCGCCCAGATGCTCCTCGAGGATCCGCACATGATTGCCATCGGGGACGAAGCAAATGTCCTGGCTCTCCACCTTCTCGGCGGTTCGCAGCCCAAAGCGCCGGGCAATCGCTCTCGTCTCGGCTTTCGTCAGCGCCCCGATAGGAAGCACGAGCCGGTCGAGCACCGGCCGATCAATGCCCCAGAGGAAATAGCTCTGGTCTTTGCCGCGGTCGACGCCGCGGAGCAGCACGCGGGTGCCGTCGGCCGTTTCACCCATGCGCACATAGTGCCCGGTGGCGAGCCACGGGGCCTCAATCGCATCAGCCGTGCGCAGCAGATCGCGGAACTTCGTGAACGTGTTGCACCGCACACAAGGAATCGGCGTGCGGCCGCGCGCATACTCCTGCACAAAATCCTGCAGGACGTCGTGGCCGAAGTGATCGACGAGATTCGTGACGTAGTGGGGGATCCCCAGCGTCTCACAGACACGTCGTGCATCACTCGTGGCATCCAGCGAGCAGCAGGGACGATCGGGCAGGTCACGGCCGTCCTCGTGCAGCTTCATGGTGACGCCCACCACATCGCACCCCGCTTCCATCAGCAGCGCCGCGGTGACCGACGAATCAACACCCCCCGACATCGCGACGAGCACTCGCGCGCCCGGCGGTGGGGTCATGCCACTGCGCAGCGGAGCAATCACGCGAAGGCAGCGACCGGACCGCGCGCCTTCGCGGCGAGCGTGCCCAGCACCTCCACCAGACGGTCCACGCTCTCAGGCGTGGAGAGCGTACCAAGCGACAGTCGCAGGGCACCCTGCGCCACCGGCATGGGGACACCCATGGCCCCCAAGACGTGCGAGATGCTGACGCTGCCGCTCTGGCACGCCGAGCCGGCGCTGCACGCGATGCCGCGCAAATCGAGCGCCATCAGCAGCGATTCGCTGTCGGCCCCGGGAATCGCCACGTTCGCAATGTGCGGTGCCCGCGGAGCCCCGCCGCTGTTCACGATGAGGTCTGGAATGCGCGCACGCAGACCGGCTTCCATCGCGTCACGGAGCGCGGCGAGCCGCGCCGACTCGGCCGCATGCTCCGCCATCGCGAGCTCTGCGGCCACAGCGAGCCCCACGGCAAAGGCCACATTCTCGGTGCCCGGTCGCCGCCCGCGATCCTGCGAGCCCCCATGCAGCATCGGCGCGAGACTGGTCTCCCGCCGAATGAACAGCGCACCGATCCCTTTGGGCGCACCGAGCTTATGCCCGGAGATTGTCAGCAAATCGATCGGCAGCTGCCGGAGGTCGAGATCGACTTTCCCGAAGGCCTGTACGGCATCGGTGTGAAACAGTGCGCCCACGGCACGGGCCTGCTCGGCCAAGGGCACGATGTCTTGCATGACGCCCGTCTCGTTATTCACCCACATCACACTGGCCACGGCCAACTGCGCATCAAGCAGGCGCGCATAGTCGTCGAGATCAACGAGGCCGTCCGCGTTGACGCGCACGATGCGCTCTTCGCCGCCTTCCACAGCCACCTGATGCACCGCCGCGAGAATCGCTTTGTGCTCGATAGGCGTCGTCAGCGCTGCGATCCGACCAGTCTCGCGACGGGCCCGGACGGTGCCGAGGATGGCGAAGTTGTCGCCTTCTGTTCCCCCGGAGGTGAAGCAGATCTCGTCGGCATGCGCGCCGAGGCAGGCGGCTAACCGTTCGCGGGCTTCGTCAAGTGCCACGCGCGCCTCACGCCCCCAGCGGTGTACGCTCGAGGGGTTCCCGAAACGCGCGCCAAAAAATGGCGCCATCGCCTCCAGCACTTCCGGCCGGACCGGCGTGGTGGCGGCATGATCGAAATAGACGGGCTCGGACATACCCGGAAACTAGACGGGGGGACGCCGCTCCCGCAAAAGGGCGCGGACAGGAGCGGCGTCGGCCCCCACCACGAGCAGCGGGGGCGCTATGAGGTCGTAGACCCCCGGCACGATGGCGGTCAAGGCCAGATTCTCCAGCAGGTTCGCCCCGCCGCCCAAAAGGGCGTGGTGGACCGGGAGCGCCGTGCTGGTGCGCCGATCGGCGCTCGGGGCGTCTGTCCCCCAGAGCTGGAGCCCTTGATCCACGAGCCAGCGGGCCGTTTCCACCGCCAACGTCGGCCAGTCGGTGGGGAAGTGGCCGCCGGCGATCGATTGGCCGGTGCGCAGCAGAATTCGGCTGGTCGCGCCCGGGATCGCCGTGGCGTCGGGCACGGCGGCGAGCATCGCCTGCAGCGTTTCGATGCGGAGATCGGTGTCGATCGGATAGTCCGTCGGCACCGTCAGGACGACCGCCGGCCCGACAAAGGCCGAGACGGTCAGCGTTTCGGAGGCCGGCCACCCCGAGTGCACATGGAGCGGTGCATCGGCGTGCGTTCCGACATGCGGGCTGAACGTGAGCGCGGTCAGGTTGACACTGTCGCCGCGCTCAATGCGTCCGCTCCACCCACAGGAGAACGGAGTGTCACCAGGCCAGGGGACCGTCTCGGCGCCCAGTGGGATGGAGATGTCGATCAGCATGGGCGGCTCAGAAGGTCGATACGCCCAAGGTCGTGACGTCGTCGACGCACATCGTTTCGTCGGTCCAGAAGGGCTCGCCGTAGCGCGCGCGGATCAACGAGCCGTAGTGCGCCGCCTGATGCCGGACCATGTCGTAGAGGGGCTCACCGTTCGGGTACACTTCACCGGCCTGCGTGGTACCATCGAACTGGGAGCCGTAACAGCGGATCGCCTCGAGTTTGCGCGCAAACTGCTCGCTGATGTCGACGACAAAGGTGGGCTTCGGCGCGTCCTCACGGTACGTGATCGTGTAGAGCAGCTTGACGGGGCGAAACGGGGGGTGCTCCCCCGGCGCGTACTTCGCGAGCCCGGCCAAAAAGCAGGCATCCCGGGCCAGTTCGCTGGCAAGCCGATGATCCGGATGCCGACCGCGTGGGGCCGGCAGAATCACCACACGTGGGCGCCACGTGCGAATGCGCTGCACCAACAGCGCGCGCGTGCTGTCGTCGTTGCGGATCCCCGCGTCAGGCAGCCCCAGATTGTCGCGGCAGGCGAGTCCGAGCACCTGAGCGGCCGCCGCCGCTTCCGCCGCGCGCTCGGGGGCGGAGCCGCGTGTGCCCATCTCCCCTTGGGTGAGGTCCAGAATGCCCACGGCGCGGCCGGCTTCGACGGCGCGTCGAAGGGTACCGCCACAGGTCAGCTCCGCATCGTCGCGATGCGGAGCAATTGCCAGCAGGTCGAGATCAGCCATCCCGGACGCTATGCGCGTCAGCGGGCGCGCGCCAGATACGATTCCACTCGCGCCGCCACCTGCTGCCCACTGGCGACGCAATCGCCGACGGACACCCCATGGCGGTAGTTCCCCGCCAAGTAGAGCCCGGGATTGGCCGCTTCGGCCGACTCGGCGGCCGACTTCACCGCCGCGTAGCCGATCGTGTACTGCGGGATCGCCCGCGACCAGAACACATGGTGCGCAAAGACCGGTTCGCCGCGAATCCCGAGGAGCTCACGCAGGTCGAGGAGCACCTGTTCGACCAGGAGATCCGTCTCTTCCCGGGCCGCCTGCGGGGCCCGGGCTCCCCCCACGAAGCAGGTGATGGTCACATGCCCATCAGGGGCCCGCTGGGGGAAGAGCGTCGAGTTGAAGAGCACGCCCAACAGGTGGCGACGTTCGCGGGCGGGGAGCAGCATGCCGAAGCCATCGAGCGGATGTGCGACATCCTCGCGTGCGAAGCCCAGCGTCAGCGTACTCACTGGCGGATACTGCACGCCGTCGATGGCCGCCGTCAGGGTGCGCATCGCCCCAGGGAGTTCCATCGCGGCCAGCACGTGCGCGGGGGTCGCCATCACCACGGCATCAAACGTGTGGGTGCGGACCGCCCCATCGGCACCAGCCTCGAGCAGCCAGTGCGACGCATCGCGGTGCAACAGGCGCACCGGGCACCCCAGCTGGACGCGGCCCACGAGGCCGGCCACCAACGCATCGGTGAGCGACTGCATGCCGTCGAGGAACGAGATCAGCCGGGTCCCCTGCGAAGCGGGGCGCTCAGGGGCTTCGTCGGCTGACGGGTCTGCTGGCGTCGACGGGCCCGTGGTCTGCTTCAGCGCCGCACGCGCTGCCCGGCGCTGGGCCATGAGCCCCTGCGAGAGCGAGCCATGCGTTTGCTCGAGTTCGTGAATGCGGGGGAAGGCATGCTGCAGCGAGAGTTGCTCCGGATCCCCCGCAAAAATGCCGGAGATGAACGGATCGACGGCGTAGTCGAGCACTTCGCTCCCCAGCCGGCGGCGCACAAAGGCCGCAATGGATTCATCGCGCGAGGCGGTGCCGCGTGCCACCAACGGTTCCAGCAGGACGCGCAGCTTGGCCCGCAGCGAGAAGAGCGACGTCCCCAGCATGGCGAGCGGCGACAACGGAAACGGAAGCAGCGAGCCCCCACGCACCACATACCGACGGTTCGCCGTGCGGCTCGCCTCCACAACCTCATCGAGCAGATCGAGATCGGCGAGCAACTGCTCGACGGCCGGCGAGGTGACGAAGGAGTTCGGACCATGCTCGGCCAAAAACTGATCGGCGTGCGTGGTGCGGATTGCGCCGCCGGCCTGTCCACTCGCTTCAAACAGCGTGACGTCGACGCCCTGCCGCGCGAGTTGCCAGGCGGTCACCAGCCCGGTAATCCCGGCACCCACCACCGCGACGCGCCGGCCGGAAGCCGAGGCGTCGGTGTTCATGGCCGTTGCCGCCGAGTGGCGTTCGTCATCGCTGAGCGCTCGCATGGGCTAGCCGTCGGAGAGGCCAGCGGCCCAATCGCGGGGAGCCAGCATGGCGAGGAACCGCGCCTGGAAGGATCCCGGCGCATAGTGCGGGTTGTAATGCCAGGCGGCGAGGGAGGGCAGGCTCATGAGCACGCTCTCGATCCGCGCCTGCGTCTGCAAGCCAAAGATCGTGCCGCGGTCATGCACGAGATTGAACTCCACGTACCGGCCACGGCGCACGAGCTGGAATTCCCGCTCCGCCTCCGAGAACGACTCATGACGCCGACGTTCCACAATCGGCTCATAGGCATGGCGCAACACGCGGGCGACATCGGTCACGTACGCCTGCACCTGCTCGAAGCTCCGTCCGTCATGTTCTTCGTCGGGGCGCAGGTGATCGAAGAAGACGCCACCGATGCCGCGCGCTTCGTTGTCGCGATGCACATTCACGAAATACTCATCACACCAGCGCTTGAAATCCGTGTAGTAGCGCGGATGATGCTGGTCGCTCATCGTCTTGAGCGCCTGATGAAACGTGACGGCGTCCTCCTCGTACGGATAGAAGGGCGTCAAATCCGTGCCGCCGCCAAACCAGCTGTCCGTCAGGTTCCCCGCTTCGTCGGTCAGCTCGAAGTAGCGCACATTGAGATGTACCGTTGGCAGCTTGGGGCTGTGCGGATGCACGACGAGGCTCACGCCCGTCGCGAAGAAACAGGTCGCACCAGCCGCAGCACCACGGCCGCCCAAGCGACGCGCGGCGAGCTCGGGGAGCTCGCCCATCACCGCCGACCGATTGATCCCGGCCTTCTCGAAAGTCGTGCCGTTGATCATGACACGCGCCACGCCGCCGCCGCCGCCGGGACGTTCCCAGCGATCTTCCATGAACGTGCCCCCCTTGTCGAGGCGGCCGAAAAACGACGTCAGCTCATCATGCAGACCTGCGATCCACCGGGTGGCCTCCGCCCGACGCGAAGACGTCGTCGGCGATGAGGACGGCGGAGAGTTCGGGAATACCGCGGCGCTCATCAGACCTCCAGCAGGTGGGCGGGCAACGCCGAGGACGCGTTAGCGGCCGCGATGGCCTCCTCGGTCCAGCGCCATTCCTTCACAGCATCAACAAACGCGCGGGCATGCGCAGGCGGGACATCCGGCAGGATCCCATGTCCCAGATTGGCCACATGCCCCGTGGGACCGAACGCCGCGATCATCGCATGGGTCCGCTGACGGATCTCCGCCGGCGACGCATAGAGTGTGCACGGGTCCAAATTGCCCTGCATCGCGATGGGCATCCCGGCGCACTGCGCCCGTGCGGCGGCGGGGCTCGTGTGCCAGTCCACCCCCACCGCATCGGCCTGCGTGGCTTCGGCGATTTCCGCCAAGGCCCACCCAGCACCCGGGCAGAACGCAATCAGTGGCACGCCCATCCCGCGGACGCGGGCCGCGGCCTTCGCCATGTACGGCAGCGCAAAGGTGCGATACTCATCGGGGCCGAGTGAGCCGGCCCACGATTCAAAGAGCTGCACCACCTGCGCGCCGGCTTCCACCTGCGCGACCAGGAAATCACCCACCGCCGTGGCCAGCTGATCGAGCAGCGCATGCGCCAGCGCCGGCTGTTCAAAGAGCATCCGCTTGGCGACCGCGAACTGCTTCGTGCCTTTCCCTTCGATCATGTACGCCGCCAGCGTCCACGGAGAGCCCGCAAAGCCAATGAGCGGCACCCGGCCGTTCAATTCACGACGGGCCATCCGCAGCCCGTCGAGCATGTACCCCAGATGCTCTTCCGGGTGCACCGCATGGAGCCGCTGGAGGTCGGCCATCGTGCGGATCGGCGACGGGAACTGCGGGCCCACCCCTTCATCGAGGGTCAGGTGCATCCCCATCGCCTCCGGAACGACCAGGATGTCGCTGAAGATGATGGCGGCGTCGACGCCCACCAGATCGATCGGCTGCAGCGTGACCTCGACGGCGAGCTCCGGGGTCCGGCACATCGTCAAAAAGTCGGACTTCGCCCGGACCGCCCGGTATTCCGGCAGGTAGCGTCCTGCCTGTCGCATCATCCACACCGGGGGACGTTCGACGGGTTCTCGGCGCAGGGCGCGCAGCAGCAGATCGTTGGTGGTCGGCATCTCAGAAGGGAAGGGTGTCACGACGACACATCAGGCGACAAGGAGGCCCAGCTGTTGGCAGTGCCACGGCTGGGGGTGCGGCTGTCGCCGCGGGTTTCGGTGCGGGGGCGGGCGGCCTGCGCTGCATCCGCTTGCGGCGAGACAGCCTGCGGCCGGAGGGGCGGCGCGGGGATCGTCGACGACGCACTTTTGGTGCGCCGCGGCGCCGGAGCGCTCTGCGCCGGGGCGAACATTTCCAAGAGCATCATGGCCTGCGCATCCAGCGGCTCGCCGCGCTGTACGGCCTTCCGCAGCGCCGCCATCGGACCGGCCAGCAACTTCGCGACAATGCGCGTGGCGGCCCGTTCAGCCACCTGGGCATCGCCACCGGCCGCAAACGCCACTTCACGGCGCGCAACGCCCTCCAGGGCCTCGCGCAGCGGCTTAATGGCATGGCGGGCCGGCATCGTCGCCAGCCAATCCATGAACGCTTCGATCTCTTCCTGGCAGATGTGCTCGGCCAGAGGGACGGCGTCCCGCCGCATCGCTTCGGCATTCGCCACCGGCTGATGCAACGTGTCGAGATCCACCAGCGAGATGCCGGGCTGCTCCGCACAGCGCGGATCGATGTTCCGCGGCAGCCCCAGGTCCAGCAGCAGGAGCGAGAGCCCCGTGGCCGCGCACGATTCCCGCGCGCGAGCCAGCCCGGCAGCGGTGATGACATGGTCATCACTGCCCGTGGCAATCACCACCACGTCTGCCATGGCGGCTTCGATATGCACCGATTCCATGGGCGCGACGCGGCCACCGACCAAACGCGCGAGTTCGCCCGCCCGTTCGATCGTGCGGTTGAGAATCACGAGATCGCGCGCGCCAAATTTGTGCAGCTGCTTCGCCGCCCGGCTCCCCGTCTTCCCCGCGCCAATCACCACACAGCGCGCGTTTGACAGGTTCCCAAAGCGCTGCGACGCCGTCACCGCCGCTTCCGCTCCGATCGAGTTGCGGCCGGCAGAGAGCGACGTTTCGGTCTGCACGCGTTTGCCCGTGCGCAGCGCCGTTTCAAAGAGGCGATGCAGGACCGGACCCGCCGCCTGCCCCCGTGACGCGCGCTTGTAGGCGGCCCGGAGCTGGCCAAGGATCTGGCCATCGCCCAACACTTGGGATTCCAGACCGGACGCGATGCGGACGACATGCGCCGCGGCCGGTTCGCCGGTGCGACGCTGGGCCAGCGCGAGCAAGGCCTCGCCGTCGGCACGGGTACGCATCCAGCGCCGCGACAGCGTCTGCATCGCCCGTTCCACGACGGCGTCGTCGTCGCTGTCCACCCACGCATACAACTCGGTGCGATTGCAGGTGGTGATCAGCGCCGCTTCCGTCACGACCTCGCTCCGCGCCGTCCGATAGAGCTGCGTGAGCCGCTCCTCGGAGAGGTGGAACCGTTCGCGTGTCGCGACGTCCGCGTTATGAAAATCGATGGCGATCGAGATCAGCATCGGAATAGAGAGGCGGGCGACTGGCTCACGTGGACGCGAGACCGGTCAGGTGAGCCAGATTCTTGAAGAAGATGCGGACATGGGCGAGCGGCTTGGCTTTCACCAATTGCTTGTTCATGTAGCCATCGAACGTCAGCTCCTGCACATCCCGATCGCGGCAGATCGCGACAAACCGCTCGCGGCGATTGTCGTTGCGATACCAGAACGATTGCATGAGATCGAGGACCGCGAACACCGGACCATGGAGGCGCATGAACCGCCGCCGGGCCTGCCGCAGCGCAGAGCCCTGTCCCGTGCGCAGCGCCTCAAGGACGGCCTGTGCGGCCAGACGGCCCCCGGTCATCGCGTAGAAGATCCCTTCGCCGCTCGCCGGCGCGACCACCCCCGACGCATCGCCGGCCAGGACGACATCACGTCCATTGTCCCACACGGGGAGCGGCTTGATCGGAATCGGCGCCCCTTCGCGGCGGATCGTTTCCACCTTATCGAGGCCGGTATCCTGTCGCAGCTTCGCTACGGCGTCCTTGAGGCCGAAGCCCCGCTGGAAGGTGCCCGTGCCGATGCTGGTGGTGGCCCCATGCGGAAAGACCCACGCATAGAAGTCCGGCGACAACGGCTTCTGGTAGTACACATCGCAGCGCGCTGCCCCGAAGTTCGCACCATCGGTCGGCTCCGGGGACTTCACGATCTCATGATAGGCGAAGACATGCTTGGCTTCGTCGGCGCGCGGGATGCACTGCCGTGCGACCGGTGAGAGCGCGCCATCGGCGCCCACCACCATGCGCGTCCGCACCGTCCGCGTCTCACCATGGCGTGAGCGGCCATCGGTGTACGTCAGAATCGCGTAGCCATCCGGGTGCCGCTCATACTGCGTGAAGGTACCCAAGCGCCGTTCGGCGCCCGCTGATGCCGCCCGCTGGCGCAGCCATTCATCGAACACTTCGCGGTCCACCATCCCCACGAAGCCATTGCCGACGGGGATGTCGACGGTGCGCCAGGTTGGTGAAATGATGCGGGCGGTGTCGATATGCGCCACCAACAATGATTCCGGGACGTTGAAGTCGCGCAGCAACTGCGGCGGCACCGCCCCGCCACACGGCTTCACCCGCCAGGCGCGATCGAGCAACAGCACACGACAGCCTGCGGTCGCCAACTCGTGCGCCGCCGTGGCGCCGGCCGGTCCACCACCCACCACCACAGCGTCGTAGAGCACATCGGTGGCCTGATAGGTCGCTTCGGTCGTGGCGATCATGCTGTGGGCTCCAAGGGCAGGGGCGCCGGATGCGGGCGCGTGAAAACGTGGCGGGCCGCTGCACGCAGGGCGCCGAACGACGAGAGACGATCGGTGAGCATGGGCGTGGTCATGCCTGCAGCACCGCAGGGAGCAGATCCGCACGCTGGGACAACACGGCGTCGGCGCGGTCACGGGACGCGCTGCGCATCGCCATCACGGCGGCCACAGCGAAGAGAACGGCTTCGGCCCCAAAGACCAACAGGTAGCCACGCAGCGGCGACTGCAGCGCACGGCGCGCGAGATCCACGCCGGCGGCACCGGCCAGCGTGCCCACGGCATACGCGAGGGCCTGTGCGGCACCGAAGACCCCGAGACGGAGGCCGGCCTGCCCATCGGCGCGATCACCGGTGAGCGCCATCATCGAACCAATCGCGCCAATCGCGAACACGCCGTTGGCGAAACCCAGCATGGGGACGATGAGCCGGAACAGCCGTACATCGCCGAGCGCCGGTGAGGCGAGCAGCGCGAGATACGCAAGCGCGGAGGCGAAGCATCCCGCGGCGGCCCAATGCCGCAATTGTCCCGTGCGCGTGGCGAGCAGCGCGGCGAGGACCATCCCCGCCAGGACACCACCATGATGCGTGGAGGAGAGCGTCGTGCTTTCCCCTGGCGACATCCCAAAGGCGACCCCGGCGAAGGGCTCAAGAATCAAATCCTGCGCGCTGTAGGCCAGCATCGCGAGGAAGACAAATGCCGCAAAGGCGCGGGCGGCCGGTTCACGCCAGACGGTCCGCACCGCGATCCCGAATGCGGCGTCTTTGGCGGGCGTGTGGTCGGCGGTCGCATGCGTCTTGGCGTCTGCTGTGCGGGGCAGGCGCTCCATGCCGTATGTCGCGACGATGGCAATCACGACGCCCGCGCCGCCGACGCCTGCGGCGACCGCCACGAGACGATCGAAGGAGAACGGATCGAGGAGTGCCCCCGAGGTGGCCGCGGTGATGATGATCCCCACGATCATCAGAATCCACGTGATGGCGGCGGAGCCAGCACGCTGTCGGCTGCTCGAGCGTTCACTCATCAGCGCCAGCAACGGCGTACCAGCGGCGCTGACCCCTGCGCCAAGCACCATGCTCGCCACCGCCGCGAGGGTGATGCCAAGGATCGGATGCGTCTGCATGATCGGCAGGCTCGCCGCCACGCCGGTGCCGGCCACCGCGCACACCAGCAGTCCGCCGATGATCCACGGCGTGCGCCGACCGGAGCGATCACTGTCATGGCCCATCATCGGGCGCAGCACCAACTGCACGCCGAAATGCAGCGCGACAAGCAACCCGGGCACCGATGCCGGCAGTCCCAACTCGACCACGATGACGCGGTTGATCGTGGTGGTGAGCAACACGACGACAGCGCCAATTGCCGCCTGTACAAAACCCAAGCGCGTGATCTGCCACCAGCTCATGGCATCCCCCATGGCCGTGCGGCCGCGGGGAGCGCCCGCATGGCAAACGCCGACACCATCATCCCAGAGACGTAGAACGGCACGCCGAGCGCGCTCAACCAGAGCGCCCGCTCGCGCGGGGCCTGCAGGAAGCGCCGCATCATGACCGCCTGCACCACCACCACGCCACCAATGGCGAGGGCATGCCATGGCCGCTCCCAGTGAAGCAGCAGGCCGATCACGATGAGCTGGGCGACAAGCATCACCGCCGAGGCGACTTGCGCCGCACGCTGCGGTCCAAGGCGAACGGGCAGTGACCGCACGCCCATGCGACGATCGCCGGCGATCGCCTTGAAATCATTGAGGGTCATGATGCCATGCGCCCCCAGACTATAGAACAGGGCGAGGAGCAGGATCGGGAGCGACGGCACGCGGTTCCCCAGCATGATGCCAGCGCCGGTCACCCACGCGAGCCCTTCGTAGGTCAGGCCAACGGCGAGGTTGCCGAGCCAGCCATTCTGCTTGAGGCGCACCGGCGGGGCGCTGTAGGCCCACGAGAAGAGCAGCGCCAAGCTGACGGCGGCCACGCCGAAGCCACCGAGCGGCAGGGCGGCGGCGAGGGAGAGTGCCGTCCAGAGGATCGCCACCACCAGCCCCCACGATCCCGGGATACGCCCCGACGGGATCGGACGGTTCGGCTCGTTGATCGCATCGACATGCCGATCAAACCAATCGTTGACCGCCTGACTGGAGGCACAGACCAAGGGACCCGTAATGCAGATGCCCAAGGCGAGCACCGCCCCCCGATCGGCGAGCGGCACACCGGCGGAGATCGCTCCGCAGGTGAACGCCCACATGGGGGGAAACCAGGTGACCGGCTTGAGCAGCGTCAGGACCGCGAGGGGGTCCGGGCGCGCTGAGGATGGCTGTACTGCCGAGCTGACGCTCATAGGCGTCTAGTTTACTTGACAGTACAGAAATGCAACAGGGAAATTTTTCGTTCCTACGGCGAAATCGCCGTAAACCGGGCCGGACGGGGTGGCGGGGGGCCCTCAAGCCCCCCGCGGGGTCCAACGCTGGGTCAGTTCACCAGCGGGTCGTCACCAGATCCCGGAGCCGCGAGCCGATGCCGGCGCATCTTCACGTACAGGCTCTGCCGGCTGACCCCCAGCACCTCGGCCGCTGAGGTGCGGTTGTCGTTGGTCAGTTCGAGCGCCGCTTCGATGAAGTGCCGCTCGACCAGGTCGATCGTGTCCCGGACCAGATCGCGCAGGGTGACCCGCCCGACCAGAGAGGTCAGCTCCTCAACCGCCCGCGACAGATCACGGGCCCCCTGCGGTCCGGCGGCCAGCCGCCGGCCAATATCCCGGATCGTGAACCCAATGCACGGGTTCGGGCCATCCGGGACCCAGACGGCGGACACTTCCACCTCGGTCTGATGCCCATGGCTGCCGCGGGCGGCCGTGGCCACCAGCCGGATAGCGCCATGCTTCCGGAGGATGGAGACAAAGACCGGGAAATCGGACCCGGGCCGCCCAAGGAAGTCGGAGAGCAGTTCGCCCCGCGCCTGTTCCTCGCTGGCCAGCTCGGCGAGATCCAAAAAGGCGCGGTTCGCCAGTTGGATGTGCCCCTCGAGGTCCGTCACGACGAACCCGTCGGGGAGCCGCTCCACCAAATCGAGGACCCGCGGCTGCATTTCGTCGCGCTCGGCCGTTCCACCGTCAACCGGCGACATCCGGATCAGGAGGAGCGTCGAGGCTTCCTGACGGAAGCAGGAGGCCGAGAGGTGCAGCTGCCGATGGCTCGGCGTCAGGGTGACCGTGATGTCACCGGCACGGCCGGCACTGCGGGCACTGGCCAGCAGTTCGCCGATGGGGGCGACGCTCGCGGCTTCAAAACCGAACGGGAAAGTCCGCCCCACGACCTGTTCCGAGGCAATCCCAAAGAGATTGGCCGCCGACGTGTTGGCGTCGAGGATTTTGAGGGTGGTGCCATCCACCACCAGGATCCCGTCGTTCGCCAGCTGGAAGAGCAGGCGGTACCGTGTCTCGACATGGCGAAGGCGCCAGTAGTCGCGCTCCATCGCCTGCTGCGCTTCCACCAGTCGCTGTTGCAGGGCGGAGATCGGACGCATATCGCGCCCCACCGCCACGATGTTGCCGTCACGGCCAATGCGGACCGCCGTGTAGGACACCGGCACATCATAGCCGTCAGCCGCCGGATGATTGACCTGGCGCCGCTTGGAGACGCCGGCGCTGGAGGCCTCGCGCAGCAGCGTTTCGACCTTGGTGCGCGTCTCGCCGGTGACGGTGTCGGTCCAGTGTTGACCGACCCAGGCATCCGACGGGCCGAGGGGAGAGTCGGTGCTCGAGACGGCAATGTCCCGAATGACCCCCGCCCGATCGATCACGAGCGCGATGTCGCCTGCGGTGGCCAGCAGGGACGCGGCAGTGCCGGCGTCTAAAGTATCCAACGGATTCTCGTCGGGGTCAGTCGATGGCACGGACATCATCAGGGTCGCAGGTCATGGTTCCCTGCGACGCCAACGGACCATCGGATGCTGCACGCGCTGCTGCCGTCGGGAGGAGCGAACGGGCCAGGCGAGGGGCCTCCCGCGCATCCTGGGCCATGGCATCGGCCCCCACCCGCTTTGCAAGCTCCGGGTCCATGGCGATGCATGGACCACCCACCAAGACTTTCAGGTCGGGGTTTTGCGAAACGGCCCGGAGCCGGCGGATCTGCCGCGTCAGGACCGCTTGTTGGGTGGTACACCCCAGCGAGAACCCGACGACGTCAAACCACTCGTGCTCCACCATCGTCAACAAGTCGTGCTCGCCCCAGGGGGCGCCCAGCTGGACGCGCCATCCGTCACGAAGCAGAAACTCGCCGACCATGATAACACCGAGCGTGTGCTGTTCGCCGGGGAGGCAGCTCAGGACGATGCTGCCGACGGCATCCGGCCGGCTCAGGTCGGAGAGGAAGACGCGGGAGAGCTCGCGCAGCATCTGCTGCAAGCGTCCCATCGCCACGGTGACCTCAATGAAGTCACAGTCATCGTTCTCCCACATTTTCCCAAGCTGCCGGGCACTCGGCGCCATCAGATCGATATAGATCGTCTCGATGGGGGTTCCGTCGGCCACGTGGCTCCGCAGGAGCTGGAGCGCGACGGCTTCATCATCGCGTAAAATCGCCGCCACGAAGGCACTGATCTCGGCTTCCGAGAACGCGCGCGGGGGCGCGATGTCACTGGCCGTCACCGTCGGACGACGGCTGTGGAGGAGCCGAGGCACGATTTCGCTCTGGATGGTGCGTTCCAGACGATCGACCCACGGACCTGCGAGGGGGGCATCCATAGCCACACGGTCAGGACCAGTCCCACTCGGACTGGTGGAATGAGAGCCTGCCTGGGAAGGGGCGACAGACACGTCGAACATTGTGGACGGGGCTCCTGAGCGCAAGAACGTACAGTTGGGTTGTCAACAATTTGTACCATCCGGTCCGTATGTCAATCGGGAATGACGTAAACTTTTCTTGACAACCCCGGTGCCGCGCCCTACCATCGAGTCATCTGGGTAGCGAACCCCCGGACCTGAACGGTTTGATGACTGTGGTAAACCCCCGTGTTACGGCCGCGCCCACCTCGGCCAGTGTCGTTCCGCCTCAGGCGGTGACTGCTTCGGCAGACACCGTCCGGACCGGTCTGTACACCCCCGAGGAGCGACAGCGTCGAGATGCCACCCGATGGACGTTGGTGCAGGGGCTGCTGGCGCCCCTGCAATTCCTCGTCATGGCCATCTCGGTCGCGCTTGTCGTGCGCTACCTCCGCACCGGCGTGGGGCTCACCGCCGCCAACCTCTCCGTCGTGGTCAAGACGTTCGTCCTGTACACCATCATGGTGACCGGGGCGATCTGGGAGAAAGTGGTCTTCGGGCAATACCTCTTTGCCCGCCCCTTCTTCTGGGAAGACGTCGTCAGCATGGGGGTGATTGCCCTGCACACCGCCTATCTCGTGGGACTGGCCATGGCCTGGCCACCCCGCTCCCTCATGCTCCTCGCCCTCGTGGCTTACGCAACCTACGGCATCAACGCCACCCAGTTCGTGCTCAAGCTGCGCGCCGCGCGGCTGCAGGAACGCCACATGCTGCAGGGGGGCGCATGACCGCCGTCTCGCCTGAGCTGTTGAATGGGTGTGCCACCCCCGCTGGGAGCACGAGCGCGCCGCTCGGAGGGAACGGGACCGCCCTCCCCGTCCTGCGCGAACGGGGACAGCGCGAGGTCTTCTGTGGCTTGACGGGGATTGTCTGGCTGCATCGCAAAATGCAGGACGCGTTCTTTCTGGTGGTCGGCTCCCGTACCTGCGCGCATCTCGTCCAGAGTGCCGCCGGCGTCATGATCTTCGCCGAACCGCGTTTCGCCACGGCGATCCTCGGCGAACGCGATCTGGCGGGACTCGCCGATGCCAATGACGAACTCGATCGCTGCGTCACGCAGCTGCTCGATCGGCGCCCGGATATCGCTACGCTCTTTCTGGTGGGGTCCTGCCCCTCGGAAGTGATCAAGCTCGATCTGCAGCGGGCCGCGGAGCGCCTCAATGAGCGCTTCCTGCCGCGCGTCCAGATCCTGAACTATTCCGGCAGTGGCATCGAAACCACGTTTACGCAGGGCGAAGACGCCTGCTTACGGAGTCTCGTGCCGCACATGCCCGCGGCCGATGCTTCGACCCGCAATCTGCTCGTGGTCGGCACGCTCGCCGATGTAGTGGAAGATCAGATGCAGCGGCTCTTCCAACAGATGGGCATTGGCCCGGTGCATTTCTTCCCACCGCGCCGTGCCCGCCAGTTGCCACCGATTGGCCCCGGCACCTCGATGCTGTTGGCGCAGCCGTTTCTCAACGAAACGAGCCGCGCCCTGATGGCGCGCGGGGCCACGCGTCTGGCGGCGCCGTATCCGCTGGGGGCCAACGGGACCACCGCCTGGCTGCGGGCCGCCGCACAGGCCTTCGGCGTGGCTGACGAGGTCGTCGATCAGGTGATCGCGGCCCCCGCGGCGCGCGCACGTGCCGCCGTGGCCCGGTACGAGTCGCAACTCCACGGACGGCGTCTCTTCTTCTTCCCGGATTCGCAGCTCGAGATCCCGCTCGCGCGCTTCCTCTATGAAGAATGCGGTGTCGAGTTGGTGGAAGTCGGCACGCCCTATCTCGATCGGTTGCTGGTGGAGGACGAGCTCTCGCGCCTCCCGGCCACCGTGCGCCTCGCCGAGGGGCAGGATGTCGAACGGCAGCTCGATCGCTGTCGTGATGAGCGCCCTGATCTCACGGTGTGCGGCCTGGGCCTCGCCAATCCGCTGGAAGCCGAAGGGCTGCGCACCAAGTGGTCGATCGAGCTCGTGTTCTCCCCCATTCAGGGCTATGAACAGGCCGGCGATCTCGCCGAGCTGTTTGCCCGTCCGCTCGACCGCGCGCAGCGCCTCCGGGTCTAGACGTCACCATGCAACTCACCCTCTGGACCTACGAAGGACCGCCGCATGTTGGCGCGATGCGCGTGGCCACGTCGCTGCGCGGTGTGCACTACGTGCTGCACGCGCCGCAGGGCGATACCTACGCCGATCTCCTGTTCACGATGATCGAGCGGCGGGATCAGCGGCCGCCGGTGACGTATACCACGTTTCAGGCGCGCGATCTGGGTGGTGACACCGCCGAGTTGGTGAAGCAGGCGGTGCGTGATGCGTACGAACGCTACCGGCCGGATGCGCTGCTCGTTGGTGAGTCATGCACCGCCGAGCTGATTCAGGATCAACCGGGATCGCTGGCGCAGGGGATGGGACTCCCTGTGCCGGTCGTGCCCCTCGAACTCCCGGCGTACAGCAAGAAGGAGAACTGGGGCGCGAGCGAGACCTTCTATCATCTCGTCCGTGCCCTGCTGCTGCCGCAAGCGCCGGCCCCTGGACAGACGGCGACGCGACCGGATCGCACGGGGCGCCGCCCCCGGGCCAATCTGCTGGGCCCCACGGCGCTCGGCTTCCGGAACCGGGATGACGTGCGCGAAATCACACGGCTGCTCACCGACTGCGGGATCGATGTGCATGTCGTGGCACCACTGGGGGCTTCGGTGGCTGATCTGCGCAGCATCCCGGATGCCGACTTCAATGTGGTCCTCTACCCGGAAGTGGCCGAGACCACGGGGCGGTGGCTGCAGAAGACCTTTGGGATGCCCTTGGTGAAGACGGTTCCGATTGGGGTGCTGGCCACGCGCCAGTTCCTGCGGGAGATCGAAACCGTGGCGGGGATTGATGTCTCCGCCGTGCTCGAACGGGAACGCGCCGGTGAAGCACAAGCGAGCGCCAGCCGCTCCCTGCTGCCCTGGTACTCCCGCTCCGTCGACTCCACCTACCTGACCGGCAAGCGCGTCTTTGTCTTTGGGGATGCGACGCATGTGCTGGCCGCCGCGCGGATCGCGACCGATGAGTTGGGCTTCACGGTGGTGGGCATCGGTACGTATGCGCGTGAATACGCCCGGCCAATTCGGGAGGCGGCTGCGGCACTTGGTGTCGAGGCGCTGATCACCGACGACTATCTCGAGGTGGAGCAGCGGGTCAGTGAGCTCGCACCGGAGCTCGTGCTCGGGACCCAGATGGAACGCCACATCGCGAAGCGACTGGGCGTGCCGTGCGCGGTGATCTCGGCGCCGATTCATGTGCAGGACGTGCCCGCGCGGCATTCGCCGCAGATGGGGTTCGAAGGCGCCAACGTGATCTTCGATACCTGGGTGCATCCGCTCATGATGGGCCTCGAAGAACATCTGCTGCACATGTTCAAAGACGACTTCGAGTTCGGCGACGGGCAGGCCCCCTCGCATCTGGCGGGGAAGCGCGCCGCGTCCTCCGGGGCACCGGCCCCGTTCGCTGCCGCTGCGTACGAGGAGGCCTCGACCGACTTTGAGGTCCCGGAAGGGGCCAGCGCGGTGGGACTCGCCGAAGAAGAAACGGAGGACGCGGAGCTGGCGGCCGTCGAGGTGAACGCGCCGCTGGTCGCCACCTGGCTGCCGGATGCCGAGGCGGAGCTCAAGAAGATCCCGTTCTTCGTGCGCGGGAAAGCGCGCCGGAATACGGAGAAGTTTGCGCTGGACCGGGGCATCGCCCGGATTTCCGTTGACACGCTGTACGACGCCAAGGCTTTCCTTGCCCGCTGATCGGATCCCCCTCCGCTTCGTCGTCGTGACGCTCGACGCGCATCTCGCCGATGCGTTCGATCGCGCACGCGTGGGGCTGACCCGGGATCTTCCCGGTCTGACGCTGTCGCTGCACATCGCCGCCGATTTTGGGAGCGATCCAGGTGCGGCCGAGCGGGCACGGCGGGATATCGCCGACGCCGACATCATCGTCTGCACGCAGCTCTTCCAGGAAGAGTATGCCAACGCGGTGCTGCCGGTGGTGCAAGCCCGTCGGCTCGATGCCGACGCGGTGGTGTGTGCGATGTGCACGCCGGAGCTCGTGAAGTGCACGCGGCTGGGGAAGTTCGACATGAGCGGCGGGGAATCGCGCTCGCCTTTCTCGCCGATCAATTTGCTCAAGAAGCTGCGCGGCTCGCGCGGTGATGGAAAATCGAGTGGCGAGCGGCAAATGAGTGCGCTGCGCACCCTGCCGTCGTTGCTCAAGTTCATCCCGGGCACCGCGCAGGATGTGCGGGCGTACATGCTGCTTATGCAGTACTGGCTCGGTGGCTCCGATGCGAACATCGAACAGATGATTCGCTACACGATTGACCGGTATGCTGCAGGGCCGCGCAAGGCACTGCGCGGCCGCCTGTCACCGGCGGCGCCACAAGTGTATCCGGAGGTCGGGGTCTGGCATCCGGACCTCCCGGGGATGGGGATCGCGGAGTCGCGCGACGCTCTCCCTGCCGTTGCAACGCATCGCAGCGCGGACGCGGGCACGGTGGGCGTGCTCGTCGGTCGGTCGTATTTGCTGGCCGGCAACGTTGCGCACTATGCCGCGGTAGTTCGCGCCCTGGAGGATCGGGGCCTGCGCGTGGTGCCAGCGTTCGCGTCCGCGCTCGATGCGCGCCCTGCGATTGGGGCCTTCTTCACCAACGGGCAGGGGCAGAGTACGATCGATGCCCTCGTCAATCTCACGGGCTTTTCGCTGGTGGGCGGCCCGGCGTACAACGATGCGGCCGCCGCCCAAGTGGTGTTGCAGCAGCTTGATGTTCCGTATCTGACGCTCCAAACGCTCGAGTTTCAGACCATCGAGGAATGGCGCAACGACAGCCGCGGGCTGAATCCGCTGCAAGCCACGTTGCAGGTCGCGATTCCCGAGCTCGATGGCGCGATCGTGCCCACCGTCTACGGCGGGAAAGGGCCATCGGAACCCGGCAAAGCCGCGGCCTCGGTGCCGATCCCCGAGCGCATTGAACGTGTGGCCGAGCGCGTCGCTCGGCTCGTGCGGGTGCGGCGGCGTGATCGGGCGGAGCGGAAGCTCGCGGTGGTGCTCTTCAACTTTCCGCCGAATGCAGGAAATACGGGGAGCGCGGCGTATCTCGCGGTGTTCCCGTCCCTGCAGCGGGTGCTGGCCTCGCTCAAGGAGCAGGGCTACACGGTGGAGCTCCCGGCGAGCGCCGATGATTTGCGTGAGCGGCTGACTGGTGGGAACCGGGAGCGGTATGGCGCCCCGGCCAATGTGCATACGCGGATTCCCGTCGCGGATCATGTCCGCCGCGAACCGCACCTGCGCGAGATCGAACGCACGTGGGGGGCGGCGCCTGGCAAGCAGCTCACCGATGGGCAGCATCTGCATGTGATGGGGATTCAGTTAGGGAACGTCTTCATTGGCGTGCAGCCGTCGTTTGGCTGGGAAGGGGACCCGATGCGGCTGCTCTTCGAGGGCGGCTTCTCTCCCACGCACGCCTTCAGCGCCTTCTATCGCTGGGTCCGGGAAGACTTCGCGGCCGACACGATCCTGCATTTCGGCACGCATGGCGCGCTCGAGTTCATGCCGGGCAAGCAGGCGGGGCTGGATGCCACCTGTTGGCCCGAGCGGCTCATTGGCGATACGCCGAACGTGTACCTGTACGCGTCGAATAATTCTTCGGAGGGCACGCTGGCCAAGCGCCGGGGTGGCGCCACGCTGGTGTCATATCTGACGCCGCCGATTGCCAACGCGGGGCTCTATCGCGGGCTGTTGGAGCTCAAGGGCTCGCTCGACCGCTGGCGCGCCCTCGATGCCGCACATGCCGCCGAGGCGGATACGTTGCGGGCGACGGTGCAGCAGCAGGCCGCTGCAGTGGAGTTGGTGGCGGCGGAGCCGGTCTGGACCGCGGCTGACGCCGATGCCCAGATCGCCGGACTTCGCGATCGCCTGCTTGAGTTGGAGTACAGCCTGATTCCCATGGGGCTGCATGTGGTCGGGGAGCCGATGGCCCCCGACGCGCGGATCGATGTGCTGCTGGAAATTGCCCGCGCTGGGCGTCCGGAGGCGTCGCTGCCACCGATCGGCGATACGATCTGCAGCGGTCACAGTGCGCGTCGCGGGGATGACCCCGTCGCCGAGGCGACGGAGTCGATTGCGCGATCGGCAGTGACCACACTGGTCCTGCATCCTGGGAATACAGCGCTGGTGGAGCAGGTCGTGCGGCAGGGGGCGAGTGCCGCGGGGATTCGCCTGGCCGATGCGCCGGCGCTGGGCCAGCACCTCGAGCTGTTAGCCGGGTATGACGCGTCGCTCCGCGAGGATCACGAGGTCTCGGGGATTCTTCGCGCGCTCGATGCGCGGTACGTCCCGCCGGCGCCGGGTGGCGACCTGCTGCGGAATCCGGCCGTGCTGCCGACCGGGCGCAATGTCTACGGCTTTGATCCATACCGGGTCCCCAGCGCGACGGCGTTGCTCGAAGGGCGGACCCGCGCGGAGCAGCTGTTGGCGCGCCATGTCGCCGATACCGGGGCGATGCCGGAGAGTGTGGCGGTGGTGCTCTGGGGCACGGACAACATGAAGAGTGAAGGGACGCCCCTCGCGCAGGTGATGGCGCTGATGGGGGTGGCCCCGCGCTTTGATGCCGTCGGACGTCTGACCGGCGCGCGCCTGGTGCCGCTGGAGCAGTTGGGGCGCCCTCGGATTGATGTCGTGGTCACGTTGTCGGGGATCTTCCGCGATCTGCTGCCGCTCCAGGTCAAGCTGCTGGCGGAGGCCGCGCTGCTTTGCGCGCAGGCCGACGAGCCGGTGACGGAAAACTTCATCCGGAAGCATGCGCTCGATGCGATGGCGGAGACCGGGTGTGATGTCGCCACGGCGGCGCTCCGGGTCTTTTCCAATGCGGACGGCGCGTACGGCTCCAACGTGAACCTGTTGATCGAAACGGGGCGCTGGCAGAACGAAGACGAACTGGCCGATCTCTTCGTGCAGCGGAAGAGCTTTGCCTATGGCGTGGATGGCCGACCGTCGGCCCAGCCGGCGATGATGAAGCGCGCGCTCAGCACCGCCGCGCTGTCGTTCCAGGGGCTCGACTCCGTTGACCTTGGCGCCACCGACATCGACCAGTACGTCGAATCGCTGGGCGGGATGACGCGGGTGATCGCGCAGCAGCGGGGCGGGAAGGCGCCGGCCGTCTACGTCGGGGACTACAACGGCGCGAAGGGCAAAGTGCGCACGCTCAGCGAGCAGGTGGAGCTCGAGTCGCGCACGAAGATGCTGAATCCCCGCTGGTATGAAAGCCAGATCGCCTTTGGCTATGAAGGCGTGCGGAATATCGCCGGCCATATGACGACGACGCTGGGCTGGTCGGCGACGGGCGGATCCGGCACGGTGCCGCAGTGGGTGTACACCGAGGTCTCCAAGACCTTTGTGCTGGACGAGGCGATGCGGGACCGGTTGGCGCAACTCAACCCGGACGCGGCATCGGGGTTGGCGCAGCGGCTGCTGGAGGCCACCGATCGGGGCTTCTGGGCACCGGATGATGCCACCCTGGAGGCGCTGCGCGAAGCCGCCGCCGACCTCGAAGATCGACTGGAAGGAGTTCACGCCGCATGAGCGCCGACTTGGTAGCGACGCACACGGCTGCAGCATTCACCGCCGGTAACGGCCTGGAGCACAACACGTGACCACAGCGACACGACTCCCGATTCTGGACAGCATCGGCGATGGCGACGGCAGCGTTCAGGTGCATCTGGACGAGTCCCAGAAAATTGATGGCGCGCTGGTGATTGCCGTGTATGGCAAGGGCGGCATTGGGAAGTCGACCACCTCCTCGAATCTGTCGGCGGCCTTTTCCCGGTTGGGGAAGCGCGTGCTGCAGATCGGCTGCGACCCGAAACACGATTCCACCTTCACGCTCACCAAGCGGATGGTGCCGACGGTGATCGACGTGTTGGAAGGGGTGGACTTCCACTCCGAAGAGCTGCGTCCGGAAGACTTCATGTTTGAAGGCTTCAACGGCGTGCAGTGCATCGAGGCGGGCGGGCCGCCGGCCGGGACCGGCTGCGGCGGCTATGTGACGGGGCAGACGGTGAAGCTCCTCAAGGAGCATCACCTGCTCGAAGACACCGATGTGGTGATCTTCGACGTGCTGGGCGATGTCGTGTGCGGAGGCTTTGCCGCTCCGCTGCAGCATGCCCACTACTGCCTGATCGTCACCGCGAACGACTTCGATTCGATCTTTGCCATGAACCGCATCATCGCGGCGATTCAGGCGAAGTCCAAAAATTACAAAGTCCGGCTCGGGGGGGTGGTGGCGAATCGCTCCCGCGAAACGAACGAGATCGATCGCTTCAACGCGGCGGTGGGGCTGAAGACGATGGCCCACTTCCAGGATGTCGACGCGATCCGGCGGAGTCGTTTGAAGAAGTGCACGATTTTTGAGATGGAGGCCTCGCCGGAGGTGACGGCGGTGCAGGAGGAGTACATGGCCTTGGCCCGTCGCATGCTGGACGATGTCGAGCCGCTCCCGGCCTCGCCGCTCAAGGATCGGGAAATCTTCGATTTGCTGGGCTTTGACTGAGATGACCCATGTTCGGAGCGCGTCGGTGGATACCGCGTCGCATTCAGGTCCGTCGCTCGGTGGGACGGCGTCAGGGGGTTCGCACACCACGTCGGTGCCGTACCTCGAGCGGCGGGCCTGGATCGGCGAGTATTTCGACCGGACCGCAGCCGCAGCGTGGAAGGTCCTGACCTCCGACGCGCCGGTCTCGCGGGTGCGAGCGAATGTCCGGGCGGGGCGCGATCAGATGCGGCAGACGTTGCTCGCCGCGCTCCCGATGCGCCTGGATGGCGCTCGCGTCCTTGATGCGGGCTGTGGTACGGGGGTGCTGGCGATGGATCTGGCCCGCCGGGGCGCGGACGTGGTGGCGATTGATCTGTCGCCCACGTTGGTGGCGCATGCGGAGGAACAGGCCGCGGCGCAGGGGCTGCACATTGACTTCCGTTCAGGGGACATGCTCGACCCCGCACTCGGGACTTTCGATTATCTCGTGGGGATGGATTCGCTGATCCATTATGACCTGACCGACATTCTGGGAGCGCTGTCGGTGCTGGCGCCTCGGATCCGGTCGCGCATGGTCTTCACGGTGGCGCCGCGGACGCCGTTGCTCGCCGCGATGCACGCCGTGGGGAAGCTGTTCCCGCGGGGGGACCGTGCCCCGGCGATCATGCCGGTTGCGGAATCGCATTTTCGGCGCGGGTGCGCCACCACGGCTGCCCTCTCCGGGTGGACGATCACCGGCAGCACGCGCGTGGAACGCGGATTTTACAAGTCGCAGGCGTATGTCCTGCAGAAGACGGACGCCGCCACACCGGATCACGACCGGGGGAGAAGCGCATCATGATGGGGTACGTTCTGGCCGCTGGCGTTCTCGCTGCGCTGGCGATCTGGTACGGCACGCGCCGTACCACCATGGTTCCGTGCACGATTGACCTGGAATCCACGCACGATCACTTCCACGCGCATGTGGAGCTGGATGGGGTCGAGGTGGATCCGGGCGATGCCGTGCTGGTGCACCGGGCCCCGTCGCGCATCGCGTTCGGGACGCAGGAACGGATCACCTCACAGGCCACGGTCTCGCGCGCCAGCCTGCTGCGTCGGCTGGTGGTGAAGCTGACGGGTGGCACGGAACTGTACGAACTGTACGACGTCGGATTCGAAGGCTAAGGAGCCCGCTATGTACGATACCACGACCAAGATGCCCGTCCGTCCGATGACGGATGTGAACGAAAGCACGCGGATCGCGCAGCAGGATGCCGTGCTGAACCCGCGCTTCTATACCACCGATTTTGCGGCGATGGATCGGCTCAGGATCACGCCGGAAAACCGGAAGATGTGGGACGATATCCTTACCGAATTTCGCAACGATCCGAACAAGGATCACTTCAAGCGCAATGCGGACTTTGACGCCGACTTTTCGTCGATGGACCCAGCGCTGCGGGAGCAGTTCATTGATTTCCTCGTCTCCTCGGTGACGGCCGAATTCAGTGGCTGCATTTTGTACGCCGAGATCAAAAAGCGCATTACGAACCCCGACGTGCGCGAGCTGTTCGGGTTCATGAGCCGCGATGAGGGACGGCATGCCGGCTTCATCAACCATACGCTCAACGATTTCCAGGTCGCGGTGGACCTCGGCTTCCTCACGAAGGTGAAGAAGTACACGTACTTCCAGCCGAAGTTCATCTACTACGCGACATATCTGTCGGAGAAGATCGGCTACGCGCGCTACATCACGATTTTTCGGAACTTCGAGAAGAATCCGGACAAGCGCTTTCATCCGATCTTCAAGTGGTTTGAGAACTGGTGCCTGGATGAGTTCCGGCATGGCGAGGCCTTTGCGGTGCTGATGCGCTCCAATCCGGAATATCTGGAAGGGGTGAACCGGCTCTGGATCCGCTTCTTCCTGCTGGCTGTCTTCTGCACGATGTACGTACGGGATCATGCCCGGGCGCCATTCTTCGCGGCCATGGGGATCGATGTCGAGGACTACGATCGGCGCGTGATTGCGTTGACGAACTTGATCAGCCGGCAGGTCTTCCCGCATACGATCGATACCGAGAGCGCCGGCTTCTGGGCGCTCATGGATACCATGTGGCGGAATACCGATGCGATGCGGAAGGCGGAGCAGGCGGGGGGGCTGTGGTCGTCGGTGAAGGTGACGCTGCTCAAGGCGGCCAATGTGGTGACCTTCGTGCGGCTCTTCCTCCGGGCGCCGGTCAAGCAGCCGTTGCCGGCGGATGTGCGCATGCAGCCCGTTTGGTGACCGATGGCTGCCAGTCTCGCTGATCTCGCGGCCCGGGCGACGGTTCGATTGAGCCGTCGCTGGATGCCGTTTGCCGATGTGGCGCATGCGGAACTCACCGTGGGGCGCCTGCTGCGGCTGTCGCTCTTTCAGCTGTCGGTGGGACTGGTGCAGACGCTGTTCGTGGGCACGCTCAACCGGGTCATGATCCTGGAGTTGTCCGTGCCAGCGTCGCTGGTGGCGACCATGCTGGCCATCCCGTTGTTGGTGGCACCATTTCGGGCGCTCGTGGGGTTCCGGTCGGATACCTACCGGAGTTTCCTGGGGTGGAAGCGCGTCCCGTTCCTGTGGGTCGGGACGCTGATGCAGTTTGCGGGATTGGCGATCATGCCCTTCGCGCTCCTGCTGCTTTCTGAGCCCAATGGGCATGCCCCCGCATGGCTGGGGTATGCCTCGACGGCGCTGAGCTTCCTGCTCGTGGGCGGTGGTGCACACACCGCGCAGACGGCTGGCCTCGCGCTGGCGACGGACATCGTCACCGAGGACAAGCGTCCGCGGGTGATCGCGCTGATGTACCTCATGATGCTCATGGGGACCCTCGTCAGTGCGCTGCTCTTGGAAACGCTGCTTCGGAACTTCACGCCGATCCGCCTGATTCAGGTGATTCAGGGCACGTCCCTGTTCGTGATCCTGTGCAACCTCGTCTCGCTCTGGGGACAGGAGGCGCGTGTCGAAGGCACGACCCCGTACCAGCCGGGCGAGCTGCGCCCGCGCTTCCGTGACGCGTGGACGACCTTCACGGCGGGTGGGCAGGCGGTGCGGTTGCTCGTGGCCTCCGCGCTCGGATTCTTCGCCTACAACCTGCAGGACGTCCTGCTCGAGCCCTACGGTGGGGAGATTCTCCATCTGAGCGTGTCGCAGACCACGCAGCTGACCGCGGTCATGGCGGCCGGGGCGGTGGTCTCCTTCGCGCTGGCGGCGGTCATGCTCAAGCAGACGCGTGATCCCATTCGTCTCGCGGCGCTCGGCGTGTTGATCGGCATTCTGGCCTTCGCACTGGTGGTCTTTGCGGCGCCGTTGCATGCGCCGTGGGTTTTCCGGTTGGGGGTGGCGCTGATCGGCTTTGGAGAGGGGTGGTTTGGCGTCGGCACGCTCTCTTTTGCCATGCGCTTACGGGATCCGTCGCAGCATGGGATTGCCCTGGGCGCGTGGGGCGCGGTCTTCGCGACGGCCGAAGGGTTGTCGTTCGCCCTCAGTGGCGTCGCCAAGGATTGGTTGTCCCATCTCGTCTCGGTGGGCGCGTTGGGCCCGGCACTGACCCATCCTGCGGTGCCGTATGAGTTCGTGTATGCGCTGGAAATTCTGGTGTTGTTCGCCACGCTGGTGGCGTTGGGCCCCTTAGCGGTCCGGCGCTCGCAGCTTGAGTCTGTCTTGCCGCCTGCCGAGCCGTTCGGTCTGGCGGATATCCCTGCATGACCCCTTCACCCTCCTGCACGGAGTTGTCCCATGATGGAGAAAATCGACGGTGCACAGATCGCGCTGTATGCGTTCTGGCTCTTTTTCGCGGGTCTGATCATCTACATCCGACGGGAGGATAAGCGGGAAGGGTATCCGCTCGAATCGCCGCAGGGACCGCGCGAAGGGTGGCCGCCGGTTCCGGAGAAGAAGACCTACATTCATCGCCCGACTGATGGAGGAGCGCACTGATGGCTGAGATCAAGGCAGTTCCGGTCGATCACTACAACGGATCGCCGCTCGTTCCCACCGGGAATCCGATGGTCGATGGGGTAGGACCGGCCTCGTGGGCCGAACGGGCGGACACGCCGGACATGACGGTGCATGGCGCGGCGAAGATCGTTCCGATGCGTCTCGATCCGACGTTCCATGTCGCGTCCGGTGATCCAGATCCGCGTGGCATGCCGGTGGTCGCGCTCGACAAGGTGGTCGCGGGCACGGTGGTGGAGCTGTGGGTTGACCGTGCGGAGCCGCAGGTGCGCTACTACGAAGTTGCGCTCGCGGACGGTGGGCGGCATATCATGCTGCCGGCCGGCTTCGTGCAGTGGCCGAATTTCGGCCTCTGGGGCAATGACAAGCTCCTGGTCAAATCCATCACGGCGGCGCAGTTCGCCGACGTGCCGGGGATCGCGCGGAATGATCAGATCACGCTGCTCGAAGAGGATAAGGTCATGGCCTACTTCGCGGGCGGCCATCTGTACGCGACGCCGGAGCGCAGCGAGCCGATCATATGACACGCGACACTGGGAGCGGGACGCCTGCGTACATCACAGGAGTTCCGCATCCCTTGCCGGCGGGTGAGCAACTGTTGTGGGAAGGCGCACCCGCCGCACCGGCCGTGGCTCGGCACGTCTATCACTGGCGGTGGTTCGCGGCCTACTTCGCCGTGATGCTGCTGGCGTGGGGAAGTACGGCGGGCGCAACGATCACGGCGGGGACGTTCTGGCCCAGTCTTGCCGTGCGGTTGCTCCTGACTGGGGTGGTGTTGGCCATCGTCTGGGGGCTCGCGATCCTGACGGCCCGCACCTCATGGTACGCCATTACCAATCGGCGCGTGGTCCTGCGAATTGGGATGGTCTTCCCGATGTCGATCAATATCCCGTTCACGATCTTGCAGTCGGCCGACCTTGGGGCCTTTCCTGACGGGACGGGGCAGTTGGTGCTCACGCTGGTGCCGGGGCAGCGCATCGCCTACATCGCGCTCTGGCCGCACTGCCAGGTCTGGCGGATCAATCAGCCGCGGCCGATGCTGCGTGGACTCACCGAGCCCGCGCGCATTGGCGCCTTGCTGGCCGCCGCAGTGCAGGCGGCTGGTGGACACCCGGTGGCCGCGGACGCGGGCACGCCGCGGGCGGTCGCGCGACTGGAGAACGTGGAGGGCGGTTCGATGCCGCACCCGGCGGGCGCATGAGCGGCACGATTCACTTCGAGCCGGAACCTGGCGAACGCCCGGGCGGGGCTCCCCCCATGAAGGTGCCTCGCGCTGCGCTGATCGGCGGCGGGGCCTTGATCGTCTTTGTCATTGGTCTGGCCGCCTCGGCGCGCCTGTTCGGCTTTGGCGCGGTGCGTGAGACTTCCACGACGGTACAGTCCGAGCGGACGTTGTTGTTTGCCGACGCCACCGATGGGGGCATCCTGGTGACGGACGCGGCGACGCAGCAGGAAGCGGCGCACATCGAGCCAGGCACCGGCGGGTTTCTCCGCGGATCGCTGCGTGCGCTCACGCGGGCGCGCAGTTTGGCGCACATTGGCCGTGAGGTCCCATTCCGGCTCGTGCGCTACACAGACGGTCGCTTGGTGCTGGAGGACCCCGCCACGGGGCAGCATATCACGGTGACCAGCTTTGGTCCCACCCAAGTCGCGTCGTTCGATCAGCTGTTGAAGTAAGCGCGGCACCGGTACCGTGAGCACACCGGTACCGTGACCTCGCTGGGACCGTGACGACGTTGGTGCCGTGACCTCACCGGCACCGTGATGACACCGGTGCCTCGGCCAGTTGAAGGCCCACCCCCATATCAGCAGGTGACCCCGGTGTTCGCCGCTGTGCGACCAGCACCCTCGGCATCTGCATACACAAAGCCCCGTGATACCTGAGGCATCACGGGGCTTCGAGGGCTACGCGGTGGGTCAATAACCCGGTGCGTAGTTCTGCAGAATCTTACTCCTTGCTCTTACCGCGGATCGTTGCCGGCAGGTCCACCTGACACAGCCGCTGCCGCCTTTGCCGCCGCCGGAGCGACCGGGGCAGGCGTCATGCCGGGGGCCGGGGCCGCTGCCGCCGTCGAGTCCTTGGCCGCACCCCACCGTGGGAAGGCCTTGCCGTTCCACTCTTCACGTCCCCACAGCGCTGGGTAGTCCTTGACCATCTGCGCACCGTACAGCGGCCGATAGGCGCCGTTGTGGCACGTCACGCACTGGGCCTTGGGGGCATCCCCCATGCTGCCCAGACGCACCGCCGGGAAGACCGTTTGCAGCGGCGCGAGGTAGTTGGAGTTCACGTCACGCAGCATGAGGATGCCATGGTACGCCTGCACACGGGTTGGCGGCGCCTGCGTCCAGCTCGCGAACTGCCGCGAGTTGTGGCAATAGGTGCAGTTGACCCCGAGCGACTTCGACTGGCTGATCATGAGCGCGTACGTCCACTCCGTCTGCTTCACCGAGCTGCGATTGGCCTTGGAGGGGGCCACCGTGTGGGAGACCACGCGGGCGCCGTCCCGATCGAGATAGTGTCGCAGATAGTCGGTCTGGTTCGTGTAGTACCAGAGACCGTTCGGCAGCGGCTTCCCCATGTGACAGGTGTAGCAGGTCACCCCGGTATTCTTCACGTGCTGCGGATACTGGGCATTGATATGCCGCGTCATTTGCAGCATGCGACGCGCCACCAGCTTGGTGTAGAGCGGCTTGCCGTTCGGGAGCGTGTCGTCCGCGAAGTTCGCAACGTTGTGGCAGTAGGCACAGTTGCCGGTGCCGGCCACCCAGGTGCTCATCGCGAGCATCGTGCGCGTGAATTCCGCCACGGAGACATCGTTGAGCACCTGCACGTTCTTCCACGGCAGCGGACCCGGCGGCGACATCCCGGCTGGGGGGAGCGTCGCCGGGATCTTCACCTGCTTGAACTTCGCCTTGAGCGAGCCCCGATCGTAATTCTGCTCCATGGCCACGCCACGGTAGCCAACTTGGACCGAATCGGTGTTGTGATCACCGCAGGCGGCCAGCGCGAGGGCCAGGAGCGGCGTGCAGGCGCCAATGGCACGTGCGAGTCGGTTCACGGCGTCCTCCGGGCGGAGTCGGGAGCAGTCATCGTCTTCGAGGAATCAGACTGTGCAGCAGTGTCCGCCTTCATGGCTGCCATCCCCGCCGAATCCATCACGGCAGCGGCCGCCTTCGGCGCGTAGGAGGGGAAGCTGTCCGGCGCCGTGCCCTGATACCGGCCGCGCAGCAACTGCTGCTGCTCGGGGGTCAGCGTATTCGCTGCCGGGTACGGGGAGACGAGGCCATGCTTCACGCCCCAGAGGTACCAGTTTTCGACCACCGTGCCGGTGAGCAGGATGCCGATGCCGCCGGTGAACGTCGTCAGCACGGCGAACCACCAGGCCCAGCGATGAATCGACTCCATGGTGGCGTTGAAGCCCATCGTCCAGCGCCAGATCAGCATCGACCGTTCGGCGGCGGTCCCGCGATCGGTGATCTGTTCGATTTCCCGTTCACCACCCACGCGGGCCGTGGCGAGGATCGTGGCGCCGTGCATCGCGAAGAGCACCGCGCTGCCATACAGGAAGACGATCGACAGGGCGTGGAACGGATTGTAGTACAGGTTGCCGTAGCGGATCGAGAACGCCGACGTCCAGTCGAGGTGCGGGAAGAGCCCGAAGGGGACCATCTCGCTCCAGCTGCCGACGAGCAGCGGCTGGATGAAGAACGTGGAGTACAGGAAGATCGCCGAGGCAAAGGCCCATGGGAGATGCGTGCCCATGCCGAGCGCGCGGGCGCGCCGGTAGGTCCGCAGCCACCAGAGGAGAATGCTGACCGTCAGGAAGAAGCCGGCCATCAGGTACCAGCCGCCCTGCCGGAGCGGCGGGATGTGCAGGCCGAACTGCGGTGGTGGCGGTTCGAGGGCGAGCCAGGGGAGCTGGCGAATGAATTCGCCGAGACTCCAGTTGACGGAGGCCCACATGTTGAGGCCGATGATCTCGAAGGCGACGAAGCCGCACAAGAGCGAGAGCACGCCGAGCGTCCCGAGGTACACCGGGCCGATCTGCGCATCACCGAACTTCCCGGCGAGCGACGAAAAGACGCCGGTGCCGATCCGATTGTCTGCGCCCTCGATAGCGATGCCCGCTTCGGGGACGGTCCGGACCTGGACGCGAGTAAAGAGGTTCTGATATTCGAGCATTGCGGCCCGCGCCTCAGCGCCAGATCGGGAGGTTAAGCCACCAGCCCCACCACTCAGGCCAGCCCTGTGTCCAGAAGGGGCCGGAGATCACGATGCAGATCGCACTCCACACAGCCGCCCCAACGGCCAGAAACAGGCCGAGGCGGTGGATGCCGATCGCGCCGATCGAGTAGCCGAGCAGATCGCGGAAGAAAACGTTTTCGGTTTCGCTGGTTCCGACCGGTTGACCCTTGGGCGGGTTTGTCACCGAGAGGATCAGGGAGCCGTGCATCGCGAGCGCCAGACAGTTCGTGAAGAAGAACGTGACGGCGATCATGTGCGCGGGATTGTAGTGGAAGTGGAGATACTGGTATCCCACGTTCGACACCCAATCGAGGTGCGAGAAAATGCCATACGGAAATCCGTGGCCCCACGCTCCGAGGAGGAGGGGGCGGATCACCACCAGCGTGACGTAGGCGAGGATGGCCCCACCAAACGCATAGGGGACGTGCAGTCCCATTCCGAGCTTGCGGCTGATTTCGGCTTGCCGCAGCGCCCAGCTCACGAAGGCCCCGATGGCACAGAGCGTGATCATTTGCCAGAGTCCCCCTTCCCGCATGGGGGCCAGCATTAATCCGTACTTCAGATCAGGCGGGGCTATCGAGATCTGCCAGAGGTTCCATGTCGGCCCCATGGCGGCGCCCCACACGCACAGCATGGTGCCCAGGACGATACAGAAGATCGCCGTGACCCCAAAGAACCCCACGTAGAACGGACCGAACCAGAAATCGAACAGATCTCCGCCGATCAGCGTCCCACCGCGGACCCGGTATTTTTTTTCAAAGCTCAGCATCGCCATGGGCGATCTCTCCGGACTGGCAGACGGATGTGAGGCTGGCGTCGGCCGGGGATGACGTCGCACCGACACGTGCGAATCGTCATCCCGGCGACGACGCGTGGGGAATTACCGACCCGGCGGAAGCGGCGACATTTCCGCCGCGGTGGCCGGTGCAGCCGCCCCGACGGGCGCCTGTGCAGCGGACAGCGTCCCGTTTTCGATCCACGAGTAGCGCTGCGAGCTGAGCAGGATGAAGTGAATGACGAACGCGAGCACGCCGATGAAGCCACCAACGGCTACCATCACGCGACGCGGGTCATACATCAGCCAAATTCGATGCATGGCGTCTCCCTTAGCGGGTTGCGGCGGTGGGCGTGGCGTACTTGGCCTTGAGCGTGCCGGGCCAGTTGAACTGGCTGTACGCCCACAGATGCATGGTCAGCACAGCGCCAGCGATGAACGAGCCGATGCCACCCATGATCAGGTGCGGATCCAGCCCGATCCAGATTCGATACATAGTGCGCTCCTATTTGCGCGGTGGTGGTTGAGTGAGCGCCTGGCTTAGAACCAGGGACGCCAGCTCCAGGCGAGCAAATGCGCCATCACGGCGGCCAACACCCACACGCCGGTTCCCGCGATCCAGAACTTGTTGAAGCGACGGGCATCTTCTTCCGTCATTCCGCCCTTTTCGAACATCGATCCCTCCGAGTGTTCCGTTGCTACCGCGCTCGTCCCGCGCGGCTGGGATGCCACCTCCCTGCGGAGGGGCGAACCTGCCTGAGTTCCCGCGCTGTAAACTGGACCTTACAGTTCAACGCGTCAAGAATAATTTACAAAATACCTGAGATTCTTCCCGGTTCCCGCCGATTTGCCCCCCAAAACCCCGCGCGACGGCCCTCTGTGACCCGCTTTTCACCCCCGAGCGACCCCTGCGCCCCCTCGGTCACCGCTGCGGAAGCCCCCGCCGAGCCGGCCGCCGAGCCGCTCGACCCCCTCGCCATGATCCCCGCCGACTGGCCCCATCGCGCCGCCTCTCGGCGCGTTCCCCTCGATGGGGCCGTCTGGCATGTGCAGGAGGTCGGGACGGGACCGGTGCTCCTCCTGCTCCACGGGACCGGTGGCTCCACCCACTCGTGGGCACCGATCATCGATCGGCTCGGTGCGCGCTATCGCTGCATCGCGGTGGACTTGCCCGGTCATGGCTTCACGGACGTGCCTGCCGATCCCACCTGGTACACGATCCCCGGCATGGCGCAGGGCCTCGGTCGACTTCTGCGTACCCTCGGGATCACTCCACACCGTGTCGCCGGCCATTCCGCCGGGGTCCCTGTGCTGCTCCAGATGGCCCGCCTTGGCCTCATCGCACCCGATCGCATCATTGGGGTGAATCCCGCGCTGATTCCGCCGCCAGCGACCTATATGACGCTGCTCGCGCCGCTGCTCAGTGCGATGGTCGAACCCGAACCCGTTGCACGCGGTGGTGCGTGGTTGGCGCGCGGGACGCGACTGATTGAATGGATGCTCGCCACCTCCGGGAGCCGCCTCACGCCCGAACAGTTGGCGCGCTATCGCTGGCTCTGCGAGCGCCCCGGTCATGTCCATGCCGCCCTCACGATGATGGCCCGCTGGGATCTGCCACGCCTCCTCCGTGATGTGGCGGCGCTCACGGTGCCACTGGAGATCTTCGCCGGCAGTCGCGACCGCTGGGTACCGCCGCGTCCACTCGCCGCCATTGCCGATGGACTCCCCTTCGCCCGCTTTCACACCCTCACCGGAGGCCACCTGTTACCAGAAGAGCACCCCGACCAGGTGGCCGAGGTGCTCTGTCACCCCTGAGGGCGGTGGTGGATCGCCCCTGGTGATGCGTCGGGCTTAGGCCGTTGCGCCCGTCAGGCCGCGACGGCTCGCGAGCACATGATCCCGCCCCACGACGGTGTCGCCCAACTCGCGGGCATCACGCTCCGCGAGATCACGCAACCGCTTCGCGGCCGAGATGCGGATCAGCACGGGCAGCTGCTCCACCATCTCATCGAAGGTACTCTTCGCCGAATCATCCCACGGCAGCTCTTCATGCAAGCGCGCGGGCGTGGCATCAATGCGATCGAGTTCCGAGCCCAATGGCAGAATGTGGAAGAGCGCATCAAAGAGCTGATTGCACACTTCCTGCACCAGGTACGTGGCGCCGGAATACCCCATGAAGGGCGTGCCGGTATGCCGCCGCACCACCGCGCCCGGGAACGACGCCGGGATATACATGGAGCGCGCGCCCATCTCCGCGAGATACATGCGCTCGTTGTAGCTGCCGAACATGATGAGCGGCGGCTTCTCCTTGATGGCTTGCCGCACGGCCGCATTGTCGGTCTTGAAGCCAGCGCGGCGTGACATACTGAAGGTGCAGGGCAGGCCGAGTTCGGTTTCGAGGAAGTTCTGCACGCCGCGCGCATAGGTCTCGTTCGCGACGATGGCAAAGCTTGCCGTGCCGAAGAAATCCTGCGTCACCGAGCGCCACAGATCCCAGACGGGCTTGATCGTGGTGTGCTTTTCCCGTTCAATGAACGGCTCGGGATCCAGTCCCAACAGTTCGCCCAGCGTGCGGAGAAACTTGGTCGTGCTGTGCAGGCCAATCGGCGCCTGCAGATACGGCACATCGAGATCCTCGCAGAGCATGCGCCCGAATTCGCGATACATGCACACATTCACGTCGGCGTCAACGAGCCGCGGAATGTCCTGCATATGACTCCCCAGCGGGAAGACCATGTTGATGTCGGCGCCAATGCCTTCAATCAGGCGCCGCATCTCCGCGAGGTCGCTCCACGTGTTGAAATAGCCGTAAATCGGCCCGATGATATTCACGCGCGGCTTCGCCCCGGGCTCCCGCTCGGTGCGCTTCGGCTTCACACCCTTCTTGAGGCCATACTGCGTCCAGAGCCAGTACATCGCGCGGTTCGCGGACTGCCACTGATCTTCATCGATCGTGCGCGGCAGGAAGCGCTGAATATTCGTGCCTTCCGGCGTCACACCCCCGCCGATCATCTCGGCGATACTTCCAGTCACCACCACTGCGGGCAATTCGGGATCGAGCGTTTTGTGCGCCCGCTTCATTGCCCCTTCGGTACCGTGCTGCCCCAGCTCCTCTTCGCCGAGTCCGGTGACGACAATCGGGAGCTCATGTGGCGGCAGGGCATCGGTGTAGTGCAGGACCGAGGTCACCGGCAGGTTCTCGCACCCCACCGGTCCATCGATCACAACCTGCATACCCTTGATCGCCGTGAAGACGTATACCGCACCCCAGTAGCCACCGGCCCGGTCCATATCCATCACCAGCATCAGACCATCTCCTCGGCTTTCCGTTGCCGTGCGAGTTTGGCCAAGTGCCGCTTGTAATGATCGCGGAATTCCGGGCGGTCTTCGGGTGTGGTCTCCCAGACGCCGGCCTTGAAGCCGGTGCCGGTGTCGCCAAAGAAGGCCTTCATCTCGTCGAACCGCCCCTTGTTGCCCATGGCGGTGGTGATCACCTGGGCCAGTGAGCCGGCGCCGGCCGGACCCATGAGGGGACGCGCCGAGATGAGGTTGGTGAAGTACAACGACGGGATCGTCAGCTCCTTGGCCTTCTGCACGACGGGCGTGGTGCCAATGGCGAGGTCGGGTTGGAACTCGTGCATGGCCGCGAGGTCCTGTTCGAGCGACGCGCGGTATTGCACATGGACCCCCTTCGCTTCCAACCACTGGCGGTCGGCCTCGCTCCACACCGTGCGGGGGCAGGCGGTCCCCACATACCGCACATCGGCGCCGCTTTCCACGAGCAGGCGGGCCACAAGCAGTTCAGAGCCTTCGTAGCCGGACATCGTGATGCGGCCACGGATCGGCTTGCCCGCAAGCGCTCCACTGATCGCCGGCAGGAACCGGTTCTTGGCCGCGTCGATGCGATCACGGGCCACGCCCGCCATCTGGCCAATCTGTTCCAGCCACTGCTCTGTCCCATCGTGTCCCACGGGCGCCGAGCCCACCACCGGTCGTCCGGCGCTTTCAAATTCCCGGATCGAGGCCGTGTAGAACGGATGAATCGCGGCGACCCCCGCGCAGTCAAGGGCGGCATAGAGTTCGCGCCACTCGCGCGTCGGCACCACAGGGCCCGCCGCGAGTCCCATGGGCTCCAGCATCATCCCAATGCCGACAGGATCGGCGGGGAACATCTCACCGACCAGCGTGATCGTGGGGCGTTCGCTGCGACCACCGCGTGGCGCGAGCACCGGTCCCTGTTCCGCTTCCAGTCGCGCATAGCGCAACATCGCACCGGCGAGGACATCCTTCGCTTCGGCGTGCGTGGGCACGCCAAAGCCCGGCACGTCAATGCCGATAATGCGGACGCCATTGATCTCCTTGGGGAGAATCTGCAGCGGCACACCGGATGCGGTCGGCACACAGAGATTCGTGATGACGATCGCATCATACTGCGCTGGATCCGCCATCTTGTACACGGCGTCCCGGATGTCTTCAAACAGCTGGCCGGTGACCAGCGTTTCGGAGTTGAACGGCACGTAGCCGACCGTCCGTCGCGCCCCATAGAAGTGCGACGTGAAGGTCAGTCCGTAGACGCAGCAGGCGGAGCCGCTGAGGATGGTGGCCGTCCGCCGCATGCGGAGCCCAACGCGGAGCGAACCGAACGCTGGGCACATCGACTGCGGCTGGTCGTGCGGGCCTTTGGGATAGTCGGCGGCGTACTGGTCCAGAACACCACTTTTTCCCGCGGCACGCGCGGCTTCGCGCATTTGATCGGCACCGGCATGACAGCCCAGGCCGTCCTGCTGGGTGGCCGCGACGTTGACGTCGGCCGCCTCAACGATGGGTAGTCCGCTGCGTGTGGTCATGGGATCAAACCGCGTCGTACACGACTTCCAGCGTGGGCTTCACGATTTCGGTCTTGCCCACCATGTCAAACAGCGTGGCCGGGACGAGGGTGACGTCCCCGCCGGTGGTCTTGCTGTCAAAGAGGGAGAGCAGGCCGTCCTGCGTGAGCGGCTTGGGACGCACGGGCGGCGCATCGGCCACATTGGAGGCCAGCTCAGCGAACATGTCGCCCCACTGTCCGCCTGGGAAGCCAATGATCTCGTAGCTCGCACTCTTGCGGCGAATGTCTTCGTGCGCGGGGACCTTGGCGAGCACGGGGATCCCGGCCTTCTCTGCGAACTTGGCCGCTTCGCCTGTGCCATCGTCCTTGTTGATCACCATGCCGGCCACGCCCACGTTGCCGCCGAGCTTGCGGAAGTATTCCACCGCGCTGCAGACGTTGTTCGCGACGTAGAGCGACTGGAGGTCATTGGAACCGACGACGATCACCTTCTGGCACATATCGCGGGCGATCGGCAGCCCAAAGCCGCCGCAGACCACGTCGCCCAGGAAGTCGAGCAGCACGTAGTCGAAGCCCCATTCGTGGAAGCCCAGCTTTTCCAGAATTTCGAAGCCGTGAATAATGCCGCGTCCACCACAGCCTCGGCCGACTTCCGGGCCACCGAGTTCCATCGCAAAGACGCCGTCGCGCTTGAAGCAGACATCGCCAATGGAGACCGCTTCACCGGCCAGCTTCTTTTTTGAGCTGACTTCGATGATGGTCGGGCACGCTTTGCCACCGAAGAGCAGGGAGGTGGTGTCGCTCTTGGGATCGCAGCCAATCAGCAGCACTTTCTTCCCCTGCTGCGCCATCATGTAGGAGAGGTTGGCGAGCGTGAAGCTCTTGCCGATCCCGCCCTTGCCGTAGATCGCGATGATCTGCGTTTCCTTGGTGACGGGTCCGGTGTGGACCGTGTCCGTGGACGCGGCAGCTTCGTCACGCACCTGACGGTGCAACTGATGCAGTGCGCCCGCAGTGGGCATCGTCCCATTCTCGCTCATGCAGCCGATCTCCAGTCGAGGATCATCTTGACGCAGTGGGGGTCGCCAAACGCAGTCGCGTAGGCGTCCGCGGCGTGAGCCGCGGGGGCGTGGTGCGTGATCAGGTCCTTCAGGTCGAGCGCGCCGCGGTTGGCCAACGCGGCGACGGTCAGCAGGTCCGACTCCTTCCACTGCGCCGCAATACGGAAGCGGGCTTCCCGCAAAAAAGCGGGCGGGAAGGTGAAGGCCACCGCATCGCTGTAAAACCCACCGAGGCAGATCTCGCCGCCCGGCGCGAGGCGCGCGATGAGGGTGTCGAGCAGGCCATTGGCGCCACTCACATCGCAGATGGTGCGGTAATTGCGCCGAGGATCGGCGTCGGGGTGCACCACGGGGTACCCGCGGGCGCCGTCCTGCCGGATGGGATTGGTTTCCCAAACGGTGGGCGGTGTCGCATCGGTCTCGCCGCGCAGGGTGCGGATGAGCACGACCAAGCGCGCGATAAGCCGTCCGAGGGCGCCATGGCCGACAATCAGCTCGGGGAGCTGCGCCGGGTTGGTCATCGGATCCTCGCCCAACATGTGGTACGCGGTGGCGGCGAGGGCCAGCAGCGTCCCGTGCTCGCCCACCGTGGCGTCGAGGGGGATGGTTTTCGTGCCATGCACCACCACGGTGGCCGCCTGGCCACCAAAGAGCCCGCGGGCATCGACAAAGCCCCGGGAGCCCGCCACATAGACCAGTTGGCCAACGGTGCGCTCAGACGCCTCACCGGCCGCCACAATCTCGCCGACCCCTTCGTAGCCCGGGACGAGCGGGTAGCCCAGTCCGGGAAACGGGGGCATGCGCCCCGTGAACAACAGCTTCTCGGTCCCGGTGCTGATGCCGGACCAGCGCATCGCCACCACGACATCCGCCTCCGTGGCGGGAACCAGCTCCACGGTGCGGACCGACAGCTGCTCAGGTTGCTCAAAAACGACGGCGAGGGTGTTCACAGGTGTAACGTGTTGTTGACACCAGAGACTGTCAATGTTGGCGACGGTCTTTGTCGGGATTCTTGGAAAATCCCGGATCATCGGGGGCGGCCCAGGCCGTCAGACCTCAGCGACGATGAGGCCGGTCTGGATCGGGAAGCGCGTCGAGACTTCCCGGCTCCGTCGGAATCCGGCGGCCTGCAGCATCGCATGGAGCTCATCGGCGCGGCGCGCCCGTCCTTTCCCCATCGCCATCAGATAGAAGGCGAAATAGGCGTCGCCGACGGTTTCGGCCCCCTTGGCCCCGCACATCGCCTCGGCCACGAGCAGCACCCCGCCGGGCGGGAGAGCGGCGCGGACGCGGCGCAGGAGGCGCATCACCGATTCGTCGTCATGGTCGAGCAGGACCCGGACCAGGGAGCAGATGTCTGCCCCGGTCGGCAGCGGATCGGCGTGGAAATTGCCCCCATGGCACTGAATCCGCGGGCCGAACCCGGCGTCGGTGAGCCGAGTGGTGGCGCGGGCGGCGACGGCGGGGAGGTCGAAGAGGCGGAGTTGGAGGTGCGGGTTCGCGGTCCCCACCAACGACAGGAAGACCCCTTCGCCACCGCCCACGTCCAGGAGGGTCCGGTGGCGGGAGAAGTCGTAGGCGTCGATCACTTCCCGGGCGACCGGGGGCAGGGTGTCCGCCATGATCTGCGAATAGGCGGCGACGCTGGCCGGCTGCATCGTGGGGAGCGCCGACACATCCGCATAGGACCAATAATGGGAGAGCTCGGTGCTCCCCTCGGCGCCGCGCCGCAGGAGCGCGACGGGATCCTGCAGGTCCTGGTAGACCATGCGATGATGCCGGATCAGCGCCATGACCCCCACGTTCCCGACCAGCGGGGCGCCGAGCGGCCCGACCGCATAGCGTCCAAAGCGACGGCGGGAGAGGAGGCGGAGCGAGACGGCGGCATTGAGGAGCCGTTCGGCGGCGGCCGTCGACAGCTTGGCGTGCTCGGCGATCTCTTCGACCGTCCGGGCGCCGCCGGCAAGAAAGGCAAAGAGGTCGAGTTCGACGCAGGAGAGCAGCGTCTGCGTGTAGACGAAGCCCGAGACGATGTCGAACAGGGCTCTGGAGCGCCGGCGCGTAATGCGCTTGGTCAGGACAAACCGGGCGCTCCAGCGCTGGAATTCATCGGTGGCGACCAGGGCGTTCCAGCGGTCCCGAACCCGCTCATACCACCGGGGGGCGGGGACGGCGGATCCCGTATGGGTCATGTCAGCGCCGGTCGAAGCGGCGCTCCGGGGGCGCTCCGATGCCATCGGCAGCGGCGGGGCGGTGGCCGTGGCGGCCTGCTCTGGAGGATTCACCCCCCGACGGTACGCATCGCTCACGCGAGTGTCAAGAAAAATGTACACTTTTGCTGTCAACCTCTTGCGACCCTCTTCCCCCGATCCTAACGTGGCGAGACCACCCGGAGTCGGTGGCCCTCATCTTCTGACCCCTGCTGCTGCATGCGACCGGTCTTTCCCTTCAGTGCAATTGTGGGCCAGGAGGACATGAAGCTGGCCCTCCTGCTGGTATCGATCGACCCCATGATCGGTGGGGTGATGGTCTTTGGCGACCGCGGGACGGGGAAGTCCACGGCGGTCCGGGCACTGGCCGGGCTGCTGCCGCCGATGAAGGTGGTCTCGGGGTGCCGCTACGGCTGTGATCCGCTGGCCAACGGGGCGCGCTGCGACGAATGCCAGAGCCGCGTGACGCGCGGCGAGCATCCCCGGTCGGTGGTGGCCCCGGTCCCGATGGTGGACCTGCCGCTTGGGGCCACGGAAGATCGGTTGGTGGGCGCGCTCGATCTCGAGCGCGCGCTGACCTCCGGCGAGAAAGCCTTTGAGCCGGGCCTGCTCGCGCGGGCGCACCGCGGCTTTCTCTACGTCGATGAAGTGAATCTGCTGGAAGACCACCTGGTCGATCTGCTGCTCGATGCGGCCGCCACGGGCGAAAACGTCGTCGAGCGCGAAGGGGTGAGTGTCCGACATCCGTCGCGCTTTGTACTGGTCGGCAGTGGCAATCCGGAAGAAGGCGAGCTTCGCCCCCAGCTGCTTGATCGCTTTGGACTCGCGGTGGATGTGCGGACGCCGACGGAGATCGCCACCCGTATTGAGGTCATCAAGCGGCGCGATGCGTTCGATCGTGATCCGTCGGCGTTCATGACGCAGTGGGCCAAGGCCGACGGGAAAGTGCGTCGTCAACTCGAAAAGGCGCGCACGCGACTGGAAGCGCTCGAGGTCTCCGATGCGGTGTTGGAGCGGGCCGCAACGTTGTGTGCACTGCTCGGGACCGATGGACTCCGCGGTGAACTGACGTTGCTGCGCACCTCACGGGCCCTCGCCGCATACCTCGGCGATGAGACGGTGACGCTCGAGCATCTGCGGCGCGTCGCCCCGATGGCGCTCCGTCATCGGCTGCGCCGTAATGTGCTCGATGACACCGATGCGACCACCCGCGTGGTGCGCGCGCTCGATGAACTCTGGGGCACTGCCTCGGCGACGGTCTAACCTTCTGCACGCCCAGACGGATGCACCGGCAGGTCAGCCCGTTCTCCCGATGAATGCCGGCACGCTGCGTGCACGCGCGGTCCGTGACGCCGAGGCGTCCGACAGCGATGTGGCGCTGCTGGCCATGCTGCTGGCGGTGGATGGGCTTGCCCTGGGCGGCATTGTCCTGAATCAGCCGTTGCATGAAGTGGCGCGCGAGTTCGTGGCGGCGCTGCACGGGTTGCTGCCCGGTGGGGCCCCGCTGCGGCGCGTGCCCATCGGCGTGAGCGCGGATCGCCTCATCGGCGGGGTGGATCTGGCCGCCACGTTGCAGCGCGGTCGGCTGACGGCGGAGCGCGGGGTGCTGGCGGCCGCTGATGGTGGCATTGTGGTCGTGCCCATGGCCGAGCGCGTCGCGGTGCAGGTACGGACGACGCTGTCAGAAGTGCTCGATCATGCGACGGTCCGCGTGCTCCGTGATGGCGTGACGGAAACCCATGCGGCGCGTGTGATGGCGGTGCTGCTCGATGAATCGACCGAACAGGAGTCGATTCATCCGTCGCTCATTGACCGCGTGGCCTTTCGCGCGACCCTCGATCCTGCGGCGGTGTCGACGCTGCATGCCGACGTGCTCGCGGGTGGCACGCGCGAGCGAATGCGGGAGCGGGTGCGGGATGCGCGGAGCCGGCTGCAGCAGGTCTCCCTCGAAGATGAGTGGGTGGCCCAGCTGTGTACCACGGCGGAGCTCTTCGGCGTGATCTCGGTGCGGGCCTTACTGGCCGCGTTGCGCTGTGCGCGCGCCCATGCCGCCTTGCAGGGGCGGTTGCTGGTGGGTGCGGATGACGCGGCGGTGGCGGCGCGCTTGGTGCTCGCGCCGCGTGCGACGCGGGTGCCGGAGTTTGCCCCCGATCCACCGCCTGAGCCGTCGGCAGACGACGCGACGCCATCCGAACCGCCGCCCCCACCTGAGGCATCGGCGGAGACGCCGCCTCCCCCGCCACCTGACGGAGACGATCGCGCCGAGACGCCGCCCGACGCGGAGGCCACGCCACCGATCGATTCCGCAGATATTCTGCGGGCGGCGGTCGAAGCGGCGCTGCCACCGGGCATGCTCGCGCAGCTGTTGTCGACGGTGGCCCCCGGCACGCTGTCGGGTCGAGTGGGCGCCGAGCACACGAGCATGCTCCGTGGGCGCCCGCGCGGCGCGCGGAGCGGTGTGCCGCGTGGTGGCGCGCGCGTGCATTTGCTGGAAACCCTACGGGCGGCGGCACCGTGGCAGCGGGCGCGACAGCGGGCCGCGGCTGCTGCCTCGCGTGATGCGGCGGGCACCCGCCCGCGTATTGCGATTGCGCGGGAAGATATGCGGATCCGGCGGTTCATTGAGCGCACCGGGACGACGATCACCTTTTTGGTGGATGCGTCCGGATCGTCGGCGCTCAATCGGCTGGGTGAGGCGAAGGGCGCCATTGAGCTGCTGCTCGCGGAAAGCTACGCGCGGCGTGACCGTGTAAGTCTCATCGCCTTTCGCGGCACGGGCACCGACATCTTGCTCCCGGCAACCCGGGCGCTCGCGCGCGCACGTCGGATTCTGGCCGCGTTGCCCGGTGGTGGCGGGACGCCGATGGCCGCGGCGATCGATGCGGCGGTGCAGCAGGCGATTGCGACGCAGCGCGCGGGCAGCGCGCCCATGATCGTGATCTTGAGCGACGGTCGGGCCAATATTGCTCGTGATGGCACGCCGGGCCGGGCAGGCGCTGAGCGCGATGCGGTGGCGGCGGGGCGGGTCTTCGCGCAGCTGCGCGTGCCGGCGCTCTTTGTCGATACCTCGCTGCGCGGAGAACCGATGGCGCGGCGCATCGCCGAGGCGATGCGTGCGCGTTACGTGCTGCTCCCTGCGGCGGATGCCAAGGCCCTCAGTGGTCTCGTCCGTACCGCCGTCCAGATGGCGGACGCCGAGCGTGTCGGTGGGTAGCACCGCGTTGGATCATGCGGAGCCGCGCCGGCCGATGGAGCAGCTCAAGTCGACGCTGCGGATTCGCCGGCGATCTCGGGCCGGAACGGTGGACATTGCCACCTGTGAAATGCCAGCCCGTGTGCTGGTGCGCTCCCTGTTGGTGGTGGTGTTGTACTGGTGGGGGGCCACGGGGACGATCTTTGCGCTCGAACGCGGGATCGCGACCCGATCCTTAGGATTTGCCGCGGCGACCGTGCTCGCCTGCTGGGGTGCGTGGCTGCTGCATGCCGAGCGGGATCTGGAGAGCCCCTCAGCCGTACGTCGTGGTTTTCTGGGAGCGGCGTTTCTCTGGACGTGGGTGCAGGTGGCGTTTTACGGAGGCTGGCTGGTCGGGCCGTCCGCCTGGGGGGTGCCGATTCCAGCGGAACCACCATCGTGGTCGCTCGCAGTTCGGGCGATTGGTGCGATGCTCTGGTATCAACTCGCGATGCTTGGCGTGCTCGCGGTGGCCGGCGTCTTGGTGGCGCGTCGTGCCAATCGCATTGGCTGGTGGGCGCTCATCACGTTCTGGGTGAGTCATCAAGTGGCGAGCATCGCCATTTTCCTTGGCGTCGAGAATCCCGGCCGCGGCTTCTTCCCGGATCCCATCACCTTTCTCGAGTCGTATTTCGGACCGCAGCGCAACGCCTGGTGGCTGGCGTTCAGCGTGGCCGGTCTGCTCGCGTTCACGCTGCGCTCCGCCGTCCATGCGCTGCGTGATGCGACGCCGATGCGGCGGCAAGCCATGATGCTGCTGACGGTCTTGGGCGGCCTCGGCGTGCTGGAGCTGGCGGTACTTGGTACGCCGGTGAATCTGGTGCTCTGGGACTGGTTCCTCGCCCTGCGCGGCTACTAGGGGCTCGCACCACCGCGTCGCTTATTCGTGGCGCAGTGCTTCAATCGGATCAAGACGCGCGGCCCGCTGCGCGGGGATCATGCCAAAGATGATCCCGATGCTCACCGACACCACCACAGCGATCCCTGTGAGTGCGACTGGGACGGGCGCATCGATCTCGAGGGCCATGGCAGCAATCCGACCGAGGCCAAGCCCCGCCGCAATACCGATCACGCCGCCGATCGCGGTGAGCGTGGATGCTTCCACGAGAAATTGCTGCAAGATGTCCCGACGCGTCGCGCCGAGCGCTTTGCGCACGCCGATTTCACGGGTGCGACTGGTGACTGAGACGGTCATGATGGCCATCACACCAATGCCACCGACGAGCAGCGCGACGCCCGAGAGGACGATCATCACCAGAAAGAAGACACCGGTGATACTGTTGAAGGTGTCAAGCACCTGATCCTGCGTCACAATATCAAAGGTGTTGCCGTCGGCCGGATGGAGGCCGCGCATTTCCCGCAGGATGGTGGTCACGGCATTTTGCGCAGCGTTCACCGAGACGCCCGCCCGCGGCTTGACCGGGATCCAGAGCGCGTTGGTCCGATCGATGCGGAATTGGTGATCCATCATGCGGTAGGGAATGATCGCACCGACGGTCTGGCCGGGGGGCGCAAAGATATTCGCCGGTTCAATCCATACGCCAATCACTTCGGCGGGACGACCACCGACACGCACCCACCGGCCGAGCATACTCTCCTGCCCAAAGAGACGGTCCGCGGATTTCTCGGAGAGCACCACGACCGGTGCGCCGCCCATGAGCTCCGCCCGCGTAAACCAGCGACCCTGACTGAGCTCTCCACCCTGAATCCGCGTAAAGCCATCATCGGCGCCGAAGATGGCCATGGATTGTGAGCGAACGCCATTGAGCTCGAGCCGCGCCAGCGTCTGTGCCCACAGTGATGCGTAGCCAACTTCCGGGAGGCGTCGGATCCGTTCCACTTCCTGCTCGGTCAGATCCGGCCGGATGCGGACATCCTTCGGGAGGTTGTCTGGATTGAGCGGCGTCTGCGAAAACTTCTTCAGCACATAGAAGGTCGTCGGGCCAGCGACCTCAATGGTGTGCACGATCTGATCGCGGATCCCCTGCACAATCGCGGCCATCGTCATCACGGTGGCCACGCCGATCACCACGCCGAGAATCGTCAGTCCGGAGCGCAGCTTGCTGACGCGCAGCGCATCGAGCGCGATGCGAATGTTTTCCGTGAACGACTCCAGCGAATGACCACGCGTGCCGGTCGCCATGTCACACTTCCGCGCGCATCGCCGTGATAGGATCCAGCTGCGCCGCACGGGAGGCGGGATACACGCCAAAAAGCACGCCGATCCCCGCACCGAGTGCGAGCGCAAGGGCAACGGACCATCCGGTCACGCGGGCCGGCAGTGGTGAGACGGCGGCGATGGTGAGCGCGAGGCCCCAACCAGCCGCCACGCCGAGCGCGCCGCCGAGGGTCGCCAATGCGATCGCCTCCGCGAGAAACTGGCGGCGGATATCCGCGACGGTGGCCCCCATGGCTTTCCGAAGACCGATCTCGTGGGTGCGTTCCGTGACCGCCATCAGCATGATGTTCATGATCACAATCCCCCCGACCAAGATACCGATGGCCACTACGGCTGGTATCACGGCGAAGAGGACGCGGGTGAGTTGCTTCCAGAAGTCCACCAGCGCGTCGGCAGTGCCGATATCAAAGCTGTTGGGTTCACCCGGGTGCAGGCGCCGTGCGAGGCGCATCGCTTCTTCGGCTCGGGCCATGGCCGGGGCCACCTCGTCGGCGGTGCGCAACTTCACGGATACCGTGGTGGTTTGCCGGCGGCCGTACAGCATTTCAAAGGCGCTCAGTGGCATGAGCAGGAATCCGTCGAATGACTGCCCCAGGACTCGGCCCTTGCGCCCGACCACGCCGATGACGGTGAAGCGATGTCCGCGAATGCGCACTTCTTGATCGAGCGGATTGGCGCCATCGAAGAGCGTGTTGGCCACGTCGGCACCGATGACAATGACGCTGCGCCGCTCCCGCACATCGATGTCGCTGAGTGGGCGACCGGCGGTGAAGCGGTAGTCCTGCACGGTCTGGTAGCCGGCTGTTACGCCGAAGATGAACACGCTGCCCAGGGTGCGGTTGCGCCAGACCACGTCCGCCGCTGGGGTGGGCCATCCCGACTGCAAGCTGATGGCGAGGGCATTCGGGAGCGCCTCGCGCACGGCCTCCGCATCGGCGGCGTTGACGCGAGGGCGTTTCGCGAGGAGTCGGAATTGCTCGTCGTCGAAGAGCCCGAGACTGACGGGCAGTCGTCGCACTTGGAAGGTGTTCATCCCGACCATGGCGTCGGCGATGTTCTCCTTCACGTACGCATTCATTCCCTGAATGATGGCCACCACGGCCACCAGGAACCCTACCGATACGACAATGCCGAGCAACGTGAAGAGCGTGCGCAGCGGGTTTACCCACAACTGCCGAAGCGCCAGCCGGATCACGTCGGTGAAGCGCATCAGCCGTGGGTTATTCGTACCGGAGGGCTTCCACCGGATCGAGGTTGGAGGCGCGAATGGCGGGGATCATGCCGAAGGCCACACCCGTGAGTGCGCTCGCGGCCAGCGCCGTCACGACAATGCTGGTCGGCAACTCCGCCGGGAGTGAGCTGTTCGTGCGAATCACCCATGCGAGCAATCCACCCAGCCCCAGTCCAATGATGGCCCCAATGCTGGTGAGCGTGGCGGCCTCCACCAGGAACTGCCAGCGAATGGTGCCGGCGGTCGCGCCCAGCGCCTTCCGTACCCCAATTTCCCGGGTCCGTTCGGTGACGGAGATCATCATGATCGCGACGACCCCTACGCCGCCGACCAGCAGCGCGACGGCAGAGAGCGCGAGCCCAACGGCGAAGATGGCACCGAAGAGCTGGTCGAAGGTTTCCTTGATGCGGTCCTGCTCTACCAGATAGAAGCTGTTCCGCATCCCGGGCTTAAGGCCACGGCGTGCCCGCATCGCGGCCATGACTTCATCCATGACTTCGCTCTGCTGCACGGTGCGCATGGGGCGGACCAGCAGTTCGAGTCCGAACCGCCCAAGGTCCAGCGAGCGGACCGCGGTCAACAACGGGATGATGGCGCGCGGGGTATCGGGCCCCTTGCCTTGCAGCGTCTTGAAGAACCCGGCTTTGGGCTTGTAAATCCCAATGACCGTGAACTCCTGGCCATTCACGCTCACCTGTTTCCCAATGGGCTCAATGTCACCGAAGAGCTGTACCTTCAGTGAATCGTTGATGAGCATCACGGGCTGTCCCGCGTCATGCTCCGTGCGGGTGAAATTCCGCCCCGGTTCAATATCCGACGCATCGAACGACGGCCATTCGGTGCTATAGGCATCGTAGCCGATGTTGTCGGCGCGATTGCTCCGGAAGGCAAAGTTCGCACTCCCGCCGTTGGCGCCGGCGACCTGATCCACTCCCGGCAACCGACGGATCATCTCCCACTCACCAACGGTAATGGGGGGATTCCGGCGGTCCGGGCACTTTTCGTCCGTGCCGTCACAGGCGTTGATACCGGCCGAGCGGCGCTGCACCGTGAAGGTGGTCGCCCCGATTTCATCGAGGTCCTTCTGAAAGGAGGCGCGGATGCCGGTGACGACCGCGCCCATGGAGACGACCACGAAGACGCCGATGGCGACCCCGGCAATCGTCAGACCGGCGCGCACTTTATTGGAGCGGATGGCGTCCACCGCCATCCCGACGCCTTCAAGGATCAGTAACAGCTTGTTCATCGTCGGCTATTCCTGACGCAGGGCGGCGATAGGATCCAACTGCGCGGCGCGGCTGGCCGGATAGATGCCGGCGGCGATGCCGACACCGGCGCCGGTGACGAGCGCGGCCGCGATGGACCACGGCGCGACGGACGCGGGCAACGGTGTCACGGCGGCGATGATGCCGGCGAGGGCAATCCCCAGCGCAATGCCGATGGCCGCGCCCAGTACGCTCAGGGTCGTGGCTTCCACCAGAAATTGCGACAGGATATCGGAGCGCGTGGCGCCAAGCGCCTTCCGCACGCCAATCTCGCGGGTGCGCTCCGCCACGGCGACGAGCATGATGTTCATGATGACCATGGCGCCTACCACGAGACTGATCGCGGGGAGGGCCGTGCCGAAAAGGACGAGGCGGCCCTTCAGCTGGTTGATGAAGCCGAAGGCGGCATCCTGCGTGACGAGGCCAAAGTTGTCCGCCTCGGCGGCACGCAATCCGCGGATGGATCGGAGCGCCGTGCGCGCGGCTTCCATACCCTCCGGGATGTCTTCCTGCCGGGGCACCTGAATGATGAGGGAGCTCACGTCCTTCATGGGCCGGATGATGCGCCCCATGGGGGAGCTGATCGGGGCAATGGCGAGGCGATCCAGTGAGAAGCCGAAGACGGAGCCCTGCTTTTCCACGACCCCAATCACCGTGAAGGGGACCCCGGCAATGCGGAGCTGCCGACCCTCGGGATTCAGCCCCGGAAAGAAGTGGTCGGCGACTTCCACGCCAATGACCACGACGGCAGCGCCCGCGCGCACCTCCTGATCGGTGAACGCGCGCCCCTTATCGACGGCAAATTTCTTGATGGCGAAGTAGTCGGCATCGGTAGCCACCGCCTGGACCTGCCGCGGACGCGCTCCGGGAGCCGTCGCGTACTTGAAGGTCTCGTTGGCCACCGAGCTGCGCGCCGTCGCCGGCAGCGCGGCGCGCACCGCATCCACATCCGTCATGCGGAGCAAGGGGCGGCGGCGTGCTTCGCGCGCATCGAAGCCGGTCTTGCCGCCCATCGCCACATTGTTGAACCGCCGCACCGTGATCGTATTGGTCCCGACGAGCCGCGCGGCGAAGTCTTCTTCGACGTAGCGCCCCATCCCTTCCACGATCGATACGACGGCAATGAGAAACATGACCCCGATCATGACGCCGAGCAGGGTAAAGGCACTCTTCAGCTTTTGCACCCGGAGCTGAGCGAGGGCGAGGCGGACCGCATCACTGGTTTTCACGTTCGAACCGGCTGCACAGCGTGGGGCACTTATTGCACCCGCTCGCCGCCGATCTTCGCGGCATATTGGGCCTGCGTTTCATCGCTGGAGATCACGCCGTCGCGCAACACAATGATGCGCTTTGCGTGCACCGCGATATCCGGTTCGTGCGTCACCATGACCACCGTCTGTCCCTGGCTGGCCAGCTCCTCGAAGATGTGCATGATCTCTTCGGAGGTGTGGGAGTCCAGGTTCCCCGTGGGTTCGTCGGCGAGCAAGATGGACGGGCGGTTCACGAGCGCCCGCGCGATCGCGACACGCTGGCGCTGCCCACCGGAGAGCTCGTTGGGGCGATGGCCCATGCGGCTGCCCAGCTGGACCCGCTCGAGTGCCTCGGACGCGCGCTTCTTGCGATCGTCGGCGGAGATCCCGGCGTAGACCAGCGGCAATTCGACATTCTGCAGCGCCGTGGCGCGGGGAAGCAGGTTGAACGTCTGGAAGACGAACCCGATCTCCTTGTTTCGCACATGCGCCAGCGCGTCGTCGGTCATTTCGGACACGAGCTGCCCATTGAGCCAGTACTCGCCTTCGTTCGGCGTGTCGAGGCAGCCGATGAGGTTCATGAGCGTCGACTTGCCCGAGCCGGAGGGGCCCATGATGGCGACGTATTCGTTCCGCCGGATCGCGAGGTCCACGCCACGCAGCGCGCGCACGATTTCGCCACCCATGTCGTACTGCCGCTTGAGCTGCCGGGTCACGATGACCCAGTCCTTCCCCGGGGCGGCGCCCGCGGTGGTGGTGACGGCCTGCCGTTCGGCGGTGGTGCTGATCCCGATCTCTTCGAGCGTCTGGCTCACGGCTTCTTCCCGGTTGCCGGCGCCTTCTTGTCGTCCGGCGCTGCCGTCCGGACCGTGGCGCCGTCCTTGAGTTCCCGAATGGCCTGATAGCTGCCGGCCACGATGGTTTCGCCGCTCTTGAGCCCTTCGAGCACTTCGAAGTGGCGTTCGCCGGCGACACCCACCTTTACGGGGCGGAAGGTCACTTTGTTGTCGGTCCCCACCACGAACACCCCTTCGACGTCGCGCTTGCCCACTTCCTTGGTCGGCTGGTTCCGGCCGACGGTGACGGCGCTGTCGCCGCTCGCGAGTGCCTCGTTCTCCCGGACCGTGAGGGCAATGATCGGGATCGAGAGGACGTTGGTGCGGGTGGCCGTCACGATCTTGGCGGTCGCCGAGAAGTCGGGGCGGGTGTCGACCGGCGGGTTCAGCAGTCGGATCCGGACCTCGTAGTCGATCGCCTGATCGCCGGCGCCGGTGGCCGCGGTCTTGGTGACCGAGCTGTTGGAGATTTCGACGACCTTGCCGAGGAAGGTGGTGTCGGGGAAGGCGTCGATCTGGATGATGGCCGAGTCGCCGACGCTGATGCGGGCGACGTCGGTTTCATCGACCTTCACCTTGGTTTCCAGCTCGCTCATGTCGCTGATGGTGAGCAGCGTCGCGGCGTCCTTGTTGAGCGTGCCCATGATCGCGGTTTCACCCTGCTCGACATTGAGCCGGGTGATCTTACCACTCATTGGGGCGATGATCGTGGTGCGGCTGAGCGCCTGCTTCGCATCGCGGACAGAGGCGACGGCCTGTTCCACGCTGTAGTTGGCCGCTTCCTGCAGGGCGCGGCTGACTTCGGCCTGCGTCTTGAGCTGCTCGAGCTGGTCATCGCTCACGAGCGTCGGCGACTGCGCCTTGATGGCGGCAGAACGCTCGTAGTTCTTTTGGGCCTGCAGCAGGTTGGCCTTCGCCTGCGCGGCCTGTGCGCGGGAGGAGGCCAGGCCAGCCTCGGCGCGCTGCAGGGCGGCGGTCACCTGCTCCGGATCGATCTGCAGCAGGAACTGCCCCTTCTTCACGATCTGGCCTTCCTTCACGGCCAGCTGCACGATGCGGCCGGTGACGTCAGCGCTGACGTTCACCTTCGTGTGCGGCTGGATCTGCCCACTCGCGGTGACGGACGCGACCAGATCGCGGCTCTGCACCGCTTCGGTGCGTACCTCGACGGGCTTGTTGCGGTTCTTCTTGACGCCTGCATAGGCAAGGCCGGCGATGGCAACAACGAAGACGCCAGCGATGCTGATTTTGGTGGTCCGAGTCATGACAGCGTAGGGATTAACGGAGAGGGCGGCCGGCGGCGGATTCCAGGGCCGTGAACGCCCGCTGGACATCGTATACGGCGGAAATACGATCAGTTTCAGCGCGCTCGAAATCGCCACGCGCCTGTTGCAGGTCCACGATGCTGGCCAGGCCCACGCGATACCGCTCCTGCGCCAAGGCGAGCGCGGTACGGGCGGTGCGGACATTCTGTTCTTGCAGCGCGACCGTCTGCTGCGCGGTGGTCAGCGTGAGATAGGCCGCGGTCACATCGGCGTTGATGCGCAGGTCCAAGGCCCGGAGATCGTTCTGCGCGTTGCGGCGCGAGACGCTCGCCTGCTCGATCTGCTGTTCGCGGCGCCAGCCATTAAAAATGGGGAGCGAGAACGACGCCGAGAGGCTGTAGGGGTTCCGCGTGAAGTCGAAGGGGTACTTGCCCTGTCCATCCCGGATCGCCTGTTCCTGGGCCGGGGTGAAACTGATGCCGTTACAGGCGGCGAGCGAGTTGGCGAGCCCCACGGCAGCGCGCACTTCTTCCGTGCGGATGCAGCTGGCCTTGCCGGAGGCGGTGCTGGCACGCGCCTGATCGATCAACAACCCCGTGTTCGTGTAGCGGTTGGTGAAACCCGACAGGCCGGCGCTCAGCGAGAGCGACGGATAGTAGCTGCTGCGCGCCGAGGCCACGTTGCGGGCGGCCACTTCCTCGCGGGCGGCGAGGGCTTCACGCTGCGGATTGGTTTTCTGGGCGACCGCGAGCACGTCGGCTAGCACGACCGCCGGGGCGGCGGGGAGCGTCGGGTCGAGCCGCGTCTCTGCGGTGGGGGGGACGCCGATCTGCTGATAGAGCCGCACAATTTCGATGGCCGCTTGATTGCGCTGATTCAGCGCGGCGACGCGCTGCTGGCCATCGGCCACCTCGGCGCGCTGCACATCGAGCTGCGTGCCGGAGCCAACCTGGAGGCGCGCCCGGGCCAGCTGCAGCTGCACGGCGGTGGTGGCCAGCAGCGTGTCCTGCAGCGTCGCTCGCGCCTGGGCTTGCAGCGCCGTCAAATACTGGGTGGTGACATCGGTCCGGAGCCGCAGCTCGGCGGCGGCGATGTCCGCTTCGGTTGCCGTCTGGCCGGCCAAGGCCGCCTTGCGGTCGTTGATCGTCGCCAGGGAAATGTTGAGCGAGGCGGAGGCACTGACGTCCGTGCTCAGCTGATCATTGGTGGAACCAAACGCCTGCCCCTGAAAGAACGTCTGGCGCCCTTCGCGGTATCCGCCACCGAAGCCCGTGTTGACGTTGGGCATGAAGGCGCCGTTGGCTGCCCGGACTTGCGCGGCCGCCGTCTGGCGGGCGTTGCGGGCATTCTGGACGGTCGGGTTGGATCGCTTGGCGAGGGTGAGCGCGTCGGCGAGGGTGAGGAGCGGGCCCGCTGCGGGGCTGCTTGCAGGGGCGGCCTGAGCGGCGGCGGTCTGAGCGGCCGCGGGGCGCAGGGGCACCGGGGCCAGCAGCGCGAAGAGCAACAGGGCCGAGGCGCCGTGTCGCGAGAAGGGCAGAAATGAGGTCATAGACACGAAGATGTACGAGCCGGACCCCCGGCTAGTTTCATCAAATTATTGAGGGCGGTATCCAACCGTTGTGCTGGCAGTACCCACGTCGGGGCCGCAGGGTCCGTCATGGCGACCGGGGGAACTCATCCCGTCGGGCATCCAGCTGCCGAGCGGGGATGCTGACCCGGAGGAGCCGTCCCTCGGCATCGCTCCAGAGCCAGCGGGTTTCCTGACGATCGGTAACCAGCTGCCACCGGACCGCCGGGCGTAGCATGCCATCGATCGTGACGGTATCCGGGTCGGCGGCGCGGGTGAGGGCGATCGACCCCTGCCGGTCGCCGCGCGGGGCGACGATCTGGAGGGTCCGTCGGCCGCGCTCCGGTGCCGCGCGCTGGCCCTGCAGGAGCAGCGCGTACTGGGCCAGCCCGTCGTCGTCCACGATCACGGTGCCCGCCACCGCCAGGAACTCACGGGCGGCCTCGGTACCGCCGGCGCGCGTCTGGGTGGCAAAGCGATTGCGCTGACGCTGCCCCACGATCCGGAGCGCGATCTCGGTGCCGCGACGTTCCTCAAGGGCATAACGCAACGGGGCGCCTTGGGCGTCGGCATCGATACGGAGGGCGATCCGACGGTCCCCCATGGCGGACTCGGAGCGGAGCTCGAGCGCGACGCCGTCGGCGGCGGTGGCCCGGTGCACGGAGATCTGCTCGCGGCCGAGGGGTTCACCCCGGACCCGCACGGTGAAGATGGCCGCGTCGATGCGGCTGGCCGGTGGTTGTTCGGTCGCTGCCGATGCCACGCGTCCCCACGGGGGCGATCCGTTGACGGCGCGCACAGGCCGCAGCGAAGGCGCCCGTGCGGGCAGCAGCGCGAGCAGCAGGGGCAGGGCGACACGATGCGACGCAGCGAACATCTGAGAAACATAGTCAGCCTGGCCAGCTGATTCGCCTTCGGCGGCACTCCGGGGTATTGTGGGGCCTATGTCTGAGGTCGGTTCCGCATTTCCGCCGGTCGACGCGGCCGCACGGGTTGGCCCGCCGTCTGCGTCTCGTCCCGGTGCCACTCCGTCATCACCAGCACGCCCGCGGGAGGCCGCGACGCGCTGGCCGATGGCGTGGGTGGTGACGTCGCTGCTGGCGTTGCTCGCGCTGGTGCTCTGGCAGCGCGACCCTGGGGTCGCCGCGTTAGCCGTGGCCTTGCTGAGCGTCACCGCCAGCCTGTGGTGGATCCATACGGTGCGGCATCCCCGCTGGTGGGCGTGGACGACGACGGCGGTGCTGGCCATGACAAGTGTACTGGCGATCAGCGACACCGTGACGTTACGCGCCATCGCCACCGACTGGTCACGCTGGTCGGTCGCGGAGCGTGAGACGCGGGCCAACGATGCCGCGGCGGCGGTGGCTGAGGTCGCCCGGATTGTGCGGGAGCGTGCGGTCAACGTGGTCGGTGATTCGGCGTTGCTTGCCCGCTTGGCCGCTGGCGACCCGGCCGCGCGCGCCAGTCTGACGCCGCCCCTCGGGCCGCAGGTGGAGTCCGGGCTGCTCGTTTTCCGTCGTGGCGTGTTGATTGGCCGTGCGGGACAGGTACGGACGGCGGTTCCCGTGGCTGGCGCGCCGGGGCTGCGGCTCGTGGACGAGCCGTTCTATTCGTCGCTCAACGCGCGCGCGGTGTCGGCCGACGGCAGCGTGCAGGTGGTGGCGGTGGCGCTGATCACCGCGATGCCGCCGGCGGATCAGTTTGCGCGGGCGCTGACGCAGTCCATGAACGACCGCACCGTCGGCGTGCGTACTCTGGTGGAATCCCCGGACTCCACGCGGGTGGACGCGGGCTCCACGGTGGTGGTGGTCCCGGATGGGCAGCGGCGGCTCGCGCGGGTCCGCGCCTTGGCCCGATCGGCCGACGAAGTCCGGCTTTCGATTCTCCAGCGCGCGCGGGCCCGGACCGCCGTGCCGCTGGCGGTCGCGGCGCTGTTGCTCCTCGTGGCGGCGTGGCGTCGGCCGGCCCGCACGCCGCACCGAGTGGCCACTGCGCTGACGCTGGGCGTGGTGATGGCCTTCGCGCCGCTGAACGCCTTGTCGAACGTGTCACCGGTCTTTGATGCGGCGAGCTACTTCGCTCCCATGGGTGGGGCGCTCACGGCGAATGTGGCCGCCCTGATGCTCACCGGCGCCCTCGCGCTCACCACGCTCTTCGTGTCCCGGCGGAGCGGTCGCGTGACGCGCTTGGCGGAGTCGCGGCGCCGCGCGGCGCTGTTGGTGTTGGTGAGTGCCGTGGGCGGCCCCATTCTGGTGCGGGATCTGGCGCGTGGCATTGCGCTCCCCGCGGCGGGGTTCTCCGTGCCGCTCTGGATCGCGTGGCAGCTGGGGCTTGCCCTCGTGGCCGCGGTGGTGCTGCAGGTGGGGGCGGTGGCGGGACGGACCGCCCTCGGAACTCGGCGTGGGCTCCCGGCGATTGTTGCGCCCACGATCGCGCTTGGGGCCGCCCTGCTTGCGCCGTTGCTCTGGCGTGCGCCGGGAGAATGGCCGTCCTGGTATCCGATTCTGTGGGGGGTGGCCATTGTCGCACTCGCCCTGACCCGGCGCAGTGTCGGGCTGGTCACGGGGGCAGCGGTCATCGCCGCCGCCGGCGCCACGACGCTCACGTGGGGGGCGGCGGTGCGGGCGCGCATGGACCGGGCGCAACATGATCTGTCCCGACTGTCGGCGGTGGATGACAGTGCGCTCCGCCTGTTGCAACGGTTCGCGGCCACGCTGGCTCAGGATCCGCAGGGGGCGGCAGGGCCTGATGGTCTCCTTCGCCGTTATGCGGCGAGTGAATTGGCGCTGGCGGGCTATCCGGCCCGGTTGACCCGGTGGGATGCCGCGACCCCTGAAGGTCCGGTGACGGATCTGCGTCTCACGGCCGTGGTCGATTCGTTGGGGGCGCAAGCGGCGTTGGCATCGACCGCCCTCAAGACGGGGCAAGCCACGTTGCGCGCGGTGGCGGAGGGGCCGATCACCGTGCTCATCGCCGCCGTCCCCGCCGCCGATGGGACGGTCACGACCGTGGCCGTGCCGCCGCGCATTGGGATGCTCCCCGCCGATCCGTTTGCGAGCCTCACCGGCATCGCCGCCACGCGCGACCGCGAGACACCGTACCGGCTGTCGTTGGTGCCCTTGATGACCCCAGCGTCCACGGAGGATGACGGCGCGCTCACCTGGCGTCGCCGGGGTGATGTCATGCATGGGGATGGCGTGGTGAGCGGCGGTGGCATCACCCGCGGGGTGCACGCGGAAGTGGATATGCGGAGCCTCGACACGCTCGTGCCCCGCGGGGCGCTGCTGATGCTGCTCGACGTGCTGGTGGTGTCGCTGCTCTGGAGCGCGAGTGCGATGGCCGATGGGGGCTTCGGCCGGTGGCTCCGACTGCGGCGCACGCGGTTAGCCCAATCGTACCGCGTGCGGCTCAGCGGTGCGCTGCTCACCTTTTTTATTCTCCCGGCCACGCTCTTTGCCGGGTGGTCGGCGTATCGCCTGCAGGACGACGACCAAGCCTCGCGCGAATTGCTGGTGCGTGAAGCGCTGCGCACGGCGGCGAGCGATGTGGTGCGTGGGGATCTGGCCGCGACCGCCACGAGCGTCGGGTCGCCGCTCTTTGTGTTCCGGGACGCCGAATTGGTTGCGGGCAGTGATTCGCTGCTGCAGGCGCTCGCGCCGCTCGGGCGCCTGCTGCCGGTCTCGCTGGATGATCGAGACTTCGGCGCCGACGAGCAGTTCACCACGCGTCGCGTCGCGGTGGGACGGACCCAGGCGCTGGTGGGCTATCGGCGGTTGCCCTCGAGTGCGGGTGAGCTGGTGGTCGTCACGCCAGCCCGCGGCGATGAGTATGCCTTGGATGCCCGTCGGGAAGATCTGGGGATGCTGCTGCTCTTCACGGTCGCGCTCGGGGCGCTCGCGGCGGTCTGGCTGAGTGGGATCGCCTCGCGATCGCTGTCGCAGCCAGTCGGTGCCCTGCAGGAAGCGGCGCTCGCCATTGCGGCTGGCGGTGACACGCAAGCGCTGGGGCGGGCCCCCGCCTCCGAGTTCGCCCCCGTGTACACCGCCTTCGGGCGCATGGCGGAGGATCTCTCGGCGAGCCGCATGGCCCTCGAGGCTGCCCAGCGGCGCACCGAAGCGGTCCTGCAGCATGTGGACAGCGGCGTGGTGGCGGTGCGCGCCGACGAAGCGATCCTGCTGGCGAATCCACGGGCGGAGCAGCTGCTGGGGATCCGGCTCCGTGGGATCGAGGCCACGCTGGCCGACTGGCCGCCGGCGCTTGAGCTTCTGCGTACAGAGTGTCGCCAATTCTTGGCGGGGTCGGCCGACGACGCAGCCTTCGACCTCATGTTGACCGGGCGACAGCTGCGTGGTCGGCTCACGCGCCTGCGCGGCGGCTGCGTGCTCACGGTCGACGACCTGACCGATCTGGCCTCGGCGCAGCGCGTCCTCGCGTGGGGGGAGATGGCGCGGCAGGTCGCGCATGAAATCAAAAATCCCCTGACACCGATCCGCCTTGGGGTCCAGCATCTGCGGCGGGCCTATCGCGACGGTCGCTCCGATTTCGGCGCCGTGCTCGACAGCAATGTCACCCGCGTCCTCGCCGAGATCGATCACCTCGATGAGATCGCGCGGGCCTTCAGTCGCTATGGGATGGCGCCGGAGCAACGCCCGGTGGCGCAGGCGGTGGATGTGGTGGCGATCGTGCAGGATGTGCTGGCGCTCGAACGGCTGGGGGAGAGCGAGGTGCGTTGGCAGGCGACGGTGCCGGCTGACAACGCGCCGGTGTTGGCGCTCGCGCAGCCCGATGAGCTCCGCGAGGTGTTGCTCAATGTCCTGGAGAACGCTCGGCTCGCGTCGGCCAAGACGGTCCGGGTGACGGTGGAGCCGCGGGACGGGCAGGTGCTGCTGATCGTTCGGGATGATGGGCATGGCGTACCGGCGGAGGTGCTGGCGCAGGTCTTCGAGCCGCATTTTTCGACGCGGACCAGCGGGAGCGGGCTCGGGCTCGCGATCTGCCGACGCTTGGTCGAGAGCTGGGGCGGGCGGATTGCGCTCGAGAGCCCGGCGGGGGCGGGGACAGTGGTGCAGGTCACGCTGCTTCCGGCATCGCCGACCGGCCTGGCGGAACCGGCCTAAAGGAACCCGGCCTGACCGAACCGGCCTGACGCGCGGCACATCCACGCCACGGTGGGGTTATTGTTGAGCATGATGCCGGACTCGCTCGCCGTTGTGGATTGTGCCACGCTGTCCCCACCTCCTCACCTCGCGGAATGGACCTTGCCGCCCGGGTGGGCGTGGGGGCGTGAAGCCATTCTGCGCGAGACCCGGCATTACCAGGAGGTCGTGGACGCGCTGGGGCGCTCGCTCTCCCTGGTCAGCACCCCAGATCCGGAGCATGCGGAGTGGCTGACCCGCGAAGCGCGGGCGTTGGCCCACCGGAATCATCCCTCGATTCCCACGACGTACCACTACTGGGCGTCCTACGAGGAGAGCCGGCGGGGCCCTGGCTATCTCCGCCGCTGGATCACGGGCGAAACGGTCCGCTCGCGCATTACGCGCCTCGGACCCGAGGCGGTGCCGTTGTGCATGCAGGTGCTGCGCGAAGCGGGGAGCACGCTCGCCTATTTGCATGATACGGGGCGCGCCCATGGCACCGTGTCGCCGCAGACCGTCTGGCTGACCCCTGGTGGCCGGTTGTGGATGTTGGGGTGGGAATGGGTGCTCCCCACGGAGCAGTTGCCGCCCGGGTATCGCCCCGATCTGGCAGTGATGGCCAATCCGCCCGAGTGGACCGATGGGCAGTGGCGCCCGACCCCGGCCAGCGATCAGTGGCAGTTGGCGGCCATGCTCTTCACGATGCTCACGGGGGAGACGCCGCCCGAACAGGATGCCCCGCCGCTGTCGCTGCTGCGCCCCGATTGTCCGCAGTCGCTCGCCCGGGTGGTGGATCGCGGCCTGCGCGCCGACCTCGAGGCGCGGTATCCGTCGATTGGGGCCATGGTGCGCGATCTCGATCGCCATGGCCCGGCGCGGCAGGTGTTCATCGCGCCCGATGGCCATGAGATGCCCGCCGGCTTTGACTCGCCTGAAGCGCAGTTGCGGTGGGCGACCGGTGACGACTACGAGATTCTCGCGCCGCTCGGCCGCGGCAAGTTCGGGAGCGTCTGGCGCGCCCGGGATCTGTCACTCGCGCGAGAAGTCGCCATCAAGATGCTCCATCCGCATATCGCCACGGATGATGCGGCGGTGTCCCGGTTCCGTCGTGAGGCCCGGTTAGCAGCGCAATTGGCGCATCCGGCGATCGTTCCGATTTACGACACGGACAGCCGTGCGGATATCGCGTGGTACACGATGGAACTCGCGGAAGGCGGCTCGGTGTCGAGCCTGATTGCGCGAGGCGGGCCGCTCCCCTTCGAAGAAATCGCACAGGCCGTGGATGACGTGCTCGAGGCACTCAGCACCGCGCACGCCAGCGGGGTGATTCACCGCGATCTCAAGCCGGAGAACATCCTGATCGATCGGTATCGCCATTGGCGGATCGGGGACTTCGGTATTGCGTACGCGTTGGGGGAAGAGCGGGCGGGCACATCGGGCACGCCTTCGTTCGCGGCGCCGGAACAGCTGCTCGGCGAAGCGCAGGGGCCGATGACGGACTGCTATGCGCTCGCCGCCATTGTGTTCTTCGTGTTGACCGGGAAGACCCCGTTCGGCGAGGGGCGTGCCGAAACAATTCTGGCGCACCAGTTGTCCGATGATCTGCCGTCGCATCTGGCGAGCGAAGGGTTGCCCGACGCGCTGGTCTCGTGGCTCGTGCGTGGCCTCGCGCCGGCGGTGGAGGATCGCTTCGCCGACGCGGATGAGATGCGGGCCGCTTGGCGTCAGGTGGTGCGCGCGGTCCGACAGGCCGAAGACATGCGTCCGTGGTGGCGCCGGCTGATCACGGGGACATCGGACGACGCCGCCGATGCACCGTCTGCACATTGGTGAATTCCCGATACCCGATCGGGCCGAGTTCACGGCCCATCCCGGAGGCCTTCACCCCACCAAAGGGGATCCGGGGATCGGAGACCACCATGTCGTTCACGTAGACCATCCCGGCCTCGAGCGCGGCGATGCATCGATCGGCAGCGGCGCTGCTCTGCGTCCAGACGCTGGCCCCGAGGCCAAACGGGGTCGCATTCGCTCGCGCGATCGCCTCCGCTTCCGTTGCCACACGAAAGACGGCCGCCACCGGACCAAAGAGCTCATCACACGCTGCCGGGGCGCTGTCGGGGACGTCCACGAGCACCGTGGGCGGATAGAAAAAGCCGGGGAGTCCGCTGGCATCGCCCCCCAACAGAACGCGGGCGCCGGCACGCACGGAGGTGGCCACCTGCGCGGCGAGCCCGTCGCGCACACGTGCGGTCGCAATCGGACCGATCTGCGTCCGCTCATCCTGTGGATCGCCCATCACCAGCGCGCGCATCCCCTCCACAAAACGGCTGAGAAATGCGTCGTAGACGGCCTCACAGACAATGAACCGTTTTGCGGCCACGCAGGACTGGCCACTGTTGACCGTACGCGCGGCGACGGCCACACGGGCCGCTTCATCGAGGTCGGCGTCAGGAAGGACAATGAACGGATCACTGCCTCCGAGCTCCAACACGACTTTCTTGAGATGGCGCCCAGCCACTTCGGCGACATGACGGCCGGCACGATCACTGCCCGTGAGCGACACGCCTGCGATGCGTGGATCGGCGATCACCGCATCAAGGTCCTGTTCTTCGATGAAGGCCACTGCCCACGGCACCGCACTGGCCAGTGCGGTGGCACCGCTGGTGTCCTGCCGTAACGCCTCGCGCGCGTCGGCGAAGCAGCGGGCCAACGCCAGAGCGGTGCCGGGGACCGAAGGGGCCGGCTTGATGCAGATTCCGTTCCCCGCCAGCAGCGTGGGGACGGCCAACCGGAGCGCCTGCCAGTAGGGAAAATTCCACGGCATGATCGCGAGCACCACACCCAACGGGGCGTAGCGCGTCACCACGAACGCGTCCGCATCATCACGCAGAACCTCATCCGTCAGCGCCGCCGTGGCCATCGTCGGCGCGACGGTGCAGAGCGCAATGCACTTATCGACTTCGGCGCGTGCCGCCATGATGGGTTTCCCCATTTCCCGCGAGAGCGTGCGGGCCAGCGTCTCGCGGTGCGTGCGGAGTGCGGTGGCCAGCGCCTCAATGGCCCGCGCCCGCTCCGTCACCGGAATCGTGCGCCACCGCTGCTGCCGCACCTGGAGCTCGGTCAGCAGGGCGTCACAGGACGCAGGATCGAGTGCCGGAAACGTCTCCAGCCGTTCGCCCGTGCACGGGTCGGTGACATCAAAGGGCATGGGCGTTCCCCACGTTACTCGGCACCCAGCAAGAGGCGCGCTTCAATGGCGTCGTAGCGCGCTTCTGCGGCGGCGTCCGGTACGAGCAAGGAGACGATGATGCCGACCAGGAACGACAGCGGAATCGTGACGAGCGCCGGGTTCTTGAGCGGAAAGATCGCCGTCGGGTGATGCAGGAGATCGACCTGCACGGCCGGCGACAACGTGATGAGCACCAACGTCGAGAGTGCGCCGACCGCCATGCTGGTGGCGGCCCCCGCCGTGCTCGTCCGCCGCCAGAAGACACTGAGAACAAGGGCGGGGAAGTTGGCGCTCGCGGCGATGGCAAAGGCGAGCCCCACCATGAAGGCCACGTTCTGTCCCTTGAAGAGCACGCCGAGGGCGATGGCGATGCCCGCGAGGAGAATCGTGGCGATGCGGGCGACGCGCAGCTCCTCGCCGGGCTTCGGGTGTCCCTTGCGGATCACACTCGACCAGAGATCGTGCGAGATCGTGGCGGCCCCGGAGAGGGCGAGTCCCGCGACCACCGCGAGAATGGTGGCGAAGGCGACCGCCGCGATGAAGCCCAGGAAGGCGCGACCGCCCAAGAGCTGCGCGAGCATCGGCGCGGCCATGTTGCCACCGGCATCAACAGCCTTGATGGCCGATGGGCCTACCAATACCATGGCGCCGAAGCCGAGAATGAACGTCATCAGGTAGAACAATCCAATCAGCCCAGTCGCGATGAACACCGAGCGACGGGCCGCCCGCGCATCGGGCACGGTGTAGAAGCGCATCAAAATGTGCGGCAGTCCGGCGGTGCCAAACATGAGCGCGAGTCCCAGCGAAATGGCGTCATACGGGTTGGCGACGAGCTTTCCCGGGGCGAGCACGGCTGCGCCCTGCTTGGCGGCCGCGGCGGCGAAGAGCGCGCGCGGGTCGAAGCCAAACTGCGCGAGTACCATCAGCGCGAGCGCCGCAGCGCCGCCGAGGAGCAGGACGGCCTTCACGATCTGCACCCAGGTGGTGGCGAGCATGCCGCCGAAGAGCACGTAGGCCATCATCGCAATGCCGACGATGATCACAGCCGTCTCGTAGGGGATGCCGAAGAGCAACTTCACGAGGCCACCGGCGCCGACCATTTGCGCAATGAGGTAGAACGCGATGGTGGTGAGGGTGCCACAGGCGGCGGCGATGCGAACCGGCACCGGATCGAGGCGTGCGGCGACGACGTCGGCGAAGGTGTAGCGTCCCAGATTGCGCAACGGTTCGGCAATCAGAAAGAGCACCACGGGCCATCCGACCAGCCAGCCGGTGGAGTAGATCAAGCCATCGAAGCCGCTGGTGGAGACGAGCCCCGCGATGCCGAGGAAGGAGGCTGCGCTCATGTAGTCGCCAGCGAGCGCAAAGCCATTCTGTCCAGCGGTCACCGAGCTGCCCGCCGTGAAGAAATGCTCGCTGGTGCGCGTGCGTCGCGCCGCCCAGTAGGTGATGCTCAGCGTCAGCGTGATGAAGCCGGCAAAAAACGCGATCGCGACGGAGTCCGGGGATGCCCCAATCGTTGGCGTTTGCATCAGCGGCCTCCCGTGGATTCGGCGCGGTGGTGATCCCGCAGCGCCTGCAGCGCCGGGTCATAGACGGTGTTGGCCCAGCGCACGTAGACGAACGTCAGCACCCACGCGGCGACAATGACCAGCGCCCCCAGCACGATGCCGAGGGAGAGGCCGTCTTGGACGAGGGTGGCGAGCAGCGGGGCGTCATAGGCCACGAGGGCAATGAAGCCGAAGTACACGAACACCATGCACGCGGTCAGCGCGGCGGCGATCCGCCAGCGCCGCGCCGCGAGGGCCCGGGTGGCCTGCGCGGCGGAGGGAGTGGAGGGAGTCATGGTCGCGAAGGTACCGGCGGGACACCCCGGGGCAAGGGTGCGGGTAGTTAAATTGCCGGGGCAGACCGGGGGCCCGGTGTCCTGCGCCATTGGGTGGTCGCGTCGGCGCGGCCCCCGAGCGGCTCACGTTTTCGCTTTCATTTTCTGAGACTGCACCTGTGACCACGCGCATGGCCATCGCGCTGGCGAGCCTGCTGAACGCGCTCGTCGCGCTCTATCTCCATCTCTGGAAGCTTGGGCTGGCGGGCTCGCTCGCGTGCACCGGGAGCGGGGGATGTGAATACGTGCAGGGGAGTCAGTACGGCTGGTTTCTGGGGATTGATGTCGCCCTCATTGGCACGATCGGCTATGCGCTGCTCTTCGTGACGGCGGTGATCGGCACGCTCCCGCGCTTTGCGGACGGGCGCGCGCTGAACACGGCGCTCCAGCTCCTCGTCTGGCCGGCGGTGGCCTTCACGGTGCGGCTCAAATGGGCGGAGTGGATCGTGTTGCGGAGCTTCTGCCCGTGGTGTGCCATCTCCGCGATCACGATCACAAGCTTTGCCGTGCTCGTGGTGCTGGATCGGCGCCGCGTCGCCCGACTCGCCGCCTGAGTCACCGCCTGAGTGACCGCCTGAGTGACCGTCTGAGTTACCGCCGGGGGGTGGCGCGCGCGAGCGCGATGATCCAGTGCGCGTCGCGCTGCCACATGGCCCGCAGCTGCAGCGTGTGCGCCGCCGGGTCGGCAAAGAGCATGCGGACGGTCACGAGCCCCTCATCGGCGCCCTGATAAAAGTCGGCGGGGCTGTCGGGGTCGATCTCGACCTCGGTGAAGCCCACGTACCGCTGCACCACTGGGTCGATGGCTTTGTAGACCGCCTCCTTGAGGGCGAAGGCGAGAAGCGTGGTCTCGCGACGCTGCAGGGCGTCGCCGGTGGGGAGAGCGGCGAGCTCGCGCGCCGTCAGGATCCGCGGCCCGATGTCGGGGCGCCCCAGCTCCGCGGCCGTGGGTCGCACTTCCAGATCCACGCCGACGGTTTGCTGCGCCCCGAACGCGGCGATCGCGATCGCGCGGCCGCGGGGCGCCCCATTCGGATCGTTGGCGTCGGGGGCGAGGCGCTTGTGGCTGATCGAGCCGGTCACGCCGGCCGGCAGCGCCGGCGCGCCGCGCAGGGTGGCTGGGATCGCGAGCGTCGCCCACGCGGCGGCCGGCGTCTGCTCGGCCGCTACCGGCGCCGGCCCCGCCCCCGGCAGCGCGCCTTGGATGGCCGCACGGAGCGCGCGACGACCCGCCAGGAGGCTCGGGCGCCGAGCCGCGCCGACCGTTTCGGCGAGGGCGCGATCGGCGGCCGGGGGGGCGGGGGCATCGGCGGGATCGTCGGTGAACCACGCCGACGCGAGGGCGCCGCCGGGAATGAACGGCGCCGTGGCGCCGATCACCTCGGCGGCGTAGGGGGGCTGCGGACACGCACGGTCGCTTGACGACATCCTGCAATGTCGGCGGTTGCGCCCGGCAGAGCCAGCCACCACTCGGTTGACCGGTGGAGGGGTGCGCCCGCGTGCGCAGGCTGTCAGCTTTCTCCCGCTATGTCGCCCCGTGACCCTATGCGCTCCCCATCGCCGGCCGCACCGGTCGTGCCTCCTCGTGATGAGACCACCGGCGGCCTGCGTCCCTGGCAGGCGTGGTATGCCGTTGGCGTGCTGACGCTCGCGAACATCTCCGGGGCGATTGATCGACAGATCTTCACCTCGCTGGTGGGGCCGGTGAAGCGCGATCTCGGGTTGTCCGATACGCAGATCAGCCTGCTGATGGGCTTTGGCTTCTCGGTCTTCTTCTCCGTCTTCGGACTCGCCATTGGCCGGCTGGTCGATCAGCGGCGCCGGACCTGGATTGTGGCCCTGGGGGCGATGCTCTGGAGTGTCCTCACGGCGGCCACCGGCGCGGCGCGCTCCTACACGCAGTTGCTGCTGACCCGCGTCGGGGTTGGCGTGGGGGAAGCGACGCTCACACCAGCCGCGGTGTCGTTGATTGCGGATGCCTTCCCGCGTCGGCGTCTGGGCACGGCGATGAGTGTGTACATGTTGGGGACGTTCTTCGGCAGCGGGGTGTCCTACGCTCTGGGGGCGTGGGTGGTGAGTCAGGCCGACGCGCCGGGTGTGGTGTCCGTCCCGTTGCTGGGCGCCGTGCATCCGTGGCAGACGGTGTTCATCATCATTGGACTCCCGGGGCTGTTGGTGGCAGCGCTGGCGTTGACGGTCCGCGAACCGCTGCGTGCCGTCGCTGCCGTCGCCACCTCCACGGCGGGACGATCCGAGCTGCGGAGTTATCTGCAGCGGCATGCGCGCACGATGACGGCGCTGTGTCTTGGGTTCATGTGCTCGGCGTCGGTGAATTGGGCGATCGGTGCCTGGTTGCAAGCGTTCTTTGTGCGAACGCATGGCTGGAGCATCGCGCAGGCGGGGGCGTTGCAGGGCGCGCTCACCATGGGGCTTGGTCCCTTGGGCACGATGGTTGGCGGATGGCTTGCCGATCGGGACCGCAATCGCGGCGTCATTGATGCGCCGCTCCGCGTCGGCATGCTGGGTGCTGCCGGGATGCTCCTGTGTGCGGGTGCGTATCCGCTGGTGGGCTCGGCGACGATTGCCGCAGCGCTGTTGGTGCCGGTGAATCTCTTTGCGGCGATGCCCTGGGGCGCGGCCAATGCCGCCGTGGCAGAAGCGTTGCCTTCGCGCCTCCGAGGACAGGGCGCTGCGGTCTTTCAACTGTTGGTGGGACTCGCTGGCGGCATTGGCCCGACGGCGGTGGCGCTGTTGACGGACCAACTGTTCGGCAACGATGCGGCGCTGCGCTGGTCGCTCGCGATCGTCACCGTCGTGGGGATGGCGCTGACGCTGTGCATTCTTGGGTGGGGGCGGCCGGCCTATCGTGCAACGGTCACCGCCCTCGCCACCGATCCTGCCGAACGCGTCGCCTGACCACTTCGTTTGATCGCCAGGCGATCAGACGATATCGGCGTCTTCGCCTGACGGCGGATCGGCCGCGACGAGCAGGTTCCCCGCGAGCACGCCGGCAGCGAGGGAGATCCCGAGAATCGCGACGTGAAAGGCGGTGGCGACCCCCGCTTCCACCTGCGCTCCCAACAGCGAGGTCACGCTTCGGAACCCGATACTCCCGGGCACCAGGATCAGCAGCCCGGGCACCTGCGTGACCATCGCACTGCGCTGGGAGCGTCGCGCGGCGAGGTTGCTCCCGGCGCTGACCACGAAGGCGCCAAGGAACGCGCCGAGTTCATCGCCCATGCGGGCTCCAGCGATGCGCGAGGTGAGATAGGCGATGATGGAGGCGAGCAGGATGCGGAGAATGTCCCGGCGGTGCGCATTCAGCAGAATGGCAAAGCTCAGCGGGGCGATGAGCAGGCCACACCATTCGGTCCACGTGGGGAGCGGTGCCGGGGGGATACCGGTGTGCACCCACGCGGGGACGACCGCTGCGGCCGCGCTGCCCAACACGGCGCCAAGCTTTGCGCCGAGCGCGAGCCCGAAGCCCAATCCGAGAAAGACGACGAGGGTGCCCGTGAGTCGACTGGTGCCGGAGGTCAGATTTCGGGTGGAGAGCTCGGTGAGGGCGACGGTGAAGGTGAGCCCGGGGAGCAGAATGACCAGGCCGGCCAGCGAGGTGAGATAGCCGGCGTTCGCGCCTGTGAAGGCATCGATCGCAAAGGCGAGTGTGGAGATGACAAAGCCGGCGAGCGGTTCCGTGACAGCGCGCCATCCGGCGGTCCGTCCTGCCCCAAGTGCAATGGTGCCGGTCAGCAGCCCGAGGAGCGCCGCGATGGCCACACTCCGTGCGTCCACGTGCAGGAACGTGGCGACGGCCGCTGATGACAGCGCATAGGCCGCGAGGACGAGGGCGGTTGGCCAGTGCGGAGGATGCGCGCGCAGATCCTGTAATCGCGTGAGCCCAGCCGCCGGCGAAATGCGTCCTGAGCGGACGGCGTGCACGACCGCATTCAGACGCGCGAGGTTGCCGAGGTTCGGAGAGGCCGGTTCGACGCGCAGCAGGTGGACGCGCTGGGACTCCAGTGGCCCGAGGCCGATCATCAGGCTGGTGGGGGTGGAGAAGATCTCGGCGGTCAGTCCGAGGCGTCGGGCAACGGTGGCGAGCGCTGTCTCGAGTTGGTGTGCCGGCGTGCCGAACTCGTGCATGGCTCTCGCCAGCTCGAGGAAAAAGGCGGTCGCCGAGTCGCCGGGTGGCCCGGGGACTGGGGAGACTGCCGACGACGGTGACGGAGTGACGGGCACGGTGGGCACGTTGGGAGCGTAGGGGATTCCCGTCCCGCCCGCAATCACCGGGGGGGCTGCGAACCGGTCGGGCGGGGTGTCTCCGGGCGGCGGGGGCGCTAACTTCGACGCATCGTCCCGGCTGAGTATGCCACCGGGTTTCCTCACTTTTCGGCCGTCTCTGACTATGTCGCCCTCTGTGCTTTCGTCTGTGACCACTGCGTCCGTTGGCCTTCGTCGTGCGTTCTCCCGGCGCGCGCTGTTGGGTGCTGCGCTGCTGTTGGTGGGGGGATGCCTGAGTGATCCGACGTCGTCGAGTTCGCCGTCGAATCCGGCGACGGAGACCTATGCGGCGGCGCTCGGCGTCAACATCTCCGCCATGACGAAGATCAATGACAATCTGTATTACCAGGATCTGGTGGTGGGCACCGGCGCGGACGCGACGAATGGCAAAACGCTGTCGATGACCTACACCGGCTGGCTCGCGAATGGCAACAAGTTCGATTCGAACGTGGGCGGCGCGGCCTTTTCGTTCAAGCTGGGAAGTGGCATGGTGATCCCCGGGTGGGATCTGGGGGTGGCGGGGATGAAGGTCGGCGGGAAGCGCCGCCTCGTGATTGGATCGAACCTCGGGTACGGGCCGCAGGGCACGGGGCCGATTCCGGCGAATGCCACGCTGGTGTTTGACGTCGAACTGAAGTCGGCCCAGTAAGCGATGGTGCTCCCGGCCCTGTTGGTCGCCGCCTCGGCGGCGCTCGCGTTGACGCAGCCAGCGACGCCGTCGGCGATGTCGGCCTCGACGCCGGCATCGAAGCCGTCGGCGAAGCGCCCAGCGGTGGATACTGGGCGCTTCGATCTGCTGATCGTGGGCGGCGAGGTGCTGGATGGGACGGGAGGTGCGGCTCAGCGCCTCGATGTGGGGATCCGCGGTGATCGGATCGTCGCGATCGCGCCGGCGCTGCCGCGGACGCGTGCCGCCCGCGTGGTGCGCGCTGCGGGGCGGGTTGTGGCGCCGGGGTTCATTGACCTGCATGCGCATTTGGAGCCGCTGCTGCAGCTGCCGCTGGCCGAGAGTGCGCTGCGGCAAGGGGTAACGCTGGCGGTCGGTGGTCCTGATGGGGGATCGCCGGTGCCTCTTGGGCCGTACATGGATTCCGTGCGGACCAAGACGGTCGGCATCAACGTGGCCTATTTGATTGGGCACAACGACGTGCGGCGTCGGGTGCTCGGCATGTCGGACCGCGCGCCGACGCCAACCGAGTTACAGGCGATGCAGCGGCTGGTGGCGCAGGGCATGCATGACGGGGCGTTTGGGCTGAGTACGGGGCTGATTTATCTGCCCGGGACCTATTCGACGCTCGATGAAGTGGTGGCGCTGGCGCAGGCAGCGTCAGACAGTGGGGGCATTTATACGTCGCATTTGCGGAAAGAAGGGCTCGGGCTGCTGGAGGGGGTTGGGGAAGCGCTGGAGATTGGGCGGCGCGCATCGATCCCGGTGGTGCTCACGCATCACAAGGCGGTCGGGCAGGCGATGTGGGGCAAGAGTGTGGTCACGCTGGCGATGGTCGACAGCGCGCGAACGGCCGGTACCGATGTCATGGTCGACCAGTATCCGTACACGGCGACGCACACCGGGATTGGCGTGTTGGTCCCGTCGTGGGCGATGGCGGGCGGGGACAGCGCGTTTGCGCGTCGCGTGGCCACGCCGGCGCTCAAGGACAGCATCCTGCGCGGGATTGTCGACAACATCGTGAACGATCGTGGGGGCGGTGATCTGTCCCGGGTGCAGTTCTCACGCGTCGCTTGGGACAAATCGTTGGAGGGGAAGACGCTGCGGGATTGGGCCGTGCGTCGCGCGATGGCGCCAACGCCGGCGAACGGCGCGCTACTGGTGCTCGAAGCGATGCAGCGGGGCGGCGGGAATGCGATCTATCATGTGCTCGATGAACAGGACGTGCGCCGGATCATGCAGTCGCCGTTCACGATGATCGCGAGTGATGGTCGTCTGTCCCAGCCGGGGGACGGGCATCCGCATCCCCGGGCCTACGGGACGTTCCCGCGGGTCCTTGGCGAGTACGTCCGGACGCAACGGCTGCTCTCGTTGGCGGCGGCCGTGCACAAAATGACGGAGATGCCGGCGCAGCGGCTGGGGCTCACCGATCGCGGCGTGCTGCGGGTGGGCGCGATTGCGGATGTGGTGGTCTTTGATCCGACGACGGTGCGGGATCAGGCCACCTTCACGGCGCCGCATCAGTATCCGGTGGGGATCGAGACGGTGGTGGTGAACGGGCAGGTCGCCGTGGCGGCGAGCAAACCCACTGGGGTCCGCGCCGGGCGGGTGGTTCTGCATGCGCCGGTGGTGCGCCGCACGAAGTAAGGCTTCGCGCCGATGGTCCGGTCGGCGCGCAAAGGCTACGTGGTGCACGAATTGGATGGCGATCGACAGCGAGAAAAGGCCTAGCATGCAGACATGCTTGCTGCCGCTCACTCTGCCGCCGTCTTGGGCGTCTCCGCGCTCGACATCACGGTCGAAGTCCATGTCGCCAATGGCTTGCCCCACTGGACGCTGGTGGGGCTCGCCGCCACGGCGGTGAAGGAGAGCCGAGATCGCGTGAGTGCCGCGTTGGCTAATTCGGGGTTCCCGGTGCCGCCGCGCCGCATCACAGTCAATTTGTCGCCGGCGGATCTGCCGAAAACCGGGACGGCCTTCGATCTCCCGATTGCCTTGGCGCTGTTGGCCGCGAGTGGGCAGATCCCATCGGACGCATTGGCCGACCTGTGTGCGGTGGGAGAGCTCAGTCTCGATGGCCAGCTGCGTCCCGTGCGTGGGGTGCTTGCGATGGCGCGTCATCAATTGGGGCATCCGGGTCGCACGCTCGTGGTCCCGCCTGGCAACCATCGCGAAGCGGTGCGGGTCCGCGGGGTGCCGGTGGTGGCGCCGCCGACGTTGCACGCATTGGTGGAGCGGTTGCGGAGTGGCACACTCCGCGCCGATGCGCCGCCGCCAGATGCGCATGCGGGACTCCACGCCGATGACTGGGGCATTCCAGATCTGCGGGATGTGGTGGGGCAGCCGCTGGCGGTGCGCGGTGTGGAGATCGCCGCCGCCGGCGCGCACAATCTGTTGATGGTGGGCCCGCCGGGGGCGGGGAAGACGATGCTGGCGCGTCGGCTGCCGGGGATCCTGCCGCCACTCACTGACGAGGAGATTCTCGAAGTGATGGCGATTCACTCGGTGGCCGGGCTGATCAGCGACGCGGCGCTGCAGGCGCTGGCCCGAGGTATTCGCCCGTATCGGGCGCCGCATCACTCGGTCTCCTCGGCGGCGTTGGTGGGGGGTGGTGGGTGGCCGCGCCCCGGGGAAGTCAGCCTCGCGCACCGCGGGGTGTTGTTCCTCGATGAACTCTCGCTCTTCCCGCGCCACACGCTCGAAGCACTGCGCCAGCCGTTGGAAGATGGCGCCGTAGTGGTCGCCCGGACCGCGCACACGATTCGCTTTCCGGCGCGCGTGTCGCTGGTCGCGGCGAGCAATCCATGCCCCTGTGGCTATGCCGGCACCCCCGATCGCGCCTGTCGCTGCTCGGTGGCCGACCTCGAGCGGCATCGCGCCCGTCTCTCGGGACCGCTCGCGGATCGCATCGACCTGCACGTGCTGGTACAACGTGTCTCGCCCGATGCCCTCGCCGACCCGGCCGAGTCGCTCGGTGCGCACGACGCCATGCGGACCGCACCCGCACCGGCGATGCCGCGGGTGTCCACGCACGAGGTACGCGCCCGGGTACTCCGGGCCCGCGCGCAACAGGCTCGCCGGTATGCGCCACTCCAACGGACGCTCCCAATGACCGAAACGTCCAGGGGGGCGTCCATGGGAGCGTCCACGGGGGCGGCTATCGGATCACGCCCCATGGGCGACGACGACGTCGCGATCACCAACGCCTCCGCCCCGATCCGCGTGCTCACCGCGAACGCGCGCCTCGATGCCGACGCGCGCACGCTGTTGGTGCGGGCTGCGAATCGCCTGACGCTCTCCGCCCGCGCCTATCACCGCGTGCTGCGGGTCGCGCGCACGATCGCCGATCTGGATGAGGCCTCCGGGATCACCGCCGCCCATATCGCCGAAGCTCTCCGCTATCGGCCAGCGGCGGACCCCGGCGGTCCGTCGTCGCCCCCTCAGGAGGTCGGGTTGTCGGCAGGCGGTCCGCACCAATAGGTTCCGGCAGACCCTCATCCCGATCCCCGTGGGCTGTCTCGATAAAATCGGTTGTGCCGCAGTGCTCGCGGCTGGTGTAGCGGTGGGCGCCTGGTATTGGAGTGATCACCTCCCCGACGGTGTGCGCCGGTTCACCGCGCGCGCGGCCCACACCGTGGCCGGCGGCGCCACGGCCGTCGAACGCCGTCTCGATACGCTGCCGACGGACGAACTGCGCCGCAGTGCGACGGCGACCGGTGGAGCCGCTCCTGCGGCGACTGTCCCCGGTTCCGCCGCCCCCGTCGTGTCAGCGCGTACCTGGGTGCCGCTGGATTCCACGCGGGCCCTCGACCCCGCCATCGCTCGACTCGCGGCGCGCGAGGCACCGGCGTATGTCACGCTCACCCCGGCCGCCTTCGCGCGACTGATCGCCCCGGCGTTGGTGCCGGTCCTTCGGCCGGTCAGTGCGTCGCGTCGGGCGGCCGACGCCTCATCGTCGCTGCCGCAGATAGCGCTGGACGGCCATGACGTGCGGCTCCGTACGGTCGTGGACTTGCGGGCGGTCGCCGGCGCCGGCGCGATGCGGACCGCCCTGTCGGCGGTGGTCCATGGCCAAGACACGGTTGACGTCAGCGGCGCGCTCACGGTCGAGCAACCCGGCTCGGCCCGCTACGTGATAGAAACGGTGGAACTCCGCGGCGTCTCGCTGCCGTCAGCGGTCGTGCCACTCATTGTGCGGGTCCTGCGGCAACGCGCGGCCTCACCGGCGGATACGCTGTCCAACGCCCTGACGATCCCGCTGCCGCGCAGCATCGGCGATCTGCGCATCACGCAGGGGCGCGCCATTCTGTATCGGGCGGTGACGCCGTGAGTGCGCATCGGTTGCTGGTGATCGATGACGAACCGGGCATTCGGCAAGCGCTGCGGCAGCTGCTGGAGTACGAAGGCTACGAGGTGCGCACCGCAGGTGGCGGTGCCGAAGGGCTCGCGACGACCGAGAGCTTCCGGCCGCAGTTGGTCTTTCTCGACGTCAAGATGGCGGGGATGGACGGCCTGGAGGTGCTCAAGCGGCTCCGTCAGCTCGATGCCGAGCTGTTGGTCGTCATGATCAGTGGTCACGCCACGATCCAAACCGCGGTCGAGGCCACCCAGCTTGGGGCCTTCGACTTGCTGGAGAAGCCGCTCGATACGGACCGCGTCCTCGTCGTTCTGCGCAATGCGCTGGCCACCCGCGCGCTCTCTGAGGAGAACGAGCGGCTCCGGCAAACGATCGACGCGCGCTACGAAATTGTGGGCACGACCCCCGGGGTTCGGGCCATGCTGGAGCGCATCGAGAAGGTGGCCAGCACGCCGGCGCGGGTGCTGATCACCGGGGAGAATGGGACCGGGAAAGAGCTGGTGGCCCGGGCGATTCATCGCGGGTCCACGCGCGCGCGAAAGACGTTCGTGGAAGTGAACTGTGCCGCGATTCCCGCCGAGCTCATTGAGAGCGAGCTGTTCGGGCATGTGAAGGGCTCCTTCACGGGCGCCGTCGGTGACCGGGCCGGGAAGTTTGAGCAAGCCGATCAGGGCACGCTCTTTCTCGATGAGATTGGCGACATGTCGCTGGCGGCCCAAGCGAAAGTGCTCCGGGTGTTGCAGGACGGCGTCGTGACCCGGATCGGTGGCAACAAACCCGTGCAGGTCGACGTGCGCGTGCTGGCCGCCACCAACAAAGATCTCGCGGCAGAGATCTCGGCAGGGCGCTTCCGGGAAGATTTGTATTATCGGTTGAATGTCGTGCCGATCACGGTGCCCGCGCTGCGCGAGCGGCGTGAGGACATTCCGCGTTTGGTGCAGTATTTCCTGGGGCAGTTGGCGGCGCGCGATGGATTGCCAGTGCGGCAGGTGGATGCCGAGGCGATGCGTCGGCTGTTGGAGCTCGACTGGCCCGGGAACGTGCGCGAGCTGCGCAATACCGTGGAACGCATGGTGATTCTGGCGAACGGCCCCACGATCACCGCAGCGGACGTCGCGCGTTTGGTCGGAACGCCCGTCGACGAACCGAGCGAGCTGGGCTCACTCCTCGAGTGCGCGACCTACGAGGAGTTCAAAGAGACAGCGGAGCGCGCCTTCCTGCTGGGCAAGCTGCGCATTTATGACTGGAACGTGTCGGAAACGGCCCGGGCGCTCGATATGCCCCGATCGAACCTGTACAAGAAGTTGGAACGGTACGGGTTGACCCGGGACGACGCGGGCGCCGACGCCGTATAATTTTTTAATGCCGCGGGTTGCCGGTATGAGCAGCCCGATCGTCCCCCTTCTCGCATCCTGAGCCTTGGCGATGACCACGACCTTTCGAAACTTCATTGATGGCCAGTGGGTGGCGCCGCGCACCGGGGCCTATTTCGAGAACCGAAATCCGGCCGATCATTCGGACCTGATCGGCCACTTTCCGGCCTCAGGGGTCGAGGATGTGGAAGCCGCCGTCGCGAGTGCGCAGCGCGGCTTTGCCCGGTGGAAGCGGACGCCGGCGCCGGCGCGTGGTGACATCTTGCGCCGCGTGGGGGATCTCATGGCGGCGCGCAAGGAAGAGATCGCCGATCTCATGACGCGCGAGATGGGGAAGCCGCTTGCGGAAACGCGCGGCGATGTGCAAGAGGGGATCGACACCGCCTATTACGCGGCCACCGAAGGGCGCCGGCTGTTCGGCCACACGGTGCCGAGCGAGCTTGCCAGCAAGTGGGCGATGAGCATGCGGCGCCCCATTGGCGTGTGCGGGCTGATCACCCCCTTCAACTTCCCGTTGGCGATCCCCACGTGGAAGGCCTTCCCGGCGCTGCTCTGCGGCAATGCGGTCATTCTGAAGCCCGCGGAAGACGTGCCGCACACCGCGACCGTGCTGGTGGAGATTCTGCTGGAAGCCGGATTGCCCCCCGAGGTGATCCAGCTGGTGCACGGGATGGGGGAGGTGGTGGGGAAGGCGCTGGTGGAGCATCCGCAGGTGCCCGTGATCTCCTTCACCGGCTCCACAGCAACGGGCAGTCTGGTTGGCGAGACCTGCGGGCGGATGCACAAGCGGCTGTCGCTCGAAATGGGCGGCAAAAATGCGCAGATCGTCCTCAACGATGCCGATCTCGACCTGGCCCTGGAGGGGGTCCTCTGGGGGGCGTTCGGCACAACGGGGCAGCGGTGCACGGCGACGAGCCGGTTGGTGCTGCAGGATGGCATTCACGATGCCTTCGTTGATCGGCTCGTGGCGCGAGCGGAGGGGCTCCGACTGGGTGACGGCCGCGCGGCGGGCACCGATGTCGGCCCGCTCATTCATGAAGCGGCGCGCGACAAGGTCGAAGCCTATGTGACGATCGGTCTCGCGCAGGGGGCGACGCTCGCCTGCGGGGGCGCGCGCGCGACGGGCCCTGGTCTCGACCGCGGGATGTTCTTTCAGCCCACGATCTTCACCGGGGTGACCGCTGGATCGCGCTTGGATCAGGAGGAGATCTTCGGGCCGGTGCTCTCGGTCATTCGGGTGCAGTCCGTGGAGGAAGCGTTCGCGGTGAACAACGGCGTCCGCTATGGGCTCTCCTCCTCGATTTATACCCGCGACGTGAATGTGGCTTTCCGCGCGCTGCAAGAGCTCGACAACGGGATCACCTACGTCAACGCCCCCACCATCGGCGCGGAAGCCCACCTCCCCTTTGGCGGGGTGAAGGAAACGGGGAACGGCCACCGAGAAGGGGGGTGGGAAGTGTATGAGTTCTATTCCGAGACGAAGGTCGGCTATATCGATTATTCGGGGACGTTGCAACGGGCCCAGATCGATAATTATTGACGGCCGGACCAGTGGCGGCCGAGAAATGGCCGCCACTGCGTTGACGAATCCCCTCCCCGCCGTTCACCCTTAAGCAGTCCAGCCGTGGCCGGATGGTGTCGAGCGGTCGACCCACCCTGCCAGCGGCAGGATTCCCGCCCTCCGTTTCGCATCATCCAGGCATCGCCCCATGGCTGTCACGCCGTCCAGGAAAAAATCGTCATCGTACGAAGAAGGCTCTTTGGACCAGTACCTGCGGGACATCAGCGCCTATCCGCTGATCTCGCGCGAGGATGAAGCGGAGCTGGCCCGTCGGATCCGCACGGGGGACCAGGAGGCGCTGGATAAGTTGGTGCGATCGAACCTGCGGTTCGTCGTCTCCGTCTCGAAGAAGTATCAGAATCAGGGGGTCTCGCTCTCTGATCTGATCAACGAAGGGAACCTCGGCCTCATTCGCGCGGCCCACAAATTCGACGAGACCAAGGGGATCAAGTTCATCTCCTATGCCGTGTGGTGGATCCGGCAGGCGATCCTGCAGGCGCTCGCCGAGCAGTCGCGGATCGTGCGTGTGCCGCTCAACCGGGCCGGGACGCTGCATCGGATTGGCAAGCGCGCGAGCGCGCTGTTGCAGGAGCTGGGGCGCGAGGCGACGCATGCGGAAATTGCCGAAGGGATGGACATCACCGAAGAAGAAGTCGCGAAGACGATGTCGATCTCACAGGTGCATCTGTCGCTGGATGCACCCATGACGCCGGGAGAGGATAGCCGGCTGCTCGATTACATCCCCGACACCATGCAACCCACGCCGGATGAGCAGACCTTTGAAAAGGCGCTCACCGAAGCGATTGAGAATTCGCTGGGGAGCCTGAAGGAACGGGAATCCAAAATTCTGCGCTTGTATTTCGGGATCGATGGGGCGGAGCCCAAGACCCTTGAGGAGATTGGGGCGCTCATGGGGATCACCCGGGAGCGGGTCCGCCAGATCAAAGAAAAGGCGCTGTCGCGGATGCGGCACGTCTCGCGGTCCCGTGCCCTCGAAAGCTTTCTGGGATAAGTATGGCGTCGGCGTATTCGTTTGATGTGACCACCGGTGTGGACCTGCAGGAAGTCGACAACGCGGTGAATCAGGCCCAAAAAGAGGTCAGCCAGCGTTTCGATTTCAAAGGCGCGCACGCCGTCATCGAGTTCAAGCGCGGCGAGAGCCTGGTGCAGCTGGAAACGGACAGCGATATGCGCATGGAAGCGCTGTTCGACATGCTGCAGGCCAAGCTGATCAAGCGCGGTGTTCCGGTGAAGAATCTGGACATCGGCACCGTCAAGCCGGGCGGCGGGGATCTGCTCCGTCGCGAGATCAAGCTCAAGATGGCCCTCGACGCCGAGACGGCGAAGAAGGTCTCGGCGGCCATCAAGGAGGCCAAGCTCAAAAAGGTGCAGGCCTCCATCCAAGGGGATCAGGTGCGCATCTCCTCCCCCTCCAAGGACGACTTGCAGGAGGCGATCACGCTCCTCCGCAAGGGCGATTTCGGCGTCGAGCTGCAGTTCGGCAACTTCCGATAACGCGGTCGCTCCCGGTACCTTTCCGGGATGCTTAGGATCGGGTTGGTCACCCTCGGGTGCGATAAGAACACGGTGGACTCGGAGCGCTACCTCGCGGATCTGGTCGCGCATGGCGCGGAGACCGTGAAGGACCTGCGGGACGCCGAGGTGGTGGTCGTGAACACCTGCGGCTTCATCGACGCGGCCAAGCAGGAGTCCATTGACGCCATTCTCGAAGCCGCGCGGCTCAAGGAGGATGGCTCCTGCCGTGCCGTCTTCGCGATCGGCTGCATGATCGAGCGGCACAAGGCGGAGCTGGTCGAGGCGCTCCCTGAGGTCGATGTCTTTCTCGGAACCTCTGAGGTCGACCGGTTGGTCCCGGAGCTGGTGGAACGTGGTCTGCTGGGCGGCTCCCTCGTGGAGCATCCCGGGGTGCGGCTCTTCGGCGGCGACAGCGCCTCGCATGTGCGCTATCTGAAGGTGAGTGAAGGGTGCGATCATGGCTGCGCATTCTGCGCCATCCCCCTCATGCGTGGGAAGCACCGCTCCTTTGCGCTCGATGATCTCGTGCGCGAGGCCCAGTTGCTGGAAGCACAGGGGGCGCGCGAACTCAATCTCGTCGCACAAGATCTCGCGCATTACGGCCGCGATCGTCGGGATGGGGTGGGGCTCCCCGAGCTCTTGGAAGCGTTGGTGACCCAGACCACCATTCCGTGGATCCGCAATCTCTATCTCTACAGCGCGGGCATCACGCCGCGGCTGCTGGAGGTCATGGCGGCGCATCCTCGGCTCCTTCCGTATCTCGACACCCCGATGCAGCATGGGGCGGATGCCGTGCTGGCCCGCATGCGTCGGCCGGAACGGCAGCAGTCGATTCGTGAACGGCTCGCGCGCTATCGCTCGGTGATCCCCGATCTCGCGGTCCGCACCACGGTCATTGTGGGCTTCCCGGGGGAGACCGAAGCCGATTTCTTGTCGCTGTGCGATTTTCTGGAGGAGTTGCAGTTCGATCGCGTCGGCTGCTTCACCTACTCGCCGCAGGAAGGAACGCGGGCCTATGCGCTTGAGGACGATGTCGCCGAGTCCATCAAGCAGGAGCGTAAAGAGCGGATCGAAGAGTTGCAGCGGGCGATCACGCGCGAGCGGTACGAGCGCTTTGTCGGGCGCACGACGACCGTGCTGGTCGATCGTCCCGGTGAAACGCCAGGCACCTTGCTCGCGCGCGCACCCTGGCAGGCCGATGATATCGACGGCATTGTCCATCTCACCGCCGATCTGCCCATCGGCACGCTCGCTGAGGTGCGCATCGATGCCGTGGTGGATGATGTGGACTTCCGGGCCACGTGGCTGGGTGGGGCGGACCGCCCCGCGGCCGCGTCGGTACGGGCCTCGCGGGCATTGCCGCTCGTCGGGATGACGACTTCCAGCGCAGGGAGCTTTGGACGATGACGAACCCAACGATCACTTCCGGTGCTTCGCGCCCGGGTACCCGCTCGGCGGAGATCATGGCCCGCGCGCGGCAGCACTTCCCGGGCGGCGTCAATTCGCCGGTGCGCGCCTTTGGTGGCGTTGGGGGCGAGCCGTTCGTCGCCGCGCGTGGTCAAGGCTCACGCGTCTGGGATGCCGACGGCAACGAATACCTTGACTACATCCTCTCCTGGGGGCCCCTCGTGCTGGGGCATGCGCCGGCGCCGGTGCTGGAGGCGGTGCAGCGCACCATGCAGTCGGGGACGAGCTTTGGCATGCCCACCGGCCTTGAGGTGGAGCTGGCGGCGCGTATCACCGATCGGATGCCGCATGTCGAAATGATGCGCTTCACGTCGAGTGGCACCGAGGCGGCGATGAGCATCGCGCGGCTCGCGCGTGCCGCGACGGGCCGTGAGCACATCCTGAAGTTCGAGGGGTGCTACCATGGCCATGCCGACGCCTTTCTCGTTCGGGCAGGCTCCGGGGTAGCGACGCTCGGCCTCCCGGATTCGCCTGGCGTACCCGATGCCCTCGCCAAGCTCACGCTGACCTGCGCGTATAACGACCTTGAGGAGACCGAGCGGGTCGCGCGGTCGGTGCCGCTCGCGGCGATCATGCTGGAGCCAGTGGTCGGGAATGGTGGGTTCATTCCGCCGCATCCGAGTTTCATTCAGGGGCTGCGTCGCATCGCCGACGAAACGGGCGCGTTGCTGGTGTTCGACGAAGTGATGACGGGCTTCCGCATCGCCTACGGTGGCGCGCGCGAGCGGTTTGATGTGGTGCCGGATCTGACTGCACTCGGCAAAGTCATTGGTGGCGGCTTGCCGGTAGCCGTGTATGGCGGGCGTCGGGATCTCATGCAGCGCATCGCGCCGAGTGGCCCCGTCTATCAGGCCGGCACGCTGTCTGGGAATCCGCTGGCGATGGCGGCGGGGATTGCGACGCTGGATGCCCTCACGCGTGAGGTGCACGATCAGATCACGGCGCGCACGGCGCGATTGGTGCAGGGGCTTCGCGACAACGCGGCGCGTCAGGGGGTTCCGTTCACGGCCGATCATGCCGGCTCCATGTGGGGCTTCTTCTTCCGCGACACGCCGGTGACCTCGTTCGCAGAGGCGAAGGAGTCGGATACCGCCCTGTTCAAGCGCTTCTTCCATGCGGCGCGTCGGCGTGGTGTCTCGCTGGCGCCGAGCGCCTTTGAAGCGGCGTTTATGTCGGCGGCGCATACGGACGCAGATATCGACGAGACCGTGGCGCGGCTCGACGCTGCCCTCGCGGCGGCGGTGGCGGGGCAGGACTGAGCCGCAGGACGGTCCGGCGTTCGGCACGGGTCGCCGGATGGCCGATACGGGTGGGGACGCTCGCGCTGGCGGGCGTCCTGTCGTGTGGCCGGGGGGTACGCCCCGCCACGGAAGGACGGCCGGTCCCCGGTCCCGAGCGGCCGCAGCCGGGCGTGCCGATGCGCCCGGACAGCGCTGGCGTCGCGGATCGGATCGCGTGGGTGGCGGTGGCGAGCCGCGCGGACACCATCGACGGCAGCGCGACGACCGACTGGCGGGTGATGCATGCGCGCAGTGGGGCCGTGCTCGCCCGTGGCCGTGCCGGCGTCCGCTGGCGCGTTGAACGTCGCGGGGCGCGACTGCGCCTCCTCGGGGACAGCGCGGTCACCCTCGAGCCCGGGAATGCGCTGGTGGTGATCCCGCTGGGCGACGGGGTGGTGCAGCTGACACCGGCCCGTGGCGCCGCGGTGGGGTATCGTGGCGATCTCCGCGTCTCGGCGACGGACAGCGGCCTCTTGGTGGTCAACCGGTTGCCGGTTGAAGCGTATCTGCAGGGCGTCGTGCCGTTGGAGATTGGCACCCGGTCGCCGGGTGACCGCGCGGCGATGGAAGCGCAGGCGATCGCAGCGCGGAGCTATACCTATGTGCGCGTCCCGGCCGGAACGGCCAGTGGCGCGGTACCGGCCTCAGGTTGGCATCTGATCGCCGGCGTGACCAATCAGGTGTACGGCGGCGTGAACGCGGAGGTGCCGGTGGTCTCTGCCGCGGTGGCGGTGACCGCCGGGCAGGTGGTGCTGCGGGGCGGGGTGCCAGTGGACGCCCCGTACAGTGCCGCCTGCGGGGGGCGGTCGGCGGTGCCGGCCGAAGCGTGGAGCGGCGCGGCCACGGCGGATCACCTTGGCGTCGACGACGACACGAACCCCGCGACGGGGCGCCCGTACTGCGACCTGACGCCCCGAAACCATTGGACCGCCACCTTTGATCAGGCGATGCTCGCCGATGCGGTCCGCCGCACGCTGGTGGCGCGCGGTGCCGGTATCGCTGGGGGCGGGCTGTCCGTGCGTGCCGTGGAGATTGGGGCCCACGGGCCATCGGGGCGCGTGCAGACGCTGCGGGTGGAGACCAGCAAGGGGACCGTGGAACTCCGTGCGTCGGAGATCCGTCCCGCCCTGCGTGATGCGCGTGGCGCGATCCTGTCCAGTACGTATTTTTCAGTGGAGCGGCAGGCGCGTCGACGTGGTCAGGTCACGGAACTCACGCTGCGTGGAGCCGGCAACGGACACGGCGTCGGCCTCTGTCAGTGGGGCGCGATTGGCCGGGCGCGAGCCGGGCAGGATGCGTTGACCATTCTGCGTCACTACTACCCCGGCACGACGATCGGGGTCGTGCGCTGATCACGCCGCGTGGAGAACACCGCGCGGGCGCGCACATGGCAGTTTCCCTTGGAGGCGGTATGAAGGACGTGGTGCGGATTGCGGTGGTGGGAACGGGGGCGATTGCCCAGCTGACACATATCCCGGTGCTGTCGAAGTTGCGCGGGGCCCAGTTGGTGGCGCTGTGCGACAATGACGCGGCAAAGGCGCGCGCCTTGGCTGACCGCTTCGGGGTCCCGGACATCTACACCGATTTTGAGGAGCTGCTGGAGCTGGATGAATTGGACGCGGTGGTGATCACCACGCCGAATCATCTGCATGAGCCGCATGTCCTCAGCGCACTCCGTGCCAAACTCCACGTGCTGTGCGAGCGTCCGCTGTCGCTGACGGCGCGTGGCGTGGAGCGTTGCCTGAACGCGGCCACCAAGGTTGATCGCCGTCTGGTGGTGGGGACCAATTTGCGCTTCCGCGCGGATGTGCAGGCGCTCGATCAATTCGTGCGCAACGGCGAACTCGGACAGATCACGTCGATCCGGGCTGGATCCCTCATCTTCGGTCGCGGCGCGGATGGCTGGCGGACCCGGCGCGCGGAATCCGGCGGTGGCGCCTTCATGGAGCAAGGGTTCCCGTTGCTCGACCTTGCCGTCTGGCTGGCCGAGTCCAAGGCGCCGGTGCGGGTGTCGTCGACGATGCGTCGTGGTCGTGCTGCCAGCGCGGTCGAGGAGTCCATGCAGGTCTTCCTCGAGTGCGAGAATGGCCTGACCTGCGCCTTCGCGGTGTCGTCGGCCTACGTCGGCGATGAAGAGCGGTGGTGGTTTGAAGTCCAGGCCACCCGTGGCTCGGCGCGGCTCGCGCCGTTGCGGGTGACCAAAGAGCTCAATGGCAAACCGGTCGATGTCTCCCCCTCCGGGGCTGCGTCGCGCGAGAGCCCGTTCCTGCAGAGCTATCGGGCGGAGATTTCGCATTTCCTCGCGGTGATCCGGGAGGACGTGCCGTACGAGGCACCGACGGATCAGATCCTTGTGCATCGGATTCTCGAAGCGATCTATCGCGCTGCGGACGACGGCAAAGAGTACCGTTTCTAATGGCCGTGGTGCTGGCGGAGCGCCACCGGCCGTTGTGCCGGCCGGTTCATGGCGTGGCGACCGGTCGTATCGTATCGGCTGTCGTATCCTGTGTTGCGACGTGTCTCATGGCGCTGCTGCTGGTTGTGGCACCGGTCGCCGCACAGGCACCCGATCCCGCACCGCTCCCGCCAGGCGCATCGGCCGCGCTCGACAGCGCGCGTGCCACGCGGGGGGAAGCGCTGACGGTTTCGCTCTACACCTACGGCCCGTCGGATGTCTTCTTCGAACGGTTCGGCCATGCGGCGATCGGCATCAGTGATCGCCTGACGCAGCAGGATGTCGCCTTCAACTGGGGCATCTTTGACTTCGACCAGCCGAACTTTCTCCTCCGGTTTTTGACCGGTGATACGAAGTACCAGATGGCCGGGTATCCGACGCTGCTCTTCAACGGCGTCTATCAGGCGGATAACCGGTCGATCCGCCAGCAGGTGCTCGCTCTTACCCCGGTGGAACGTGCGGCGCTGCTCGAGTACGTGCAGTGGAATGCCCGCGAAGCGAACAAGTTTTATCGCTACGACTACTACCGCGATAACTGCTCCACGCGCGTACGGGACTTGCTGAATTGGGTGTTGCGCGGTCAGCTGCAGCCTGCGTTGCAGCGCCCGGGGAGCGGCCGGACCTGGCGCGGGGAAACGGCGCGCGTGCTGCATGGCATGACGACGCTCGTCCTCGGCATCGACATCGCGCTCGGGCGCCATGCGGATGCGCCGCTCTCGGCGTGGGACGAAGAGTTCCTCCCAGAGCACATGGCCGAGCATCTGGCGGCGCCGTGGATGCGTGTGAATGGCGTGAACGGTGCGCGGGCGCTCGTGGCTCATGATACGGTCCTGTTTGCCTCCACCCGCCCGCCCTTGCCGGCGCAGGCGCCCTCGCGGGTGCTCTGGGCGCTGGTGGCGGGACTCGTGCTGTCGGCGCTGCTGCTGATCGCCGGACAGTCACCGACGGTCGCGCCGAGGCGCATCGCCGCCGTCGCGGTGGCGCTCTGGGGGCTTGTGACGGGGCTGCTCGGGGTCGCGCTGCTCGTCTTTGCCACCGTTACCAAGCATGCGCCGTACATGGGTGCGAACACGACGCTGCTGCTCGCGCAACCGCTCATGCTGGTGGTTGCGGTGCTGTTGCCACGTGCGCTCTGGCGCGGAGTATCCACGCCCGCCGCCCGTGGGCTCTCAGCGCTCATCGCTGGCTGTGCGCTCGTGGCAGTCGTCGCAGAGGTACTGCCGGCATTCCATCAGGAAAGCCTCGCCGTGTTGGCGCTCATCGTCCCCGTGCAGATCACGCTTGCGTTGCTTCTGTGGCGGCTGCCCCGCACGGCTGCGACTGGCGCGCAGCCGGCGGGTGCCACGGCCTCCGCGCACCGCCCACGCGCCTGATCATGACGCATTCTCCCGTCTCTCTCGCCGCGAATGCCGCGCCGCGATCCGCCACGGGCGTCGATGTCGGCGGCACCTTCACCGATCTCGCCGCCATCGCTCCTGATGGCACGGTGCACACCGCCAAGGTGCTGAGCGTCCCTGAAGATCGCGCGGCTGGCGTGGTGCAAGTGCTGCAGGCGTCTGGGCTGACCGGCGCGTCACTGGCGTACATCGCGCATGGCACCACGGTCGTGACCAATTTGCTGCTGGAGCGCCGAGGGGCGCGGGTGGTGGCGTGTGCCACGGCAGGGTTCACGGATCTGCTCGAGCTGCGGCGTCAGGAGCGCGCGGCGTTGTATGATCTCGCGCAGCAGCATGATGCGCCGTTGGTGACGCCGGACGATGTCCTCGCCGTACCGGAGCGGATGGGCCCGGAGGGCGTGCTGTCGCCGCTGGATGCATCCGCACTCGATGGGCTGGTCGATGCCGTGGTGGCGCGCTCGCCCGATACGGTGGCCATCACGCTCTTACATGCGTATGCGCATCCGGCGCATGAGGCCCAGCTGGCGGCCGTGCTGCGCGAGCGGTTGGCGCAGGCGTTGCCTGGCTGTGATGTGATCTGTTCGCATGAAGTCCTGCCGGAGATTCGCGAGTACGAGCGCATGGCGACGACGGTGGCCGAAGCCTATGCGCGCCCCGCCGTGCGCCGGTACATCGCCGGGCTTGGTGACCGCCTGCAGGCGCAGGGCTATCCCGCGCCGCGCGTGATGACCTCAGCGGGGGGGACGTTGGCGGCACCGCGGGCGGCGGTGCATGCGGCGTCCATGGCGCTTTCGGGGCCCGCCGGTGGCGTGACGGGGGCGGCGGCCGTGGCGCGAGCGTTGTCGCTCACCCATGCGCTCACGATCGACATTGGCGGGACCAGCGCCGACGTCGGGCTGATTGTGGACGGGGAGCCACTGGTGGAGCGCGGTGGGGCCGTCGCGGGTGTGCCGATTGCGTTGCCGCGTGTGCTGGTGGAAGCGGTCGCGGCCGGTGGTGGCAGCATCGGGTGGATTGATGCTGGTGGTGCACTGCGGGCGGGGCCGGAGAGTGCTGGCGCATCGCCGGGACCGGCCGCGTATGGACGCGGCGGCCTGCGTCCCACCGTGACCGATGCGCATGTCGTGCTGGGGCACATTGCCGCGGGGCAGTGGAGTGGCGGCGTGACGATCGATGGGGATCGCGCGCGCGAAGCGGTGAACCATCTGGCCGCGCCGTTGGGTGTGTCTGTGGAGCGCGCCGCGGAAGCCCTCATTGCCACGGCCGACGCGACGATGGCGCGCGCGTTGCGTCGCGTCTCGGTGGAGCGTGGGGTGGATCCCCGTGATGTGCCGTTGATGGCCTTTGGTGGCGGTGGTCCACTGCATGCCTGTGGTCTCGCGGAGCGATTGGGAATTCGCCAGATCATCGTCCCACCGCATGCCGGGGTCTTGAGCGCCGTGGGACTCGCCCTCGCCCCGGAACGGCGCGAAGGGGTCGGCAGTTTTGTGCAGGCCACGGCGTCACTGACGGCGGAGGCACTGGCGCACCGGCTGCAGCTCGAAGCCGCGCGACTTGGTGCCGATGACGACCGCGTGGATGCGTCAGGGCCCACGGCGCGCTGGTGGGTGCGGGCGCGGTATGTGGGCCAAGGCTACGAGCTCGATATCCCCGTGGCCCCCGGCGACGATGGGCAGACCATCGCGGCGCAGTTCAGCGCTCGGCATGCGGCGCGCACCGGCTTCACGCTCGATCGAGAGGTCGAGTGCATCTCCGTGCGCACCGCGGTGGGTGGTGCACCGTGGCCGGTGGCCTTCCATCGCCCAGTCGCCCCAGCCGATGCCCCGGCGCTGGAACCTGATCGCGATGATGGGCGTGCGATGACGCGCACCATTCACGGACCGCATGTCGTCCGCTTGCCGGATGCGACGCTCTATGTCGCGTCAGGATGGACCGCCACCGCGCTTCCCATTGGGGGGTGGCGGGTGGAGCGCACATGATGGCGGTCGCCAAACGCCCTCGGACTCCGGCGTCGCGGCGGAGTGCGTCGTCAGCGGCCGTCGCGACGGCCGGTGCTGCTGCGCCCCGTATTCGCGGTGCGGCCGTGCCCATGCTCGTGCCATCGCACGGACCGGTGTCCGTCCTGATCGTGGGCGAAGCCCCGGGGCCGCGTGGTGCGGACAAGAGTGGCGTCCCGTTCTTTGGCGATGCCGCTGGTCGCATGCTTTATCAGGT
>JBAXMW010000002.1:0-113124 GCA_037134115.1 Gemmatimonadaceae bacterium | reverse complement strand
CGCAGCACCGCACGCGCGTGATCCAGCGTCGGCCGCGGAGAGGTCAAACGGCCCGGACGAAGTGTCCGCGGGTGAATGCACCAGCCAGCAGGTCGCGCGCGCCAGCGAGCGCCGGCGCATGGCCACGGGCCAACGCGTCGAGCGCGTCACGGTAGTGGCGCACCAGCTCCGTCACCGGATCCCCAGGCATGTTGAAGATCAGCTGATAGCCACGAATGCCTTGGTGCCAGAGCGCCGGCAGGAACTCGGATCCATCGATCGGCCGCGAGTGTAACAACCGGTTCCGGCACGCAGAATCGGTCGCGACGCCAAAGGTGTATCCCGCCGGATCCGTCAGGGTCACATTCGTGTGCTTTTGCACACAGAGGTCCCGACAGGTCGTCGGTTCGCGTTCAAAGGCCGCCGACAACACGCAATGCTCGATCGTCATGCCTTCGGGACGCCCGTAGACGACGACATCGAAGCCGCGGCCATGCCACGGCGCCACCAAGGCGCTGAGCTCTGTGGTGGTGAGCTCAATTGAGGCCACGACCCGGCGGGCACCGAGCTCAAAGAGCAAGGCGGCGGTGTGCGGATTGAAGATGTTGGTGGCGTAATCGGCCATGACGTCTCGGCCCGCCGCCCCTTCTTCCGCCACTACCCCAAGATGCCCACTCAACAGCGGCAACCCGCTGTCGAGCCACTTCGTCAGCGCTCGACGCTCGGTGGGCCGAATGATGGTGGGCGTACGCAACCGCAGGCTGATCCCCTGCTCCGCCAACTCGGTGCGCAACGCGTGGACCCGAGAGACCGGAGGGGCGGGATGTCGGAGAAACGGATCGAGCACGATCTCGGTGGCACCACCGGCCGCTGCTGCACGGGCGTCATCCAATCCGTAGACGACGGCCCGGAGGGCAAAGTGCTCGTCGTCTGGCGCGGGCGCCTCCGCCGCCGCCGCCTGCATTGGGAGGGCGGCCAGCGCATCGGCAATGACGGCATCGCGCATCGCCTCCTGCGTGGACGCAGCCCACCCCACCTGTTCCAGCAGCTGGACCGTGGCCTCCTGCCGCAGGCGATTGAGTTCGCTCACTGGCACAAAGAGCCCGTCCGCCAGTCCCGTGACGTCGATATGCCCGAGGACCAACATCGTGTCACCGAGTCGCCCAAACTGCTCCCGCAGCTGCGTCACATCGAGCGCGCGCTTACTGGCCGGAACAAGCGGGACCTCGCCGCGGACGGTGACCTCAAGCTCCCCACACTGCCAGATCGCCTTGAGCGGACTTCCTGCCTGGCCGAAGACCCGCACATCGACCCGCTGACGTCCCACGCGCTCCGGCACCTGCACCGCCGCATAGGTCGCTTGTGCATCGCGCAGGAGGGTGGCATTGCTGGAGCGTACCACCTGCCAGCCCGCCACCGCAGCGTGACGCCCGATGGCCACGCGCAGGGTGATCGCCTGTCGGTAACGCCCACCGCGGTCCCCAAGGGTGCGCACGGTCTCGACGGTGCCACCGACCGATGCCCCCGATGTCCCCGCTGGCGGCTCCAGCCCAATGCCATCGCCAACGGCCAGCGGTCGGTTCACCTCGACGACCAACGCGGAGCCATCGCGGCTGACGACGGTCCCCACCGGCAGCCCGCGGTTGTCTGGCTGGGTGCGCGTGATGTAGTCGCGCCCTTGGCGGCCGCCGTACATCCCGCCCGTGTTGCCACGGCTGAAGATCTGCACCAACGACTCGACCTGCTCCGGTTGCGGCGCGTGGCCACGTTCACCGCGCGCGAGCGCATCGAGCCACCCGCGATAGGCCTTCGTCACGGTGGCGACATACTCCGGCTTCTTCTTGCGCCCTTCCACTTTCAGACAGCCAACGCCGAGCTCCGCGATGGCTTCCAAATGCTCATGGGCGGCCAAATCTTTCGCGGAAATCAGGAAGCCACGATCCAACTCGGCGCCCGTGTCTTCATCCGTCAGCGTGTAATCCTTCCGGCATGACTGCGCACACGACCCACGGTTCGCCGAGCGCTCCGAGATCATCCCGGACATGAAGCATTGGCCCGAGTAGGAGATGCACAGTGCACCGTGCACAAATGTCTCCAGCCCGAGATCAGCCACACCTTCGCGGATGGCCCGGATATCCTCGAGGGTGTTCTCTCGCGCCAGCACCACGCGTTCGATCCCGAGCTGCTGCATGACCCGCGCGCCAGATACATCATGCACGGTCATCTGGGTGCTGCCGTGGACTTCCAGTTGGGGATACACCTGCTGGATCAGTCGTACGACCCCGAGGTCTTGCACGATCGCCGCATCAATGCCGCGATCGATGCATGCCCCGAGATAACGCAACGCCTCGGGCAACTCCGCCGCTTTGATCAGCACATTGAACGTGAGGTAGACTCGGGCCCCGCGTGCATGCGCGATGGCGCACGCCTGTCCCAGCTCGTCCAGCGACAGCTGCGCCCCTTCATCACGCGCATTGAACTGCGAGGCGCCGAGGTATACGGCGTTGGCGCCATTGGCGACGGCGGCGCGCACCGCATCGAGCGTGCCAGCCGGCGCCAACAATTCGGGGACGCGGGAACGCATTAGCGACCGCGTGGGGCAAAACGCAGCAGCAGGGCCGCCGCGACGCACACGATGCCGATCCAGCGCAGCAGCTCATTCCCGGAACGCAGGGCCAGCCCAAAGAGGATGACCCCGACACACAGGAACACAATGCGTGCCCGAAGGATCACGCCATCACCGGCAGCTGCAGCGCACGGACGTCGCTGGATGGGACCTCAATCACCATGCGCAGGAGAGCGGTGGAGTACACCTTGCCCTGTGCGTCGGTCTTGAGCGACAGGGTCCCACCACCATCGAGGGCGCCGTGCAACAGAAAATTGAGCGCCCCCAAATTCGGCAGCGTGAAGCGGACCACCTCACCGGTGATCTGCCCAGCGAAATGGGCAGCGACACGTTCCTGGGTCACGTACTGATCGAGAACGGCGTACCACTCCGGGCGGAGGGCGATGAGTCCCACATTGGCGGTATCACCCTTATCACCACTGCGCGCGTGCGCGATGTCCAACAGGCGGACGGACTGTGTTGTCATGAGAGCCCCGGGACTCAGGTAAGCAGGTGCACAGCGGTGGACACCGCCCGCTTGTCCAGCAGGGCGGGCCAATAGGCGACAATCTCCTCCACCTTCGGCCGTCCCCCGGCGAACCCGGTGACACTCGGCGGCCCGTTCAGTACGAGCGGCGCGATCTCTCGGGTAAAGCGTTCCACCGCGGCCCGGTCACTGCCGCGGACCCCAATGCGGAACTGGACCTCCGGCGCCTCACGACCGTCGCCGGCGAGTTGACCGTGCGTGGCCGTAGCGCCGACATATTCCGTGAGCACCTGATCGAAGTGCAGGCCCAGACGGTCCAGCCGCTCGCGCAACACCCGATTCGCCAGCTCCGCCTTCTCCATGGCATCCGGCCACGCATACACCAACGAGCCCACCGCCTTGTAACCGGCCCGATAGGCGATCGAGACCTTGAGAAATGGGGTTGGCGGGCCGCCGGTGATGCCAAAGACACGCACGCGGTTTTCGCCCGCGTCTTCCAGACGAATGCTCGTGAAATCGGCGACGACATCCGGCGTGATGTAGGCATGGGGATCGCCCATTTCATACACCAACTGTTCCGTCACACTGGGTACGGAAATCCGTCCGCCCGTGCCCGGGTGCTTCGTGATGATGAACGACCCGTCGGCCGACGCATCTGCCAGCGGATAGCCCACGTTGGCCAGGTCCGGAATCGATCGCCAGTCGTGCAGACAGTTCCCACCCGAGGACTGTGCACCGCACTCCAGGATGTGTCCCGCCACAATCCCAGCGGCAAGACGATCCCAGTCATCGGCGGCCCAGCCGAACTCGTGGCGCAACGGCGCCATGGTGAGCGCGGTGTCTGTGCTGCGACCGGTCACCACCACGTTCGCGCCCTGCCGCAGCGCTTCGACAATGGGCGTGGAGCCGATGTACGCGTTGGCGGACAAGACGCGATCCCGAATGGTCGCCAGCGGTTCGCCGGTGTCCATATTGGCCAGTGCATGTCCCTCGGCCAGCAGCGTATCGAGGCGATCGAGGATGTCATCCCCGGTGACGACGCCGACACGAATGGCGCCGCGCACGCCGTGGGCCGTCGCGGCCTGCAGCACGGCTTCGGCGCACGCCTGTGGGTTCACCCCTCCCGCGTTCGCAATCACCTTGACGCCGCGCTCTGCGACGGCCGGGAAGACGCTCTCCATCGCGCCAATGAAGTCGCGCGCATAGCCCATCCGCGGGTCCCGTTCCTTCTGCTTCTGCAGAATGGACATGGTGACCTCCGCGAGATAGTCGAGCATCAGGTAGTCCGTCGGACCACCCTCCACCTGCCGACGAGGCGCTTCAAGCCAGTCACCCCAGAAGCCCTGCCCGCTGGCCACCCGCACCACGCGCGAGGCGTGGTGCGGAGTTCCTTGTTCCTGGTCGCTCATGTTCCGCTAGCTCCGTGATCCCGGTGAATGGACGGCCTCAGGCCGACGCATCCGGCATCGGTGGAAGAACGAAGGCCCCGAGATGCGGGCCACGATTATGGCTGCTCGCGCGCAACGCGAGCGCCAGCATGCTGCGCGTGTCTTCGGGATACACAATGGCATCGACGAACCCACGCGCCGCGGCGTAGCGCGCATCGAGCTGCGCCTCGTAATCGGCCCGCATGGCATCCACGGCCTGCGTGACCTCGGGGGCCGGCGGGGTACCCGCTTTCCGTGCGGCCTCCAGCGCAGGGCCATGCACCGCCTGAATCGCCGCTTCCCCCTCCATGACCGCCATCCGGCCAGTCGGCCAACTGAGGAGAAAGTCCGGATCGAAGCCCTGCCCTGCCATGGCGTAGTAGCCTGCGCCACTCGCATGGTTCACTGTCAGCACCAACTTCGGTACCCGCGCGCAGGCCATGGCCTCCACAAAGTGCGCACCCGCGCGAATGATCCCCTCGTGTTCGGCCTCCGGTCCCACCATGAACCCGGAGACGTCCTGCACAAAGAGGAGCGGGATCCCCTGCCGGTCACACCGTTCAATGAAAAACGCGACCTTCTCGGCACTTTCTGCGTAGATGATCCCGCCAAAGCGTGGCTTCTCACCGGGGCGTCCCTTGATGAGCCCCCGCTGATTCGCGATGACGCCAACTGGCATCCCCTCGATCCGGGCATCCCCGCAGATCATCTCCTTCGCGAGATTCGGCTGGAACTCATCGAGCGCGCCATCGTCGAGCACCGCGCGCAGCACCGCATGCATGTCGTACGACATGCGATGGTCTGCGGGCAGCACGTCGTAGAGCGTCTGCGGGGGTTCCGCGGGGGGGCGATGGACGCCCGCGGACGGGCCCTGACTCCGTGGGAGCCGGGCGATCAACTCCCGCAACTTGGCGAGACAGGCAACGTCATCGTCCACGGCGTAATGTGCGACCGCGGACAGCTCCGTATGGGTGATGGCCCCGCCGAGCGTTTCGCCGTCGATGGTCTGGCCCGTGGCGCCCTTCACCAGATTGGGGCCACCGAGCCCCATGAACGAGGTGCCCTTCACCATCAAAATGACGTCGCTCAGCGCCGGTAAATATGCGCCGCCCGCCACGCACTGCCCCATCACGGCGGCAAACTGCGGAATCCGCAGATACCGGCGCATGATCGAGTTGTAGTAGAAAATGCGTGCTGCACCGTACTGCCCGGGGAACACGCCCCCCTGATACGGGAGGTTCACACCGGCGGAATCGACGAGATACACAATCGGGATCCGGCAGCGCATCGCGACTTCCTGCGCCCGCAGAATCTTGGTGATCGTTTCCGGCCACCAGGAGCCCGCCTTCACGGTGGCATCGTTCGCCACGACGACGACCTCGCGTCCATCGACCACGGCCACCCCGGTGACCACCCCCGCTGCGGGCGCTTGCCCGTCATAGCGGTCGTGGGCCACGAGGAGGCCAATCTCCAGAAACGGCGTGTCGGCATCACGCAGCTGATCGACGCGCTCGCGCGCCGTGAGCTTCCCCTGCGCATGCTGCTTGGCGCTCCGCTCCGGACCACCACCGAGGCGGAGCTCCGCCTCCAGCGTGCGGAGTTCGTCGGCCAGCTGTCGGAGTCGGGTGGTCACGCGTCCTGCTGGACCCGGGCGGCGAACCACGCCCGAATGTAGTCCACCAGCTCCTGCGTGCTGGTCCCGGGGCCAAAGAGACGGGCAACCCCGCTGGCCTGCAGCGATTCCATGTCTTCCTTGGGAATGATGCCGCCGCCCGTCAGCAGAATGTCGTCGCGACCTGCATCCCGCAGGAGGTCGCGCACGCGCGGGAAGAGCGTCATGTGGGCGCCGCTCAGGATCGACAGCCCCACCACATCCACATCTTCCTGGATAGCAGCGGTGGCGATCATCTCCGGCGTCTGATGCAGGCCGGTGTAAATCACTTCCATGCCAGCGTCACGGAGCGCAGCGGCCACCACTTTGGCGCCACGATCGTGGCCATCAAGGCCGGGCTTGGCCACCAGGACGCGAATTGGTCGGGTCATCAGGGTGCAGGCTGAAGGAATGCGTAAGGTATCAGGATGTCACAGTTCCCGGCGCGCCACGAGCAACATCTCCCCAGAGCGGCGGGTGAGCGCGCGCGGGTTCCATCCATCGAAAGCTTCTTCCACCACCAGGCCAACTTCCCGCATGCGTTCGGCGAGTTCCGAGGCCGTGTAGAGTCGGATACGGTGTGTCCGCTCGCCATCACCAGTCGGCCCGCGCCAGGTACTGGTGATCTCGAGAAACCCGCTCAGCGGATCAAATCGGCGCTCCTGCCCGAAGACCGTCCCGTCGGCGGTGGACCACCAATCCCGGTGCAGGAATTTGGCCATCACGCCGTCACGACTGCCCCCGTGCCAGATCAGGACCCCGCCGGGCTTGAGCACCCGAGCGAACTCCGCCAGCACGGCCCGATCGTCGGCGGGGCGATCGAAGAAGCCAAAGGAGGTGAACAGATTGAGCACCGCATCAAACCGCCCGGTCCACCGGGCCGGCAGTCGACGCATATCGCCTTGCGTGTAATGCAAGGCGGGCCCCGTCCCACGGGCCCGCGCCACATCCAACAGCGCGGACGAATAATCGAGCCCCTCCACCCGGAACCCGGCCTCCGCCAGCAGGTGCGCATGGCGTCCTTGCCCACAGGGACAATCCAGCACCCTCGCGCCCGCGGATAAGCCGAGCAGTTCCACGAGGCGCGAGACCTCCCGGCGGTCCTGGGTCAGGTCAAAGAGCGGCTCATATTCATGCAAATAGCGCGCATCAAAATGCGTCGTCCACCACGGCTCGTTCGCCGACGGTGCCGCCCCCGTTGCCGGTGGCCGCGGTGCCGTGCGCTTCCGGCGCACCGGCTTAGAAGAAGATGGGCTCACGATACGCGCCAAAGACGTCTTCCAGCGCCGCCCGGATCTCGAACAGCGTGCAGTAGGCCCGGGCGCAATCCAAGATGAACGGCACGACGTTGGTCTCGCCGCGTGCCGCGGTCCGCAGCGCGTCGAGCCGCTCTGCCACCAAGGCATTGTCACGGGTCGCACGCAACGTGGCCATCCGCTGCCGTTGCTCGCGGTCGGCCTCGTCGCCAATGCGCAGGATCGGAATGCCGAGTTCCGGCTCATCGGTGATGAACTCATTGACCCCGACCACCACCTTCCGATGCTGCTCGATTTCCCACTGCTGTCGCGCGGCGCTTTCGGCGATCCGCTTCTGAAACCAGCCGTCTTCGAGCCCCTTCACGACACCACCCTGATCGGCGATCTGGGCGAAGAGTCCCTCCGCTTCGGCCTCCAATTGATCCGTCAGTGCCTCGACATAGTACGAGCCACCGAGCGGGTCCATCACGTTCGGCACCCCGGTTTCATACGCGAGGATCTGCTGCGTGCGCAGCGCCACTTGCACCGCGCCCTCCGTGGGCAGCGAGAGCGTCTCGTCCATCGAGTTCGTGTGCAGTGACTGCGTGCCCCCCAGCACGGCGGCGAGGCCCTGATAGGCGACGCGCACAACATTGTTCATCGGCTGTTGCGCCGTGAGCGTCACGCCGGCGGTCTGCGAGTGAAAGCGCATCATCCACGAGCGCGGATTGGTCGCGCCGTACCGCTCCCGCATGTGCCGCGCCCAAATGCGACGGGCCGCGCGCAACTTCGCGATTTCCTCGAAGAAATCGTTATGAATGTCCCAGAAGAAGGACAGCCGTGGGGCGAAGTCATCAACCTTCAAGCCGCGGGCAATCCCGCGCTCCACGTAGGTGAAGCCGTCGGCAAGCGTGAAGGCGAGCTCCTGCGCCGCCGTCGCGCCGGCTTCCCGAATGTGGTAGCCGGAGATCGAGATGGTGTTCCAGTTGGGCGCATGCTGCGCACACCACTCGAACCCATCGACGATGAGGCGCAGCGCCGGCTCGATCGGGAAGCACCAGGCATGCTGCGCCATGTACTCCTTCAGGATGTCATTCTGCACCGTGCCCTGCAGCTTCGCGGCCGGCACGCCCTGCTTTTCGGCCGCCGCGATGTAGAAGCACAGGAGAATGATGGCCGGCCCATTGATCGTCATGGACGTGGAGACCTGATCGAGCGGGATCCCCTCGAACAGCGCTTCCATGTCGGCCAGGGAGGAGATCGCGACGCCGCACTTCCCGACCTCCCCCTCCGACCGGACATGATCGGAGTCGTACCCCATCAACGTCGGGAAATCGAAAGCCACCGACAGGCCGGTCTGTCCCTGCGACAGCAGGAACTTGTACCGCTGGTTGGTCTCGCGCGCCGTGCCGAAGCCGGCGAACTGCCGCATCGTCCATAGCTTGCCGCGGTACCCGGTGGGATGAATGCCGCGCGTGTATGGCCACTGTCCAGGGACTTCAAAGGCCGTGCCCGCCGAATCTTCCAGATCCAAGGCCGTAAACAACGGCGCCACTTCATTGGCGGAGTTCGTGAAGGCCATGTCGCGGGTCCGTCCCGCATCGTACTGCTTGCGCCAGGCGGCCACTTCGGCGCGCAGACGATCCAGCTCTTCCTGCTGCTGGCGGACAACGTCTTCCAACCCGTGCATCATGGTCATCGCATCATCCCTTGAGGGTCCTCAACTGCAGGACCGTGAACTGGCTCGATCATCAATGGGCCACTGCGAGCCCGGAGCTGGTCGGCGACCGCAAACGGGGCCACTTCGCCAGACTCCAAGCGCGGCAACTGTGCTTCCAGCCACGCCAACGTTGTGGCGTCCTGCCACAGTCGCTCGCGCAGCTGCTGCTCCACCACCTCGCGCACGCGCTCCCGCAGTCGGTCCCGTCGCCGGCGCTGCAACTCCCCGCTGACCGAAAGGTACCGCGCATGCCGTTCCAGTGCCTCCACCACCTCCACCAACCCATCCCCCTGCGCCGCGATCGTTCGCAGGACGGGTGGGGTCCAATTGTCGAGCTGTTCTTCCTGCGCCGTGAGCCGTGCCACCCGCGCCGGATTGAGGGCGTTGCGGAGCCCCTCGCGGTCTGCGAGCGCCGATAAGTCGATGCCGTGATGCGCCGGGACGGGATGGGACGCCCCCGCTCGCAATCCCAACATCAGTTCGATGTCCGTCCGCAAACGGTCCGCCCCCGGACGGTCGGCCTTGTTCACGGCAAAGACGTCCGCGATCTCCATGACGCCGGCCTTCAACGTCTGGATGGCGTCCCCGGACTCCGGCACCAGCACCACGAGCGTGGTGTCCGCCGCGCGCGCGATGTCGAGTTCGCTCTGCCCCACGCCAACGGTCTCGAGCAGGATGACGTCGATCCCGAACGCATCGAGGACATCGCACACTTCGCGCGTGGCTGTTGCCAGGCCACCGAGTGAGCCACGCGTCGCCATGGAGCGGATGAACACGCCAGGATCGAGCGCAATGCTTTCCATGCGGATCCGATCCCCCAGCAATGCGCCGCCGGTGAAGGGCGAGGTCGGATCGACCGCCACGATGCCCACGCGGAGGCCACGGTCCCGATAAGCCTGCGCCAACCGCGTGGTCAGGGTGCTCTTCCCGGCCCCTGGCGGCCCCGTGATGCCGATCCGACGGGCCCGCCCCACCTGCGCATGCAGCGCCGCCAAGATGGTATCAAAACCGGGGCGATGGTTCTCCACGATGCTGACCACCCGCGCGAGGGCGGCCGTCTGACCCGCGCGAAATGCCGCCACGGTCCGCTCCAAGGCGGCCGTCACGGACGCCCCTCACGCGCATCGGTCGGGCCCAGCTCGTCGTGTTCATCGCGAATCTCGCCCACCAACTCCTCCAGCAGATCTTCCATCGTTACGAGTCCAACGGTGCGTCCCGTGTCATCCGCGACAATGGCCACCTGCCGTCGCGACCGAAGCAGATCGAACAGCAATTCCGTCGCCGGACGCGAGGGGATGGTCCGCGCCATCGGGCGAAGCCCCGGGACGCGCGTGCCGCCACCCGCGAACACATCGAAGACGTGCAACATCCCAGCAATCGTGTCCAACGAGTCGTGATAGATCGGCACGCGGCTGTACCCGGAGGCGGCGATTTCCTGCGCCATCTCGGCGGGTGGCAACGCGCTCGACACGGCGAATATATCCTCGCGCCGGGTCATCACATCCGCCACCGTCTTTTCGCCGAACTGCATGACCCCCGAGATGATCTCCATCTCTTCTGTGGAGCCCATCTGCTCGAACGTACCATCCCGCAGGAGGTCTTCCAGTCCCTCGCGCGCATCGCCTGACGGCACATCCGTCGGGGTACACCACCGGACCACAGCGCGCGCCACCAGCATCACCGGATTCACCAGCACGGCCGTCACGAGCAGAACCGGCACCAGGCGCGGCGCGAGCTGTGGAGCCCACCGCCGACCCACCGCGCGCGGCAGGAGTTGCCCGAAGACCAAAAAGAGCGCCACGGTGAGGACCGCATCGCGCAGCAGCGCCCAGAGATCCGCACCGTTGGCGCCCACCACATACCCGCCCCAGGCAAAGACCAGCAGTGCCGTGGCGGTCCCGGCAGCATGGACCAATCGCGTTGGATGTTCCACCGCCATACGCAGTCCGGCCCGGCCACTGGGGCGCCGCTCCTGCCAGTGCCGCAGCCAGAGACGGCTCACCGACCGAATCGCTGTCGCGCTCATGGTCAGCAGCGCGATCAGAGCAAGCACTACTAGGATGAAGCCGCTGGGCATCAGTCGGCGTCCTCATCATCCATGTGGCCTGCGACGCGCTCGAAGTAGACCCGTTCGATCTTGCGACGAACGACACGCTCCACCACCACCCGGAAGGGGCCGATCGTCAGCGACTCACCTGCTCGCGGCACGCGCCCCACCAGGTCCATGACGAGTCCACCGACCGTCGTCACGTCATCATGCTGAAATTCATAGGCGAGCGCCTCAGAGAGATCATCGAGGGTGAGTCGCCCCGTGACCCAGAAGCGCACCCCGTCCTCGCTCTCGATCTGCCGCTCTTCTTCGTCGTATTCGTCGCGGATCTCGCCGACGAGCTCTTCCAGCACATCTTCGATGGTCACCAGACCGGCGGTCCCGCCGTACTCGTCCGCCACCACGGCGATGTGGCAACCTGTGGCCCGGAACTCCCGCAACAGATCGGCAATACGCTTGGAGGCCGGGATGAACATTGGTGGGCGCACCAGCGACAGCCACCCGGCGTCCGGCTCTTCATCGGCGATCACCGACCCGAGCAAGTCCTTGGCGTAGAGGATGCCGGTGATCTCATCGATCGTCTCGTCAAAGACCGGCACCCGGGAATGGCGCGCACTGCGAATCCGATCGATCGCTTGCGACCACGGCGTGTTCCGTTCGATCCCGACCATGTCGACGCGCGGCGTCATCACCTCATCCGCCGTGGTCTCGCCAAAATCAAAGACGCCACGCAGGAGATCCCGCTCCTCGTGGCTCACTTCCGCTTCGCTGTCGAGCACTTCGCGGAACTGGGCGGCCGCCTCCTCACGGCGATCGTCCTCATCGCCGAGTGCCGGCACGGCTTCGCCGACCAGCCCTTCCACCCACTCCCCGAGGAAGACAATGGGGGACAGCACCAGTTCCACACTGCGGGTGAAGCCCTGCAAGCGAACGCCACGATGGGCCCCGAGCCAGTCCCCGGCGGTCCGCGCGAGCGCTTCGGCCAGCGCGACCACGGCGGCGGCCCCGAGCAGCATCAGCCCCCAATGGAGGTCGACCGTGGGCTCCGCCGCACCGAGTGCCCACGCCATCGCGCCACCGGCCACGCCGTAGCCCAGCATCCGCGCAAAGGCGAGCGCGCGGTGTGCGCGCTCAAGCGCCGTGTCACGCCGCACGGCATTGCCCGTACTGTCCGGGACGGCATCGGCGCGTAGCCCCCCGGGGGACCGCGCGAGCAGGGCGGCATCCGCCACCGCCGCGGCGCCGGCCAGCAAGGTGCCAGCCACCACGCCGATCCATGCGCCCATCATTGGAACACCCTACGAACGATGGTACTCATCCGCGCCCGGCCAAGGAGGGCCAGAAACGGGTCAGAAGCTGCTCCTGACGCCGCCACATGGGCGAACCCATGCGGTCATCCCCCTCGGGATGATCCCAGCCACAGCTGTGCAGGAGGCCGTGCACCACCAGCCGTGCCAGCTCTTCCCGCACGCCCACGCCAAAGTCGCGCGCCTGCTGACGGGCGACCTCGGGGCAGATGTAAATGTCACCAACGGTACCGCCCGCCGCATCGGTGCCTAAGGCGAAGGTGATCACATCCGTCGGCCCCCGGTGACCGAGATGGCGACGGTTCAGCCGCGCCATGGCCGGGGCAGTGACGAGCGTGACGGACAACATGCCACGACGCACACCGAGCGCGCGGAGGGTCAGACGCGCCAGTCTCTCCAGGCGATCGGTCGCCACCGGTGAGCGCACGCCATCACGCTGCACCGTGACGTCCAGGAGCGCGGGGCGGGTCATGTCCCGGACACGTCCGTGTTGTAGGCGCGAATGATGTCCCGAACGAGCCGATGCCGTACCACGTCCGCATCGCTGAAATAGTGAAATGCGATCCCGTCGATCCCATTCAGGATGCGCTCAACCTGCATAAGCCCGGAATCCTCACGACGCGGCAGATCGACCTGCGTTTTGTCCCCGGTGATCACGATCTTGGAATTCACCCCAAGTCGGGTCAGGAACATCTTCATCTGCATCCCGGTGGCGTTTTGCGCTTCGTCGAGAATGACGAAGGAATCGCCGAGGGTCCGCCCGCGCATGAAGGCCAGCGGCGCCACTTCGATGGTACGGGATTCAATCGCCTTCTGAATGCGTTCGATCGGCATAAGATCGTCCAGCGCGTCATAGAGCGGACGCAGATAGGGATCGACCTTCGCCTGCATGTCCCCGGGGAGGAACCCGAGGCTTTCACCAGCCTCAACGGCCGGCCGCGCCAGCACAATGCGACGCACGCGCTTTCGCATGAGGGCATCCACCGCCGCGGCCACGGCGAGATAGGTCTTCCCTGTCCCCGCCGGTCCAATGCCGATCACGATATCGTGCTTGGCAATTTTCTCCAGATACTCCGCCTGTCCTGGCGTCTTCGCCTGCACCGTGCGGCGTGCACCGGGGACCACCAGCGTGCCGGCCGTCGCGCCAGGTGCATCCGCCGGTCGTTCTGTCAGCGACAAGCGAATCACATCATCCGCCGAAACGCCGCGCCCATCGCGCGCCAACGCGACCATCGCCGACGCGATCGCCTCGGCTCTGGCCAACACGTCCCCGTCGCCGGTGATCATCAAGGCGTCGCCACGAAGCGAGACCCGCGTCCCGGTGACGCGTGCCAACTCGACGAGATTCGCGTCATTGACGCCGGCGAGGAGCAGTTGATCGGCCCCTTCAACCGAGACGCGCACCGTACCGGGTACCACCGTGTGCAACGTCATGCGGACGCGGTGGACTCCGCACGCACGGCGATTCCCAACTCTGCAAGGTCCGCCGGCGGCACCGAGACGGGGGCCCCCTCGAACAACGAGCGCGCGGCCGTGGTCTTCGGGAAAGCAATCACATCACGCAGCGACGGCGCCCGCGCGAGCAGCATGGCGATCCGGTCGAAGCCGAGCGCAATCCCACCGTGCGGTGGCGCCCCGGCGCGCAGTCCTTCGAGGAGAAAGCCAAACCGACGCTCCTGTTCTTCCGCATCACCGATCCCAAGCAGGCCGAACATGCGCGACTGCACCGCGGGATCGCTGGTGCGAATGCTGCCGCCGCCGAGCTCCGTGCCGTTGAGCACCACATCGTACGCGAGGGCACGCCACTGCGCCGGCCGGTCCGGCGCGTTCCGCATATCGTCCGGATTCGGCGCGGTGAACGGATGGTGCACTGCCGCCAACGCACCCGTCACGGGGTCCTCCTCGAACATCGGGAAGTCCACCACCCAGAGGAACCGCTGCACGCGGTCATCGATCAGGTCGAGACGACGGGCGCACTCCTGGCGGACCCGATCCAATGCCGGGCTGGCGATGCGATCGGGTGCGGCCACAAAGAGCGCGAGATCCCCATCCTGGAGCGCCAGCGCATGGCGGGCTTCGTCCGTGAGGAACTTCGCGATCGGCCCATCGTAGGCGCCGTCCGCATGGCGAAGACGGAGAAGCCCCGCCGCACCGGCGCCCTTGGCCACCGCCTCGAGTTCATCCACCTGCTTGCGGCTCCACACAGCACCACCCGGCACCACCACGCCGCGCACCCGCGATCCGGCCGCCAAGGCCGACCGCGTGACGGCAAAATCGAGCGGTGCAAAGACCGCACTGTAATCGGCCAGCCGCAGGTCGTACCGCAGGTCCGGCCGATCGCAGCCGTAGAACTCCATGGCGTCCGCGTACGTCATCCGCTCGAAATGCGCCGGGATCTGGTGGCCGGCTTCACGCCAGAGCGACCCCACGAGCCCTTCGGCCAGCGCGAGGATGTCTTCCTGCTGGATGAAGGAGGCTTCGATATCGATCTGGGTGAACTCCGGCTGCCGATCCGCACGCAGGTCTTCGTCGCGGAAGCACCGCGCCACCTGGAAATAGCGATCGAAGCCGGAGCACATGAACAGCTGCTTGTAGATCTGCGGTGACTGCGGCAGCGCGTAGAACTCACCGGGATGCACGCGGCTCGGCACGAGGTAATCGCGCGCCCCTTCCGGCGTGGGCTTGGTGAGGATGGGCGTCTCGAGCTCGAGATAGTGCCGTTCGCTAAGAAACCGGCGCGTGACCTGCAGCAGGCGATGGCGGAGCACGAGATTCGCCTGCAACTCCGGACGGCGCAGATCGAGATACCGATGCCGAAGCCGCAGTTCTTCCGCCGGTGCTTTCTCTCCACGGCCGCGGGCCACCGGCAACGCGGGCGTGACCGCCGGCCCAACAACGCGGAGCGCCGTCACGCGCACTTCCACCGCCCCCGTCTGCATCTCGGGATTAATGCGGTCGGGCTCTCGTGCCACGACCACGCCCTCACAGAGGACGACCGATTCCACGCCGACGGCGGCGGCGGTATCCGCCGCCTCTTTTGACGACCACGCAGGACCAAAGGCCAACTGCACGAGGCCGGTCCGATCGCGCAGATCGATGAAGATCAGGCCGCCCAGATCCCGGCTCCGATGGACCCATCCGCCGAGCTGCACGGTGCGTCCCACATCGTCAGGACCCAGTGCACCGCAGGCATCGGTGCGCAGGGAAGTGGCCATCAGCATCCGATCGGGCGCAGGCTCGGTCACGAACCAAACTCCTTGAAGGGTCCAGCATGGTGGTGAAACTACGGTAAGCGTAGAAGAATAGCCGACTTAGGGGGGGCATGGTAGCGAATCCCGCGGGATGGGGACCCGGATCTTGCTTGTATGGCTCACGGGGGCCGACTAGAGTACGCCCATGCGCCGTATGCTCTGGTGTGGGCTCGCCGTCCTGCTTGGGACCCGCGGGCTCGGAGCTCAGACCGTCCCGGCCCGTGATCTGTGGGAATTCCCGCTGGGCGCGGTGCTCGAACCCGCTGCCCTCGCGTCTGAGCCCGGTAGCGGGCTGTGGAACCCGGCTGCCCTGCGCGTCCCCGCGGGCGCGCGGTGGAATCTCGGGGTCGCCTCGCTCACCACCTCGGCGGATCAGGCCGTCGACGGGCAGCTCATCGCACTCGGGTATCGCCGGGAATCCGGGGTTATCATCGGCGTCACCATCGCGCGGGCGGCGGTCCCGGGGATCCTCCGCACCGAAACCGATCCGCAGTCGCTGGGCGATGTCCCGTACAACAGCCTGCTCGCCTCCGTGACGGCGGCCCGTGAGCTGCTCCCGCATCTGTCGGCGGGGTTCGCGGTGCGCTACCGCGAGGGTCGGGCGGATCGCCTGCTCAACCACGCCATCGCGGCAGACCTCGGCTTCGTCCTCCACGACCTGCCCTTTCGGGACGCGCGGATTTCGGTATCCAGCTTTCTGTGGCGCCCCGGGCGGGAGATCAGCGACCGGCCCGCCGTGCTCGCGGCGGCCGATCTCCGCCTGATGGGGACCGCCCTGCGGGAAACCCGTCTGGGGATGAGCTACAATGGCGTGAATCGGGGCGCCCGCGAGTACGGGCCCTTTGTCGCGTGGCGGATTGCCCGCGTCGACCTGCGCGGTGCGTGGCTCCGGACCACATCGGCGGGCGGGGCCGTCACGCGCCTGCGCTCCGGGATCGCGTTGCATTACAATCGCTTTGTCGTTGGCGTCGCCCGCGAAGAAGGCGCCTCCGGACTCGGACCGCTCTATCAGTTCACGCTCAGCTCCCTCATCAAGTGATCGACGCTCCAGTGGATGCCCGGCCTTCCCTGCTTGATCTCGAGCCTGATGCCGCGCTGGCGATGCTGCAGGAGTGGTTCGTCGCGCAGGGCGAACCCACCTATCGGGCCGCACAGCTCTTTAGTCGGCTCTGGCAGCGTCCGGTGGCGACCTTTGAAGCGATGACCGAGTTGCCCGCGCGGTTGCGCGAGGCGCTGCACGCCAGCTTCCGGATTCCGGCGCTGGAGTTAGCCACGCGGCAAACGTCGAAAGACGGTACCGAGAAGTTTCTCTTCCGTCTCGATGACGGGCAGCTCATCGAGACGGTGGCGATTCCCGATGGGGACCGCTTGACGTTGTGCATCTCGTCGCAAGCCGGCTGTGCGCTGCAATGCGCCTTTTGCGCGACGGGGGCGATGGGCTTTCAGCGGAACCTTCTCCCCTCGGAGATCGCCGGACAGGTCCGGGCACTGCGCATGATGGACCCGCCGATTCTGGCCACGAATATCGTGTTCATGGGGATGGGAGAGCCGCTCATGAACTGGAAGGCGGTCTCGCCGACGCTGACGCTGCTCAATGATCCGCGCGCCCTCGGGATCGGCGCTCGGCACATCACCATTTCCACCGTCGGCGTGCTGCCGGGGATCATCGCGCTGAGTGACCGTCCGGAACAGTTCCGATTGGCGATTTCGATTCACGCGCCCTCCGACGAACTCCGACGGACGCTCATGCCCGTCAATGTGAAATATCCGCTGGCCGAGGTGATCGCGGCCGCGGCCGCCTTTGATCGCCGCGTGACCTTTGAATACGTCATGTTAGGTGGCGTGAACGATCGGCCGGAGCATGCCGCCCAATTGGCGGCGTTGGCGCGGGACTGCCGTGCGTTCGTGAACCTGATTCCGTTGCATCCGGGGGGCACCATGGGCTTCGTGCCCAGCCCTCCTGCCGTGATTGCGGCCTTTGCCCGCACGCTGCGAGCGCGCGGGGTGGAGACGGCGATCCGACGCAGCCGCGGGTTGGATATTGCGGCGGCGTGCGGTCAGCTACGGACGGAGCGGTTGGGCCGGCGCGCGCCAGTCGCGACCGATGAGCACCGTGAGGTCGAGCCCACGCAGTGAATCAGGACGGCTGACGGCCGTCCCCACGCCGATCGCCTGACGTAACCGCGCCGCCCATTCCGGGTGCGCGGAGTGCACGAGGATGCGCGTCTCCGAGGCCGCCTGTTTGGCGTCGGAGTCGAAATCGACGACGTCGAAGCCGGCCTCCCGCAGGAGAAACGTCATACGCCGGGCGAGCCCATGGACCCCGGTGGTGTTTAGGACACGGACTCGAATCCGTTCGGTACCTCCGCCCGCCGCCGCGGGGCGTCCCGTGGGCGGCTCAGCAGGAACCGCGGCGAGCGGCGGCGTCGAACCGACCAGGGCCGTGCCCTCCGGGGCCGTGCCCAACGGGGCCGAACCCAACGGGGCGGTTGTCGCGAGGGCCGCGGAGTCCTGTCCCGATCGCTCGTCCGTGCGGGGCGATGAGTCGGCGGCGGTCACCACGGCTGCTTCGACACCGTATGATGGCCCGCGCGAGCTGCTTCGCCACCAGACGAGCAGCGACAGCAGCAGCACCACTGCCACAATCGCTGCGATGCCTCGCCATAAACGCCCCGAACGCCCCGAACGCGCGGCCGCCATCACCGCACCGCTTCCCAGAGCGCAAGCGTTTCCGGCATCACGCTCTTCCCGGATCCGATCGCCCACGAGATCCGGAGTCGCACCACCTCACGGAAAACCGTATCGAACTCCACCGGGACCCGCGCCGCGAGCGCGGCACGCTCCTCGGTGAGAAAGGTTCGTCCTGGCTCGAGGAAATCTGCCATGTAGAGCGCGCGACCGGTCTGGTCCCAGGTCGCGCACCCGACCGTGTGCCAGCGAATGGCCTCGAGCACGTCGCGACGTGCTTCGCCATCCACCGCCAACTGCGACGCCGCCGCGGGGCCATGCAGCAGCCCGACGGGCGCCTCGTACATGCCGGTGATATGTCGGAGACGCAGTTCATCAGCCCCGCGGAGCGCATCATGCCACGCGCCCGCGTCATGCCAGGCCTGCGCCGCCAATCGATCGAGATCCATGCGTGCCGCCCACGTATCCAAGAGCGCGACAACTCGCATGATGTGCGCGTGCCGCTTCTCCGAGACCACAGCCCACGTGGGCAGCGCGAGGGTCATACTGCGTCGATCGCCGCCCGCATCGCGGCCACCAGCGCCACGGCCTCGTCGATGGACCGATCCGCCGTGCGCACCAGCGCACTGCCCACCACCACGCCGTCACCGAGGCGCGCCGCAGCGGCGGCCTGCTCCGGCGTCGAGATGCCAAAGCCGATCCCAATGGGAAGCGCCGTGGCCGAGCGGAGCCGCGCCACCGTTTGCGGCAGATCATCGGCCAGCGTCGACTGCTCGCCCGTGACCCCCAAGCGGCTGATCAAATACACGAAGCCACGGCCGTGCCGACTAATCTCGGCCATGCGCGGTGCTGGCGTGGTGGGCGCCACCAGACGGATGAAGTCGAGACCGCTCGCGCCAAACCATGCTTCCCGCTCTGCATCAGCTCCCACGGGCAGATCGGTGACCAGAATCCCATGCACGCCAGCGGCGCGCGCACGAGCCAGCGCGTCGGCGCCGCCCGCAATAATGGGATTCAGGTAGCTGAAGAGCACGATGGGGACGTCAACTGCTGCCTCGCGAATGAGGTCAAAGGTGCGATCGAGGGTGATGCCATGCCCGATCGCCACCTGCGAGCTCCCCTGAATCACGGGGCCATCCGCCAACGGATCCGAGAACGGGACACCAACCTCAATGACATCAGCCCCAGCCGCGGCGATGCCGCGAATGAGCGCCACGGAGCGCTCCGGATCGGGGTGCCCCGCGGTGACATAACAGATCAGCGCCCGACGTCCTGCGGCGGCGAGAGCAGCAAAGCGGGCCGAGATCGGCGATACCGCGTCTGTCGACTCGGTGGCCATGGAAGCGGCGTGCATGCTCAAACGTCCGGCAGCGTGTACTGGCTGATCGTGCCGACGTCCTTGTCGCCACGACCGCTAACGCAGAGCAACACCGGCTGGTCCGGGGTCCACCGTCCGGCCTCACGCTCAATCCACGCCACGGCATGCGCCGTTTCCAGCGCCGGGATGATCCCCTCCAAACGACTCAACACCGCGACGCCACGCAGCGCTTCGGTATCCGTGATGGAGACGTAGGTCGCGCGGCCGCTGTCATGCAGCCACGAATGCTCCGGTCCCACCCCAGGATAATCCAGCCCGGCGGAGATGGAGTGCGCGGGATGCACCTGTCCATTCGCATCCTGCAGCAGATAGCTCAGCGCACCGTGCAGCACGCCCGGCGTGCCCTTGGCGATAGAGGCGCTGTGCCGATCGGTCTGCAAGCCGTCTCCTGCCGCTTCGACGCCGATCAATTCCACGTCCGCATCATCGACGAAGCCGGCGAAGATCCCCATCGCATTCGAGCCGCCGCCAACACAGGCGACGACGGTTGCCGGCAACCGACCGGCGCGCTCCAACATCTGCGCGCGGGCTTCGCGCCCGATGATCGACTGGAACTGCCGCACCATGCGTGGATAGGGCGCCGGTCCGACCACCGACCCGATGATGTAGTGGCTGTCCTGACAGGTGGTGACCCAATCACGAATCGCTTCGCTGGTGGCATCCTTGAGCGTGCGCGTACCAGCCGTCACCGGGACAACGGTGGCGCCCATCAACCGCATGCGAAAGACATTCAGCTGCTGCCGCTGCATGTCCTCTTCACCCATGTACACAACGCATTCGAGCCCAAAGCGCGCGCAAATCGTGGCGGTGGCGACACCATGCTGGCCAGCCCCAGTCTCCGCGATGATCCGGCGCTTGCCCATGCGACGGGCCAACAGCGCCTGTCCCACGGTGTTGTTGATCTTGTGCGCACCGGTGTGGTTGAGATCTTCACGCTTCAACCAGACGGGCGCCCCAAGGCGCTCGGAAAAACGTGGGGCATACGTCAGGGCGGTGGGCCGGCCGACGTATTCGCGCAGCAGATGATCCAGCTCCGCCTGAAAGCCGTCATCCTCGAGCGCGGTGGCCAAGGCCACCTCGAGTTCATCGAGCGCTGGGATCAGCGTCTCGGGGACATAGCGGCCACCGAATGGACCGAAGCGATCCGATGGCTGCGTTGGTGTCACCACACTGCTCATGATGCCTTCTCTGAAAAGGCCGCCACCGCGGCCAGTAACCGGTCAACGGCCCCCGCGTCTTTGACGCCGGGGCTCACCTCAACACCGGAAGATACGTCGAGCACATCGGGAGTGATGAGGGCCATGGCCTGTGCCACCCGCTCCGGCCGGATCCCACCGGCGAGCACCAGCAGGGCCTCCGGGGCCTCCCGACGCAGCGACGCCACCGCGGTCTGCAGCCCCGCCCAATCCAACGCCACGCCGGTGCCCCCGAGCTGCCCGGAGACCTTGGCGTCCAGCACCAGGGCCCCAGCCGCGCGGGTCAAGGCCGCCGCCTCCCCTGGCAAGCCGGCCGCATCGACCCGGAGTACCGGCCACAACCGGCGATGGGTCCGGCGGCGCAACGCGAGCACTTCGTCGGGGGTCGGATCACCATGTAACTGGATGACGTCGAGGTCGAGACGGTCGGCCACGGCGAGGATCTCCGCGCTGGCGACGGCTCCGAAGACCCCCACCCGTTGCACCCCCGCACGGGGGCGCCCCAGGACCTCGGCCGCTTGTGCTTCGGTGACCAAACGCGGTCCGCCCGCGAAAATGACGCCGAGGTAGCGGGCGCCTGCCGCCTCCGCCATCTGCGCGTCGGTCGGGCGCGTCAGCCCACAGATCTTGACCTGGCAGTGGGTGGTGGGCGCGACGTGCGCCGGCGCGCTGTCTGCACGCAGGGGACCAGGGACCATGCTCAGCGGTCGCGCGGCTGTCGGGGGATCGTACCGAGAGCGGCAACGGCGGCGGCGGGATCGGCGGCCGCGGAAATCGCGCTGCCGACCAACATCGCATCGGCGCCGGCTCGCGCTGCCGGCCAGGCATCATCTACCCGCTGGATACCGCTTTCGGCGACCGCGATGCACGCTGACGGAATCGCGGGAATCAGGGCCGGCGCTGTGGCCGGATCAATGATCAGGGTTTCCAGATTGCGGTTATTCACCCCAATCACGGTGGCCCCGACGGCCAACGCCCAGTCGAGCTCCTGCGCATCCCGGATTTCCACGAGGGTCGACAGCTGGGCCTCGGCTGCCACGTCCATGAGCCGCGCCAACTGATCCGGCCCCAGCGCACGCACGATGAGCAGCGCCGCCGACGCGCCCGCCGCACGCGCTTCCCAGAGTTGCACGGGCGCCGTGATGAAATCTTTGCGGATCGCAGGGACAGGGACCGCGCGGGCCACCGACCGCAAGTCTTCCAAGCTGCCGCCAAAGCGCGTCGGCTCCGTGAGCACGGAAATGGCGACGGCACCGCCCCGCACGTAGGCGGCGGCCTGCGCCGCGGCGTCAATGCCCGGTGCGATCGCGCCCTTCGACGGCGATGCCCGCTTCACCTCCGCGATCACCCGAACCGTTTCCTGCCGCAGCGGTGAGGCGAAGGGATGCGCCGGTGCCGCATCCCGCGCCGCCGCTTGCAGCTCCCCGAGCTGTGACACGACCGCGCCCGCGCGCTCAACCGACTGCGCCGTCAGCGCGCCGAGGGTACCCACGGGCGGCATCCAGCTCGATCCAGAAGAAAATGCTTGCACTTCGGCCTGTGTTCGGTTAGCGTGGATTCGGCGCCTTTTCGGGAGTTGACTTCACCGGCCATGGGCGCCGCCGGTTCCAGCGCTCACCCCTGAGGAGTCGCCATGCCGTTGACCAAGAGACAGCGGGAGATCCTGTCGTATCTCTCCGAGTACCAGGAATCAAACGGGTACGCGCCAAGTTTTGAGGAAATTGCGCTCCAGTTCAACTATAACTCGCTGGCCACGGTGCACGAGCACCTGAGCAATCTCCAGCGGAAGGGCTACATCCGGCGCTCGTATAACGAAAGCCGGTCGATCGAGATTCTGCCGTCCGAACTGTACCAGCGCTCCACCGAACTGCCCCTCTTGGGGACCGTCGCCGCCGGCGCGCCAATCGAGGCGCTGAGTTCGGGGGAGACCATGGCGGTCCCGGATGGTTTCCTTCGCAAGAATGGCAGCCACTACGTCCTCCGGGTCCGGGGCGAGTCCATGATCGACGAGCAGATCCAGGACGGCGACTTCGTCGTGGTGAACGACCGTCAGGCCGCCGACAATGGCGAGATGGTGATTGCGCTGTTGGATGGGGCCGCGGCCACGGTCAAGCGCTACTATCGGGAGCGCGATGGCCGGATCCGGTTGCAGCCGGCGAATGAGACCATGTCCCCGCTCTTTGTGCACGAAGATGATGTGCGCATTCAGGGGATCGTGGTGGGCGTCCTGCGGCGGTACTAGCGAGCGGTCTGTTGAGGCCGACCCGGCGGAGGACACCGCCGGGGGACACCGCCGGGGGACACCGCCGGGGGACACCGCCGGGGGACACCGCCGGGGACCTCGCGTGGTATTACGACGTGGCGGCGTGCGAGGCCCGCCGCAGGCGGTCCAATGCCGCCGCCCCAGCGCCGGTGTCCAGCCCGTTGCGCGCCACGGCGACCCCTTCGGCAAACGTGGTCACCCGATCGGCCACATACAACGCGGCCGCCGCATTCAGCAGGACCGCAGCCCGGGCGCCTGGTGGCCCGCCTCCCTGCAACACCGCCTCAATCAGCCGTGCGTTGTCAGCGGGGTCTCCTCCGGCCAGATCCGCCTCCGCCACCACCCCGAGGCCCGCGATGGCCGGGTCGATCTCCCACGCGGTCACGGCGCCATCGCGCACCTCCAGCACCTCGGTGGGCCCGAGCGGCGAGATCTCGTCGAGCCCCGGGGCCCCATGCACCACGAGCGCTCGCTGCGTACCGAGCGCGGCCAGCGCATCCGCCATGAGGCGGAGACGGGCCGGCTCCGCGACCCCCACCACCTGTCGCCCGGCATTCGCGGGATTTGCCAAGGGACCCACGATGTTCATCACCGTCGGCACGGCCAACTCGCGGCGAATCGGGCCCACGTGACGGAGCGCCGGGTGCATCAAGGGGGCGAACATGAAGACGATTCCTGCCTCGGCAAGCGTCGCCGCCATCGCCGCAGGAGGCATGTCAATCACGACGCCCAGCGCTTCCAGCACGTCAGCGCTTCCCGACCTCGACGTAAAGGAGCGGTTGCCATGTTTGGCAACGCGCACGCCGAGCCCCGCCGCCAACAGCGCGGCCGCCGTCGAGATGTTAAACGTCATCAGGCCGCCGCCGCCGGTCCCACAGGTATCGACGAGCTGATCGGGCGCATCGGCGGGCAAGACCACCATGGCGGCGCGCAACGCGCGCACCACGCCCGCGACTTCCTGAGGGGTTTCGCCCTTCACGCGCAGCCCCATCAAGAGGGCGGTCACCTGCACCGGTGACCCCTGTCCCCGCATGACCACGTCGAAGGCAGCCTGCAGGCTCTCGGCGTCCAGCGATTCCCGGGCCGCCAGACGACGAATCGCCGAGGCCAGTGGATCGCGCACGGCGTCAGACGGCATCGGGCACCTCGAGTAGCCGTTCCGACAACCGGTGCGTGGACGCGAGCAGCGCCATGATCATCCCGAGCAGACGCACGCGTTCCACATCGTCGTCCGTGAAGCCGCCATGGGCCGCTGGATTACTCAGATTGACCACACCCACCAGCTCACCGTGGTAGACCAGCGGGAAGCAGATAAAGCTGCCCGTCGTGAAGATCTGGTCGTGCAAGAGCGGGTGCTCGGCCGCATGCTGCACGTCACGAACGAGGAGCGGGGTCCGCGCCGCCGCCACACGGCCAGCGACGCCATCACCGATCCGGACGCGCATGCCGGTCACCAGATTTCGTGTGATGCCGCGCGCCGCTGCGAGATACAAATGGCCGGGCTCAGGCGTCACCAGCATGAGCGAACAGCGCTGTGCCTGCATGTCATCACCAACGAGGGCCAGCAGCCCATCCACCAACGCCCTGGGGTCCATCGAGGCGGCGTCGAGCGTCAGTAAGCGGTCCACCAAAAACAGCGTGCGCGTCTGCCGGCGCAGCAGATCCTGCCGTCGGTGCAGCTCCTGATGCGCCTGCTCCAACTGCGCCGTGGAAACCGCCCGTTCCCGCAGGGCCACATCAGCGCGCAACTCCGCTTGCCGAGCCTCTTCCATGGCCTTGGCGGCGGCCGTCTGCAGGGCAACCACCGTGGCGGTATGGTGCATGCCGCCCCCGCCGCCACCTCCCGACCGGGCTTCATCGAGGGCCTTTTCCAGCGCCCCCAGTTTCCGCACGTAGTCGCCATGGACTCGGCGCGTTACGTCCTCGAGGGTCCGGACGGCCTCTTCCCGGGCCTCCTGCTCCGCCAGCCGGGCATAGGCCAGTTCGAACAACGCCACCGAGGGCGCCAATCGCTCACTGGCCCGTGTGCCAAAGATCTTGCGGGGCTCATAGACGGCCAACACACTCGCCAACGAGCCGTCCACTCGGAACCCACGGAGGGCAAGCATCCCACCCTCCACCCCCGCCCCGAAGCCGAAGAGCCGCGCGTAATCCGCCGACTTATCGGTGACATCCACCAACTCCGTGCCGGCTCGGACCGCCTCCTGCAGCGTCGGCGGGAGGTGATCGAAGGTCGTCTCCAGCGCCCCACGGGCGACCTTGGCACCGACCGGCGTGAGCCGCTCCCGAAGCATGTTCTTCCGCGCATCGTAGCGGATCAGTGCCAGGGCGGCGCCCCGGTCCAGATCGAGCAAGGAATCGCCGAGCGCAAGCAGCGCGCCATCGAGGGTGGCGGCGGCCCCAAGGGCGTGGGCGAGCGAGGCGAGAGTGCGCGGTGTCATGACACCGGGGAGAAAACAGCCTCGGCGACGGCAATGCAATAGGCAGGGCGCGCTCGGTTGAAGCGGGGGGGCGGATGGCGTAGCTTATCCAGTCTCATGGACCCCCACGCGATCCTCCTCGTGACGCAATACGACGGCGGTCGCTTCGCCGGGTGGCAACGGCAGCCGGATACCCGCACGGTTCAGGGGGAGATGGAGCGTGTTTTGACCACCTTGTGCGATGCGCCAACCCCGGTGGTGGGTGCTGGCCGGACCGATGCCGGGGTCCATGCGCATGGTCAGGGGGTGGGGGTCCGGGTGGCGGCCCGCTGGGCCCCGGAACGGTTGCAGCGGGCCATGAATGCCCTGCTGCCGGACGATATCTGGGTGGCCTCCGCGCACCGGATGGCCCCGGAATTCCACCCCCGCTTCAGCGCACAGGCGCGCCAATATCACTATCTTGTCGGAACGGATCCGGCGGCGTGGTCTCCGTTCCGACGACGGTACGAGTGGGGAGTCCGGTACCCGCTGGATCCGGAGCGGTTGGCAGACGAGGCCGCCGCTTTGCATGGAGAGCATACATTTCGGGCGTTTGCCGTGGCACATACGGCGCCGATCGAGGACCACCACCGGTGTGTGATTCACCACGCTGGGTGGACGGAGCGCGACGGCGGCTGGGTGTTTGAGATCACGGCAAACCGCTTCCTCCATCACATGGTGCGTTTTCTGGTTGGGACAATGGTCGAGGTGGGGCTGGGGCGGCGGCCGCGCGGTACCATCGCGCGCCTCCTCTCGCTGTCGCACAACGCAGAAACGTCCCCCCCTGCCCCGGCGCATGGGCTCTCCCTGCGCGCGGTGCAGTATCCTCCGTCGCTGTTCCTCGATCACGGTTAAGTCGCGACGTGCGTCTCGTGTCCCGATCCTCTTTGCTACTGGGCGTATTGACCGCCTTGGGCTGCCAGGGTGCCAGCCCCGACACCTCCGACGCACAGGCGCGTGCGACCACGCCGCCACCAGCCGTCGCCGCCCCACTCCCGGCGCAATCCATTGCCGCGTCCCGTCGCACCGCGATCACGACCGCCGTCGAGCGCGTCGCCCCCGCGGTGGTGACCGTGCAGACGGAGACCGTCGAGCGTGTCCCGGCCGATTTCTTTGAGTATTTCATGGGCGGCCGGACCGGCGAGCGCCGCAGCGCCGGCATTGGCTCCGGTTTCATCATCCGGGGTGACGGGGTCATCGTCACGAACGCCCACGTCATTGGTGGGGCCGCCAAAGTCTCCGTCGCCCTCCGCGACGGCACGACGTACAGTGCCAAGGTCATCGGCGTCGACGAGACGAACGATCTCGCCGTGATCAAAATCACCGCGCCCAAGCTCCCGATTGCCCCGCTCGGAACATCGACCGATCTGTTGGTGGGCGAATGGACCATTGCGATCGGCAACCCCTTTGGCTTCGTCCTCGGCAACAGTGAGCCGAGTGTGTCGGTGGGCGTGGTGAGTGCAGTGGGTCGGAATCTGGCGGGACGCGCCGATGGTGGCGGCGTGTACGTGGACATGATTCAGACCGATGCGGCGATCAACCCCGGCAACTCCGGCGGTCCGTTGGTCAACGCGATGGGTGAGGTGATCGGGGTGAACAGCTCCATTTATTCCCCCAGCGGCGGATCGGTGGGGTTGGGCTTTGCAATTCCCATCGATCGCACGAAGCGTATTGTCGAAGATCTGCTTGAGCACGGGGCCGTGCGCCCCGCTTGGGTGGGCCTCCGACTCCAGACGCCAGACGCGCAGAATGCCCGCGAAGCCGCCACGGCCGGCGCGATTGTGGGGCGGATCGTGCCGGGGTCGCCGGCCGATCGGGCGGGGATTCAGGCGGGGGATCAGATCGTCCGGGCCGGAACGCGCGTGATCCGGAATCCGTTCGACTGGGAAGCGCGTCTGTTGGATCTGCGGGTGGGGGAGACGGTTTCGGTGGCGATTCGCCGTGGCGGGACCGACCGCACCGTGTCGCTCAAAGTGACGGATGCCCCCGAGGTGTCGGCGCCCAAGGTCACCGTGGCCAGTGAGCTCCAACTCATCACGCTGACGGATGCCATTCGGCAGGAGCGCGGCATTGCAGCGACGGCCGGCGCGTTGGTGTACAAAGTGTCCGATCGGATCAGTGATCAAATCGGACTGCAGGTTGGTGATGTCATCGTTCAGGTTGGGCGCTCCCGCGTAGGGAGTGCGGAAACCACCTCGACCGCGATTGAACGCGACGGGGGCCGTGGTCCGGTGCTGCTCATTTTCGAGCGGGGCCGCCAGCTTTTGCAAACTTCCTTCTCGCTGCGCTGACGCGTGCGGCGTCTTCCTTTTCGAAATCCGCTGTGACTGATCCTGCCGTCTCGATCTACAGTTCACCGCTCGCCGAGCGGTACGCCTCACCGGCGATGCTGACCCTGTGGGGGCCGTCCCGTCGGTACGGTCTCTGGCGTCGCCTCTGGCTGGCCCTGGCGGAGTCACAGCAAGAGCTGGGCATCGCGATCCCGGATGCCGCCATTACCGCCATGCGGGCCCATCTCGACGACATTGATTTTGCGGCGGTGGCGGAATACGAGCGGCGGTTTCGCCATGACGTGATGGCGCATGTGCACGCCTTTGGTGATGTCGCGCCCGACGCGCGCAAGTTCATCCATTTGGGGGCCACCAGCTGCTATGTCACGGACAATGCGGAGCTGATCCTCATGCGAGAAGGGATGGCGCTGCTGCGAGACAAGTTACTGGAAGCCTTGAGTGCGTTGGCCGGGTTCGCCGAACAGTGGCAGTCGCTCCCTGCCCTGGGATACACGCATCTGCAACCGGCACAGCTGACCACCGTGGGCAAGCGCGCCACGCTCTGGATGCAGGACATCCTCCTCGACCTTGAGGATCTGGAGTCGCGGATCACTGGGTTGCCGTTCCGCGGGGTGAAGGGCACGACCGGCACGCAGGCCAGCTTCCTGACACTGTTTGATGGCGACCATGCCAAGGTGCGGGAACTCGACCGTCGGGTGACCCAGCGCATGGGGTTCGCCGCCTCCATCCCGGTCTCCGGACAGACCTACAGTCGCAAGGTGGATGCACAGGTCCTCGGGGTGGTGGCGGGTGTCGCCGCGACGGCCTCCAAGTTCTCCGGCGATCTGCGGATGTTGCAGGCGTTTGGCGAGATCGAGGAACCGTTCGAACAGCACCAGATCGGCTCCTCCGCCATGGCCTACAAGCGGAATCCGATGCGATCGGAGCGCATTGCCGCCCTCGCGCGCTTCGTCCTGTCGCTCGAACCGAACGCCAATCAGACGCACGCGGTGCAGTATTTCGAACGCACACTGGATGACTCGGCGAACCGTCGCTTGGTGATTCCGGAGTCCTTCCTGGCCACCGATGCGATTTTGGTCCTGATGCGCAATGTGGTGCGCGGGCTTGAGGTGCATCCGGCGCGCATCCGGCGCCGTGTCGATGAAGAGTTGCCATTCATGGCGACCGAGGAGCTGATCGTCCGCTTTGTGCGCGCCGGTGGGGATCGTCAGGAGGCGCATGAGATCATCCGGCAGCACAGCATCGCGGCCGCCCGCGCAGTGAAGGACGGGGCCCCGCACAACGACATGCTGGAGCGGCTTGCCGCGGACCCCGCCTTTGGCATTCCGCTCGACGATCTGCGGGCTGCGGCCCAGCCCGAGCGCTTTGTGGGACGCGCCCCGGAACAGGTGCAGGAGTTCTTGCAGGAGCATGTGGCGCCATGGCTCGCCCGCTCACGGGCGGAGTTGGCCGACGATGAGGTCCGCGTATGAGCCACGCGATTGCGCGAACCGACCTGCCGTTACCATTGGTGCGGCGTGGCAAGGTCCGTGACGTGTATGCCGTTGACGCCGACCGTTTGTTGCTGGTGACCACCGATCGGATCAGCGCCTTTGATGTGGTCATGCAGGAAGCCATTCCCTACAAAGGGGCGGTGTTAACGCAGTTGACGGCATGGTGGCTGGCGCAGCTCGGTGATCGCGTGGCGCATCACCTGATCAGTGCGGATACCGACGCCATCATCGCTGCGGTCCCCGCACTGGCGCCATATCGCGCCGAGATCGCTGGCCGCGCCATGCTCTGTGTCGCCGCCGAGGTGGTGCCGGTGGAGTGCGTGATTCGCGGCTACATCACCGGGTCCGCGTGGAAGGAGTACCGTGCGACGCGCACGCTGGCGGGTGAGGCATTGCCCGGTGGCCTTCAGGAAAGTGATCGACTGACCCCGCCGCTCTTCAGTCCGGCCACGAAGGCGGAAACGGGGCACGACGAAAACATCACGGTGGACCAGGTGATCGCGTCGCTCGGAGCCGATGTTGCCACAGAGCTGGAGCGGCTGGCGCGGTTGATCTACGAATTCGGCCGTGAACGCGCGGCACCGCGTGGCATCATCGTGGCCGATACCAAGTTTGAGTTTGGTTGGCGTGACGGAAAGCTGTTACTGATTGACGAGGTTCTCACCCCGGACTCGTCCCGTTTCTGGCCGGCCGAGCAGTATGCCCCGGGTCGCGGGCAGCCGAGCTTCGACAAGCAACCGCTCCGCGACTGGCTGGATATCGAGCGTCATGCCGGGCGTTGGAATGGGGATGCACCGGCGCCAACGCTTCCCGCCGACGTGATCCGCGCCACCAGTGTGCGGTACCGGGATGCTTTTGAGCGGCTCACGGGCGCCCCGCTGGATCTGGCGCGCTTGGGGTTACCCCCTGACGAGTTCACGGCATGATGGCTGATCTCGAAGAACGACCGCGACGGCCTCGGCGCCGGGTGGCAATTGCGCTGCCCAACGGCTTCACGCTGGCCAATCTGTTCTTCGGCATGTTTGCCATCGTGGCGGCGTCGCGTGGCGAATTTGACGCGGCGGCGCGGTATATCGTCTTCGGGGCCATTGCCGACTCGTTGGACGGCCGGATCGCCCGGGCGACGAATTCCGGGTCGCGCTTCGGTGAAGAGCTCGACTCCCTCGTCGACGCCATCTCCTTTGGCACGGCGCCTGCGCTCATCATGTATTTCGTGGTGCTGCAGGGTGGCCGGTGGGAGTGGATCTTCTGCTTCTTTTTCGCGGCCTGCGCCGTCATGCGTCTGGCGCGCTTCAACGTGGAACAGGCCGGGCGCGCCAAGACACACTTCACGGGGCTTCCGAGTCCCGCCGCGGGTCTGACGCTGGCCACCTACTACTGGTTCAGCCAGACGCCGCTGTACACCGACACCATGCTCGCCGATCTCCCATGGCATCAAATGCTGCGGTGGCTGATGATGGGGCTGGGCATGTTGATGATCAGCAATGTGCAGTACGCGGCGGTGCCCACGGTCGGTTTCCGATCGGTCCGCGGCATCCTCGGCACCCTGCTCGTGATTGGCACGCTGATCGGTGTGATCTTTCTCCCCAAGCAGTTTTTCTTCCCGGGCCTGATGGCCTACATCCTCTTCGGCATCGGCCGTACCGCTGTCCTTGGTCTCATGGATCGCCTGCCCAACGGGCGGGATGATGCGCTGACCGATGAGTCGGACAGCGAGACCGATGCCCTACCCCGCCGTCGGCGCCGCCGCCGGAAGCCTTCACGCCCCACACCCGGTCTGACGCAGCACCGGGAGGAACCTACGGAATGACCCGCTATCGTTTGTCCATTCACATCGTGCCGCGCCGTGGCATTCTGGATCCTCAGGGGAAGGCGGTGACGGATGCCCTGCACACGCTCGCCTTCGCCGCGGTGCAGGACGTTCGGGTCGGGCGGTTTTTGGTGGTGGAGATGCAGGCCGAATCCGAAGAGTCGGCACGGAGCGCGGCCAAGACGATGTGCAATCAGCTCCTCGCCAACCCGGTGACGGAGGACTTCGAGATCGCCTCTGTGGTGCCCGCGTGAAGGCCGGCATCATTCAGTTCCCCGGGTCCAACTGCGACGAGGACGCCTTTCGCGCCGTAGCGGATGTGATGGGCCAGGAGGCCGTGTATTGCTGGCATAAGGATCACGATCTGCAGCAGGTGGACCTCGTGATCCTCCCCGGCGGGTTCAGCTATGGCGATTATCTGCGCCCCGGCGCGATCGCGCGCTTCAGCCCCATCATGCAGGAAGTGGTGGCCTTCGCGAAGCGCGGCGGTCCCGTGCTTGCCGTCTGCAATGGGTTCCAGATTGCCTGCGAAGCCGGCCTCCTCCCCGGTGCCCTGCTCCGGAACGCCGGCCTGCGCTTCATCAGCGCGCCGGTGAACTTGCGCGTCGAGACCATCGCCACCCGCTTCACGAGCCAGTATCGGCTCGGTCAGGTCATCTCCGTGCCGATCGCGCATGGCGATGGCCGCTACACGGCCGACGCAGACACGCTGGAACGGTTGGAAGGGGAAGGCCACGTCGCATTTCGGTATGTGACGGCGTCGGGCGAGGCCAGCACGGCGGCCAATCCCAACGGATCGCTCCGCAACATCGCCGGCATCGTCAATGCCGGTGGGAACGTGCTGGGGATGATGCCCCATCCTGAACGGGCGATGGAAGCCGCGTTGGGTTCGACTGATGGTGTCCCGTTGTTTGCCTCGCTCCTTGAATCCCTGTTGGCAGGGGTGTCCGCATGAGTCACGTGGAATCGCGCCCGGGTGATCCGGCGATCACGCCCGAGCTGATCGCGGAACATGGCATCACACCGTACGAGTACGAGCGACTGGTGGGGATGCTGGGGCGGACGCCGACGTTCACCGAGGTGGGCGTGGTCAGCGCGCTGTGGAGCGAGCATTGCTCCTACAAGCACTCCCGTCCGATGCTCCGCACGTTGCCGACCAAGGCCCCATGGGTCCTGCAGGGTCCTGGGGAAAACGCCGGTGTCATCTCCGTCGGCGATGGTTGGGCGGTGGCGTTCAAGATTGAAAGCCATAACCACCCCTCGGCCGTCGAGCCCTATCAGGGTGCGGCCACGGGCGTGGGCGGCATTCTGCGCGACGTCTTCACGATGGGCGCGCGCCCAATTGCGCTGCTCAACTCGTTGCGCTTCGGGCCGTTGACCTCGCCACGCGTGCGGTGGCTCTTCTCTGGCGTCGTAAAAGGCATTGGGGACTACGGCAATTGCGTTGGCGTGCCGACCGTCGGTGGCGAGGTGGTGTTCGACCCGTCGTACGAAGGCAATCCGCTGGTCAACGCGATGTGTGTTGGCCTCATGCGTGAAGAGGAGTTGATGCGCGCGGTGGCGTCAGGCGTCGGCAATCCCATCATGGCGGTGGGCGCGCGCACCGGGCGTGATGGCATTCACGGCGCCTCGTTTGCTTCGGAAGACCTGTCCGAAGCGAGTGAAGCCAAGCGCCCCATGGTGCAGGTTGGTGATCCATTCACCGAGAAGCTCCTCCTCGAGGCATCGCTGGAACTGATCCGGAGCGGTCACATTGTGGCCATTCAGGACATGGGCGCGGCTGGGCTGACCTCATCGTCGGCGGAGATGGCCGAACGCGGCGATGTGGGGGTCACGATCGACACCACCAAGGTGCCCGTGCGTGAGGAGGGGATGACGCCGTATGAAATCCTGCTCTCCGAATCACAGGAACGTATGCTCGTGGTGGCTAAGCTCGGGCACGAGGAGCAGGTTCGCGAGATTCTGGCACGCTGGGATCTCGAAGCCGCGGTCATTGGCGAAGTCATTGCCGACCCGGTCTATCGCGTGACGGAGGGGGATCGCGTCGTCGCCGAGTTCCCGGGCTCGCGCCTCGTCACGGAATGCCCGCAATACACCCTCGAAGGGCGTGAGAGCGACGCGCTGCGGGCAGCGCGCGAGATGGATCCGCATGCCGTGGCCATTCGGGAGGAAGAGCGTGATCACGGCTGGACGCTCGAGCAGCTGCTGGCCTCGCCCACCATTGCCAGCAAGAAGTGGGTCTGGACGCAGTACGACTCGACGGTGCGCACCAGCACGGTGCGTGGGCCTGGCAGTGATGCCGCCGTGGTGCGCCTCCGGGGCACGGATAAGGCGATCGCCCTGTGCATTGACGGGAACGGTCGCCATGTCGCCCTCTCCCCGCGTAACGGGGGCCGGGCGGCCGTCTGCGAGGCGGCCCGCAATGTGGCCTGCACCGGGGCGCGGCCACGGGCGATCACGAACAACTTGAACTTTGGGAATCCCAAGAAGCCTGAAGTGTACTTCCAGCTCAGCGAGGCCATCGCGGGCATGGGCGAGGCCTGTACCGTGCTCGAAACGCCGGTCACGGGTGGCAACGTCTCGCTGTACAACGAGAATCCGCAGGGTGCCATTCATCCGACGCCAACCATTGGGATGGTTGGCGTACTCGACTCCGTCGACCACGTGACGCCATCGGCCTTCCAGGCGGAAGGTGATCGCATCGTGCTGCTCGGAGAGCCCACCAGCGAGCTCGGCGCCAGTGAGTACCTGTTGGCGATTCACGGGCTCACCATTGGCGAGCCGCCAGTCTGTGATCCGCAGCGCGAGCGGCAGCTGATTGACACCGTGCTCGAAGCGATCACTGCAGGCCATGTGCGTTCGGCCCACGATTGCAGTGACGGCGGCTTGGCGGTAGCCCTCGCCGAGTGCGCGATGGCGGATGCCTCTCGGTCCTTTGGCTTTGCCGTGGACCTGTCCGCGTGGTCCACGTTACCGCACCGGGCCCTGCTGTTCGGGGAAGCGCATGGCCGTATCGTGCTCTCCACCGCGAATACCGAACCGATCCTGGAGATCGCCAAACGCCATGGCGTGCCGGCGCGGGTGATCGGCACGGTAACGGATGCGGAAGCTGGTGCCTTGTTCATGATTTCCGATGACGCCTTCAACGTGCCGATCAGCTGGCTCGCCACGGCATATCACGACGCGATCCCCACGGCCATGGACGGTGACACGCCTGCAGAACATGCAGTCGCCGAGTCCCATGCGCCGCTCATCGACTGACCGGAGTTCTGCATGTGTGGTGTGTTTGGAGTCTTTGGAGTAGATGACGCCGCGGCGTTAACACAGCTCGGACTGTATTCCCTGCAGCATCGCGGGCAGGAATCGGCCGGGATCGTGGCAGTCGACACAGCAGGGCACGCGCGGGTGGATCGCGCCATGGGGCTGGTCTCGGAGGGGTTCCATGACGCCGACTTCGGGGCGCTTGTGGGTCCTATCGCCATCGGCCACACGCGCTATAGCACGGCGGGGGCCTCGGCGATCGAGAACGCCCAGCCCATCTTGGCGCGGGTGCGTGGCGGGCACATCTCGCTCGCACACAATGGCAACCTCACCAACGCGGTGGAGATGCGTCGCGACCTCGAGGAAGGCGGCGCGATCTTCTCGTCCACGATGGACTCAGAAGTCATCGTGCACCGCATTGCCCGGGCCAGTGGCGCCACACCGGAAGAGCGCGTGGCGCGCGCCCTGGTAGGTGTGGAAGGGGCCTATTGTCTGCTCATCGTGATGGACCAGACCATGGTGGTGGCGCGGGATCCGCATGGTTGGCGCCCCCTGGTGATGGGTCAACTGGGCGACGGGTGGGTCTTCGCCTCGGAGTCGTGCGCGCTCGACATTGTGGGCGCCACACTCGTGCGCGAGGTGCTGCCAGGCGAGGTGGTGGTCGTGGATGACGCCGGGGTCCGCTCGATGCAGGCCCTGCCCCCAGAGCCGATTCATCGCTGTGTCTTTGAGCACGTCTACTTTGCCCGGCCGGACAGTGTGGTGTTCGGTGGCTCCGTGGATCGTTCCCGCCGTGCGCTGGGACGGCGGCTGGCATCCGAATGTCCAGCGCCCGGCGCCGAGCTGGTCTTCGCCGTGCCGGACTCGTCCAATTCCGCCGCGTTGGGCTACGCGGAAGCGTCGGGGATTCCGTACGAGCTGGCGCTGATCCGGAACCACTATGTCGGCCGGACGTTTATTCAGCCGACGCAGTCGGGTCGCGATGCGAAGGTGAAGGTGAAGTACAACCCGGTCCGTGAGCTGTTGGAGGGCAAAAGTGTTGTCATGGTGGACGACTCAATTGTCCGCGGCACCACCACGCGAGGGCTCGTCTCGCTGATTCGGGCCGCCGGTGCGCGTGAAGTGCACATGCGGGTCAGCAGTGCGCCGATCATCAGCCCGTGCTACTACGGCATCGATACGCCACGACGGGAGGAGTTGATCGCGGCACAAATGACCCACGAGGAGCTCGTCAAGCATCTCGGGGTCGACAGCTTGGGTTATCTGTCGCTTGACGGCATGCTCACCGCGATGCCGGAAGGTCCCACGGGGTATTGCCACGCCTGCTTCTCGGGCCAGTACCCCACACGCATTCCGAGTGAACCGGCTTTGCTGCGCGCGGGTGGTGCACAGAGTCCTGCGGTGACCATGGCGTAATCACTACGAGGGGATGGGTATGACCACCGCGCGTGCAGTGTACTTCTTCGGGAACGGACAGGCAGACGGCACGCGAGAGATGAAGGTGGTGCTGGGTGGCAAAGGTGCCAACCTCGCGGAGATGACCAATCTCGGCGTACCCGTCCCTCCGGGCTTTACAATCGCGGCATCCACCTGCGGTGCCTTTCTGCAGCATGGCACCATCCCTGAGGGGTTGCGCGATGAGGTGGAACAGGCGCTGCAGCGTCTGGAACAGGTCACCGGGAAACGGTTCGGCGACGCCACGAACCCCCTGCTCGTCTCCGTGCGATCGGGCGCTTCGGTCTCCATGCCCGGCATGATGGAGACCATTCTCAACCTCGGGCTCAATGACCAGACGGTTGAGGGCTTGGCGCGAGCGAGCGACAATGCTCGATTTGCGTATGACTCCTATCGCCGATTTCTCCAGATGTACGGTGATGTGGTCATGGGCGTCCCCCATGGGCACTTTGAACAACTGCTGAGTGCCAAGCGACTCGCCAGTGGCGTAACCACCGATGCGGAGCTCACGGCTGAGGCACTCCGCACGCTGTCCGGAGAATACCAGCAGCTGATCCGACTCACCGCCGGACGGCAGTTTCCGATGGACCCACGCGAGCAGCTCTGGGGAGCCATTGAGGCCGTCTGGAACTCGTGGACCCTCAAGAAAGCCATCGACTATCGCAAGGTACACGCGATTCCCCACACGCTTGGGACCGCGGTCAACGTCGTCTCCATGGTCTTCGGCAACATGGGCGATGATTCCGGTACGGGGGTGGCCTTTACCCGCGATCCCTCCACGGGCGAGCGTCGCTTCTACGGGGAATTCCTCGTCAATGCGCAAGGCGAAGATGTGGTGGCCGGCATTCGCACACCGCTGCATATCGACGAGATGGCGAACCGCCTCCCAGAGGCCTACGCGCAGTTGATGGAGACGCAGGCCCGGTTAGAACGCCATTTCCGGGACATGCAGGACATCGAGTTCACCGTGGAACGCGGGGTGCTCTACCTGCTGCAGACGCGCACAGGGAAGCGCACCACGCCGGCAGCGCTGCGGATCGCCACGGACATGGTGGCCGAAGGGTTGATCGACGCAACGGAGGCGGTGCGCCGCATCCAAGCCAGCCAATTGGATCAATTGCTGCACGGCGTCATCAGTCCATCGGTGCGGGCCACACCGATCGCGACGGGCCTGCCGGCGAGTCCTGGCGCCGCGAGCGGCGTCGCCGTGTTCGACCCTGACGCCGCGGAGCAACGCGCAGCACGCGGCGAGTCCGTGATTCTGGTACGCGAGGAAACGACACCCGAGGACTTTCACGGTATCGTCGCCGCACGCGCGGTATTGACGGCGCGCGGGGGGATGACGTCGCACGCGGCCGTGGTGGCGCGTGGCATGGGCAAGTGTGCGATCGTTGGTTGTGGGGCCCTCGATATTGCCCACGCCCAACGGGTTCTTCGAGTAGGTGACATCACCATCCGTGAAGGCGAGTATCTGACGCTCGACGGTGGCACAGGTCGCGTGTTTGTCGGGGATCTGCCGATGGTGCCGAGTGAGGTCATGCGGGTGCATCAGGGCACGCTGGCGGCGAGTGAATCGCCGGGGTATCAAGCCTTTGCCCAAGTCATGGGGTGGGCGGATGAGGCACGGCGTCTGCGGGTGCGGGCGAACGCCGACACACCGCGTGATGCCCGGGTAGCGCGGAGCTTCGGCGCCGAGGGGATCGGTCTGTGCCGAACGGAGCACATGTTTTTTGAAAGCGATCGCATTACGGCGATGCGCGAGATGATCGTGGCGCGTGATGAAAGTGGACGACGGCGCGCCCTCGAAAAGTTGCTGCCCATGCAGCGCGGCGACTTCGAGGGGATTTTCGAAGCGATGGACGGCTTCCCGGTCACCATCCGCCTCCTGGATCCGCCCCTGCACGAATTCTTGCCGCACGACGGCAAGGAATCGGTGCGCCTCGCGCAGACGCTGGGCATCCCCCGCACCGAGCTCTCGCAACTCGTCGCGCTCCTCCGGGAATCGAACCCGATGCTTGGGCATCGCGGGTGCCGGCTCGGGATCGTCTATCCAGAAATCACCGAGATGCAGGCCCGCGCGATTTTCGAGGCCGCCGTGAAAGCCACGCGTCGTGGCATTGACGTCCGTCCGGAAATCATGGTGCCGCTCGTCGCCGACGTGGCGGAGTTCCGTCACCAACGGGCGATCATTGCACGCGCCGCCGAGCAGGTGATGGGGGTCATGGGCGAACATGTCCCCTATTTGGTGGGCACCATGATTGAACTACCGCGGGCCGCGCTCACCGCCGATGCCATCGCCGACGAAGCGGAGTTCTTTTCGTTTGGCACGAATGATCTGACGCAGACGACCTTCGGGCTCAGCCGAGATGATTCGGGCCGGTTCCTGCCGCACTATTTGGAACGGGGCATTTTTGACAACGACCCGTTTCAAGTTCTGGATGAGCGTGGCGTTGGCAAACTGATCCAGTGGGCCGTGCGGGACGGCCGAGAGACGCGTCCGACGTTGAAGGTGGGAATTTGCGGCGAACATGGCGGGGATCCACAATCCGTCGCCTTCTGTCACCGGACGGGGCTCGATTACGTCTCCTGTTCGCCCTACCGTGTGCCCATTGCCCGACTCGCAGCGGCCCACGCGGCACTGACGGACCGTGCGGCATCGACCACCACCCACTGATTGCCCCTCCCCTCCGCTATGTCGACAGCATCCCGCCCGCCCATTCGTCGCGTCGCGGTCATTGGCGCCGGTCCCTCTGGGATTGCGGCGGTCAAGAATCTGCGGGACGCGGGTATCCCGGAGGTGGTCTGCTTCGACCGGAATGAGGCCGTCGGTGGGAATTGGCTCTTCCAACCCACCTCGTCGCATTCCAGCGTCTTCGAGACCACGCACATCATCAGCTCCAAGACGCTGTCGCAGTACCACGACTATCCCATGCCCGCGTCCTATCCGGATTATCCGTCGCATCAGCAGCTGGCGGCCTATTTCCAGGACTATGCGCGACATTTCGGGATCGAAGACAGCATCCAGTTCCGAACCACGGTGGAGCAGATCGAACCGGCGGCCGATGACCGCTGGGCGATCACGACGACGTGCGACGGTGAACAGCGCACGGAGATCTTTGAGGCCGTCGCTATTGCGAATGGGCACCACTGGCGGCCGCGGATGCCGACCTATCCGGGGCACTTTACGGGGACGCTGCTCCATTCGCATGACTACAAGCGCGCGGCCCCGTTCGCAGGGCAGCGGGTATTAGTTATCGGCGGCGGGAACTCCGCCTGCGATGTTGCCGTGGAGACCGCGCGTGTTTCCGCCGCCACCGAGATCTCGTGGCGTCGGGGATATTATATCGTGCCGAAGTTCATCTTTGGGATGCCGTCTGATCTCGTTGGGATGCGGACGCGATGGTTGCCGCGTCGTCTGCGCGCCACACTCAACGCGTGGCTGCTGCGGGCTCTCCAGGGGCCCAACGCCCGGTACGGACTCCCGGAGCCGGCGCACGCCTTCGGCAGCACGCACCCCACGGTGAATTCGGAACTCTTCTACGCGATGCGCCACGGCCACATTGGGCCCCGCCCCGACATCGCGCGATTCGACGGCCAGACCGTGCATTTCGTGGATGGCACACAGGCCGACTACGATGTCATTATCGCGTGTACCGGCTACTGGATCGCGCATCCCTTCTTCCGACGCGAGCTGCTCGACTACTCCTCGGGACCGGTGCCGCTGTACCTCCGGATGTTTCCGGCGCGCTACCCAACCCTCGCCTTCATCGGCCTCTTCCAACCCCTTGGCTGTATCTGGCCGGCGGCGGAGCTGCAAGCCAAAGTGATGGCACGTCGGTGGACGGGGCAGTGGCAACCGCCAGCAGACATGGACGGGGCGATTGCGCACGAACTGGCCCATCCGGATTACCCACAGGTCGATACCCCGCGGCATACCATCACCGTCGACTATCACCGATTCCGGAAGCGCCTGCTCCGTGAATTGCCCAGGCACTCGCGGCAGGGCCCACGCTGAAAATAACAACGCCCCGCTGATAGACTCAGCGGGGCATTGCTCTTGGGCGGGGACCCAGTGGAGGTGAGGGGAATCGAACCCCTGTCCGAGACTCGATCGACCTCAGCGTCTACGTGCGTATCCTGGCGATTGAGGTCTCCGTCCACTGGCCACCAGGAAGCCCATGTCCGGACAAGTCCACTAGAGTTTCGCCATCGACCGGTGAACGCGATCGACCGCTAGCCCAGATTTTCGATACTCACGTGCCGCCCCGGGCGGGCTGCCTCGTGAGCACTGCCGGGGTAACCCGAAGGTTACGCGGCGAGCGCCAGGTTGTTGTTGGCGATTGTGATTTTCCCGAGTGTTTTACCAGGTGCTCGAGGACCTGGGCACGCTACCAAGGCTTCACCAACCCCGTCGAAGCCAGTCACCCCCGTACGACACCAACACCCGCAATATAGGCAGGAATGGGCCCTGCAGCGACCTCACCCTTCCCCACCTTCCGAACCATACCCCGCCTCGGCGGTAAGGTTCGCCGCCGCATGCTCCTCGAGATACCGGTCAAAGATCGCCTGCACCTCGCTGAAGTCCCGCACCTGATGCAGCACCTTCCGCAGCTCGGCAGAATTGGGCAACCCCTTCACGTACCAGCCCAAATGCTTCCGGAACTCCAGCGCCGCCCCAATGGGATCGACCTCATACTCTTGCACGAGACGGGCATGATCCAGGGCCACCGCAAAGCGCTCTTCAACCGGCGGCGTGGGCGGCATCGGTTCCCCATTCAACAGGGCGCGCGTCTGCCGGAAGATCCACGGCTGACCGAAGGAGCCTCGCCCCACCATGATGCCATCACACTGGGTATGCCGGTGCATCCGGATCGCATCGTCCGGCGTCTTGATGTCCCCGTTGCCCAACACGGGGATATCGAGCGCCGCCGCCACCGCCGCGATCTCATCCCAGTTCGCGAGCCCGGTGTACATCTGCGTCCGTGTCCGCGCATGCAAAGCCAGCACGCGGGCCCCCGCATCCTGACAGCGCAGCGCGATCCCCACTGGATCGCGCATCTCCTCGTTCCATCCGCTGCGGATCTTGCACGTCACCGGCAGATGCGTTGCCGCAGACACCGCCCGGATAATGGACTCCACCAAGCCGAGGTCCCGCAGGCAGCCAGATCCACCATTCCGGCGGACCACCTTCTTGACCGGACAGCCGAAGTTGATGTCTACGAAATCGGGTTCGAACAGCTCCGTCACCAGCGCGGCCGCGTCCGCCATCGCCTGCGGATCCGAACCGAAGATCTGGACACCGATGGGACGCTCGGCTGCCGTGAACCGCAGCTTGCTCACCGTGGCCGGATTCTCCCGCCGGATCCCCTCGGCAGACAAAAACTCGGTCACGACGACATCCGCCCCGTGCGTATGGCACAGCCGACGGAATGGCGATTCCGAGACCCCCGCCATGGGTGCGAGATAGAGCGGGACCGGATTGGGCGCTGGGAACGGAAAGACCTTGCGGAGCATAGACTTGGAAGCTAGCCACCCCGGGCACCCTGGGCAACGCACCCGGTTTGACAGAGCCCGTTCACGAGTTACCATTTAGGGCTATGGAATTGCGAGAGTTCTTTTCAGAAGATGCCGTCCAGCTGGAGCTTCAGGGGACGAGCAAGGATGAGATCCTGAAGGAGTTGATCGGACTGCTCAAGCTGGATGAGAAGTCCGAAGGCATGCTCTTCAAGATGCTCAAGCGCCGGGAAAACCTCGGCTCCACCGGGATCGGCCGCGGCATTGCTATTCCGCACTGCCGTTCCCTCGTCGTGAGCCGGCTCCGCGTCGCCTTTGGACGAAAGTCCGGCGGCGTCGACTTCAAGGCGATCGACGACAAGCCGGTGCACTTCTTCTTCCTGATTGTTGCACCGCCGCTCGAGGTGTCGAACCAGTACCTGCCCGTGCTGGGGAAGATCGCCCAGTTCAGCAAGGAGAGCGACGTTCCGGGCCGCCTGCTGGAGATCAGCACGCCTGCCGAGTTCATGGCGCTGCTCGAGGAAAAGCGCGTCTAACGATCTGGCGCGGGCTGAACCAAGCGCGGCAAGCATACAGGCCCACCGGCGAACCGGTGGGCCTTTTGCTTATCGGTCGACCTGTACCCGGGCAATGGTGCCACGGAGGCGGGATCGGACCCGCAAACTCTGCAGCACCGCCGCGGCTGCCAGACCGGACACCAGCCCGATCCAGAGTCCGCGCTCCCGAAGCGGCGTCTGGAATCCCAGCCACATGCCCAAGGGAATACCCACCCCCCAAAACGCCACGAGATGCAACACAGCGGGAATTCGGGTGTCGCCGGTCCCCCGCAAGACGCCGCTGGTGACCGCCTGCAGGGCATCAAAGACCTGAAACACCCCGGCCAAGGGTATGAGCGCGACCGCCACCGCGAGCGTGGCTGGCTCGGTCGTATAGCGCGTGGCCAGCCACGTCGGCGCGACGAGAAAGACGACCGCCGTGAGTGTCATGAATCCAACGCCCACGAGAATCGCGGCGACGGCATCCCGTCGCGCCGCGAGCATATCCCCGCGGCCAATGGCACGTCCCACCACCACGGCGGCCGCACTCGAAATGCCGAGCGGGACCATGTACGTCAGCGCCGCCATGTTGAGCGCGATCTCATGACCCGCCAGCGATGGGGCGCCAAACCAACCCATGAAGAGCGCCGTCAGGCCAAAGGCAAAGCTCTCGAAAAAGAACTGCGTCCCAATGGGGATGCCGAGCCGCAGCGTCCGCTGGAGCGGCTCCCACGCGGTGGACTCCGGTCGCCACGGGCGCACATATGGCGCCAGCTCGCGGTGTGCGGTGATCGCCAGACATGCGCACATACTCCACGTGGCCAAGGCGGTGGCGGTCCCGGATCCGGCCACGCCCATGGCGGGTGCGCCGAGATGCCCATGAATGAAGGCCCAGTTGGCCACCAGATTCACCACATTCCCAAAGACCACCGCGACGATCACCGGACGCGCCGCGCCCATGGCCTGCAGCGCCTGACGGCTCGCGAGAAACAGGAAAAACGGGAGTGCCCCGAGTGAGCGGATGCGAGCATACACCGCCGTGTCCTGGACCACGCTCGCCGGCTGACGTGCCCACGTGAGAATGGTATCCCCGGGCCAGAGCGCCAGCATGACCGCAAGCGCGACCAACACCGCAAGCACGTAGCCACGCTGAATGCCCCGGGCGGCGTCATCGTGGGCGGCCGCACCAATGGCCTGCGACACCACGGGATCGATCACCATCAGGAGACCGATCCCAAACACGCTGACATTGAAGAAATAGAAATTCCCGAGGGCAACGGCCGCGATGGCCGACCCACCGAGCCGACCGACCATCAGCGTATCCACCACGCCCATCAACTGCAGCCCCACATTGATCAGCACCACCGGGGCCGCCACGCGCCCCATCTGGCGCAAATCCGCCGTCCACGACGAGGAATCGCTCACCGGATCGTCTCCGGAGCGCTGATCACCGGGACGCACGGTGCCGCCTTACTCCCACTCGATGGTCGCAGGCGGCTTGCTGCTGATGTCGTACACCACGCGATTCACCCCATCCACTTCGTTAATGATGCGATTGGAGATCCGTCCGAGCACATCATGCGGGAAGGCAAACCAGTCGGCCGTCATGCCGTCCGTACTCGTGACGGCACGCAGGGCGATCACATGTTCATACGTCCGGCCATCGCCCATCACCCCGACCGAGCGCACCGGGAGGAAGACCGCGAAGGCCTGCCAGATCTCCGGGTACAACCCCGCCGCCCGGATTTCTTCCAGGTAGATCGCATCGGCACGACGGAGGATATCAAGCGCATGCGGCGTCACCTCACCCAGCACCCGAATCGCGAGGCCAGGCCCCGGGAACGGATGGCGACCGACCATCTCTTCCGGCAGCCCCAGCTCCCGACCCACGTTGCGCACTTCGTCCTTAAACAGCTCGCGGAGCGGCTCGATGAGCGCAAACTGCATGTCGTCCGGCAGCCCACCCACATTGTGGTGCGTCTTAATCGTCGCCGACGGCCCCCCGGTGGCACTCACCGACTCAATCACATCGGGATAGAGTGTGCCCTGCACCAGGAAGGCTGCGTCTTTGCCCGCGTCCGCCGAGGCGCTTTCAAACACCCGAATGAACTGCTCGCCAATAATCTTGCGCTTCCGCTCGGGCTCACCCACGCCGGCCAGCGCTGACAGAAAACGCTCTTCGGCGCGCACCGTCACCAAGCGAATGCCGAGATGCTCACCCATCGTACGCTCGACTTGCTCGCGCTCATGCAGTCGCAGCAAGCCGGTATCCACGAAGATACAGGTCAACTGATCACCGATGGCCTTATGGACCAGTGCCGCGGCCACACTCGAATCGACGCCGCCGGAGAGTCCGCAGATCACCTGCCGATCACCGACCAGCGCGCGGATGCGCTCCACCTCCATGCCAATGAAGTGGCCCGGCGTCCAATCCGGCGTGCAGTGACAGACGCCAAACAGGAAGTTCTGAATGATCTCCGCGCCGCGCGCGGAGTGATGCACTTCCGCGTGAAACTGGATGGCGTGGATCGGACGCGATGCATGCCGGAATCCGGCACAGGTGTGCCCGCTGTGGGCCGTCGCGACGTATCCCGGCGGCACGACCTCCACATGGTCGCCATGGCTCATCCACACCGTGGTCGACTCGCCTGACGAGAATCCGGCAAACAGCCCGGCGTCCTCATCAATCGTCACCTCAGCCCGGCCATATTCGCGGCGGCCAGCGCCAACGACCGCACCGCCCTCCAAATGGGCGATGAGCTGCATGCCGTAGCACACCCCAAGAATAGGCGCAACATCGAGCAATTCACGCGAGACCGTCGGGGCGCCGGCGTCGGTGACCGAACTCGGGCCACCCGAGAGAATGATGCCATCCGGCTTCCACTCGCGAATCCACTCCAACGACCGCGTGGCCGGATGGATTTCCGAGTACACGCGCGCCTCACGCACGCGGCGTGCAATGAGCTGCGTGAACTGTGATCCACAGTCCAGAATCAGAATGCGACTGCTCATCAGAACCGCCACTCCGGGCCGGAGAGCTTGAGAAATTCGACACCGTTGGTGTCGAGGTCGAGAATGGCGCCGGTCGGCGCCCCATGCAGCCATCCGCACCCCTCGCCAGGATTGACGATGAGCGAGGAGCCGCGGGTTTTCATTTCCGGCACATGCGTGAAACCATGCACAATCACGTTGTGCCCCTCGATGGACCGCTGATGCACATCCGCCAGGTCATGCACGAGCAACACGGATTTGCCACCGAGCTCAAAGCTGTGCGGCGACTCAAAGAGCTCCATCGCGCCAAAGCCCGTGCGGGCGGCGGACTGCAAGGCATCCCGATCGCCATCGTTGCGCCCAAACACCCCGAGGAGCGGCAGAGAGATGTCCTGAATGGGCTGCAGGGAAAACGGTGAGCAGTAATCCCCCGCGTGCATAATGAGCGAAACGCCGCCGGCGACCATCTGCTCCAGGAGCTGACGGATGGCAGGGACACGATCGTGCGTGTCTGACAGCAGGCCGATGCGCATTTAGGCATTCCTCCAGTGGAGGTGCGCCCGTTCCAGACGCACCAAGTCTTCCTCACGCTCGCGCTCCGTGATGAGCGCAAACTGCTCGCCATCCACCAGCACTTCACACGGCCGCGGCCGGGAGTTGTAATTCGACGCCATGGTATAGCCATAGGCACCAGCGGTCCGGACCACCAGCAGATCGTCTTTCACCACGTTGGCCATCGTCCGGTCCTTCGCGAAGAAGTCGCCGGACTCACAAATCGGTCCGACCACGTCCGCCGTCACCTCGCCGCCAACATCAGCGACCGGATCAATGGCGTGGTAGGCCTGGTACAGCGATGGGCGCATCAGGTCATTCATGCCCGCGTCGGTGACCACGAATTCCTTGCCCGCAGCATGTTTCCGATAGAGCACGCGGGTCAACAGCACGCCCGCGTCCGCCACCAGAAATCGGCCGGGCTCCAGAATCAGCTCCAAGCCCAGGTTCGCGATCGCCGGCACAATGAGCCCCGCGTAATCCGCGACGTCAGCGGGCTGTTCATGCGGCGCATACGGCACCGAGAGCCCCCCACCGAGATCGAGATAGCGCAAGCGATGGCCCTGGGCCCGCAACACCTCGACGACCTCGAGCAGGCGCGGGAGCGCCTCACGCATCGGGTCGGCGTTGGCGATCTGGGACCCCAGATGCATCCCGACCCCATGCAGGGCGACATGGGGCAAGGTCAGCGCCAAGGCCGCGATGCGCGCCACATCGTCGCGAGGAATGCCAAACTTCTGACCCTTCTCCCCGGTCTTGATGTAGGCATGCGGGGTCTCCACCGTGACTTCCGGATTGACCCGAATGGCGATCGGGGCCACCACGCCCCGCTCTGCCGCCACGGCATCAATGGCGACCAACTCCGCCTCAGACTCCACGTTGAGCACGCGGACACCCGCATCGAGCGCCTGCATGATTTCCGGGACCGTCTTCCCCACCCCGCTAAACACAACGTCTGCCCCTTCGAAGCCGGCCTCGCGCGCGCGAAACAGCTCACCACCGGAGACAATGTCCACGCCGGCGCCAAGCTCCTGGAGCACTCGCAACACCCCAAGACTGGAATTCGCCTTCATCGCGAAATGAATGCGGTGGGGCACGGAAGCGAAGGCGGCCTCCAGCGTCCGGAAGCGCGCCCGAATGACATTGGCGGCGTACACATAGCACGGCGTTTGGACCGCCTCCGCGATCAGCGACAGCGGGACCTGCTCGGCATACACCACGCCCCCCAGTCTGGGGAACGTGGACCGCATGGGATCGTCCGACGAGAACCCAGTCACGTTTAGTACGCGCGCGCCCAGATCACTTCGTACTTGGCAGGCTCACCCGTCACCATGCACGTCGTCGGTGCGACCGGTGAACGAAACTCCTGATCGGGAATCACGCGAATCGTCGCCTTGGTTTCTTCCTTGACACGCGCCTCAACGGCAGGATCCCCGTTCCAGCCCGCATACACAAAGGCACCGGGCCCTTCCATCACTTCCTTGAACTTGTCGTAGCTGATGCGCTCGCGAATCGAGTTCGCTTCGAGACGGGCCCGCGCCGCCGCCAGCATGTCCGCCTGAATCTGATCCAGAATGACGGGAAGTTCGACGCGCAGTGCATCCACGGCAATCGGCCGCTTCTCCCGCGTGTCACGACGCACCAGCATGCCGCTGTTCGCCGCGAGATCCCGCGGACCGATCTCCATCCGCAACGGAATCCCGCGCGTCTCCCAGTGGTAATACTTGGCGCCCGGCTTGATCCCCACCCGGTCGTCGACATGGACCCGAATGCGCTCATGGTCCGGGCGCTTGAAGCTGCCCAAATCGTCGGCGATCCGCTTCGCGGCTTCAATCGTGGCCGCACGCTCCTCATCCGTTTTCCAGATCGGCACAATCACCATCTGAATCGGGGCGAGCTTCGGCGGCAACCGCAGGCCCGCATCATCACCATGCGTCATCACCAGCCCGCCGATCATGCGGGTAGACACCCCCCAACTGGTGTTCCACGCAAACGCTTGCTCGCCCTGCTCGTTCTGGAACGACAGGTCGAAGGCCTTCGCGAAATTCTGTCCGAGGTTGTGCGACGTGCCCGCCTGCAACGCCTTGTTGTCCTGCATCAGCGCCTCACAGGCATACGTCCGCAGCGCGCCGGCGAACTTCTCCGAATCGGTCTTCTGCCCCGTGATCACCGGCATCGCCATGTACCCTTCCATGAACTCCCGGTACACCCCAAGCATCCGCCGCGTCTCCGCCTCGGCCTCGTCATGCGTGGCATGCGCCGTATGCCCTTCCTGCCAGAGAAATTCCATCGTGCGCAAGAACAGCCGCGTGCGCATTTCCCAGCGCACCACGTTCGCCCACTGATTGTACAGCAACGGCAGGTCGCGATAACTCTGGACCCACTTCGCGAACATCGAGTAGATGATCGTCTCCGAGGTCGGGCGCACCACCAGCCGCTCTTCGAGCTGTTTGCCACCGCCCATCGTGACGACCGCGCATTCCGGCGCGAACCCTTCCACATGCTCCGCTTCCTTTGACAGGAAACTTTCCGGAATGAACAGCGGGAAGTACGCGTTCACATGGCCGGTGGCCTTGAACATGTCGTCCAGCGCGCGCTGCATCCGCTCCCAGATCCCGTAGCCCAACGGGCGGATCACCATGCACCCACGCACCGGCGAGTAATCGGCAAGCTCCGCACGGAGCACCAGCTCGTTGTACCACTCGCTGAAGTTGTCCGCGCGGGTGGTCAGCTTCTTGTCGTCGCTCATATCGCCGTTCCGGTTAACGAAGAAACGCCCAGCTGCAGCGCTTCAAGAGACTCCCACAGTACGTCGGCCTGGCCAGCGCTCCGCACGCGATACTGCAGGTTGCCCGCTGCTGCGGGCTCCACGATCACCACATGCCGCGCCCCAGCCTTCCGCGCGGCCTCGACCTGCTTATCCAGCCGCTGGGCGCGAAGGGCATACTCCACCACGCACCCCGCCTGCCGCAGCGCATGCGCCGTACGCAGCGTTTCGGCTGGCACCTGGCCATCCCGCGGCTCCTGCGCCACCCACACGTCCAGCGGCGAGGCGAAGGCCGGCATGCGACCACGCGCCCGCAACAGCTCGCCCAAAACCACATCTCCCATACCAAAGCCGAGCGCGGGGAGATCGGTTCCGCCCAACGAGGCCAGGAGATGGTCATACCGGCCGCCGCCACAGATCGCCCGGAACTCCCCCACCGCGTCGAACAGCTCGAACACGATGCCGGTGTAGTACGCGAGGCCCCGCACAATCGTGAGATCGAAGTGCATCCACGACGACAGCCCGAGCGCCTCCGCATGCGCCAGATATTCGGCAAAGCGCGCGACATGTGGCGCGACCAATGGCCCGTCGCCATATCGCGCACGCAAGGTCTCGAAATCCAGAGTGCCGAAGCCCAGTATCGTCTCCACCGTCTCCGGCGCGAGCCCCGCCGCCGAGAGCTTGTCCACCGAGACATCACGGGGCTGCCGCTCGAGTTTGTCGAGCACGGCATACACCGCGGGCCAGTGCTCCTCCGCCACCCCGAGGTGGCCCAACAGGCCATTCAGCAGCCGACGATCGCTGATGCGCGCCCGCAGCTCCTGCGCCGTCAGCCCGAACGCCTCCATGATGCCGATCGCCACGGCCAAGAGCTCGGCGTCCGCCAGCACATCGGCCTCGCCGACCATGTCCACGTTGAGCTGGAAGTGCTCTCGCAACCGCCCCTTTTGCGTCCGCTCGTAGCGGAAGAGCTGCGGAATCGAAAACCACCGCACCGGTTTACGCAGCGTCTGCGCTCGGGCACCAACCATCCGCGCGAAGGTCGGCGTCATCTCGGGACGCATGGCAACCGGTCGCTCTCCCTTGTCCACGAAGTTGTAGAGCTGCGTGACGATCTCGTCGCCGCTCTTCTGCGTGTAGAGTTCCAGCGGCTCTAAAGGCGGTCCATCATACTCCACAAACGCAGAGCGCCGCACGACGCGGCGCCAGGTCTCGAAGATGTAGGCACGCTCGGCTAGCTGGTCCGGATAGAAATCACGGAATCCCGGTAAGGGCTTCGGAGGCATCCGGGTAAGTTACCGGGCCAATGGATCGACCTGCAACCGTTCCATGGCATCTCCGACGGTATGAAATGACCCCGTCACGAGAATGGTCGCGCCCAGCGCCGGCGCATGTGCTTCTGCTCGGTGCAGCGCCTCAGCAAAAACCGGGACCGGATCCACGGGAATGCCGGCGGATTGCGCCCACGCCACCACCTCCTCGAGGGGCCAGAGCCGCGAGGCCGGTGCGGTCGGTGTATTGGTCAGGATGAGACGGTCCACGGCACCGGCGAGCGTCTGCAACATGCCACGCCAGTCTTTATCCCGGAGCACGGAGACCACCGCGACCACCGGGCGCACCGCGCCGATCGCCTGCAGATTCGCCACCACCGTGGCGGCGCCATCGGCATTGTGGGCGACATCGAACAGCCACCGGCCAGCCCGATGAAAGCGTCCGGCCAGCCGAACGCCGCTGAGCGCTGACGGCGCCGCAGTGAGCACGTCGCGCCACCGCTCCCCGGCCCCCTCCAGCATCGCCAGGGCCACGGCACAGTTGTGGGCCTGGAAGGCCCCGACCAGCGGCGTCTGGTAGGCCACGGCGCCAGCCGCCCCCGTCAGCGTAAAGGCGGTCCCGGACGCGGACAACCGCACATCCTGCACGGTCCAATCCCGCCCATTCACCAGAATGGGGGTCGCGCCCACGTCCTCGGCATGCCGCTGCAGCAAAGCGCGTATCGAGAGGCGGGTATCGCCAATGACCGCCGGGCGCCCCGCCTTGAAGATGCCGGCCTTTTCCCCGGCAATCAGCTCAAGCGTGTCGCCGAGGTACTCCATGTGATCGAATCCGATCTGGGTCACGGCGGCCGCGATGGGATCGACGAGATTGGTCGCATCGAGACGCCCGCCGAGGCCGACCTCCACGATCGCCACATCGGCCTTGGCCGCCGCGAAATGACAAAACGCCATGGCGGTGGTGGCCTCAAAAAACGTGGCCCCCAGCGACGTCAGGAGCGGCTCATGCTCCGTGAGCCACGCCGTGATGGCGTCGTGCGCCATCGGACGGCCGTCGACCACAATCCGCTCCGCGAAGTCTACCAAGTGCGGCGAGGTGTACCGGGCCACACGCAGGCCGTGGGCGCGCAGGAGGGCGTCGAGTGTGGCGACCGTGCTCCCTTTGCCATTCGTCCCGGCGATATGGAACACCGGGTAGGCGCGCTGCGGGGCGCCGAGGGCCTCCAACAGCTGCGCCATGCGCTCCAACCCCAACCGCCATACCCCCCCGGTTCGCGCAAACAGGCGCGACAGGGCGTCGTGGTAGGCGGTCAGCGACTCAGGCGTGCCCAGCGGCAGCCGGACGTCCCGTCATGTGGCGCAGCAGGCTCGACACCGTGGCGCGGAGCGCTTTCCGATGCACCACGTTGTCCACCATGCCATGATCCAACAGGAACTCCGCCGTCTGGAACCCCTCGGGCAAGTCCTGGCCGAGCGTCTGCTTAATGACCCGCGGACCGGCAAAGCCAATCACCGCCCCCGGTTCGGCGAGAATGGCGTCGCCGAGCATGGCATAGCTCGCACTGACCCCACCCGTGGTGGGATTCGTGAGAATCGAGATGTAGGGAATGCGCCGTTCCGCCAACTGCGAAAGCATCGCCGAGGTCTTCGCCATCTGCATGAGGGAGAGGACCCCCTCCTGCATACGGGCACCGCCCGACGCCGAGATGATCACCAGCGGATGCTTCTTTTCGAGGGAGCGCTGACCGAGTCGGGCAATCTTTTCACCGACCACGGACCCCATGGATCCGCCCATGAAGGCGAAATCCATAATCCCGATGCCGACCGGAAGCCCTTCCATCAGCCCCGTGACCGTCAAAATGGCGTCACTGTCGCCAGCATTCGCCAAGGCGCGCTTGAGGCGCGCCGGATACTCTGGAAAGCCTAACGGGTCGACGGAGCGCAGTTCACTGCCGACTTCAAGGATCGAATCCTCATCAAGCAGCATCGTGGCGTAATCCCACGCCCGCTGACGCCGATGAAAATCGCATTCCGGGCACACGTTGAAGTTCCGCTGGAACTTGTCGCGGATATCCGTGTGGCCACAGGCCTCGCACTTCTCCCACGTATCCGGTGGGATCTCGAGACGCTCGCGGCGCGGCTGGCGCGCCTTCTTCTCTTTCCGGAACCAGGCCATAGGGGTGGAAAGATCAAACGCTCACCCGTGGGAGGCTAGTCCTTGCGCTTTCCTGAATCGTCTTTCCATCACCCCGAAGTTTCTCCGAACCCCGAGGCACCTGACGCACGGACCGTGGTCACAGGTCCAAGGCGTCGGCCAGCCCGCGTCCTTCGGCGGAAATCCGCATCATGAGAGCCACGCTGGTCCAGCAGATCAGCAGGAAAGAGCCACCGTAGCTAAAAAATGGCAGTGGAATCCCCGTGACCGGCATGAGGTTGAGGGTCATCCCGACATTCACCATCACGTGAATGAACCATGCGGCCACCAGCCCAAAGGCCACCAGACTGGGGAATGGCTCAGGCGCGCGGAGCGCGACCCGGGTACTCCGGAGGAAGAGCGCCAGAAAGAGGGCGAGCGCAAACGACACCCCAAGAAACCCCAGCTCCTCCCCCACCACAGAAAAAATGAAATCCGTGTGCCGCTCTGGGAGAAATTGCAGCCGCTTCTGGGACCCCAGCGTGAACCCTTTCCCGAGAAAGCCGCCAGAGCCGATCGCCACCTTGGACTGGGCGACATGGTATCCGGAGTTCCGCGGATCGACAGACGGGTCAAGAAAGACCAGGAGCCGGCGCTGTTGATACGGCTTGAGGTGGTCCCAAAGGATGGGCGCCACAACGCCCATCCCAACGTTGGCGGCCAGCAACGCCACCCCCTCGACGAGATGCGGTCGATACCAGACGACGATGGCGACGAGGATAAGGAACCACGCCCCCCAGATCCCGGAGCTGAACGCCAAGAGCAGGCTGATCCCCGGGCTGGCGAGCATCAACAAGACGGGCCACGGGACCCCGGCCCAGAAGAACATGGCAAAGCAGATCCCGATAAAGACAATGCCGGTGCCCAGATCGGGTTGCGCCATCACCAAAAGCCACGGGACCGCCACGACGAGCAACGGTCGCCACAGCTGGAGGAGCATCCGGGGATTTTCCCGTTGCGTGGACAGCACGCGCGCCAGCATCAGTGTCGTCGCGAGCTTCGCGAGCTCCGACGGCTGTCCAATACGCACCCCGCCAATCGCCAACCATCCCTTTACGCTGGCCGCCGTGCCCGCGCCCGTCCCAAAAAACAGGACGAACAGGAGGAGGACGCAGCTCAACACATACAACGGCCAGGCACTCCACTCCAGCACGCGCACGGAACCACGCATGACCACCCAGCAGGCGGCCAGCGAGGCGCCGAAGAACGCCAACTGTCGACGCCACGCGTGCACGACGAACCCGGAGGGCACGTCGGTCTGTCCGGCCGAATAGACCATCGCGATCCCGAATGCCGTCAGCAGGAGCGCGATGACGAGCAGCGGATAATCAATGGCAGGTTGGCGGCGCGTCCGGGCCATCAGTCGTTGGTCACGGTCTTGAGGGTGAGCCGCACTTTCAAATACCGCTCCATCATTTTCGTGGCGATCTTCGCGGCGGCCGTGCCATGCAGCCCCTCCTCCAGAATCACGGCCACCACAATCTTCGGTTGATCGATGGGCGCATAGCCCACAAACCAGGCATTGTCCGGATGCGGCGGATTCTGCGCCGTGCCTGTCTTCCCGGCGATCGTGAGGCCGCGAATCTGTGCCCCGGCAGCCGTTCCGCTGGACACCACATCCGCCAACGCGTCTTTGATCCCACGCAGCTGCTCAGGGGTCAGGTTCAAGATCTGTTTGCGCTCCGGCGTACGCATGACCACCTGCGGCGTCGCCGCTGCGCCGTCCGTTGCTAACGCCGTGTAGAACCGCGCCATACTCACCGGCGTCTGCGCGTTATCCGCCTGCCCAATGGACAAGCTCAGGACGACGGACGGATTCCATCCCCGTGGACCGTACCGTCGGTTGAAATACGCCACGCTCTCGGGCCATCGTGGGCGTCGTTCATTCGGCAAGTCAATGCCTGTCGAGTCGCGAAAGCCCAACGAAACCCCACCCGCAATCAGATTGGCGAGGCCAATCTTGAGCCCCAGCTGATAGAAGTAGACGTCGCAGGATTTCGCGATCGCCTGCGCCAGGGTGATATCGCCGTGTCCCTTCTTATCCCAGCACTTGAAAACGCGCCCATAGAAGAACCCCCCGGTACACGGCTGTGGCATGCGGGTGTCCATCGTGACCAACCCCCGCTGCAACCCCAGTACCGCGGTTGCCAGCTTCCACGTGGACGCCGGGGCGTAGGTCCCCTGCATCGCCCGGTTGTAAAGTGGCTTCCGGGGATCCGTTAACAAGCTTTGATAATAGGCGGACGAAACCCCACCGATGAAGCGGTTGATGTCATACGTCGGTGCGGAATAGAGCGCGAGCACGCCACCCGTCTGCGGCTCCAGCGCGACGACCGCGCCGCGCAACGAATCGCCAAAGTATTCGTGCGCATAGCGCTGCAAGTCGAGATCCAAATGGGTCTTGAGTGGCGGCGGCGCGGTGGGCTGCTCCTCCGGACGGACGCCGTTGTCGCGCACCACGCGGTTACGGGCATCCACCTCGACAAATCGGCGCCCCTCCCGGCCGCGCAGTGCGACTTCATAGGCTTTTTCCAACCCCGCCTTCCCAACTTGCTGCCCGGGCTTGTAGCCCTCATAGGCTGGCGCGGCCAGTTCCCGATCGGAAATTTCCCCGGTATAGCCAATGAGCGACGCCATGGCGGCCGCGTCGGGATAATAGCGCTTGGGCGTGCTCTGAATGATCAGCCCCGGCAGCTCCACCCGCCGCTCCTCCAGCACCGAGATCACGCCAAACGACGCATCGCTAAAGATCACGGCGGGATACTGCGGCAACCGGCGGAAGCGCTGCACCGCTTGCTCCCGCTGCACCGAATCCATCGGGACAATGCGCGCGACGGTGGCCAGCGCCGAACGCAGCGAATCTTCACTCGGGCTCAGGAGCGAGACGGTGTACCCCGGCAGATTCTCGGCGATAATCTCCCCGTGGCGATCGTAGATGATCCCCCGAGAGCCTGGCAACGGGACCTCGCGCAGCCGATTACTCTCGGCCTTTTCCAGATAGGCCGCATTCTGCAACACCTGCGCCCGAAAGAACGCGCCGGCGAGCCCGAGGAACGCCACGACCAGAAACCCGCGCGCCATCCGCGCACGACGCAGGAGCTCATTGGGATGAAAGCTCACAGGCAGTGACTCAGCACAGCCCGTTCACCGGGTTCGCGCGGGGGCCGCAGGCTGAAAGATCGCCTGCAGCACGACGGCGATGAGCGCCGTCAGCGCGGCGGAGAGCATGGACCACAGCAGCCGAGCCAGCACGGGCAACGCCTCATAGCTGCCGCCGCCCGCCACCAGATAGACAAGATCCCCGAGCCAGGCCCCGGCAAACATGAAAGCGGCCAGCAGGCCCAATTGATCGGCCACAAAGCTGGCGGTGGCCCAGGAGGCCAGATACGCCACCGCGGTATACGTCAGCATCGCCGCGCCAAAACTTGACGGGGCGAGCGCATCAACGACGGCGCCCGTCATGAGCCCGATCACCGCCGCCACGCCAGGCTGCACCCGCACGACGATCGTGAGCACGGCGATGATTAAGAAGTTCGGACGCACGGGGCCATCCGTAAAAGGCCCCACGGCAAAGTGCACACCGGCCAGCAGCATCGCCCCGATAACGGCCCGCAGACTCAGCGTCGCACGTTGCGGGGCCATCCGATAACCGCTTCTCATGGCCGCCCCGGTGGTGTCGGCGGCACCACGGGAGGCACGGGCACCACAGAATCCAACGCGGCACGCCGCGCCGCCACTTCATCGAGCGCCGCCCGGCGCGCGACGGAGTCGCCGCTCGCGGCCACGGCGCGCGCGGCGCTGTCTGCACTCGCCGCATTCGCCCAGACACCCTGCACGCCCCCCGCCAAGCGGTCCGGGCGCAAGACCAGCACCGGCCCAATCGCATCGGGTAAGACCGCGGGGACCAGCAAGTACGTGCGCGCCCACCGCTCCGCCGTCACTAATTCACTCACGACCGTTCCGACGGGAATCCACCGCGGATAGGTCGGCCCCAGTCCGGAGCTCACGATCAGCGCGCCGGAGTCGAGCTTGGCGCGAAACGGCACGCCGCGAAGCTCAAGCAGGAGACGCGCACCGCCCGCGCCGAGATGCGGCTGCACAATACCAAAGGCGCGGCCGTCCGCGCTCATCGCGCTCACCCGAAAATCTTCATGCGCCCACGTGATGGCATACGCGGTGGTCGCATCAACCTGCTCCACCATCCCCACCAAGCCGTCCGCATTGACAATCGGCGCGAAGGGCGCGACCCCACCGTCACGCCCCACGGCGAGCGTCAGCCGATGATCATCCGCAAAACCAAGTCGCGGGAGCACCTCGGCCACCACAAAGCCATCACGCAACCGCGCAGAGAGTCCGAGCAGGCCGCGCAGCGTGAGATTCTCGTCGCGCACATCGCGCATCCGCAGCGTATCGAGCACCCCACGACCGCGGGCATGCAACACCGCGTCGCGGGAATCAACCGCGGACCGAACGTTGGCCGCGCTCGCCTCGATGGCTCCAAAGGGGGCCGCCACGCTGTGACGCAGTGCCGACGCCACCGACTCGCGGTACCGCTGCGGCATGACCCGTGCGGTCAACGCAACGAGCAGACACCCCACCAGCAGGCCGACGTGGAGCTGCGCACCGCTGCGGGTCAAGCGCGCCACCCTGCCCTCAGGTCGTGAGGACCGACCAGTACTTCTCTTCGTCGTCCAGGATCCGCCCCGTACCGCGCACCACGCAGGTCAGCGGATCCTCGTCGACGTGAATCGGCAGTCCCGTTTCGTACTCGAGCAATTTGTCGAGGCCACGAATCAGCGCACCACCGCCCGTCATGACGATACCACGATCCACAATGTCGGAGGCCAGCTCCGGCGGGGTGATTTCCAGCGCGCGCCGCACGGCGCCGACGATCTGCTGAATCGGCTCCTGCACCGCTTCACGAATCTCCCCGGAATGCACGCGGACGGTTTTCGGAATACCCGACACCAGATCGCGCCCCTTCACATCCATTTCACGCTCATCGCCGACCGGATACGCCGAACCGATCTGAATCTTGATCTGTTCGGCCGTGGGCTCACCAATGAGCAAATTGTAGTTGCGGCGCATGAACTGCACGATCGACGTGTCGAGTTCATCACCACCCGTGCGAATCGAGGTGTCGCTGACAATCCCAGACAACGCAATCACGGCGATTTCGGTGGTCCCCCCACCGATATCAATCACCATGTTGCCCGTTGGCGACTCCACCGGAAGCCCCACGCCAATCGCTGCCGCCATGGGTTCAGTCACCATGAAGACTTCCTTGGCACCAGCACCAAGTGCCGAGTCACGCACCGCGCGCTTCTCGACTTCGGTGATGCCCGAGGGGACGCAGACAATGACGCGCGGCTTCACCTTGAAGACATGCTTGTCGATCACGAGCGTGAGAAAATAGCGCAGCATTTTCTCCGTCACGTCGAAATCGGCGATCACGCCGTCCTTCATGGGCCGGACGGCCATGATGCCGTCGGGGGTGCGGCCGAGCATCCGTTTCGCTTCGAGCCCCACGCCTTTGATCTTCTTCGTTTCGCGATCAAGTGCGACCACGGACGGCTCGTTCAGGACAATGCCTTCACCCTTCACGTAAATGAGAGTGTTGGCGGTGCCGAGATCGACCGCAATCGCATTCGCCGGGAAGAGCGAATTGACCTTCTTGAAGGGCCAGAACATCCAGTAGGGACTCGCCGGCGCGCCGCGCCAAAATGGGACAACCAGTCAGCTGCTGCGGTAAGCTACCGGAGCACACCGGCCGCTACAAGCCGTTGTGGCATCAGCACCTGCCCGGCCACGCTGTCCGACGGCACCACACGGACGCGGCCCGGAGGCCGCGTCCGTGACCTGGCATTACGCGAGGAACGACGCCGGGTCCGCGCACTCCATGCCGAAAGCATCGGCCACCCCACGGTACGTCACCTTGCCGGCCGACATGTTCAGCCCCTTCAGGAGCGCCCCGTTGTCGCGCAGCGCCTGCTTCCAGCCCTTGTTGGCGAGCTGCAGCATATACGGCAGCGTGGCGTTCGTCAGCGCCAGCGTCGACGTCCGCGGCACCGCACCAGGCATGTTGGCCACGCCATAGTGGATGATCCCATCGACCACGTAGGTCGGGTTCTCGTGCGTCGTCGGCTTGATGGTCTCAATGCACCCACCCTGGTCGACCGCCACGTCCACGACCACCGCCCCGGGCCGCATCAGCGCCAGATCCTCGCGCCGCACGAGCTTCGGCGCCTTCGCGCCGTGGATCAGAACACCACCAATGACCAGATCGCAGGAGGTAATGTGCTCGAGAATGTTGTGCCGGTTCGAGTACACCAGCTGAACATTCGCCGGCATCACGTCGGAGAGATAGCGCAGCCGCTCCAGCGACAGATCCAGGACCACCACGACGGCCCCAAGACCCGCCGCCATCTTGGCCGCATTGATTCCCACCACGCCGCCACCAAGCACCACCACCTTGGCCGGCGCCACGCCGGGGACGCCACCCAGGAGCACCCCACGGCCGCCGTACAGCTTCTCGAGATACTTGGCCCCTTCCTGCACCGCCATACGGCCAGCCACCTCGGACATCGGGGTCAGCAGCGGCAGTTCCCGGTTCGGGAGTTCCACCGTCTCGTACGCAATGCACGTGGCACCACTCGCCAGATGCGCCTGCGTCAGCGCGTCGTCCGCAGCGAAATGGAAATACGTGAAGAGCGTCAGGTCCGGACGCAGGTGGGCCCATTCGGCCTTGATCGGCTCCTTGACCTTAAAGAGGAGCTCCGCCTTGCCCCACGCCGTGGCGGCGTCGGGGACAATCGTCGCGCCAGCGTTCGTGTACGCCGCATCGTCAAAGCCGCTGCCAATGCCCGCGCCGGTTTCCACGAAGACCTCGTGGCCGGCCGACACCAAGGCCTCGGCACCAGCCGGGACGAGCGCCACCCGATTCTCGTTGGTTTTGATTTCCTTCGGTACGCCAATACGCATGGCTGTGTAGTGCTGAAGAGTGAATGGCTGATCAGCGCACAGGCCGGGGGCCCAGGCTGACCAGCGTCAGGTGATTCGGATCGAACAGTGCGCGGGCAACGTCATGCACCGTGGCCTGGTCAATGCCATCAACCAAGGCCAACAGCTCCTCAATGCTGCGATGCGGCTCATTGTACAGCGCCGTGGTCGCCGCCCGATACATCCGGGAGGAGATCCCTTCCATCGACAACACCAATTGCCCCCGCAACTGCCGCTTCCCTGCATCAAGATCGGCCACGGACAGCCCTTCCTCAACCACCTGCCGCAAGACCTCCCGAACGGCGTCCAGCGCCGCCTGGGCCCGGTCCGGGGCACTGGCCACATACACGCCATGGGACCCCACGTCGGCGTAGAGGGAACTGAAGGTGTGGACACTGTAGGCCAGCCCCAACTCCTCCCGGACCCGCTGAAAGAGGCGGGAGCTCATCCCACCCCCCAGCAACATCTCCAGCAGGGCAAAGGCGTAGCGGCGCGGATCGCCATGGGCGATGGCCGGCCCCCCCAGCACGATATGCGTCTGGGCGATGTCTTTCCGGCGGACATGATGGGCCTGCGGGGGCTGCGCGGACGCCGGAGCCACCGAGAACGGCGTCGTGTCCCCTGCCGGCCGATCGCCCCACCCCGCCGCCTGCAATTGGTCGAGCAGGGCCTCATGGTTGACCTGTCCACTCGCCGCGACCACAAGCCGCCCCGGGTGATACGCTCGGCGGTGTAGCGCCTCGAGATCCGCCACGGTCATGGCCTGGACCGTCTCGCGCGTCCCAAGGATCGGGAAACCATGGCTGTGTGGTCCCCAGAGCACCCGATTGTGGACGTCGAAGATCACATCATCCGGCGTGTCGTCCACCATGCTGATCTCTTCGAGAATCACCGCCCGTTCCAGCTCCAAATCGGCTGGACGCAAGGTGGGCTCAAAGAGCAGATCGCCAATCACGGCCACGGCCTCGGGGAGGTGCTCGTCCAGCACGCGCGCCTGAAACGAGGTGTGCTCCCGCTCGGTATAGGCATCGAGCGACCCCCCCAGCGATTCCAGCGACAGCGCGATCTGCTGCGCGGTCCTGGTGCGCGTGCCCTTGAACACCATGTGCTCCAGGAAGTGCGAGACCCCCATCTGCGCGGGCGCCTCGTGCAACGTCGCGGCCCGCACCCAGGCCCCAAACGCAACCGACCGTGCTCCCGGAACAGCTTCCGAGAGCACGGTCAGTCCATTCGCGAGCTCAGTACGGTGCAGGACGGGCGCCTCAGCGCCGGTCGCGACCACCACCGCTCCGTCCACGGCCACCACGATCCCCGTCATCACGACGCGGCCGTTCGCTGGCTGGCGGATCCTCGGGCATCCCTTCCGGGCGCGGCAGCAGCGCCTTCATGGAGAGCCGCAGGCGCCCGCGCTCATCGCGATCAATCAACTTGACCGTGACGCGATCACCCTTCTTCACCACATCTTCCGGCTTCTCCACGCGCTCGTAGCGCATTTCGGAGACGTGCAGCAGCCCTTCGGTGCCCGGCATGATTTCGATGAACGCGCCGAACGCCGTCACGGTCTTGACCGTGCCCTCGTACGTCTCGCCCACCACGGCTTCCGCCGTCATCGCCATCACCATCTGCTTGGCGCGTTCCATGCTCTCGCCACCCACGGCGGCGATCGTCACGGTGCCATCGTCCTCGACGCTGAGCTCCGCACCCGTTTCGTCCTGAATGCCACGGATGTTCTTGCCCTTCGGACCAATCAGCTCACCGATCTTATCGACCGGGATCTGCACCGTCACAATCCGCGGCGCGTACTTCGACAGGTCGGCACGCGGGGCGGCCAGCGCCTTGTCCATTTCGCCAAGGATGTGGAGACGCCCTTCCTTGGCCTGCGCCAGCGCCTGCTCCATGATCTTCAGGTCGAGCCCTTCGATCTTGATATCCATCTGGATGGACGTGATGCCATCCTTGGTGCCAGCCACCTTGAAGTCCATGTCGCCGAGGTGATCCTCGGTGCCGAGGATGTCGGTGAGGATGGCGTACTGATCGTGCTCCTTGATCAGCCCCATCGCCACACCGGCCACCGCCGCCTTCATCGGCACGCCGGCATCGAACAGCGACAGCGAACCGCCGCACACCGACGCCATCGACGACGAGCCGTTGGACTCGAGCACTTCCGACACAATGCGAATCGTGTACGGGAAGTCGGCAAAGTCGGGGAGGACGCCCTGCAGCGCGCGCTCCGCCAGATTGCCATGCCCGATTTCCCGACGGCTCGTGCCGCGCACCGGACGCACTTCACCCGTGGAGAACGGGGGGAAGTTGTAGTGCAGCATGAACGAGCGGGTCGTCTCGCCCGGCTCATCGATCGAATCCAGACGCTGCGCATCCTTGGCCGTGCCGAGCGTGGCCGCGACCAACGCCTGCGTCTGTCCACGCGTGAAGAGCGCCGAGCCATGCGCACGCGGCAACAAGCCGGTGTCGATGCTGATCGGCCGCACTTCGGTCGGGGTCCGACCATCCACGCGCAGGCCCGTCGTCAGCACCTGGCTGCGGAGCTCGTGGTACTCGATGTCCCCGAGGACCGTGTTGATATCCTTGCCGTTCTCCGGCAGCTCCACCGCCAGCACCGCCGCCGCGGCCCGCTTGGCCTCTTCGATGGCATGAATGCGGGTGTGCTTGTCGGCCTGATTCAGCGCGGCGCGAATCGGGGCCGAGGCCACCGCCTTCGTGCGCTCCACCACCGCTTCGGCCGGCTCCGACTTCGTCCAGCTCATCTTCGGCTGCTGCGTCTTCGCGAGCAGCTCATGCTGCATCTCGATGAGCTCGCGGATGCCGGTGTGCGAGAGCGTCAGCGCCTCGAGCACATCGGCTTCGCTGACTTCGAGCGCGCCGCCTTCGACCATGACGATCGAATCCTTCGAGCCGGCCACCACGAGATCCATGTCCGAGAAGGCAAGCTGCTGGAACGTCGGGTTGAGCACCCAATGTCCCTGCACACGGCCCACGCGCACGCCACCGATCGGGCCCATGAACGGGATCTTCGAGGCATTCAGCGCAAACGAGGTGGCCAGCAGCGCCAGCACATCCGCATCGTTTTCCTGATCGGCCGAGATCACGTACACGAACACCTGCACTTCGTTCTTGAACCCTTCCGGGAAGAGCGGCCGGATGGAGCGATCGATGATGCGGCAGGCGAGGATTTCATGATCCGCCGGCCGGCCTTCGCGCTTGACGAAGCCCCCAGGAATCTTCCCGGCCGCGTACGTCTTCTCCTTGTACTCGACCGTGAGCGGGAAGAAGGGCAACGGGCTCTGGTTTTCGCTGACCGTGACGGACGCGATGACCATCGTCTCGCCAAATTGGACGACGGCCGAACCAGCCGCCTGCTTGGCCATACGGCCGGTTTCGATGACCAGCGGGCGCCCCGCGAAGGTCCGCTCGATGCGATGCATCATGTGCTTTTATTACCTGGTGAGAACGCAAATCGCGCGGGAGGCATTGCTGCCCCCGCGCGACGTGATGGCGCGTAGTGAATTAGTACCGGAGACCAAGGTCTTGAACGAGCGCGCGATACTCCGCAACGTCGGTCTTCTGCAGATACTTGAGGAGGCGCTTCCGCTTCCCAACCATCTTGAGGAGACCGCGACGCCCATGGTGATCCTTGGCATGGGTGCGGAAATGGCCCGTCAGGTAGTTGATCCGCTCGGTGAGGAGCGCGACCTGTACGCGGGTGGAACCGGTGTCCCCTTCATGGGCCCGGTACTTGTCGATCGTAGTTGCCTTATCGAACGCCATCGTCGTCAGTTGCTCGGCGCAAGGGTTGCGCGGGGTGCGTCAGCTGCGCCGCGGTATTGCGCGCAATTGTATGAAGCGTGGGAGTTTACTGCACCTACCGCCTTCTGTAAAGGACCGATGGGCACTCTCGTGCCCCGGGGGCGAGATTCGTCGCCCCTATCGGCCAAAGGTCGCCCGCAGGTCGTTGAAGGTCACCAGCAGGATCAGGGCGAACACGGCCGCCACCCCAACGCGGGCGAACGCCTCTCGGGTCCGGCTGCTGAATGCCCGCCCTTTGATCTTCTCCGCCAGCACCAGCAGGATCTGCCCGCCATCGAGGACGGGGATCGGCACGAGGTTCAGAATGGCGATGTTCAAGCTGAGGAACGCGATCAGCGACCAGAGCGTCTCGGCTCCCCGCTTGGCTGCCTGCACCGACGTCCGCGCGATTTGGATCGGCCCGCCCAAGTTCTTGGCGGAGACCTCACCGGCCATGAGCCCACGGAGCACGCCAAAAACGTTCGTCGCCATCCCCCAGGTTGCCCGCCCCCCCAACTGCACCGCCTCGATCGCCCCGACCGCCGTCCGCGCCACCGAGTCGCGGACAAACATCCCCACCCGGCCAACCCGACGATTCTGCCCCGACTCCGGGTCCACGACGTCAATGGCCTGCGGGGTCACCGCGACGGACTGCATCTGCCCGGCCCGCTCGAAGCCCAGTGTCACCGTCCCGGAGGTCACCGGCATCACCCGCTCCACGACCTCGTCCCAGGAGCGCACCGCCGTCCCGTTGACCATGGTGATGTGATCCCCCGCCTGCAGCCCCGCCACCGCGGCCGGCGATCCCGCCATGACGGAGTCCAACACCGCGGGCCGCACGCCGCGTCCATAGACCGCGAACACGCCGCTCGAGACGGCTAACGTGAGCAGGATGTTCATGATCACGCCGGCGCTCAGAATGAAGACCCGAGCCGGCACCGACTTGCTCTCCACCCACCGGGACGCGGGCACCGGACGCGGCCCAAATGGGGCCATCCCCTCCGCATCCCACAGCGCCGCCGACACATCCTCCGGCCGATCCGTCGAGGCCTCCAAGGAGCCCCGCTCGGCGCCGCCTTCGATGCCCGCCATCGTCTCATCCTCGCGCGTGGCCATGCGCACATAGCCACCCAAGGGGATCAGCGAGACGCGATAATCGGTCTCCCCGCGACGCCAGCCAAAAAGCCGACGGCCCCACCCGAGCGAAAAAACGGGCGCATAGACCCCCATGAGCTTGGCCGCCACAAAATGGCCCAGCTCATGGACAAAGACGACCAGCCCGAACACCAACACGGGCGCGATATACGGCGACAGCTGCGCGATCATAACACACCGAAAGGCATCAGCCGTCAGGAGGCCGATGCGGAATGTGAATCCATCTGCTCGACAAACACCCGAGCGGCGGCGTCCGCGCGCCAGAGAGCGTCGAGCGTATCGAACGGCATCGTCGACAGCGCCTGCAACGCCGCCGAGACGCGGTCAGCTATACCACCAAAGGTTAGGCGTCCGCTCAGGAACAGCGCCACCGCCGCCTCGTTGGCGGCGTTGAACACCGCCGGGGCCGCGCCACCGCGTCGTCCCGCGCCCACCCCCAGCGACAACATGGGAAAGGCCTCGTGGCGCACCGGTTCAAAGGTGAGCGACCCCACCCGCACCGGATCATACGATGGTACGCCGGAGTCCGGCACACGTTCCGGCCAGGTGAGGGCAAATAAGATCGGGAGTTCCATCGACGGCACGCCCATCTGCGCCAACACACTGCCGTCAACAAACTCGACAAACGAATGGATGATGCTTTGCGGATGCACCACCACCTCGATGCGGTCGTAGGGCACGCCGAAGAGATGATGGGCTTCGATCACTTCGAGCGCCTTGTTGGCCAGCGTGGCGCTGTCGATCGTGATCTTACTCCCCATCTGCCATGTCGGATGGTTCAACGCATCGGCAACGCCAGCGTCGGCGATGCGTGACTCCGGCCAGCTGCGAAACGGCCCACCTGACGCCGTCAGGACCAGTCGGCGCACCTCCTCCGGACGTCGACCAGCCAGACACTGCAGGATCGCCGAATGTTCGCTATCGACGGGCACCAAGGTGCCACCGTGCGCCGCCGCCGTACGGGTCACGATGTCCCCCGCCACCACAAGCGTCTCCTTGTTGGCCAGCGCGACGCGCTTCCCGGCGGTCAGTGCGGCGAGTGTGGCCGGAAGCCCCGCGGCCCCGACCACCGCATTCAGGACGATGTCCGCCGCTGGATGGGTCGCGGCCGCAATCAAACTCTCCGGTCCCTCCCCCCACGCGCGACCGGCGGGCACCGCCCCCCGCACCAGTCCGACATACTGCGGATTCCAGCGATCCACCTGGGCGGCCAAGGCCTCCGCACTCGCGTTCGCCGTAAGGGCCACCGGCACAAAGCGCGCGGCCTGCCGCTCGAGCACCCGCAGGGCGCTTGTTCCAATGGACCCCGTGGAACCGAGAATCGCGACGCCTTGGCTCATGCTGCGCTCCTGATCATTGACGGCCCCTGCGACACCGGATCGATCTCCATCAGACCGGCGCCGGAATCAGCAACCACCCATACAACACGTACGCGACGGGCACGACAAAGAGCAGCGAATCCAACCGATCGAGAACGCCACCATGGCCTGGCAACAGCGTGCCACTGTCCTTCACCCCTGCCTCGCGCTTGAGCATCGATTCCGCCAAGTCACCGATCTGCGCCACCACGCTGATGATGATGGCAAAGAGGACGAGGCCGAGGGAGGTAAAGGCCAATTGCGCGTACGGCCGAAGCGCGAGGCGCACGAGGAGCTCGGCGACCAGAATCGTCGCGGCGAGGCCGCCCAGGGCCCCGGAGATCGTCTTGCCGGGGGAGATCGAGGGCATCAGCTTCGGACCGCCAATCGCGCGCCCCACGAAGAACGCCCCGATGTCGCTGGCCCACGTGAGCACCACCGGAAAGATCACAACCAGCGCGCCGGCCGTATCCCCCACGGCGTACCCGAAATAGCGCAGCGCATACACGTACGAGAGCGCCCCGCCGGTGTATGCCATGCCGAAAAGCGTGGTCGCCACCGCTGTCAGCGGCGTACCCTGTGCGCCGCGGGTCCAGAGCGCGATCGCCAGCAGGGCCAGCACCACGATCATGGCCGCACTGGGAGGCACGCGCACCAGCCCGAGGAATTGGGCATGCACCACGAGGGGAATGACCGCCGCGCCGACGACCCCCACCATGGCCAATGGCGCGCTGCCGCCCTGCCGCGCAATCCGGAAGTACTCCCACGACGCCACCGCCGCCAACACACTGGCTAGCGTCGCGAGCGCAGCATCCCCGCGCCAAATCACGAGCATGACGATCGGCGCCCCCACGAGGGCCACCAGCACCCGCTTCGCCAACTCACTCACGGCAACGGCTCCGGGGTTCCGACGCCATTAGCGCAGGCACTCACGGCGCGGTGACCTGACCGAACCGGCGATCACGCCGCTGGAAGTCCATGATGGCCTCATACAGCGCTACACGATCGAAATCAGGCCAGAGGACGCTCGAGATGTACAGCTCGGCATACGCCACCTGCCAGAGCAGGAAATTGGACAGGCGCTGCTCACCGGACGTCCGAATGAGCAGGTCCGGATCTGGACAATCCGCCGTGTACAACCGCGCGCGGATCTCCTGCTCGCCGATCTGTTCCGGCAGCAAACGCCCTGCCTGCACCTCTTCCGCCAAGAGGCGCGCGGCACGCACCAACTCCGCGCGCCCGCCATACGAGATGAACAAGTTGAGCCCGAGTCGCGTCCCGGACGCGGTGTCGCGCATGATCTGTTGCACCGCGTCCGCCGCGGCACCACTCAGCCGATCCAGATCACCGAAGACGCGCACCCGAACGCCCTGATCACGCAGCTCCGCCGCCTCGCGCGCAATGAACTCCTCGAGCAGGAGCATGAGCGCTGACACTTCCGCGGGTGGCCGTTGCCAGTTCTCCTGCGAGAAGGCGAAGAGTGACAACCACTCGACGCCCGCCTCCAAGCAGCCCTCAACGACGCTGCGGACGGCCTTCATGCCCGACCGATGCCCGAAGGGCCGCGGCATCAAACGCTCGCGGGCCCACCGGCCATTGCCGTCCATAATGACGGCAATGTGACGCGGAACGCCCCCGTGCGCTTGCACGCGCGCCAGCAGGCTGGACTCCTGGTCCGCCACGCGAGGGGCTTTGAACGATGCCATCCGGGACTGGTCCGACCGGCGGACTCAGACCTCCATCAGTTCGGCTTCCTTCACCTTCAGCTGCGCGTCAATCTTGGCAATCCCTTCATCATGCAGCTTCTGGAGATCCTTTTCCGCCGCCTTCTTGGCGTCTTCGGAAACCCCTTCCAGCTTCTTGATCTTGTCGCGCGCATCCGTCCGCGCATGACGAATCGCAATGCGACCGTCCTCCGCGAGCTTGTTCAGCACCTTCACCAACTCCTTGCGGCGCTGTTCATTCATCGACGGCAGCGGCACCCGGATCACGCCGCCCTGCTGGGCCGGATCCAACCCCAGGTCGGACTCACGGATCGCCTTCTCGATCGCCTTGGCCTGCCCCTTATCGTACGGGGTCACGAGCAGGATGCGCGGCTCCGGCGCGGAGACCGCAGCCACCTGATTGAGGGGCACCATGCTGCCGTAGGCCTCGACCTTCACGATGTCGAGCATGTTCGGCGACGCCTTGCCGGACCGCACGCCGGAGAACTCCCGCTTGGTGTTCTCCACGCCCTTCTCCATCCCGGCCTTCGTGTTCGTCAGAATCTGTGCGATAGTGCTCATGATACCAGAGTCCCCACGTGGTCGCCCCGGACGGCACGTGCAATCGCGCCGGGACGGTGAGCGTTCAAGACGATCAATGGCAGTTGGTTTTCCTTGCACAACGTGATGGCGGTCTGATCCATCACGCGCAGCTCCTCGAGCATGACATCCCGGTAGCTGATGGTTTCGTACAGCCGGGCGTTCGTGTCGGTCTTCGGGTCCGCGGAGTACACGCCGTCCACACTGGTGGCCTTGATGATGACATCGGCCTTCATCTGGATGGCCCGCAGCACCGCCGCCGTATCCGTCGAAAAATACGGGTTCCCGGTGCCAGCGGCAAAAATCACCGTCCGTCCCTTCTCAAAATGGCGGAGCGCTCGGCGCCGGATATACGGCTCCGCCAGCTCCTCCATGCGGATCGCCGTCATCACCCGGGTATCGAGCCCCCGCTTCTCCAGCACATCCTGCAGGGCCATGGCATTGATCACCGTGCCCAGCATCCCCATGTAGTCCGCCCCAACCCGGTCCATCCCTCGCTGCGAGAGCTGGGAGCCACGGACAATGTTCCCGCCGCCAATCACCAGACCAAGCTGGACGCCCAAGCGGGCCACTTCCACGATCTGATCGGCAAAGAACCCAATACGATCGAAATCAAAACCGACGCCACGCTCTCCGGCTAACGCCTCACCGGAGAGCTTCAATAGCACGCGCGGATACCGGAGGCTGTCGGCGCCTGAAGGCGCCGACCCCTCGTCCTGACTGGATGCCGACACGTCGCTCACCGGCGGTCAGTCCGCGCCAAGCTGCAGCCGAGCGAACCGATCCACGGTGATCGTGCCACCGGCCTGCTTCGCATGGTCCGCGATGAGCGCCGCGATCGTCACGTTCGGATCCCGGACCCACGCCTGCGGGAGGAGCGTCACATCCTTCAAGTACGCTTCCACCTTGCCGGTCGCGATCTTTTCGATCATCGCGTCCGGCTTGCCGGACTGACGAGCCTGCTCTTCCGCGATCCGCTTCTCGCTCTCGAGCTTCTCCGTCGGCACGCCGGTGCGATCGACCGCGATCGGCGCCGACGCCGCGATGTGCTCGGCGACGAACTTCACCAGCGTCTGCGTCGCTTCATGCTGCGCCACTGCGTCGGACGACGCGGTGATCTGCACGAGCGTGGCGAGCTTGCTGTTGTGATGACGGTACATGCCGACGAGGCCATGCGCCCCGGCATCGAAGCGCACGGCGCGCTTGACGTTCACCGCTTCACCGGTGCGCGCCGACGCGGCCTTCACGAACTCCGCCACCGTCTGCGAGGCATCCGACGACAGCGGCTCCGCCAGCATCGTCTCGGCATCAGCGGCCGTGGAGTGCACGCGGTGCGCGACCAGCGTGGCCACGACCTTCCCGAAGTCTTCGTTGCGCGCCACGAAATCCGTTTCGCACGCCACTTCGACGAGCGCGCCGGAGGTACCGCCGTTGAACACTTCGCCGCCCACGATCCCTTCGCTCGTGGACCGGTCCGCGCGCTTCTCGGCCTTGGCAATACCCTTCTTCCGCAGCGCTTCAATGGCCGCGTCCATATCGCCGCCGGCCTCTTCCAGCGCCTTCTTGCAATCCATCATGCCCGCGCCGGTGCGCTGGCGGAGTTCAGCAACGGCCTTGGCCGTGATCGGGGTCGTCATCGTGGTGTCCTGGCTGTGCAAAGTGTCAGAGAATGTCGCTGGTGCTGCCCACCCACTACTGCAGACAAACGCCGCCGGGGATAGCCGGCGGCGCTCGGGTGCCACATCGTCACCGCGCCGCCTCGGTGACCCGAGGCGTATGCCGTCTTACTCCGTGTCCGCCGCCGCGCCCTGATCGCCCGCGGCGTCATCCGCCGCGGCGCCTTCAGCACCCGTCTTGAGACGCGCCGCGATCGCTTCGGGCTTGGCCCGGCGACGACGCGGACGACCACCACGCTTGTCATCACCGCCGCGGCCGCCACCACCCTGGCCACGATCGCCACGATCACCGCGACCGGCCGGTTCCGTGCCGCGATCGCTGGAGAAGGTGTAGCTCTCCTGCTCTTCTTCCGACGGACGCACGGGCGCCTCACGGCGCGCCTCCGTGATCGTCTCGGAAATCGCCTTCGCGATGAGCTCGACCGAGCGGATGGCATCGTCGTTGCCGGCGATCGGCACCGTGATCAGGTCCGGATCAGCGTTGGTGTCCACGATCGCCACAATCGGCACGCCGAGCTTGTTGGCTTCGCTGACCGCGATGCGCTCCTTCTTCGAGTCGATGATGAACAGCATCCCCGGGAGGCGGTTCATCGACTTGATGCCCGACAGGTACTTGGCCAGCTTGTCGCGCTGGCGGGTCATCAGGAGCTGTTCCTTCTTCGTGTAGTTCGCGAACTCGCCGCCTTCTTCGCTGCCGGCCTCGAGCTCCTTCAGCTTCTTGACCTGCTTCTTGACGGTCTGATAGTTCGTCAACATGCCGCCGAGCCAGCGCTCGGTCACAAACATCGCGCCGCAGCGCTCGGCCTCATCGCGGACAATGCCGGCGAGCTGCCGCTTGGTGCAGACGAAGAGCACGTTCTCGCCGCGCAGCACGACTTCGCGCACCATCTTCTGCGCCAGTTCGATCTGCCGCAGCGTCTTCTGCAGGTCGATGATGTGAATGCCATTGCGCTCGGCGAAAATGAACCGGCGCATCTTGGGGTTCCACCGACGGGTCTGATGCCCGAAGTGAACGCCCGCGGCGAGCAGCTGCTCGAGTGACGGAGTCGACATGATAGGGACCACTGAAGGTTGAGAAATCGTCCGCGGTTGTCACCGCCAGGGGCGACCGGATCCCCAAAGGATCCGGCACCCACCCCCGACTCGAACCACGTGTGAGATACGTTGCCGCGCGGCCGAAGCCGCGCCGATCAACGCTTGGAGAACTGGAACCGCTTGCGGGCGCCGGCACGACCCGGCTTCTTCCGCTCCACCTCACGCGCATCACGCGTCAGGAGGCCGAACTCACGCAACTTCGGCTTGTGGCTCTCATCGAGCTTCACGAGCGCACGGGAAATCGCGAGACGCAGCGCGCCCGCCTGTCCCGACATGCCGCCGCCGTCGAGCACCGCCTTCACGTCAAACCGACCCAGCGAGTCGGTCAGCGTGAACGGCTGCTGGATGGCCGAAATCAGCGTGGGGCGCGGGAAATATTCCCCGAGCGCGCGACCGTTCACTTCCCACTTGCCGGAGCCCGGCGTGAGATAGAGGCGGCACACCGCTTCCTTGCGGCGGCCAACAGCCTGAATCTGTTCCGACATCACTTCGCCTCGGCGTTCGAAAAGGAGAGCGTCGCAGGAGTCTGCGCCACGTGCGGATGATCGCTGCCCGCGTACACCCGCAGCTTGCGACGCAACACCTGCCGACCGAGCGCCGTCTTCGGCAACATGCCGTACACAGCCTTCTCAATGATCCGCTCGGGGTGGCTCGCCATCACCGACGCGTACGGGGTGTGCTTCTCATGCCCCATGTAGCCGGTGTGGCTGAAGTACGTCTTCTGTTCCGCCTTCCGACCCGTCACCTGCACCTTGGACGCGTTGATCACGATGACAAAGTCACCGGTGTCCATGTGCGGCGTGTACATCGGCTTGTGCTTGCCGCGGATGATCTTGGCCACTTCCGACGCGAGCCGGCCAAGGACCATCCCGTCCGCATCGACGATGTACCACCGACGGTCGATATCCTTCGGGGTCGCGCTGTAAGTCTTCATGCGTGCATCTGCTGAGAAAGCGCCTCGCGACGCTCTGGTGAAGATGGCCTGGCGGCACTCGCACACCGTCACGCGGCGCCCAGAGCCAAGGCCAGAACCAACGGAAGTCAAGACAGACTCGTAGGTTACTGCCTTTCGCCACCCCTGTCAATCGCCACACCACCCCGAAACCGGCCTTGGGCCATGCCCCCCCCACCGATCGGGGGGCATTCCATGGCATTAAAACGCAGCCGCTTGCGGACATTCTGTCCGCCGACCATCCTCTTCCGCTGCCGGCCCTCCCGGCCCCCCACCCTTCCACGACCGGACTACAGCATGAGCATGATGTCGGAATTCAAAGAATTTGCCATGAAGGGCAGCGTCCTCGATCTGGCCGTTGGCGTGGTGATCGGCGGCGCCTTCCAGAAGATCGTCGACTCCATGGTCAACGACATTATCATGCCGGTCATCGGGATCGTCACGGGTGGCATTGACTTCAGCCACCGATATCTCGTGCTCAACGGCGCAAACTTTCCCACACTGGAGGACGCCAAGAAGGCCGGCGCCCCCGTGGTGGCCTATGGGCAATTCCTCAATCAGATCCTGACCTTCACCATTGTGGCCTTCACCCTGTTCATGGTGATCAAGGGCGTCAACCGGATGCGTCGCACCACCCCCTAAGGCATGCGGGCCGCGGCCCGGGGATCCCCTCGCCATCATCGGCGATCCCCGGGACCGGCACCGGCTAGTCGGCCGCGGCGAGCTCCACCAGAATCGCCCCTTTGTTCACGGCCGTGCCCACCGTGGCCCGGACCGCGACCACGACGGCATCGGCGGAGGCCCGGAGCTCGTTCTCCATCTTCATGGCCTCCATGACGACGAGCCCCTGTCCCGCGACGACCCGCTCGCCGGGTGCCACGTTCACCCGGATCACCAGCCCGGGCATGGGGGCCGTCACCGGCGCCGGCCCAGAGGCCGCCGCAGAGGCCGCCGACAGATCACGAATGGTGCGGCGCCGTTCATCGAGCGCTTCGGTCTCCACGCGCACCCCGTCCACCGCGAGGGACCAGCGCCCAGCGGTGTCCCCCCGACGGGCCGCGACCCGGTGCACCTGCTCCCCAATCCGAACGAGCCGGACCGGCGTGCCCTCGACCGTCGTCAGGCCGACATCCAATGACTCCCCCTCAACGATGGCACGCGCACCGTCCAACTCGACGGTCAGCCGTTCCCCGTTCACGTCCACGATGTATTTCATGCCCTCTCCGGCAGAAGCAGGCAGACGGTCTCCACATGGGCCGTCTGGGGAAACAGATCAAAACAGTGCAGCGCGGCAATGCGCCAGCGCGGCAGTCGCGTGAGATCACGGGCCAACGTCGCCGGATCACAGCTGACATAGACAATGGCGCGCACCCCCTGATCGGCCGCGTCGGCCAGCGCCGTCGTCACCAGCGCATCGACACCGCGCCGTGGTGGGTTGAGCACCACGACGTCCGCCGGCAGCACCGACGGCAACATGGCCTCGACCAGCCCCGTGAGCACCCGCGCATGGGGGACCCCCTCCAGCGCCGCCGACGCGACCGTTGTCGCGGCCGCATCTAACTCCACGGCGGCTACGCGGACGCCGTCGGCGGCAAGCGCGATCGATAGCTCTCCGCGCCCCGCATAGGCGTCCACCACCGAGGCCGGTTGCTGCGCGCGCACCAGTTCGAGCACATGGGCCCGCAGCAACGCGGCCGCCCCAGCATTGACCTGCGTGAAGGACAGGACCGATCGATCCGCCCGACCGGCGAGACACCGCCCGTCGCCGCCCTCCGGGACCCACCAGACCGCGGACAGCGCCGGCACCGCCGCCAGCAGCGATTCCGCCCACGTCTCGCCACGACTGAAGGCATACCCGCCCTGCACCACGAGGCCGACGGTGATGGCATCGTCAATCGCCGCATCCATCGCCGCATCCATCGCCGCATCCATCGCCGCATCCATCGCCGCATCCACCAGCCGGAACGACAACCGAAGAGGCGCATCGGCCACGGCCGTCGGGATCTCCATCCCATGCGCCCGGACCGCCTGCCACGCCGTCACGAGCCGCGCATCCGCGATCGGACACTCGTCCGGCGCAAACAGGGTCCCGGGACGATCGCCTCGGTGCAGTCCCGCAGTGACACGGCCACCATGACGCTGCGCCGTGAGCGTCAGCCGCCCCCGGTAGCCCCAGGCCGAGGCCTGCGTCACCGTCGGGCGCTCCACCGTGCGATGCCCGACCCGTTGCAAGGCATCCTGCACGACCTGCGAGCGCACCGCGCGCTGTGCCTCGTCGCTGAGATGCTGCAACTGGCAGCCGCCACACTGATCCCGCTCAAAGTGCCGGCACCGCGCGGCCACGCGGTCCGGACTCGGCTCCAGCACCTGCAGCACCCGCCCCCGGGCAAACCGGGCTTGGGACGTGAACGCCACCTGCACCAGATCGCCGGGCGCCGTCCGCGGCACGAAGCACGCCAAGCCGTCAATGCGCCCCACGCCATCGCCCCCTGCGGCAATCGACTCGATCCGCACCGTGGCCGTCTGCTCCGGCCGACTCTCGCCCCGTCGAGGGCGACGTCCCCTAGTGCCTGAGCGCATCACGTCGGGCCAGCGTGGCCCACGCAGAGGCCGGGGCGCCTGCGGCAGATGGCGCCACCGCGCCCTCCGTCGACGCGGCGGCCGCCGGGCGACGCCCGCTGGTCCGCTCCTCGTGGGTCAACAACGCGGCGGCCAGCGCCGCGAGGCGCAGCGTCTCACGATCCTTCACGGGAGCGGTCAACTCCGGCAACCGCTGCTCCAGCCACTGGATCGTGATGGCTCCCGACTGGAAGTCGGGATGCTCCAACACGCGAAGGTGGAAGCTGCGCGACGTCTCGATCCCATCGACGGTGAGTTCATGCAACGCCCGACGCATGCGGGCGATGGCCAACGGACGAGTTGGCGCATGCACGATCAACTTGGCGAGCATGGGATCGTAGAACAGCCCCACCTCACTCCCTGCCTCCACCCCACCGTCCCACCGCACCCCCGGCCCACTCGGTAGATGCAGGTAATCAATGCGCCCCGTGGACGGCAGGAACCCGTTGGCCGGATCCTCACTCGTAATGCGGCATTCGATCGCCCACCCCTTCGGCGCCAGTTCCGCCTGCGCAAAGGGCAACGCCTCCCCAGCGGCGATCCGCAACTGCCACTGCACCAGGTCCAGCCCCATGACCAACTCGGTCACGGGATGCTCCACCTGAATCCGGGTGTTCATCTCAAGGAAGTAATACGCCCCAGAGCGATCGAGCAGAAACTCGCAGGTCCCTGCATTGACGTAGCCCGCGGCGCGCGCCGCGGCGACCGCCGTCTCACCCATGCGGGCGCGCAATTCCGGCGACACCGCCACGCTCGGCGCTTCCTCGATCATCTTCTGATGGCGCCGCTGCACCGAACACTCGCGCTCGCCCAGATGCAGCACCGTCCCGTGGAGATCGGCCAGCACCTGCACCTCCACATGACGCGGCCCTTCGATGTACTTCTCGACGTATACGGCGTCATCACCAAAGGCATTCAGCGCCTCACGCTTGGCCGACGCCAACGCATCCGGCAAAGCGTCCCGGGTGTGCACCACGCGCATCCCTTTGCCACCACCACCAGCGGCAGCCTTGAGCAGCACGGGAAACCCATAGGATTCCGCGACCGCGATCGCTTCCTCCGCATCCCGGAGCGCCTCTGTGGTGCCCGGGACAACCGGGACACCTGCCGCGATCGCCAGCTGCCGCGCAGCCGTCTTGGAACCCATCGCTTCAATCGCTTCCGCCGGCGGGCCGATGAACACCAGACCGGCCTCACGCACCGCGCGTGCAAACCACGCGCGCTCGGACAGGAAGCCATAGCCCGGATGGATCGCCTCGGCCCCCACTCGCAGGGCCACCTCAATGATCCGGTCCCCGACGAGATAGCTCTGGTTCGACGGCGCCGGGCCAATGCACACGGCCTCGTCGGCTTCGCGCACATGCGGCGCGCGGGCATCAGCCTCCGAGTACACCGCCACCGTACGAATGCCTAGCTCCTGACAGGCGCGGATCACGCGCAGCGCAATCTCACCGCGATTCGCGATGAGCACCTTGCGAAACGGAGGACGTGATGGGGCGCTCACAGCGGAAGATTCCCGTGCTTCTTGGGGGGATTCCGATCGCGCTTCCCACGCAGCGACTCCAGCGCCGCAATCAACCGGGGCCGCGTGTCCCGTGGATCGATCACATCATCGACATAGCCACGCGCCGCCGCGATGTATGGATTCGCAAAGCGTTCGGTATACTCCGCCACCCGGGCATCCATGGCGGCCTGCGGATCATCGGCCTCCGCAATTTCCTTGCGATACAGGATTTCCACAGCGCCCTTCGGCCCCATCACCGCGATCTCCGCGGTGGGCCACGCAATGTTGTAATCGCCACGGATGTGCTTCGAGCTCATGACGTCATAGGCGCCGCCGTACGCCTTGCGCGTAATCACAGTGAGCTTCGGGACCGTGGCTTCACAATACGCGTAGAGCAGTTTTGCACCATGCTTGATGATGCCGCCATGCTCCTGAGCGACCCCCGGCAGGAAGCCCGGGACATCCTCAAAGGTGACCAGCGGAATGTTGAAGCAATCACAGAAGCGCACGAATCGCGCCGCTTTCAGCGAGGCATTGATGTCGAGCACCCCGGCGAGCACCGCTGGCTGATTCGCGACAATCCCCACACTCATGCCACCGAGATGCGCGAAGCCCACCACAATGTTGGCGGCATAGTCTGGCTGGACCTCGTAGAACTCGCCGTCATCGACCACGCACCGGATGACCTCGTGGATATCGTACGGCTTGTTGGGATGGTCCGGCACGACGTCGAGGAGCGCTTCATCGCGTCGATCATGCGGATCACGCCCCGTGCCACGGGGGGGCTCATCCACGTTATTGGACGGCACAAACCGGAAGAGCTCGCGGATCTGCTGCAGACAGGCCAGCTCGGAGTCGGCCGCGAAGTGCGCCACGCCGCTGGTTCCGGCATGCGTGTCGGCGCCACCCAGCGCTTCCATGGTGACGTCTTCATGCGTGACGGTTTTCACCACATTGGGGCCTGTGACGAACATGTAGCTCGTCCCGCGCACCATATAGATGAAATCCGTGATGGCGGGCGAGTAGACCGCGCCACCGGCGCAGGGCCCGAGAATCGCCGAGATCTGTGGTACCACGCCGGAGGCCAGCGTGTTGCGTAAGAAGATGTCCGCGTACCCGCCCAGCGAGACGACGCCTTCCTGAATACGGGCGCCGCCAGAGTCGTTGAGCCCCACCACTGGTGCCCCGTTCCGCACGGCGAGGTCCATGATCTTGCAGATCTTGGCCGCGTGCGCCTCTGAGAGCGACCCGCCAAAGACCGTGAAGTCCTGTGAGTAGACGTAGACCAGCCGCCCCTCGATGCGACCGTGGCCGGTAACCACCCCGTCGCCGTAAATCGGCGCCTCACCCTCCCCAACCGACCGGGAGGTCACGAAGCGATCGATTTCCACGAACGAGCCCTCGTCCAGCAGGACATCGAGTCGTTCGCGGGCAGACAACTTGCCTTTGGCGTGCTGCGCGGCAAGGCGGGACGCGCCACCGCCCTGTTCGGCAGCGTCGCGGGCGGCCGCCAGACGATCCAGTCTGGCGTGCTTGGGGGTCGAAGAAGTGGGCATGGCGCGGGAAGGTAGCGCCCGGACCTTCCAGCGACCAGCCGACGGGCATTTCCCGGACGAACGCGTTGCGATTCCCTGCTGGTATGCGTCCGTGCTCGGAGGCATTTCACAAGCACCCCAGTGCGCTGGGGGACCCGTGAACGTCCTCATGGGTTCAGCCGTCCATCTCGCCGCCCTCACTACCTATGTCCGAATTCCTGCATCTCGACGACGATCCGTCGGCCCGCCGGCTCGCCTATCTGGGCGCCGCCCTCCTGATCCTGATCCCGTTCCTGCAGGCTGGGCAGCAGCTCTGGCCGCTGCAGCTCTCGGACATCCGCTGGCGCTTTCAGGCGGCCACGGCCCTGTCGAGCATCCTGCTCCTGCCGTTCCTCGGACTGACGATGGTGACGATGGTGGCACGTGCGACAGAAAACACGGCCATCTCGCGCGTCGCCGGTACGCTCGCCGCGCTCTTTTTCGTGGGCTTGCTGGGTTCGATGGTGCTCTTCGCGCTCGACGCCTTGCAGCTCAAGTCGATCGTGCCCTCGCAGTCGATGAGCCCGTTCCAGACGATGTCGCTGCGCGTCGTGCTCGCCACGGCCATCTTCACCGGGGCCTTTTTCATCCTGATGATCACGGCCTTCAAGAGCTCGCGGGCCCGTCGCCCCGCGACGTCGCGTGCAGCCCGCCCGGCGGCTGCGCCGGACGCGGCACTGCTGGTGCGTCGCTAACCAGCACCGATCGGTCGGCGCACTGTCGACCGATCGACTCGCCCCACCGCAACAGAAAGGCCCCGCCGTTTCCGGCGGGGCCTTTCTGTTTGCCTGGACGGCAGATGCCTAGAGCGGCATCTCGTCGTCGGAGCTGTGCACCTTGCTCGGCGTGTCCGGCTTCGGCGGCTGTTCCGCCGGCACCGACGTCACCGCGAGGACGATGCGACGATGAATCGGATCGACTTCGAGGACGCGCATCACCAGGTTCATCGTTTCCCAGACGAAATCGGCCGGGTTGGTGACGGTGCCTTCCGGGTTCAGCTGGCTGACCGGAACGAAGCCTTCGATGTCATTGCCCAGGTCGACCACGACGCCCTTGTCCATCAGGCGCACGACGGTGCCCGGCAGTTCGGTGCCGACCGGATAGGTCTCACCGATGCGCAGCCACGGATCCTCTTCCGCCTGCTTCAGGCCGAGGGAGATCCGCTTGTTCTCACTGTCGATGTTCAGGATGACCACATCCACCGCGTCACCCTTCTTCACGACTTCCGACGGATGCTGGACACGCTTCGTCCAGGACATGTCGGAGATGTGAATGAGGCCGTCGATGCCCGGCTCGATCTCCACGAACGCGCCGAAGCTCGTCAGATTGCGGACCTTGCCGTTGATGCGGGTGCCGACCGGGTACTTGAGCGGCAGGATCACCCACGGATCCTGCTCGGTCTGCTTCATACCGAGCGAGATCTTCTCTTCGGTTTCGTCAACCTTGAGCACCACCGCTTCGATCGCTTCGCCAATGGAGACGATCTTGGACGGATGGCGGACGTTGCGCGTCCAGCTCATCTCGCTGATGTGCACCAGCCCTTCGATGCCCGGCTCCAGCTCGATAAACGCGCCGTAGTTCGTGATCGACACGACCTTGCCGTTGACGCGCGTGCCGACCGGGTACTTGGCCGCCACATCCTTCCACGGATAGCTCTGGAGCTGCTTGAGACCGAGCGAGATGCGCTCGCGTTCCCAATCGATGTCCAGCACCTTGATCTCGAGCTCCATGCCGATCTGGACCATCTCGTTCGGATGCGAGATCCGGCCCCACGACATGTCCGTGATGTGCAGCAGGCCGTCGACGCCGCCGAGGTCGATGAACGCCCCGAAGTCGGTGATGTTCTTGACGACGCCCTTCCGCACCTGGTCCTTCGCGAGCTCCTTCATGAGCTTCTCGCGCTTGCCGGCGCGTTCCGACTCGAGGATCACCCGACGCGACACGACGATGTTGCGGCGGCGCTTGTTGAGCTTGATGATCTTGAACTCGTACTTATGGCCGAGCAGCTCGTCGATGTTCGGGACGCGACGCAGCGCGATCTGCGACCCCGGCAGGAAGGCGTCGACGCCCATGAGGTCGACGACCACGCCACCCTTGATCTTCTTGACGAGCGTGCCTTCCACCGGCTGGTCGCTCTCGTAGGCCACGCGGATCCGTTCCCAGACGCGCATGAAGTCGGCCTTCTTCTTCGAAAGCACAACCGAGCCTTCCTGATCTTCCAGGTGCTCGAGGAGGACCTCGACTTCGTCGCCCGCCTTGAGGTCGGGCATGTCCTTGAATTCTTCGAGCGGGATCGTCCCTTCGGACTTGAAGCCGATATCGAGGACGACGAGGTTCTCGCGAATCTCCAGGACGCGGGACTTGACGATTTCGCCTTCTTCGATCGAGGCGAGCGTCCCGTTGTACAGCTCCATCATCCGCTCGTACTCGTCGGACGAGAATTCGTCCTCTTCGTAGAGCTCGGGGCGACGGTTGGCCAGCGGACGGAGCTGGCTCTTCTGCAGGTCACGCTTCTCGCGGGCGGTCAGCTTCGCATGCGCCGGCGTTTCGTCGTCAAGCGTTTCGATCAGTTCGGTGGTCATACGGGTCGGGTTCTCCACATCGCGGACCTGCCCTCGCCGCGCCGAGATAAGGGGGACTGGACCAGCCCGGAGGCTGGGGGGATTTCTGGCCATACAGACCAGAGCCTTGAAGCATAAGGGGGGCACGGCCCCTCCGGCAAGCGCTTGGCCCTCCCCGCCTCCTCTCCCCCACGCGATCCGACGCCCACCGGATCGCGGTCCGCTTACCCCCGTGCGGCGCGGGCCAACGCCACGATCCGATCGACCTGCTCTTCCTGGGTCAGCGCCGTCGTGTCAATCGTGATCGCGTCCCGGGCCGGGGCACTTTGCGTCGCGTCCTGCGCGTCCCGGGCAACCAAGGCCTCGGTTTCTTCGGCGATCTCGGCGTCGCTCGGGGCACGACCGAGCCGCTGAATGAGGCGGCGGCGGGCCCGTTCCCACGGGTCGGCAATCATGAAAATCTTGAGGCCAGCGTCTGGAAAGACCGCCGTCCCGATATCCCGCCCATCCACGACCACATCGGTGGCGGTCGCCGCCTGCCGGACCTGCGCATTCACCCACTGCCGAACCGGGCCCAACTTGGCGACCCGGGACACATTGGCGGTGACGACGCCGCCACGGAGCGCCTCGTCCATCTCGCCGCCATCAATGACGGGGAGGACCGACCGCTCCGTCAGGCGCTGCCCCACCCGGTGCACCGACGCCAACAGGCCAGCCGCCGTCCAGTCCTCTGGGAGCACACCACTCTGGATCCCGAGGTAGGTGATGGCCCGGTAAAACGCCCCGGAGTCCACATGCCGGACCCCGAGCCGTTGGGCGACCCATTGCGCGGTGGAGCTCTTACCGGACGCCGCAGGTCCGTCGATCGCGATTACGAATCGGGGCATCAGCGAGGGAATAGAGGTCAACAAGTCCGGCTCGGGCCGCCCCCGCATTGCCACCGCTGGTGCAGACACCGCGGGGGGCGAGCTCGCCGGGACATGGGGCTGGCGCTCCGCCGACGACACCACTCGGCCCAGATCCGCCCAGAAGTCAGGATACGACACCGTCACACAGCCCGGGTCATCGACCACGACGGTGTTGCCACGCGAGACGCCGAGCACGCCGAAGGCCATCGCCAATCGGTGATCACCGTGCGTGAAGGCCTGCCCGCGCAGCGGACGGGACGAGCCACGAATGCGCATCCCGTCCGGAAGCTCCTCGACGTCCGCGCCAAGCGCCCGCAGGTTCGACACCACCGCGCTGATCCGGTCGCTCTCCTTCACCCGAAGCTCACCGGCCCCAGTGATGACCGTCTCGCCGTCCGCGCAGGCCGCCACACAGGCCAGCATCGGCAGTTCATCGATGCAGGAGGGGATCTCCGCCCCGCCAATGGTGGTGCCGCGCAAGGTGCCAGGACGCGCCACGATGGTCCCGACCGGCTCGCCCCCAATCTCCCGCACATCACGCAGCTCGAGGACCGCACCCATGCGCCGCAGAATCTCGAAGGCGCCGCACCGGGTGGGATTCAGACAGACATCCGTCAGGACGATCCCGCCCGCGTCCGCCAAGGCGGCCAATGCGACAAAAAACGTGGCAGACGACGGATCCCCGGGGACATCAACATCCAACGGCTGTACCACCTGGCCGGGCGCCAATGTCACACCATCCTCCTCGAGCGACAGCGCGACCCCTCGGGCCAACAGCATCCGCTCCGAGTGATCCCGCGAGCGCACGGGCTCACGCACCGTCACCCCGACACCGGCCGTCAGTCCCGCCAGCAGGAGTGCGCCTTTCACCTGCGCGCTCGACTGCGGATTATCCCACGCCACCGCCTGCAACGCCGCTCCGGTGACCACCATCGGCAACCCCTCGTGGCCATCGGCACCGACAAAGGCCACCGACGCCCCCATCGCCCGCAAGGGTGCGGCAACGCGACGCATGGGCCGACGGCTCAGGCTGGCGTCGCCTTCAAAGCGCACCGAACACCCGGGCAGCCCCGCCACGATTCCCGCCATCAAACGCGTTGTCGTCCCGGAGTTCGCGCAATCCACGACGCGCGCAGGCGACCGCAAGAACCCTGGGCCCTCACCCTCCACGAGCAGATCAGGCCCGAGCGGCGGCACCTTGCCGCCGAGCGCGCGCAGCGCCGCCGCCGTGGCCTGGACGTCGGCCGACTCCAGAATGTGCCGAATGCGAGACGGCCCCTTCGCCAGCACGGACAGCATCAGGGCACGATGACTGATCGACTTGTCACCCGGCACACGCACGGTGCCCTGCACCGTGCGTGTGGGCGCGTTCATCGGCTCGGCCCCGCTGGAACTGCTCACCGCAACCAGGCCTCAAGCGCCGTCGCGGCATCGGTCCGGTCATCCCGATACTTCACGATGACCGGCGTCTGGAGCGACAACCCTTCGGCTTCCCCGAACGCTGAACTGACACGCCGTGCGCCCGGCACCACGACCGCCCCGGCCGGAATTTCCAGCGGGCGATCGGCGGAGGCACGCAGGACAGTCTCGTTGACCAGATCGTACACGGGGGTGCCACGCGTCAGAATGACCCCGGCCCCCAGCACGGCGCGACTGCGCACCACCGTCCCTTCATAGACCCCGCAATTCCCACCCACAATGACGTCATCCTCGATGATGACCGGGGAGGCATTGATGGGTTCGAGGACGCCACCGATCTGCGCAGCGGCACTCAGATGCACGCGCTCCCCGATCTGTGCACACGAGCCAACGAGCGCATGCGAGTCAATCATGGTCCCTTTCCCGACCCAGGCGCCGACATTCACATACATCGGTGGCATGCACACCACCGAGGGCGCGAGATAGGCGCCGCGGCGCACGGTGGACCCACCAGGCACGACCCGCACGCCATGTTCCACCCGAAACTCGCGGGTCGGAAACGTGTGCTTGTCCAAGAAGTGAAAGGCCCCGGCGCCGCCCATCTCGACGACGCGACCAAGCCGGAAGCCGAGCAGGATCGCCCGCTTGACCCACGGTACCGCGTGCCACACGCCGTTGGCATCACGTGCGGCCGCACGCAGCTCGCCACGCTCCATCAAGGCAATGCACTGCTCGAAGAGTGGCTGAGCATCCACGGCCAATGGGGCCGCGCTGTCGAGCAACGCCGGATCAGATAAACGGGCTTCGAGATCGGTGAGCGAGAACATCATCGTGTGAGCCTATGGGAAGACATCGCGGCCAACGTCAGAGGGGACGCCAGGCCAGAGACAGCACTAGCCCGGCAACGCCCCGGCGGCCTGCAGGACGCGATCGATCAGTGCGCCGTGTTGCTCCGCCAGTGGTACCAACGGGGCGCGCAGCGTGTTCGACATACGGCCCATGCGATGCAGCATCGCCTTGACCGGAATGGGATTTGATTCGATGAACGCCGCCGAAACCACGGGCGCCAGCTGCGCATCGAGGCGGCGCGCTTCCGCAAGGTCGCCCCGCGTCATGGCGCCACAGAGCGCTACCAACAACCGCGGTACCGCATTGGATGCCACGGAAATAATGCCGTCTCCACCGTGGGCCATCACGGCCAACGTCAGCCCATCGTCGCCGGAAAAGACGGCGAACCCGTCAGGCCGTTCGCGGATGATCGTGGCGATCTGGTCCATGCTCCCGGAGGCCTCTTTGACCCCAATGAAGCGAGGATCCTGTGCGAGCTCGAGGCAGCTCTTCGGCTCCAAATTCACGGCCGTGCGCCCCGGCACGTTATACAACACAATGGGCAGGGGGCACGCGTCGGCGATCGCCCGGAAGTGGGCCATCAATGCGCGCTGCGGCGGCTTGTTGTACATCGGCGTGACGTGGAGCAGATGCGTGGCACCAGCCGCGTGCGCCTCCTTCGAGAGCTGGATGGCTTTGGCCGTATCGTTGGATCCTGCGCCCGCCATCACGGGCACGCGTCCTGCCACCTGCTCGACCGTGATCTCAATGACTCGCCGATGTTCTGCCGGCGTGAGTGTCACCGCTTCACCGGTGGAGCCACAGGGTACCACGAAGTGCACCCCTTCCTGCACCTGCCACTCGACGAAGGCCCGCAGTGCCGATTCGTCGATCAGGCCGGCAGGGGTGAATGGGGTGACGAGCGCGGTGCCACATCCGGCCAGCGTACGGTGCAAAGATGTCGGGTTCATGGAGCCTCAGACGGAAATGACATGGTCCATACCGTAGACACCCGGAGCGCGTCCCGCGGCGAGCCACTGGGCCGCCACGAGCGCCCCTTCGGCAAAAACTCGGCGATCGCGCGCCGTATGCACCAACTGGATCTGTTCGAAGGCCCCATCAATCACGAGTTCGTGCGTCCCGGGAACGGACCCGACGCGAACGCTGGTGATCGGCACGGCATGCCCCAGCCCCGCCTCCACGCGCTCGCCGATCGCCAACGCGGTCCCCGACGGTGCATCAAGCTTGGCGGTGTGATGCGTCTCCACGAGGTGCGTATCGAACCCGGGTAATTGGCGTAAGCGGCGGCCCGCCTCTTCCGCGAGGGCCAAGAACAGATGCACCCCGACCGAAAAATTGCGTGCCACCAATGCCGGCACGCCCGTCTCCGTGACCGCCGCCATCACGGCCGCGTGATCGGTCCACCCCGTGGTACCGACGACGACGGGACATCCCGCACGCAAGCAGGCCACGGCATTCCCCACCGCTGCCTCAGGACGGGTGAACTCGATCGCCACATCGGCGTCATGCAAGTGCGCGCGGGTCAGTCCGGCCGCCAGATCGGCAACATCGAGGCGGGCGACCACGGAGAGTCCCCGCTCGGCCGCCAACGCATCGATGGCTCGCCCCATGCGCCCCATGCCAATCAGTGCGATCCGCACGGCCATCAGGTGGTCCCTTCGAAGAAGGTGCGATGCAGCCGCTGCATGACGGGCGTCACTTCCTGCCCATCAATCACCACCGTGAAATTGATGCCGGTGGCACTCAGCGAGGCCATGTGCAGCGGCACGGCACCGATCGCCGCAATCGCCTGCGCAATGGCGGCACTGTTGTCGGCGATCCCCGCGCCCACAATGGCAATAACGCCGCGATCACGCTCCACCGCCACGTCCCCGAATTCCATCAGGTCGGTCACAATGGCATCCAGTCGCGAGATGTCATCCACCGTCACAGAGATGGACACTTCGGAGGTGGTCACAACATCCACCGACGTGCGATGTCGTTCGAACACTTCAAAGACACGCCGCAGAAACCCATGCGCCAAGAGCATGCGCGTGCTGCGCAACTTGATCACCGTCGCCTGTTTTTTCCCGGCGATCGCCCGGACGGCGTGCCGTGGGGCTTCAAAGGTTATCATCGTCCCGGTGCCACTCGGGTTCCGGGAGTTGTACACAAAGACCGGAATGCCACGCTGCACCGCCGGCGCGATCGTGCTCGGATGCAGGACCTTGGCGCCAAACGAGGCCAGTTCCGCCGCTTCATCAAATCCGATCCGCTCAATCAGGCGCGCGGCCGGAATCACGCGCGGGTCGGCGGTCAGCATCCCGTCCACATCGGTCCAGATTTCGATGGCGGAGGCTTGCACTGCCGCCCCCACGAGGGAGGCGGAGTAGTCCGAGCCGCCACGTCCGAGCGTGGTGGTGACCCCACTCGCGGTGGCGCCGACGAACCCGCCCAGCACCGGAATCTGCCCGGCGGTCACGAGTGGCAAGAGCACCTGCTGCGCGGCCCGCTCAATCGCGGCGCTGTCCGGCTCCGCCCGGGTGAAGTCATCGTTGGTCTTGACCACCTGCCGCGCATCGACGTGCGCTGCGGGCAAGCCACGATGCCGGAACGCCGCGGCCACAATCTGCGATGACAGCAATTCGCCAAGGGCCGCCACCGTGTCCAGCGACCGCGGTGTCAAATGCCCCAGCGTGCGGAACGCTTCAGCCAAATGCGCCAGTTCATCGAAGCCCGCGCTGATCGCCATCGCGATCTCGTCGGCTTCGGATGACCCCGCCAGCAACGCCGCGGCCTCGCGCAGGTGCCGCTCCCGCAAGGTCTGCACCAACTCGATCGCGCGGAGCAGCTGCCCAGCGGCCGCCTGCTGGGCGACCTCCAACAGCTGATTGGTGGCACCGCCGAGGGCGGAGACCACCACAATCGGCTGCTGCGCCTGCTTGCCGCGTATGATGGCGACGACCCGATCGATGGCCTCCGCATCCTGCACCGAGGTACCGCCAAACTTGCACACAATCATGCTGGGATTCCGCCGGGCACCAGCCCCATCGCCACCATCAACTCAGCATTGAGAATGGAACCGCCCGCAGCGCCACGAATGGTGTTGTGCGCCATCGCGACCAGACGCAGATCAAAGATCGGATCCGGACGCACGCGGCCAATGGTGACCGCCATGCCATTCCCCATCATGGCGTCACGGCGGGGCTGCGGCCGATCCAGATCATCCCGCACGATCAGCGCGGGGGTCGGGGCGCTTGGGAGCCCCTCCACTGCGGGGAAGCCGGTCCAGCTCCGGAGGACCGCCAGCGCTTCCTCCGGTGTGGGTGTCGTCTCGAAGCCAACGGACATGCAGACCGTGTGTCCGTTTTCCACGGCAACCCGATTCGCATGCGCGCTCGTGCGGATAGGCGCGGGGAGAATCTCGGTGCCGTCGAACGCGCCCAGCAGTTTGACGATTTCCGTTTCGATCTTGGGCTCTTCGTCCCCAATGTACGGAATCACATTCCCGAGAATGTCCAGCGAGGGCACGCCGGGATAGCCGGCCCCCGACACCGCCTGCATCGTGGCCGCCATGACGGTGCGTACGCCGAAGGCCGCATGCAGGGGGGCCAACGCCATCGCGACCACGGTCACCGCACAGTTGGCATTCGTCACGATGCCACCGGACCACCCGCGCAGCGCACGCTGTCGGGTCAGCATACCGAGATGATCACCGTTGACTTCGGGGATCACGAGCGGCACGTCGGCCACCATCCGATAATTCTTCGCGTTGCTGAGCACAAACCGTCCCGCTGCGGCAAACGCCGCTTCCACCTCGCCGGCCACCGCCGAGTCGAGCGCCGAGAAGACAATGGGCGCGGTCACGGCGGAGGGATCGCAGGTGGTGACGGTCATCGCGCCGATCGCGGGCGGCAGCGTACCCTCCAGCCAGCGCACGACACTGTGGTACGGTTTCCCCGCGCTGCGTTCCGAGGCGGCCACTTCGACCAGCTCAAACCAGGGATGTCCCGTGAGGTGGCGAATGAACGTCTGACCAACGGCGCCAGTAGCACCGAGGACGGCCACGGGAATACGACGAGTGGAGGGCGTCATGCGAGAAGCGTGCGAACGATGCGCTCATACGTCGTCACGGCGGCGTCGAGCTCAGAAATGTCGATATACTCGATTGGCGTATGGGCCACGTGAATCGAGCCGGGTCCAAACAGCAGCGGGGTGCCCCACCGATCCATCAACGGGATGTCGCTGGTGTACGCGACGGGGGCCACGTCGAAGCCCGGGAGGCTGTGAAAGAGTTGTGCGGGGATATGCGATCCCCAGACGAGCTCCGCCCGTCCCGCGGCCCACGCCTCGAAGGCGTCGCGCACGGGGGCGACCTCGCCAACCAGCCGGATCATGATTTCGGCTTCGGCAAATCCCGGGACGATGTTGGCTTCCGTCCCTGCGCGGAGCACGCCCACGTTGACCGTGGTGGGTCCCAGGATGGGATCGATCGGCAACGGCAGGGTGCGCAACGAGGGAAGCAGATCCACCATGGCGTCGAGCGCGCTACTGCCCAGATGCGGATACGCCGAATGGGCCTCGCGGCCACGGACCCGGACGAGCACGCGCTGCGCGCCTTTGCAGCCCGACGCGAGCCGACTCTCCGTGGGCTCGCCGTTGACCAGCCATGCACTGGTGGCGGGCAAGCGATTCGCGGCCCGGGCCCCTGGCGATCCTTTCTCCTCGCCAACCACGAACAGCAGATCCACGCGGTCTTCGCCGGCATCGGCCAACCGCTGGGCGGCGATCATCATCGCCGCGGCAATCCCCTTCGCATCGCAGGCACCACGCCCGTACAACCGATCGCCTTCGCGACGTGGCGGTACGTACGGGGGCACGGTATCCAAATGCGTGGAGAGCGTGACGCCACCGCCCCGGCGCGTCGCCCAGACGTTGGAGCGCTGCGGTTCCACCTCTTGCAGCGTGACATTCCAACCGCGGGCGATGAGCCACCGGGCAACGGCTTCCACGGCCCCTTGTTCACGCCCCGTCGTGGAATCGATAGCGAGGAGCGACTCCGCGAGATCGACGACGTCAGACATGTCCGCGCGCCCCTTACTGCAACGCGGACACGATCGTCTCGGCAAGCGCCGAGTCGGTCATCGCGTCATCCCACCCTGGCGCCACGAGGGCGATCACCCGCTCTGCGCCGGAATTGCATTCAATGGCGACAACGGGACCCACCCGCTGAGCCGACGCCTCGCGCTGCTCCACCGGAACTTCGGGGAGCTCGAGGCAAATCCAAGTCACGCCACGGGGGTCGCGTACGGTGCGCATCGTTTGGTCCTTGTTGATACCCGGAGCGGGGCTTGAACCCGCACGACCTTGCGGCCAAGGGATTTTAAGTCCCTCGCGTCTGCCAGTTTCGCCATCCGGGTGCTGAAATGCCGATCGGGAGCGCCAAGGACGCTCCCGATAAACCACCACACATGTGAAACCGAAAGCGGGAAACGGGACTCGAACCCGCGACCCCAACCTTGGCAAGGTTGTGCTCTACCAACTGAGCTATTCCCGCAGTGGCCACGCGCACCGAGGACGACACGCCCGACCCGGAGAAGATAACCGAGGTCAGGCACTGGGGACAAGCGAAGCCCCCAGCCCGCGGCGTCAGGGGACCGACCCCGTGTCGTGCGCCGCCATCCACACGACGAAGGCCAGCAACCCAGCGACGGCGGCATCCCCGCCGTTGCCGAGGGCCCGGCCGTCGGCATCGACCTCGGCCGCCGCAATCCCCTGATCGAGCGGGGCCCGCCGCAACCATGCCAAAATGTCCGGGGCATCGGGACCAACGAGTCGCGCCAACCGCGCCACCAACGCCGATGAGGCGCCATCGGCAGCCCGCACCGATCGCCGATAGAGCGCGTCGTCACGATCGAGCGCATCGAACAGCGGCAGCCAGATCAGCGAACCCACGGGATCGTCATCGAGCACGGCCTTCCCCGACAGATCGATCGCGGTGGCCAGCTGGGCCTTCCCCCCTCGGTCCACGGTAAAGTGGCGTCGGATCGCGGCCCGGACCTGCGCAGGATCCTGGACTTCTGCGGCGGCCTCCTCGTCGAGTGTCCGCCGCAACACATCGAGCGCCATGGCGACGAGCGCGTTGCCATGCACCGTGAACGGGTGTGGCGCCGAGACGCCGGAGGGGAGCACTTCGGTGGAGTAGAGCGCCACCCGTTCGTCCCGTCGAGCCGTCAGGTCGTCCGAGGAGAGGTAGAGTGTATCGGCGACGACCGGCTCTTCCACAATCTGCTCGTCGTTCGTCGCCCGGATGTAGCGATCCACCGCGATGGCGTAAGCCGCCGGCCCTTCGATGGCAAACCCCGGCTGAAAGAGCGTCCCGTCGAGATAGTGCACCCCCTGCCCCGGCGCATAGCCGTGCAGTTCACAGCAGCGTACCAACAGTTCGCGGGCGAGCCCCGGATCCGCCAATTGAATCGCGGGAAGAATCCAGAGAAGCGCTTCAAAATCCCGGACGGTGATCCCGGCCGCATGCCACGGCGCCCGCGAGCGCATCAGGTAAAAGTGTGCATCGTCGAGCGCCCGCCCCACGCCGTAAAAATAGGCAAAGAGGAGGTTGCGATTGATCAATCGGTCGACGCTGTCGGTGCCCGTCACCTGCTCCATTGAGGAGAGCGCTTCGCGGGTCGCCGTGAGCAGTGAGCGCCAGCCACGTCGGCGCATGACGGCGACGGTGGCCTGAGCCCCATCGCGCTCCGGCCCGACCGCGAGATAGAACGCGCAGGGTGCTGAACTGCCTGGGGCGACCGTCAACGTCCGACGGATGGCGAAGGGACAAGCGTCATGCGACGCCCGAACGGGGACCTCGAGGACGGCGGGGCCATCGGCGCCAATCGCTAAGGCAGCGAGTCCGGGAATGGCCGATCCCTCCAACAGCAGCACGTCTTCGGGACCGACGCTCACCTGATGCGCATCGTCGAACGGGCGCGCGGACCGGACGCGCTGCTGCCGATGGCCCAGCTGCCCTTCCAGCGCGATTTCCACGGTGACCGGCGTCGGTCCCCGATTCTCAACGCCCAGCGAGTACACGGCACCGGCCATATCCGCGTCGCGGCCGTAGGGGGCAAAGACGGTGCCCCGGACCATCAGCGACCCGACTGTGCAGGTGAAGGTGGGGAGCCACCCCATGGCGCGCTCCCAGGCGATCCCCTCGGTCGCCAGCGCACGGACCTCCCCGTTGACCCGGAGGACCGGCACCATCAACGGTGCGCCGCCCCCTTCGACAAAGTGCTCACTCCCAGCAAACTCGATGGCCGCTCGGGCGCCGCGGTTCAGCACCCCAATGGCGTGGATCGCGCCGTCCGCCGGATGGATGCACGGAAGCGACAACCAGTGGTTGCCGGTGACTTGCCAGGGAACGGAAGGTATCTGCACGGGGTGGGTGAACGGGGAATGCCAAGCCTGTGTATAATCTACCACATCATGATTGCCCTCCGGACGCTCTTACCTCCCACGCCGCGCTGTCCATCGCTCGTGGCGCTCGCGCTCCCCGTGTGCTTGGTGACGACCTCGCCCCTGTGGGCACAGGCCGTGGCTGGGGTCGGTGCCGATGCCCGTCCGTTGCCGGCCGGCGCCGTGCGGATCGGCATCGCCGGCGACTGGAGCGGCTACGATCGCCGGTTGGATGCGGGCCGTTCGGTGCCCGTCTTGGGTGCCCTCAACGTTCCCGCGCTGGGCACCAGTGCGTTGCCGCAACTTGCGGGCGCCCAGGATGCTGTGCGGCGCTTGAGTGGCCTGTCCAGCTTTTCCCTCAGTCTCGGTCCGCTGGAATCGTCCGGGGACATTCGGCGGAGCGCGACACCGATCGCGGTGGACCTTGGCCTGACCTCGCGGCTCGCCCTGAGCGTGGTGATTCCGTATGTCGAATCGCGGAATACAGCGCTGCTGATTCTCAACCGCGATGGCACCGGTGCCACCGTGGGGCAGAATCCCGCCTACTCCAGCACGCTCGGCACCGCCGCGCGCGCGGTGAACGGCGCGTTGCTCCGTCAGCTGACCGACGCGGCGGCCGCGTTGTCTGCCGCCGTGATTCGGTGCGCGGCGCCAACCGCGCTGAATTGCGACGCGATCCGTGCCAATCCCACCGGTGTGCAGACGCTGTTGACGCGCGCCGCGCAGGCACAGACCGATGTGGCCACGCTGTATGGCTCAGCTACCCGCGGTGGTGCGCCGGTCGTTCCCATCTCGGGATCCGCCACGCAAACCGCGGTGAACGCGCAGCTGGCCAGCTTGCGCAGTGCCTTCGTGGGCTTCGGCATTACTGGTGTTGCCGAGAGCTGGCTCCCGGCCCCTGCCACGGTCATCAATGGTCCAGGCGCCATCGAGCGGATCGCGAAGGACAGTGCGTACGGATTGGCTTATGCCACCCTCGGCGGCACCCGGCGGGCCGGCATTGGGGACATCGACCTCATGATGTCCTGGCTTTGGTTCAACCAGCTGGGGACCGCCCCACGCGACTGGTTGGGAGCCAAAGCGCTGGGTGTTCGGAGCGTCCTCGGCGCAGGATGGCGTTTCGGCACAGCCGGTGCCGACTGGACGAACGATGCACTTGATGTGCCAGTGGGTGATGGGGCGAATGCCTTGCTGATCCGCTCCACCACCGATGTGGTCTTCAGTCAGCGCTTGTGGATCAGCGCCACCGTGCGCGCCGTCCAACCCCTCCGCGATCAGATGGCGATGCGTCGACCGCTGCTCTCGGACCCCGCCCTGTTCGCGCCGTCCGCAGTTGGGCTCGCGGATCGCACGCTGGGGCGCCACCTCGACCTCGAGGTGGCCCCGCGCTTCGCGTTCAACAGCTACTTCGGTCTGTCGGCAGGCTATCAGTATCGCCGTCGTGAGGCGGACCGCTATCAGTTCGCGGCCGACAGCAGCGCGGCGGCAGCGACGCTCGGCACGCCATCCCGATCGATGCACCAGGTGATGGTGGGGCTCACCTTCTCAACGCTCGCGAGCTACCTCCAGCAGCAGTCCCGGTGGCCGGTCGAGGTGCTGTTCCAACATCTGGAAACAGTAGGTGGCCAGGGCGGCCTGGTGCCGGTCGTCTCGGGCGATCGCATTGAACTGCGGATCTACACGGGGTTCCCGCGCAGCTAATCCGCGCGCTGGGCGCCGCGTTCGAGCAGTTCACGTGCGTGCGCCCGGCTGACCTCACGGTCGGCGTCCCCGCCAAGCATCCGGGCGATTTCCTGCACCCGTGCATCGCCCGCGACCACTGCCGTATCCGCCGTGGTCACCGTGCCAACCGCCCCCTTCTGCACCACGATGTGATGGTGCGCACAGGCCGCGATCTGCGCGAGATGCGAAATCGCCAGCACCTGATGATGGCCGGCCACCCGGCGCATCAACGCGCCGACCTGCCACGCCACCGTGCCACCGATGCCGGCATCGACCTCGTCGAACACCAGCGTGGGCACCTGTTGCCGCCGTGCGAGCACCGTACTCAGCGCCAGCATCAACCGCGCGAGTTCCCCGCCAGACGCAATGCGCGCAAGTGGGCGCGGTTCACTGCCGGCATTGAGGGTAGCCAGTACCGAGACCGTCTCCGCCCCATGGGCGGTGATCGCCTCAAGCGGCTGCACCACCACCACCAACTGGCCGTGCGCCATCCCCAAATCCGGGAGCAAGGCGGTCACGGCATCCGCCAGCGTCTGCGCCGCCGCCGCCCGTCGCTCGGAGAGCTGCGCCGCCACCTCGCGCAGCAGGCGCATGGCCTGCGCATGCTCTTCACGAATCGCCGCCAGGTCCACGTCGGCGGTGTCCACCAGCGCCAGCTCCGCGCGGGCGTGTTGCTCCGCGTCCAGAACCTCTTCGATGGACGGACCGTACTTGCGGCGCAGCCCCTGTAGCTGGGCGCGTCGCGTTTCCAGACGCAGGAGCCGACCCGCATCGACCTCGATGCCATCAGCATAGTCCGACATCTCGCGCACGAGCTCCGCGAGGCCGACCACGACGTTCTCCAGCGCAGCGGACCAACGCACGTCGGTATCGATACGCTCGATGGCACCCACCAGTCGACGGATCGCGCCCAAACGTCCAACCACCGCGTCGTCATCGCCATCGAGCGCCGCCGCCGCCTGCGCCGCAAGCGTCTGCAACTCGCTCGCATGACTGAGCCGGCGAATGTCCGCATCGATCGTCTCATCCTCGCCGATGATGGGCGAGACCTCCGCAATCTCCTGCACCAGGAAGCGCAGATAATCGGCGCGCCGCGCCACCTCCGCGCGCCGCACCTCGAGCGACGCCTGCCGGTCCTCAAGCGCGCGCACCACGGCATGTGCGGTCGCGACACGCTCGACCAGGGCGCCAGCATCTGCATAGGCGTCCAGCAGCGCGCGTTGCACATCGGCGTCCAATAACAACCGGGCATCGTGTTGTCCGTGGACGCTGACCAACTGCGCGCCTACGGCGGCAAGTATGGCCGCCGTCACCGGGGCGCCATTGATCCACGCACGCGAGCGACCGCCTGCGGCAATCTCGCGTTTCAGGATGAGCATCCCGTCGTCGGGATCAATCCCCTGCTCCTCGAGCAGTGCGCGGACGGTCGCGTCGTCGCGGAGCTGAAAGACGCCCTCCACCGTGGCTTTGTCGGCGCCCGCCCGCACGCGGTCGGCGGCGGCGCGTTCGCCCAGCAGCATGCCGAGTGCACCGACAATCAGTGACTTTCCGGCGCCCGTCTCGCCGGACAGCACATTGAGTCCACCGGCCAACGGCAATGTCACGGCATCGATGACCGCCACATTGCGCAACCGCAATTCAAGGAGCATGAACGAACCGACTCAGTTCGTGGCGCGGTCCCGTTCGCTCAGGCCACCCCATCCCAGTTTCCGCCGCATCCGACTGAAGAAGGTGGTCCCAGGGAATCGCACGATGTGCACCGGACGCGCCGCGCGCTCCACCACGAGCGTTTCGCCGCTCATGAACGTCGTACCCACTTGACCGTCGACGGTGACCAGCAACTCGGCGGGCCCGTCTTCCGCCTGTACCGTCACGCGTGCTTGGGGCGGCAGCACCAACGGGCGCATGGCCAAGGTATGCGGCGACACCGGGGTGAGCACGATGCTTTCCACGGTCGGCACGACGATCGGCCCACCGGCGGAGAGTGAGTAGCCCGTGGAGCCGGTTGGTGTCGACAGCACCAGTCCATCGGCGGAGCAACTCCCGATCATCTCGCCATCGACGTGCACGAAGAACTGCACCACCCGGGCGAAACCGCCTTTATGCAGGACGACGTCATTGAGGCAGAGCCACTGACAGCGCGATGCCCCTTGCCGGTCGAGCGTGCTGGCGGCGAGGGCCATCCGGGCCTCGGCGACATAGTCACCACTCGCGAAGCGACGGATGCCCGCCTCCAGTTCGTCACCGCCGCAGCTGGTGAGGAAGCCCAGACGACCAAGATTGATCCCGAGAATCGGCACTTCCCGACCATCGAGAAACCGGGCACCTCGGAGCAAGGTCCCATCACCACCAAGGGTGATGAGGGCGTCAACGTCCTCAGGATGGGTCAGCGCCTCGCCGCGCCCCGCGATGGCGCGCAGGTCGTCTTCAAAGGAGAGCGCCAACCCCAACGTCGGCCCGAGCTCCAACAGCGTGGAGAGGACGCCTTCGAGGCCGTTATATCCCTGATGGCCGATGACGCCGACGCGCATTACCCGACCACGGCGTCAGCGGTGAGCAGCGTGCGCACCTGCGCGGCAATGCCGGGAGCATCGAGACCCACCTGCGCGAGCTGCCGCCCACGTGAGGCGGCATAGATGATCCGGTCCGGCACCCCATGCGTCGCGACGCGCACGTGCGGCGCCTGCCGATGAATGATCGCGCTCATGTAGGCCCCAAAGCCATTCACGACGGTGCCTTCTTCCACCGTGAGGACGGCGGCATGTTCAGCAAGCACCGCGGTGAGCGTGACCGCATCGTACGGCTTGAGATAGCGGCAGTTCACCACGGTCACCTCGATGCCTTCGGCGGCCAGCAGCTCGGCCGACGCGAGGGCCTGGTTGACCATGGTCCCCACGGCGAGAATCGCCACCTCGCGGCCTTTGCGCCGGACTTCCCACGTCCCGTACGGCGTGGCTGGAATGGTGGCGAGCTCGCCCGGGACATCGGGCGACGCATCCCGCGGAATCCGGAAGCAGAACGGGCCGTCGGTGTGCTCGACCGCCGCCCGCAGCAACCCGAGCATTTCCGTCCCGGAGCTCGGCGCGGTCACCGTCATGTTCGGCACCGCCAGCATGTAGGCGATGTCGTAGAGACCGGCGTGCGTTTCGCCATCCTCACCCACAAGGCCCGCGCGATCCATGGCGAAGATCACCGGCAGATGCTGAATCGCGGCATCGTGGACGATGTTGTCGTAGCCACGCTGCAGGAACGTTGAGTAGATCGTCACGATCGGCCGAACGCCACGCGTCGCGAGCCCCGACGCGAAGGTCACGCCATGCCCTTCAGCGATCCCCACGTCGAAGAAGCGCGCGGGATATGCCTTCGCGAAGCCCCCCGTGCCGGTCCCGCTCGGCATGGCGGCCGTGATGACGGCCACATCGGAGCGCTCGGCACCAAGCTCCACGAGCCCCTTGCCGTAGACGGCGGTCCACGCCGGATTCGCAGTGCTGGCCTTCAGCTGCTTGCCGGTGGCCGGGTCGTGACCGGGCGGGAGGGCATGCCACTTTTCGCCATGGTCACCAGCGGGGAAGCCGCGCCCCTTCTGCGTGATGACATGGACCAAGCGCGGGGTGTTCATCCCACGCACGGCGGTGAAGGTCTCCAACAACGCATCGAGGTCGTGCCCATCGATCGGGCCGAAATACCGAAAGCCCAGCTCCTCAAAGAGCACGCCCGGGGTGAGGAACGACTTCACGCTCTCTTCCCACTTCCGAACCAGCGTGCTCATGGAGGCAAAGGGCGCCGGTGCGTTGTCCACCAACTCGCCGATGCGACTGCGCAGCCGATTGTACAGCGGATTGCGCTGAATGCTCGTGAGATACTTGTGCATCGCGCCCACATTCGGCGCGATGGACATTTCGTTGTCGTTCAGCACGACGATGATATCGCGATCGGAGTGCCCGGCGTTGTTGAGCCCTTCGTAGGCAAGACCGGAGCCCATCGAGCCATCCCCAATGATGGCGGCCACCTTGAAGGATTCTCCTTGCACGTCACGGCCCGCGGCGATCCCAAGGGCCGCCGAAATCGCCGTCGCGGCGTGCCCGGCCCCGAACGCATCGTAGGGGCTCTCGGAGCGCTTCAGGAAGCCGGAGAGGCCCCCTTCCTGCCGCAGCGTTTCCATCTGCGCGTTGCGGCCGGTGAGCAGCTTATGCGGATAGCCCTGATGTCCCACGTCCCAGACGAGCTGATCACGCGGGGTATCGAACACCGTGTGCAGGGCAATGGTCAGTTCCACGACGCCAAGGCCAGCCCCGATGTGCCCCCCGGTGCGGGAGCAGACGTCAATGAGCCGATTCCGCATGTCCTGCGCGAGCGTGCGCAGGTCATCGCGGGACATCGTCTTCAGGTCGTCCGGCGTCCGGACGTGATCGAGCAGAGACATGGCGTAGTCGTAAGGGGGCGCGGGTGACATCCGAGCCCGGGTGAAGCAACCGCGTGCGAGTGTTCGACCAACCGATACTGCGACGTACTCACTGTTGTCCTAAAGGTGCAGCCTGGAACGGGCCACCGCGATCCCGCCCCCGACACTCCGACGAACCGAACCGGTCAGGAGCGACGGGCCACAATGAACCGAGCCACCTGCTCCAACGCGGGGGTCAGCAACTGCTCACGGGCGAGGGTCGTACAGGCATCCTCCACCAGCGCTTCCGCCTTCGCCACGGCGCCCTCCACACCCAAGAGTGCCGGGTAGGTGCTCTTGTTCAGGTCGAGGTCACGCCCCGCCGTCTTTCCAAGCTGGTCGGTGGTCGCCGTGATGTCGAGCACGTCGTCGGCAATCTGGAAGGCTAACCCGATCGCCGCCCCATAACGTGCGAGCGCTTCGCGCTGCGCCACGCTCGCCCGGGCCGCCCGGGCCCCGAGCGTGACCGACGCCATGATGAGCGCACCCGTCTTGAGCCGGTGCACGCGCTCCAGCGCGTCCACCGTCACGTGGACCCCCTCGGCTTCCAGATCGAGGAGCTGACCGCCAATCATCCCGCCACCGCCCGATGCCGCCATCAGTTCGGCGACAATGGCGCCGCACTCCGATTGGCTGAGGCCCAGCCCCTGCGCGGCATGCCAGGCGCTCCGCGCGGCGAGCGGCACCATTGCCAGCCCCGCCGCGGTCGCGACCGGCACCCCATAGACGCGATGCACCGTGGGGCGCCCCCGCCGGACGTCATCATCATCCATGCACGGCAGGTCGTCATGGACCAGCGAATACGCGTGCACGACCTCCACCGATGCGGCCAGTTCCGCCGCATCCCCGGTGCCGCCGCAGGCGCGATAGGACTCCAGCAGCAGCAACGCCCGCAACCGCTTCCCCTCCCCAAGCAGGGCGTAGCGGATCGCCTCGGCTGTCAGTGGCGACAGGTCTCGCATCCAGCGGGCGCAGAAGACATCAAGGGCCCGTTGCACAATGGCCCGATCGGCCGCAAAGTCCACGGCGGCCGTCTGCCCGTGATCCATCGTCGCCATCACGCCTCCTCCATGGGGGTCAGCGACAGCGATCCATCTGCCGCCTCGACCAACAACTGGACCCGCTTCTCCACCGCCTGCAGAGACTGTCCGGCCCCCCGCAGGTGGCCGATCCCTTCCTCAAACAGCGCCAAGGCGCGATCCAGATCGACTTCATTGCGCTCGAGTTCGCGCACAATGGCCTCGAGCCGTTCGAGCGTTTGCTCAAATGTCATGACAACTCCGCGGGAAGGGTGGCCAGCAGGTCGTCAGGCCAGGTACGACTTTTGTGGGCCTCGGCGCGCACGATCCCATCCCGGAGCCACAGGTCAAAGGGGGTGCCGGGGGGCAACGCGGATCGCGCGCTCAAGGTAGCGCCCGCGGGGGTCCGCGCAACGGCAAAACCGCGACTCAACACGGCGAGTGGCGACAGCGCATGTAAACGCCCCGCCATCGTTTCCAACGTCGCCTGCCGGCGCTCCACCGTGCGTCGGCCCGCCTGCGCCATCCGTGCCTGCAGCTGGACCAGTCCGTTGCGCGCCCGATCGGCGCGGCGCCGACCAGCCGCCGCCAACCGCTGCTGCAAACCGGCGACTCTCGCCTCCAGTTCACGCCGCGAGGGCACCGCCAGCTCTGCCGCCGCCGATGGCGTGGCTGCACGCACATCCGCCACCAGGTCGCAGATCGTGATGTCCACCTCGTGCCCCACAGCGGACACCGTGGGGATCGGACAGACGGCCAACGCCCGAGCGACCCGCTCGTCATTGAACGCCCACAGATCTTCGCGTGCACCGCCACCACGACCAATGATCAGCAGGTCGGCGTCCTGCCACCGACTGACCCGCTCAATCGCGGCGACCAACGACTCCGGGGCACCGTCGCCTTGTACCTTGGCCGGGACCATGACGATCTCCACCTCCGGGCTGCGTCCGCGCGCCACGGTGATGATGTCGTGCATGGCCGCCCCGTCGAGACTCGTGATCACCGCAATCCGACGCGGATACTCCGGCAGGGGTCGCTTCCGCGCGGGATCCAGCAAGCCATCACGCTCGAGCCGCAGGCGCGTCTGCTCCAGCGCCTTGCGCCAGAGCCCGTCGCCTTCCGCCTCAATAGCCCGCACGGAAAACTGCAGATCACCGCGGACCGGCCACACCGTCATCTGCCCAAAGGCCAGCACCTGCATGCCGTCGTCCGGTGCAGCGGGAATCCGACGCTGTTGCGTGTTCCACACCACACACCGGATCTGGGCATTCGCATCGCGCAACGCGAAGTACCAATGCCCATTGCGATGCGCCTTGAAGTCACTTACTTCACCGCGCACCCAGAGCGGCGGAAAGGCCCCCTCGACCAGATCCTTGGCGGCAGAGGTCAGCGTCTGCACGGCAATCGCCTGCTCCGGGGTGCTGCCAGGCGCCGACCGATCCACCGATCGGTCAGCTTCCCGCGAGGCACCACGCTCCGCACGCGATCCGGTCATCAGATCAGCGGGCCGCCCCGTCGGCAACCATCTGTGCCGCGCGGCAGGTGTTGCGCAGCAACATGGCGATGGTCATCGGGCCCACACCGCCCGGCACGGGTGTGATCTTCGACGCCACCTCCGCCGCACTGGCGAAATGCACGTCGCCCGTCAGACGCGTCCCCTTGGCCCGCGTGGCATCCACCACCTGATTCATGCCGACATCGATCACCACCGCGCCTGGCTTGATCATGTCGCCCGTGACCATTTCCGCACGGCCGGCGGCCACAATCAGAATGTCCGCGCGACGGGTGTGCAGCGCGAGGTCGCGCGTGCGACTGTGACAGAGCGTCACTGTGGCATCGCCACCGGCACGTCCCTGCACAAGCAGCGCCGCCATCGGCTTGCCGACAATGTTGCTGCGTCCAACAATCACCGCCTCCGCACCACGCGTCTCCACCCCACTGCGCAGCAGCAATTCAATGACGCCAGCCGGCGTGCAGGAGACGAAGCCGTCCGTGTGCCCAATGAGCAGCTTCCCAACGTTCACGGGATGGAAGCCATCGACATCCTTGTCCGGGCGGATATGCCGAATCACCGTGTCCGGATCGATGTGGGGCGGCAACGGCATCTGCACGAGGATGCCATGCACCAGCGGATCCTGATTCAGCGTTTCGACCAACGCCAGGAGCTCCGCCTGCGGCGTCGTGGCCGGCAACCGAATCGTGCGCCCCGCCATCCCAGCCGCCACCGAGGCCTTCTCCTTGGCCCCAACGTACGTGGCGCTCGCGGGATCCTCCCCCACCAGCACCACCGTCAGTCCAGGGACGATGCCACGCGCCGTCAATGCGGCGACGTCGTGGGCGACCTCCCCCCGGATTACCTCGGCAATTGCTTTGCCGTCGATCAGTTCAGCGCGCAAAGTCCACCGCCCGGCTCTCCCGAATGACCACGACTTTGATTTGCCCCGGATACTGGAGCTCGGATTCAATGCGGCGCGCAATCTCGTCCGACAGGGCCGTCATGCGCGCATCATCCACCTGCTCCGGCGTCACCACCACCCGCACTTCGCGACCGGCTTGAATCGCGAACACCCGTTCGACGCCGCGATAGCTGGAGGCAATCTTCTCCAGCCCTTCCAGCCGCTTCACATACGTCTCAAACGCTTCACGCCGAGCCCCCGGGCGCGATCCAGAGATCGCGTCCGCGGCCTGCACCAGCACGGACACTTCGGACTCGTGCGGCACATCATCGTGGTGCGCCGCAATGCAATTCACCACCAACGGGTTCTCACCGTAGCGGGTCGCGACTTCCACGCCCAGTTGGACGTGCGTGCCTTCATGTTCGTGGGTCAACACCTTGCCGATGTCATGCAGCAGCGCGCCGCGCTTGGCGAGCGCGACATCGAGCCCAAGCTCCGCCGCCATCATCCCCGCCAACCACGCGACTTCCTTGGAATGCCCGAGGATGTTCTGGCCATAGCTGGTCCGCCACTTCATGCGACCAATCAGCTTCACGAGCTCCGGGTGGAGTCCGGACACGCCCACTTCGTAAGCGGCCTGCTCACCGGTCTCAATGATGTTGACTTCAACTTCCTTGCGGGCCTTCGCCACGACCTCTTCAATCCGTCCCGGATGAATGCGGCCGTCAGCCACCAGCTTTTCGAGCGCCAGCCGCGCCGTTTCCCGGCGCACGGGATCAAAGCAGGAGACCACCACACTGTCCGGGGTGTCATCAATGATGACATCGACCCCGGTGGCCAATTCGAAGGCCCGGATGTTGCGCCCCTCACGGCCGATGATGCGCCCCTTCATTTCATCGTTCGGGAGCGACACCGCGGAGACCGTCGCCTCAGCGGTCGTCTCCGCGGCCACCCGCTGTACGGCAAGGGCGACGATCTTCCGGGCTTCCCGATCGGCATTCCGACGGGACGACTCCCGAATCTCCCGCAGGCGGTTGGCAGCATCGGCCATGGCCGCGTCTTCCATCCGACGCATCAACTCGGCCTTGGCCTGCTCAGCGCTCAACCCCGCCACGTGCTCCAGGCGGCGGCGCTCCTCATCGATCTGGCGCTCCAACTCGCGCTCGCGATCCACCGCGCGCCCTTCCCGCTGGGCCAGGTCACCGATGCGCCGCTGGAGTTCGGCTTCGCGCCCCTCCATGGAATCGCGGGCGCGATCGAGCTGTCCCTCGCGCTCCACCAGCCGCTTCTCATCGCGCTCGACACCGCCACGACGCTCGCGCACTTCGCGCTCCAGCGCCTCGCGCAACGAAAGAATTTCTTCCTTGCCAGCGACCACCGCGCTTTTCCGAAGCGCCTCGGCGTCACGACTGGCCTCTTCCAGGATACGGCTCGCCGTCTCTGCGGCGGTCGCCTTCGCGCGCTGCTGCTCTGCCACCTCAATACGCCGTCCGGCTCGCCGTCCAAATACGAACGCGACAACAGCCGAGATCAGCCCCAGGGCGCTAACCAGCGCCTCAACGGGAACGGTTCCCATGAGATCTATGCTCCACCGCGGCTCTGCGCGGATTCCGAGTCCATCGTTCACATCACACACACCCACCGACGGCGCGTACCTTCGCGCCACCAACCGAGGGGCCGGCGCACACTGCGCCCGTCATGAGAACGTACGGAAATCATTGGCACACCGCAACCTGAGTCACGGTGCACCGGCCGCGCCGTTGCGCGTGAATCAGCCCGGACTGGGCTCGTCGCCGCGCTTGTCGGGTGGCAAGAGGGGCCGGATGTCCGAGGCCAGCTGTTGGAGCTGCCCCGTCAACTCGGCCGCAGCCGCGCGCTCCCGAAAGAGCTCATCGGTGATCTGGAGGGCCGCCAAAATGGCCGCCCGGGGGGTCTCCACCGTGGCGCCACTGGCGAGGATCGCCCGGATCGTCCGATCCAAATGATGGGCGACCGCCTCCGTGTGCTGGGAGGAGGCGTCGGTCCGGAGCGCGTACTCCTCGCCCACGATCCGCACCCGCACGACGGTCCGAGGCTCCGTCACCGCTCGGCCCCCTGCATCATCTGTTGCCGCAGGAACCGGACCCGATCGGCCATACGCCCGGTCCGCACCCGCGCTTCCGCCAATTGGGCGACCAACCGGGCGTTCTCGTTGGCCAGTTCGGCATCCGCTTCGGAGTTCGCCGCGAGCGCAGGGAGATCACCGAGCGTCGCCCGCAGATCGGCGGCTGGGGCCATCCGCTCGCGTTCAGCCAGCGCCTCGCGGGCCGACCGCGCCGCCGCCGTCGCTTCCCGGGCCGCCGCGAGCGCATGCTCCCGCGACTCCGTCAGCACCGCCAGCTCCTGACGCGTGGCGGTCAACACGGAGCGCGCCTCTAAAATGCCGTGCTCCAACTCCCGCACCCGGGCCTCTGCCGTCAACGCCCGCCGACGAAAGACCGCCATCTGCTCGGTCAGCCGTCGAACGAGGGCGTCCAGCTCCCGGAATGCGGCCAGATCAGGACGCACGTGGCCGCACCCCCAATTCCGCCTCCAAGATCTGCAGGAGCCGCGAGCGGCGTCCTTCGATCTCCTTGTCCCGAAGCGTCCGCTCCGGATGCCGGAAGGTCAGGCGCCACGCCAGACTGCGCGTACCGGCGGGCAATCCCGTCCCCCGGTATTCATCAAACAGGGCGACCCGCTCCAGGAGTTCACCGCCGGCCTGCCGGATCGTGGATTCCACCGTCGCCGCGGTCGTGCCATCCGGCACGAGCAGCGCAAGATCCACCTCAGCGGCGGGCATCTGCGGCAACGGCGTCGCCTTGATGCCGACCGACGCCGCGGGGACGCGCACCGCCGGCTGTCCGTGGGCGTGCTGCCCTGGCGCGGCGACCGGCGCGGCGTCCATCACGCCCAAGGTCACCTCCACGCCAAACGCTTCAGCGGCCCAGACCGGCCGATCCAGTGTGACCGATGCGACCTGCCCCACCGTCCCCTGTGCGGCAACGTCGATCGTCCAGATCGCGCCATCGGTGGCCGGCACGAGCGTCACCGCCTGTCCGGGAAACGCGACCGCCGCGATCTGTTCCGCGAGCCCCTTGGCATCCCAGACATCAAAGGCGGGTGGCTCAGGTTCGGTGAAGTGTGCCGGCCGACGCGCCCCCATCACGAGCGCTGCCACGCGCACTTCTTCACGCGGCAATCGCGCACCGGTCCCCACGAAGGCATTTCCGATCTCGAAGAGGCGAATGTTGCCCTGCATCCGAGACAGGTTGTACTCGGCGCGGCGCGCCAGCGTATCCAACAGACTTGCGCGGAGGAACGGCTCATCCTCAGCAAGCGGATTCCGCACGCGGGGCGTCAGCGCATCGCCGGTCGAGGTGAAGGGCATGGGGCGCGTCTCCGAGAGCCCGGCCCCCACCAGCAGATCCCGCACCCGGCGACCGGCAAGATGCAGCGGATGATCGGGGGCGCTTCCTGGCCGGAACGGACGCAGCTCGTCGGGGAGTGCGTCGAAGCCCACCAAGCGAGCGACTTCCTCGATCAAATCCACTTCCATGCCGAGATCATGCCGCCACGAGGGCGGCGTGACCATCAGCGTCGTCGCGTCACCCGATACGGTGCATCCCAACGATACGAGTCGCTGGGTAATCGCGTCCACAGAAATCGCCGCGCCGAGGACGCGGGCCAAACGGGCCGGCCGAAGCGCTACGGCGGCGTGCGGTGCGGGATGGGCACCGACATCGATCACTTCGATGACCTCGCCGCCGGCAACCTGCGTGATGAGCGCTGCGGCCTGTCGAGCGACGTCAAGCGTCGCGCCGATGTCCACGCCGCGCTCATACCGATAGCTCGCATCGGTCGAGAGCCCCGCGGCCTTGCGCACGCGCCGAACGAACCGCGGCTCAAAGGTGGCGACCTCCAGCAGCACGTCGGTGGTGGCGCTGGTCACTTCGCTCTCCAAGCCCCCCATGACACCGGCCAACGCCACCGGGCGCTCGCCGTCACAGATGACCGTGGTTCCGGCCGCCAGCTCGCGCGTGGTGCCATCAAGCGTCACCAACTGTTCCCCAGCGCGCGTCGGACGCACCACGATGCGATGGCCTGACAGCTTGCCGAGATCGAACGCATGCACCGGCTGGCCCAGCCCATGCAGCACATAGTTCGTGGCGTCGACCACATTGCTGATGCTGCGCTGACCAATGCTGTCGAGACGGCCCGACAGCCACGCGGGGCTGGGCCCCACTGTTACGCCGCGAATGATCACGGCGACGTAGCGCGGGCAGCTGACGGTATCGTCCACGCGAACCGCGGCGTGCGTCCCCTGCACGCTCGTCTCACCACGCTGCGCCGCGATCGATGCGGGCGCCGCCGTGAGATCGGCTGGGGTCGCCGAGAGAGGCGCCCCGGTAATGGCGGCCACTTCACGGGCAACCCCAAGATGTGACAGCAGATCGGGGCGGTTTGGCAGGACATCGAGGTCGAGCCGAGCGTCGGCAACCTGCAGAACATCCAGAATGGGTGTCCCAGGCGCGGCGGTTGTCTCGAGGGTCAGGATGCCATCGTGCTCATCGCCAAGGCCCAACTCCCGCGAGGAGCAGAGCATCCCATTGCTCGTTTCACCGCGGATCTTGCGCTTCTCGATCTTGAGACCGCCCGGCATCACGGTCCCGGTGCGGGCGAAGGGATACTTGCAGCCGGCGACGACATTCGGAGCGCCACAGACCACGTCGAGGAGCGTGCCGCTGCCGTCGTCCACCTTCGTCACCCAGAGGTGATCCGAGTTCGGATGCCGACCGGCCTCCACGACTTGCGCGACGACGAAGGCGGTGAGATCCCCACCCACGCGCGTGATGCCATCGAGGGTGACGCAGTGGCGACTGAGCGCCTCCCCAACCGCATCGGCGCTCAGGGGGTGCGGCACAAACTGCTTGAGCCATTCGTGAGAGACGATCATCGGGCGAACTGCTCCAGGAAGCGCACATCCGAATCGTACAGCATGCGGATGTCATGAATTTCATACCGGGACATCGCGATACGCGCCGGTCCCATGCCGAAGGCCCACCCCGTAAACCGCTCGCTGTCGACCCCGGCCGCCTCGAGCACATTCGGATGGACCATGCCGCAGCCGAGGATTTCCACCCAGCGCAGACCGCGCCCGTCGTTGAGATCCACCTCAACGTCCATCTGGGCCCCGGGCTCCACGAACGGAAAATACGACGGCCCGAAGCGCACACGCCGTGACGCGCCGTAGAACCGGCGAGCGAATTCCGCGAGGGTGGCTTTCAGGTCGACGAAGGAGATGTCTTCATCGATGGCGAGCCCTTCCAACTGCATGAACGCCGGCGCGTGCGTGGCGTCGAAGAAATCACGACGGTACACCTGTCCCGGTGCGAGGACGCGCACGGGCGGCGCGTAGCGCTGCAAGGTGCGGACCTGCACGGGTGACGTGTGTGTACGCAGCAGAGTGTCGTCGCCGAGATAGAGCGTGTCGTGCAGCTCCATGGCGGGATGATCCGGCGGGAAGTTCAGCGCGCCGAAGTTGTAGAACTCCGTTTCCGCCTCGGGGCCCAGCGCAATCGTGAAGCCGAGTTCGCGGAAGATCTCGCAGATCTCATCGATGACGAGCGTGACCGGATGCAACGTCCCGGTCCATGGCCGGCGGGCGGGCATGGTGGGATCGAAGGCGGCGACGGGGGCCTGCGCCGCCTGTCGGGTTGCGAAGGCGTCGAGGGCCGTCTGCAGCGCCACCTTGAGCGTGTTGAACGCCCCGCCGGCGGCGCGCCGGTCGTCGGCAGGCAGGGCGCGGAGGGCGCCTTGCAGCGCCGCGAGCCGGTCGTCCTTCAGGGCATTGAGCTGGCCCTTGGCGACATCCAACCGCGTGGCCGGATCGAGGCCATCGAGGAGGGCCTGGGCATCGGCCGCCAGCGCGTCCGCCTGAGCGAGATAATCGGAGAGTTGCACGGGAAAGAAATCAAAGAGCCGTGATGCGCGCAGGGCCGGCATCCATCCGGATGCCGGCCCCGCAAGATAACCTGAACGCTGCCGAGTTACGCAGCGCTCTTCCCCGCCTCGACCGCCTTGCGAACCTGCTCGGCGATGGCGGCGAATGCCTCGGGCTCACGGACGGCGAGATCGGCAAGCACCTTGCGATCGATCTCGATGCCAGCGGCGTGGAGGCCATTGATGAAGACGCTGTACGACATGTCGTGCAGACGCGCGGCCGCATTGATACGCACGATCCAGAGGCGACGGAAGTCGCGCTTCTTGTTCTTCCGATCGCGGTACGCATAGCGCCAGCCACGCTCGACGGTTTCCTTCGCGGCCTTCCAGAGCTTGGAACGGCCACCAAAGGCACCCTTGGCGTGCTTGAGGATCTGCTTTTTCCGCTTGAGGCGGACGACGTTGGATTTTACGCGGGGCATAGTATCAGGTCCTCAGGCCAGGATGAGCCGCTTGATGCGCTTCACTTCACCGTTCGTCTCGACGATCGCCGGACGACGCAGGCCGCGCTTCCGCTTGGCGTCCTTCTTGGTCAGGATGTGGCTCTTGTACGCCTTCAGGCGCCGCACCTTCCCCGATCCCGTCACGGAGAAGCGCTTCTTGGCGCCACTGTGGGTCTTCATCTTCGGCACAGTACACTCACGGAAAAAAGGCCCTGCGGTCAACCGTCCCCGTCCCGGGGCGGCCCTGCGTTGCGCTCGCGCTCTTACTTCGGCGCGAGAATCATCGTCATCGACTTCCCTTCCATCATCGGCGCGCTCTCAATCTTCGCGAGATCCGCCAACTCCACCGCGACCCGATCGACCACCAGCTTCCCCAACTCGGGATGGGCGATCTGCCGGCCCCGGAACATCAACGTCACCTTCACCTTGTTCCCCTCTTCGAGGAACCGTCGCGCATGCCGCGTCTTGGTTTCGAAGTCGTGATCATCAATCCCGGGGCGGTACTTCACCTCTTTGAGATGGATCACATGCTGCTTCTTCTTGGCCAACCGGGCCTGCTTTGCCTGCTCAAACTTGAACTTCCCATAGTCCATGATGCGGACAACGGGAGGCCGCGCCGCAGCCGCCACTTCTACCAGATCCAGCCCCTGCTCAACCGCCTGGGACAGTGCCTGATCGACTTCCATGATGCCCAACTGACTGCCGTCAGCAGCGATCACTCGAACGGGACTGATCCGGATCTGCCGGTTCACCCGTGGCGGACGCTTCGTCGAATCCTGAATAGGCCGAACTCCGATGGAGAACAAAAAAACGCGGACCCCCGATGTTGGAATCCGCGTCGCCACGCCTCGAGCCAGACGCATACCCATGCGCTCGCCAAGCCGGTTCGATGGACTCCAGCAGCACACCCCGGGAACTGTGCACAGTTCACAACGAGGGCCGAAGGGTGAGCGGGGCGTCGCTGCCCCACTACTTCTCGATTGTCATGCCCTGCCTGTCAGACACGCAGGGCCGGTCGGGCCACCCAAGGGCAGCACACACCGGCTAACCCCAAAAACCTAAATGCTTTGCGCCACAGGTCAAGTGGCTCACCCCCGTCTCCGGGAGCCACCCGGCGTCTCTGGCGTGGCGACCCGGCGCCCTCACTCCGCCACGCGATAGACCTTGCCGTCGTGCATCACGCGGGCAAACCCGGTGTGGGCATCATGCTCAAAGCACACCTCCCAGTCGCCCGAGACCACGTCGTGGAGCAGCGACCGCTTCGATTCCAGCGTGACCAAGGGCTCCACGTCATAGCCCATAATCCACGGCAGGGGCAAATGGTGGGCCGTCGGCACGAGATCCCCCAGGAAGCAAAGCGTCTCGCCACCCGAGTGGAGCAGAATGCTCTGATGCCACGGCGTGTGGCCGGCCGTCCGGCGCATCCGAATCCCCGGACGGACCTCCGGCTCCCCTTCCACCACGGTGAGCCGCCCGGCCTGCATCAGCGGCTCCCAGTTGGCCGGGAAATAGCTCGCCCCGGTTCGTTCATTCGGGTGCTGCGCATACGTCAGCTCCCCCCGATGCACCACATACTCGGCGTTCGGAAAGGCCGGGAGGGTCTCCCCGGTGGGGGTGCGCCAGGTGTTGCCACCGGCATGGTCAAAATGCAGATGCGTATTGATGACGCAGCTGACGTCGTCGGGGGTGAAACCAGCCGCCGCGAGCCCGGCCTCCAGCGCCGTCCGCCCCACAAGCACTTCGTTACCTGGGCCGTCGCCCGGCGGGGCGTTCTCGATCCCGTAAATATCCCGGAACTTGGCGTCCTCCTTATTGCCTACCCCGGTGTCGATCAGCACCAGCCCGTCCTCATGCTCCACGAGCAGGCAGCGCATCCCCAGCGGAATGCGATTGCGCGGATCGGCGGCGATCCGGCGCTCCCACAGAGTCTTGGGGACCACGCCGAACATGGCGCCACCGTCCAACAGTTGCCCGCCCGCCTGCAGGGCATGCACCCGCCAGCGGCCGAGGGTCCGGGTTTCAATGAGGGGCGCGGGGAAAGTCATGACAGGGGATCCTCAGGCGCAAAATGGGGGAAGGCCCGGCGGCGACGGTCGGCGGCCGATCGACGCCCCGACGTTGATGTGCCCAGCCACTGTTCCAACTGCGGCCAGGTAGTGATCTCCAGTTCGGCGGCCATCTGGAGGAGACGGACCAACACCACGGCGGTCGCTTCGGCGTCACCCGCGGCGCGGTGGCGCGCGGTGATTTCCACGCCGAAATGCCGAGCCACGACATCGAGGGAGCGTCGCGGCAGCTCCGGGAGCAGTCGCCGGGCAAGCCGTACGGTACAGAGGGTGGGGCCGCTCAGCTGGCGGTCGCATCGCGCCATTTCCGCCCCCACGAACCGCCAATCGAACGCCGCATTGTGCGCCACGAAGACCCGACCGCGCAGCCTCTCGGCCACCTCGTCCGCCCGTCGTCGGAACGGCAGTTCGTCCTTGACCATGGCCCAGCTGATTTGCGTCAGCGACGTGATGTACGGCGGGATCGTGCGCTCGGGATTCACCAGCGTGGTGAACCGATCAACGATCTCCCCACCGTCGACATGCACGATCGCAATTTCGGTGATGCGGTCACCGCCATTGGCATGCGTGCCGGTCGTTTCGACGTCCACCACCGCAAACGGCTGCGCAAGCAGCGTCAGCGCCGCCTCCCCTTCAGCCATTGCGCCCCGGCCCACCTTGCCACTGGCACCAGGCGCCGACCGCGCCGGCGCGGCACCGGTGGCCGTCTCCGCGTGTGTCGGGGTGTTGGAGGGCGACGGCTCGGGGGGCTCCCGGAGCGCCCACAGGCCGGTGGGGAGCTGCAGGAACTCCGGATGGCTCCCCAGCAGCGCGACGGCCATCCGTTCCGCAGCATCGCGCTTGAGCTGGTCGACGCCACAGACGACCCGCATGAGCGCCTGTGGATCCAGTGGTCCGCGTGCCAGCTCCTGCGCCGCGCGCGCCGACAGCGTGGTCGGCCGAGAGGTGATGACGGTGCCCGTGGGTCCGGTCCGCGCAGGGGTGGAGGCCATGGGCGGCAAGTTAACCGGGGGACCTTGCTGGTAAATCGCGCGCGCCCTTTCTAAGTTTGTGAAGAATTTCACAAGCCTCCCCCCTGTGAAGCGCATCGCCGAATCCACCGTCCGCCGCCTCTCCATCTACCTCCGCTATCTGGAGGATCTGGACACCCGTGGCCAGCACACCGCCTCGAGCGACGAACTTGCGCATCTGTGCGGCACCACGCCGGCGCAGGTGCGGAAGGATTTGTCGTTCTTCGGGTCGTTTGGGAAACGGGGGCTGGGGTACCCGGTGCACGAGCTCCTCGACCACCTGCGCGAGATCCTCGGGCTCGGTCGGGAGTGGAAGGTGTTTATTCTTGGCGCCGGGAAGATTGGCGCGGCGCTCGCGAACTATCGCGGCTTCCAACAGCACGGCTTTGCGGTGGCCGGCGTCTACGACAAGAACCCGGAAAAGATCGGTCAGCCCTGGGGGGGCGCGGCCATTCGCGACATCGCGCGGTTCACGCAAGATGTCCATGGCCATGAGGCCGTCATCGCGGTCCTCGCCATCCCGCCCGACGAAGCGCAGGCGGTGGCGGAACTTGCGGTACAGGCCGGCGTGCGGGCCATTCTGAACTTCGCCCCGGTGCAAATCACCGTGCCGTCACATGTTTCGGTGAAGTCCGTCAACATGGCGCTGGAACTCGAAGGACTCGCCTTCGCCGTGACGAACGGCGTTACGCACCAAGATCTGGCGTAGCGGCGTTAGCGGCCGCGTCGTCGGCCGCATCGTCAGCCGGCGCGTTGGTCCGTTCTGCCGTAAGGTCGCTGAGGCCACGCTCGTGGAGGGCGTGCACGAGCCGAGCGAAATCCTCCGGACTGAGCACTTCGGGACGCGCGGTGGGCGCAAGCGCACAGGCCTCCACCAGCGCGGTCACCGCCTCCGCATCGAGCGCCGTCAGCGTGCGCAGGACGCGCACCAACTGCTTGCGGCGCAGGCCAAAGGCCCCCTGCACCAGCGTCCGGAACCGGCGTTCCAGTGACGGTTCGATCACCGGGGCCGTCCGCGGCATAATGCGCACAACCGCCGAATCGACCGCTGGGGGCGGATTGAAGGCGCTGGGGGGCACGCGACGGACCAGTTCGACGGTCGCCACCGCCTGCACGTTCACGGAGAGCGCCCCGTATTCCTTGCCACCAGGCGCCGCGGCCATCCGTTCGGCCACCTCGAGCTGCACGAGATAGACCGCGCGCTCCGGACGCGGCACCGCCAGCGCATGAAAGAGAATCGGGGTCGTGATGTAATACGGGACGTTCCCCACCAATACGTAGGGCCCGCCCGCAAGGGCGGCGAGGTCCACCGTGAGGACATCCGCCTCAACGATCTCCACCGACGGCCGATCGCGATACCGATCGCGCAACATGGCCACAAGATCCCGATCGACTTCAATCGCGATCACGCGCGCGGCACGCTCCACCAAGCGATCGGTGAGGACGCCGCGACCCGGACCGATTTCAATGACCGTGCGATCACCAATCGGGCCCAGCGCCTCCACGATGGCGTCGAGGGTCTTGGAATCCTTGAGGAAATGCTGCCCGAAGCGCTTGCGCGGTGCCGGCAGCCGAGCGGACGAGCGCGGCACGGTCATACGGGACGGTCCACGATCACGAGGGCCAGATCATCGCTGAGGGGCATACCACGCGTGTGCTGCTGCACCACCTGCAGCACCCGATCCAGCATCGCATTGGGATCCGGGGCCGACGCCGCCTCCTGCACGATCTGCAGAACGCGGGCTTCGCCGATCCGGCGATTGTACGCGTCCCGGGCATCGGCGAGACCGTCAGTAAACATCACCAAGCGATCCGTGGGATTCCAGCGCATGACGCATTCTTCAAGGGGCATCTCGCCAAATCCCAACGGCGGGGCGATCGCGCCCAGCCGGGTGAGCTCGCCATCGGCCCCTAAACGGAAGGCATGGGGATGCCCGGCGTTGGCATAGCGCAATTCCCCGGCGCGACTGTCGATCACCGCGTAGCAGAGACTGAGCGACATGTCCGTGGACGCGAGCTCCAGCGCCAACGACTGTTGCACTGCGTGCACGGCCACCGACGGATCATACGCGGACTGCACATGAATGCCGGCAGCACTGAGCGCGAGCGCCATGACCAAGGCCGCGGGATAGCCATGCCCGGAGACATCCCCAATGAGCACCCCGGTGCGATGCTGATCGAGACGCGCGAGCAGATAGAAGTCGCCGCCCACACTCTCGGCCGGCATGACGCGTGCGGCGGCCCGTGCCTCAGGGGCCACCACCGTTGGGCTTGAGAGCAACCGCAATTGCAGGTCGTGCGCCAATCGCATCTCGCGGGTGAGATGCTCCCGCTCCACGGCCGCCCGCAGGAGCGCGGCGTTCTCGACGGCGGCGCCCAGCTGACGCCCGACCGCACTCGCAAGTGATCGATCACCGGCACTAAACGGCGGCGCGCCGGCAGCCCGGCTCAGCACTAATACACCAAGGGGGACGAGTCCAGGCGCATCCATGCGGGCAGAGGCCACCGCATAGGTGCCGGTGATCCGAAGGCCCAGCATGGGCCGCGTCACCGGGACGGCGAGGAGCGCTTCGCCACGCGGCGCAAGCACCGGATCGGCGAGCCGTGCGCTGTCCCCTTCGTCGGTGCGCAACGCGACGGATTGAAAACTCCGGATCGCGATGTGGGCCGGATGATCGAAGGGGATCGGGGGATACGGCTGCTCCGCCAGCCCAACGGACGACACCGCTTCCAGCAGTCCCTGTTCCGGCCGAGCGCGCAGAAAGACGGCGCGATGGGCACCCAAGGGGCCCGAAAGCTCCTGCAGCACGGACTCCGCGACGTTCTCGACGCTGGTGGCCCCGCCAAGTGTCTCACTGATGGCGTACAACATGGCCAACTCCGCGCCGCGCTCCTGCTCCGCATGAACCGCCCGATCCCGCACCGCGGCCATCCGTTTCACGATCGGGATGATCGCCTGCAGCAAGCGATCACTGTCGCCCACGATCCCCGGTTCGACGAGGAGCCAACCGACACCGTTGCCGGTGGTGATGAGATGCGCCTGTAACGCCTGCGTCCGTGCCCATTCTGGCACATCCCACGCCAACACCCCGGCCTCGGTCCGGGCCGCGAAATCCGGGGGCGAGGCGCCTAACAGCTGGGGGGCCGATGACGGGTCGCGCCGCTCCCATACCGCCGCTGCCCGCCCAGTGGCCTCGTGAAACGCCGCCACCAGCGGGGCGACGTCTCTCATGAACGCCGCAGTTGCAAGCGCAACGTGTGGCCGTCCTGCTGCGGAACCACCTCGCTTTCGACGCGGTCCATGAGGGCGCGCATCAAAAAGACCCCGCGCCCATCCTCACGATCCAGCCAGTTGGCGGAGTCGGGCCCCTCGGTGCAGCGGTCCAGGTCGAAGCCTCCACCGCTGTCATGGACGGCGATGTGCAGTGTATCCGCGGCGATCTCCACCCGCACCCGCACAGACGCGTCAGACGCGCCGCACTGGATGGCATTCGCGAGCGCCTCGGTGAGCGCCACCGGGACCTGCAGCGCGCACTGCCGCGCCGAAAATCCCGCGGCCTCGCACATCCGCTGCACCATCTGCACGACGGGGCCGATAGCCTGCACATCCGAGGCCAGCGTCCACTCGCGCACCGTATCGTCGGACGCCGTCCGCTCGACGCGTGCGCCGCGCATCGGGGTGGGCACGGCCTTCAGGCGCCAGCCATCGCATCGTCCCGCGAGGCGAACTGCGGGAAGATGGCATCCAGGCGGGTGAGCTCGAAGAGCGACCAGAGATCCGCATTGAGGGCACAGAGGCGCAGATCACCACCGACCTCGCGCAACCGCTTGCTCAGCGAGACGAGGGCACCGAGCCCTGAACTGTCGATGAAAGTGGCCCGTGCGCAATCCACGATCACCAAACGCACCCCCTGCCCGACGGCCTGGAGGACGGCATCCTTCAATGCCTGCCGATTGCCGATATCCAG
>JBAXMW010000001.1:0-136915 GCA_037134115.1 Gemmatimonadaceae bacterium | reverse complement strand
TTCGTCGCGACCGACCCCACCATGAGCCGCTCCATCAGCGTGTGATGCTGCGTCCCCAGCGCCACGAAGTCCGCGTGCGCCTGCTGGGCCACGGCCAGGAGCGACGGGGCCGGATCACCACGCACCACACTGGTATCGAGCGTCAGCGTTGCCGGCGGGGCGAGCGTGGTGCGCATCCGATCAAATAGCGGTGGCAGCGTCCGACCGTACTCGACATCCCACTCCTGCCAGTCGGCCGACGGATGCTCAAAGCGCGGCCGGACATGCACCAGCGTGAGATGTCCGCGTGGCCCGACGAGCTGCATCGCGAGCCGAGCCGCTGCGAGACTCGACGCCCCGAAGTCCATCCCCACCACCGCATGCGTCGGTTCGCTTGGAAAGTGCGCCCCGACCGCCAGCACGGGGACCGACGATTCCCGCACCGTGGCGAGCGTGGTTTCCGCACCAAAGAGGCGGTCCACCGGATTATGCCGACCGATCCCCATGACCAGCATCGCCGCCTGACGGGTGCGCGCCGTTACCGCGAGCGTCCGGGCCGGCGCGCCAATGATCACCTCCACCGGCCATCGCGGATCCCCCTCCGCGCTGCTCGAGACGACCCGTCGGATGTCCTCGAGCAACGTCTCCTGGCGCAGCGTTTCAAACTCCTGCGGCGCGATCACCACCTCCGCGCCGGCCGCAATCGCCGGGGTCGGTTCGCACACCCCGACGACCTGCACCGCACCAGTGGTGGTGCGCTGCGCGACGCGTGCGGCGGTGAACAGTGCTTCGGTCGACGCAGGCGCTCCATCACAGGCCACAAGAATGGGACCCGTCGTGGCCAACGGAACAGATGAGCGGTCGGATGCTGGGACAACAGTGGCAATCGGCATGGGCAGCCCCGGATGACGTGGTCACCGCATGGTGCCGAAACCGGGGATCCCCCGCCATCGGGGAGAGGACCCATCGCTGTCGGGGAAGTGCCTACGGACGGCGCGCGACAACGCATCGCGTGCGCACCCGGCTTGTCCGGAGCGCTACAGCGCCCACCGCTGCGTGCGGGCCGCCCAATCCCCCAGCCGATGCCACCACGGGCGCGCCGCCCACACCGCGGGATCGATCACCGTGCCGCGGGCGCAGTCCTCCAGGAAATCGCGCTCCATGCCGGCCGCAACCTCGGCGCCGGTCAGCAGGACATTGCACTCGGCGTTCCACCAGAAGGAGCGGGAATCCAGGTTGGTGGAGCCTGCCACGGTGACCAGCCCATCAACGACCAGCGTTTTCGCGTGCAGTGTGGCCTGCTCGTATTCCATGATCCGGACGCCAGCGCGAAGGAGGCCGGCGTAGGTCGCGTGCGCCGCATGCCGGATGAACGGGATGTCGGCGCGGTGCCCAGGGAGCAGCAGCCGGACATCCACCCCGCGGAGCGCGGCGTGGCGCAGCATGGCGAGCGCCCGGCTCGGGGGGGCGAAGTACGGCGTGGTGATCCAGAGGCGCGTCCGCGCGGCCCCCACGAGGCAGGCCAGCACCGTCAGCACCTCCCGCTGCCGACGCCCCGGACGCGCATCAAGCACCTGTGCAAGGGCGGTAGCGAGGGGAGGCTCGCTGACCTCCGTGACCACGTCAGGCTCCGTCGGAGCGTCCCACGAGACGTACTCGAGGCCGGGGAGCGGTGGCCCTTGGGCCCGGTCCCACCCCTCGGCGAAAACGGCGGAGAGCTCGCGGGCGACGCTCCCCGTGAGCGAGACCATCGTATCACGCCAGGCATGCGCATGCGAGCGGATGGAGGAGCCGTATTCGACGCCAATGTTCATCCCACCAATGAACGCCCGCTGGCGGTCGATGACGACGATTTTTCGGTGATCCCGGCGGAGCAGCTCAAACGGGAGATGCCGGAACCGATGAAAGAGTCGGACCGTGATGCCATCGGCCGCCATCCGATCCCAGAAGGCGTCGTCTGTCTCGAGCGACCCAACGGCATCGGCGAGCACGCACACCCGTACCCCGCGCCGGACGGCCGCCGCCAGCGCCTGATGCATGGCGGCGCCCACGGCATCATCGCGGACGATGTACGCCTCGAGCAGAATCTCCACGGTGGCCGACGCGATCGCCTGCTGCATCGCGGCGAAGGCCTGCTCCCCATCGGTGAAGAGCTGGACGGCGGGGACGGCGTGCACCGGACCGCGCATGATCCGCTGAATCAGCGGCGTAAAGCCGGGATCGTGCACGCCGAGGGGGAGCGCGCTGGCGGCCCGCCAAGCGGCACGGGGGGCGAGCGCGCGCCGCCCCGCTTCCCTTCGGACTGGTTCAGCCGACATTATGCCGCATGCGTCTTGTGCTCCGACTGATCGCCAACGCGATCGCGCTCTGGTGTGCGGCCCGCTTCATTGACGGGATCGTGTACACCGGAAACTGGCCTGGGTTGCTCGGCCTGTCACTGGTCTTCGGCGTCGTGAACACGCTGGTGCGCCCAATTCTGGCGTTGCTGTCGTTTCCGATCCAGCTCCTGACGCTGGGGCTGTTCACGCTGGTGCTGAACGCCCTGATGCTCTGGCTCACGGCGGCCTCAGCCGCACGCTTCGGGATCGACTTCACCGTCTCGGGCTTCCGGGCGGCACTGCTGGGGTCGCTATTGGTGAGCGTCGTGAGCACCGTGGTGGGGTGGATCATCGTCCCGGGCGACGACGAAGACTGACCGACCGGTGTGGCCACCGGGGGCTGGCACCCCGATCGTACCCCGGGCGGGCTCTGGTTTGGCTCTGGCCCCGCTCTCCGCCCATTGGTATTGTTGAGCGGCAACGCCGGGTCGCCACGACTCCGGCTCGTGCCACTGCGCCAATCCAATTCGCCAGGGACCGTATGACCCAGCTTCGTTCGCTGCTGCTTGGCAGCCTTTGCACGTTGAGCGTGACGGCTTGTGGCCCGAAGATTGTGAGCCTGACGGCGGAGCCCGTCAGCGCTGTGCTGTATAAGGTGGGACGGACCACCGCCGACACCACCCGCATTGCCGTGGGTTCCGGCGTGCTCACGCTGCCGGAAACGGGTGTCCAGCGCGTGATGGCCTCCGCGCCGGGGTATGTGAGTGTCGTGCGCGATGTCACCGAAGTCGATGCCGACGCCAAGAAGCCGGTGGCCTTCCAACTCAAGGACCGGCTGGTGAAGCTGTCGGTCAGCCCGGCCGATGCGCAGGTCACGCTCGACAACACCGAGCGGCTGAATCCCAAAGTCACCAACTTCATCACCATCCGCGAAGGCGCGCAGCGCACGCTCGAGGTGAAGGCCACCGGCTATAAGACGGTGACGCGCACCTACGCGAACCGCGCCGGGCAGTCGCTGCCGCCGGAAGCCGATGACATCGTGCTCAATCAGCGCGTGGTGCTGGTGCGCGTGATGCCCGGTGGGTCGCAGATCGACATCAACGGCGCCAAGTACGGGCAGGACTTCGCCGAAGTGGCGATTGCCGAAAACAGCTGTGCGACGGTCAAAGCCTCACACCCCGGTTTCCTGGCCATTGAGAAGCAGTACTGCGTGCGGGAAGGGATCCAGCCGCCGCCGCTGCAGGATCAGATCACGCTGGTCGATCACGCCTTTGAAGTGCGTCCGGATCCGGAGACCGCCGAAATGTTTGTGGCCGGTCGGCGGGTGGGTGTCGGCGCGCAGCGCGTCGTCGTCCGTGAGGGACAGTGCGTGCAGGTCGAAGCCCGGGCGGCCGCGTATATCACCTGGGCGAAGGAATATTGCCTGCGCGACAACGGCACGCCGCTCCCCATTGAAGGGGAAGTTGCCAAGCTCAACGGCGACGGCTCGTGGTCGATGTCCACGGAAAGCGATCAGGCCAATGTCAACTTCTCCGTCACGGTCAACGAAAAGCGGAAGGAAGACGAAGCCTGGAAGATTCTGAGCCAGATCGTCACCAATTCCTTCGACGTGCTGGAGCTGAGCGACAAGGAAACCGGCTACATGCGCACGGGCTGGAACGTGACGTCGGTGCAGGAATGCTGCATCATCCGCACGCGGGTCATTGTGAAGCAGGCCGATTCGTCACCGCTGCGCTACAGTGTGAAGCTGGTGAGCGAGCACTCCTATGTGGCGAAGAGCGCGAAGGATGACGAAGCGTTCCAGCCGTGGAGCCGTATCCTGCTCCGCTACAAGGATGTCATCAACGAAATTCAGGAACGGCTGAAGTAATGCCCACGGGGCGCTGACCGACGGACCGGTCAGCGCCCCGTGCATCCTTCTCGTTGGTCAGCGCACGAACAGGCCAATCAGCAGCTGGCAGAAGAGCGCGCCGACCAGCGTCATCGCAAAGCCCCAGAGCAGCAGCTGACGGAAGAGCTGCTTGGTGTCATGCCCCGCCGGCACCGCCGCGATGCACAGCGCGCCAATCGTGGACAGTGGCGAGACATCCACAAGCGCGGCACCCACATTGATGCTGAGCGCGATCTCGAGCGGATTCCCGCCGCCCAGTTTCGCGACGAGTCCCGGTACCGCCGGCAGGAAGGCAGGATACACCACGCCTGACGTCGAGGCATACGTGGAAATGAGCCCGCAGACGCCGGCAATCACGCCATTCACCGACGTGGGCGTCGCCAAACGCGACAGCAGCGTCGTGAAGAGGTCCATCCCGCCGGTTTTCTCGAGCACGCCAATCAGCACGCTCACACCGCACACCATGAGCAGGACCGGCCACGGGACCTGACGGATCGTCGCGGCGTCATCACCCACACCCGCGGTGACCAGCAGCGCCGCCACCACGAACGCGCTCAGCCCGGGGTTGAGCTTGAACACCAGCACCCCAAGCACCCACGTCGCGAGCATGGCGAGCGTGATGCCATGGCGACCGGTGAAGGGGACATGATCCTCCGTCTGCGGCACCGGCGGCGCCTTCAGGAGCGTGAGACCACCAAAGAGCAGCCACGCGCCGAGGGCGGCCAGTGCATGCGCCGTGAAGTTGGCGGCCCACGTTTCCCACGGATGGCCACCGAGACCGGCCTTCGTCATGAGCCCCTGCACCAGCACGCCAATGGCGCTGATCGGCGACAAGTTGCCGGCGTTCGCGCCGTTGCCCACCATGAGCGCCGTGAGAAAGAGCGGCACGCCAGCGCGGTGCGCGATCCCCATGGCGAGCGGGGCCAGCAGCGCCGTCGTGGCAATCGTCCCTGGCCCGCTGGTGGAGATCACGCACGCCAGCGTGAAGAAGAGCAGCGGCAGCAGCGCCGCGTTGCCACGGAGCCATCGCACACTGGCATGCGTGAGAGCATTCATGGTGCCGTTCGCCTGTGCGACGCCAAAGAGGAGCGTCACCCCCAGCAGCGTCAGAAAGAGCGACGATGGGAAGGTGGCCATCACCTGCTCCACCTTCCATCCGGCGGCATAGAGCCCGATGGGCCACGCGAGCGCCACGGCCAGTACGCCAACATTCACACGGGACGTCAGGCTGGCCGCAATCACCACCAGCAACGCGATCAGCGACAGTTCAGCGGGGCTCATCTCAGGCCGTGGGTGACGGGGAGGCTGCGGTGAATGCGGGCAGGAGATGCTTCTGCACTTTCCCCAACGCCGTGCGCGGCAGCGCGTCCACGCGCACAAAGCCGCGCGGCACCTTGAACGACGCGAACTCCCGACGGAGCGCCTCGGTCACCGCGCCAATGTCCATCGTGTCATCGCCCACGAGATAGGCCACCGGGACTTCCCCACGCGCCGGATCCGCGACGCCAACCACCGCCGCTTCACGAATCCCGGGTTGCTCGGTGAGCCACTCTTCGATTTCCCGCGGATAGATGTTGAACCCACCGGAGATGATCAGGTCACTCCGACGTCCTTCGAGTGTGATGTAGCCATCGGCCGCGCGCACCCCGATATCCCCGGTGCGGAACCAGCCGTCGACAAAGGCCGCCGCCGTCGCCTCGGGACGACGCCAGTAACCGGCGCAGACATTCGGGCCACGCACCCAGAGTTCACCACTCGTGCCAATCGGGACATCCGTTCCCGCTTCGTCGCGAATACGCACCCCCGTGAGCGGCAACGGCAGCCCCACGGTGCCAGCGCGCCGCTCGCCATGATACGGATTGCTCACATTCATCAGCGTTTCGGTCATGCCGTACCGCTCCAGAATCACATGACCAAAGCGGGACTGAAAAGCGTCCAGGACATGCGCCGGCAGCGGTGCCGATCCACAGACAAACAACCGCGCCGCGGCCCCGATCCGCGTAGCAACGTCCGACTCAAGCTCGAGCAGCCGCACGTACATCGTCGGCACGCCAAAAAAGACGGTGGGCTGGTAGTCCAGAAACCACGCGGCCGCCCGGGACGCGTCGAACCGTTCCACCAGCTGCATGTGACAGCCGCTCAGCAACCAGCAATGCAGCCCATTCCCCAGCCCATGCACATGAAAGAGCGGGAGCGTCATGAGCAGCCGGTCCGCCGAGGTCATCCCCCAGCTCGCGTTCAGCACGAGGGCGTTGGCGGCGAAATTTCCCTGGGTGAGGATCGCGCCCTTCGAGGCCCCGGTCGTGCCCGAGGTATACACGAGCGCACAGGGGGTATCGGCATCAGCGACGGCCGATTGGGCGGCATCTCCCATCATGGCTGGGCGCGTGGTTCCATCGCCGTGCGTGGCCGCTTCCGCCGCGAGCTGCTCGACATCCCACGCGCGCGTCCCGTCGGGCAGCTCGCTGATACGCGCGGCCGAGGTGATGACCGCCACCGGATCGGCGTCGGTGACGATGTGCCGGATCTCGCGCGCCTGATAGAGCACATTGATGGGCACGACGATGATGCCCAGCTTCACGCAGGCGATCCAGCAATCAATGATCTCCACGCGATTGACCAGCAGGAAACCGAGCCGGTCGCCGCGCTGCACGCCGCGCGCGCGTAAGAGCGCGGCCCATTGATTGCTGCGCCGTTCGAGGTCGCCGAAGGTCAGCGTGTGGGCTGCGTCACCGTCGCCGAAGGTGAGGGCGGGATGGGTGGCGCGACCGCGGAGGGACTGGTCGAGAATGGGGAGGAGCGCCATGCGTCAGGACAGTCCGAGTTCACCGACGAGCGCCTTCACGCCGTCGCGATGCAGTCCATCATCTTCGAAGACCAGCACACCGACGAGCGCGGTGGCGATGTCCTCGGGGAGGCGATCGGCGCGAAAGGCGGCGATCACCGGGCCGCGCGTCATCGCGTCCCCCAACCGCGGTGAGGCCCACGGCGTCCCCTCGGGGGTGGTCTCACTGTCGTAGCCGCGCGTGAGCAGCTCCGGCAGGGCGCCGGCGCGGAGCCCCCGGTAGTGCAGCGCGGGAACATCGCCTCCGAAGCTGCGTTCGAATAGCACCTGCCATGCCATCGGTCGGATCCCATCGGACCGGGTGCCGGCGATGACGACCACGCGAGGCTGCTGGGCCAACACATGCAGGCGCTGGACGGCGTCCTGCAACTCTTGGACAATGCGCGCGCTGCGTTCGGGAGACGAGGGGTGGTCAGTCATGCCCCAATCTTTCCCCCGGCCACCCGGGGTGCTACCCTCTCAGGCATGATCACGCTCTTTCTCGTCGTCTTTCTCGATCTGGTCGGCTTCGGGATGATCATCCCGGTCTTCCCGTTCTATGCGGAACAGGTGGGGGTCGACCCAGCGTCGGTCATTTTCTACCTCGGCCTCTATTCATTGGGCCAGCTGATCGGCGCACCGGTCTGGGGGATGCTCTCCGATCGGATCGGTCGGCGGCCCGTGCTGCTGGTCACGCTGCTCGCCAATGCGGCGGCCTCGTCGATGCTGGCCTTCTCGCATACGGGGCTCATGCTCGCGCTCTCGCGCCTGATCGCGGGGCTCGCGGCGGGGAATATCTCCACGGCCTACGCGTACACGACCGATATCACCACCAACGAGACCCGTCCGCGGGCGCTCGGGCTGCTGGGATCGGCGTTCGGGCTGGGGTTCATTTTGGGGCCAGCCATTGGCGGACTGCTGGCCGGGAGCCATCAGTCGGACCCCCAGGCGCTGTCGCGGGTGGCGCATGGCGCGGCGATCATGTCGCTCGTCGCCTTCGTGTTGACCGTCATCCGGCTCCCCGAGTCGCTGCCGCCGGAGAAGCGCGCGCAGAAGCACGCGCCTCGGGTGGGGATGGGGAGCTATTTCCGGCGACCGGTGCTGCGCGAGCTGCTCGCGGCCACGATCATCATCGTGGCCGCCGTCGCCCTGCTCCAGAGTACGCTCGCGCTCTGGGCCGCCGACCGGATGCAGGTGGGGCCGCGGGAGTTGGGATGGATTTATGGCTTCACCGGGGTGATCTCGGTGGCGATTCAGGCCGGGCTGATTGGGAAGCTGACTCGGCGCTTCGGCGCGGCGCGGCTGGCCCGGGTTGGCGCTGTGCTCGCCGGGATCGGGATGTGCGGCATCCCCGCCATCCACAGCATGCCCATGCTGCTCGTCGCGCTCGGGATTTTTGGCGTGGGCTCGGCGATGTTCAATCCCAGCATGAGCGGGCTGGTCGCTGCGACGGCCGCCCCGCATGAACGGGGCGGCGTGCTGGGGGCCTACCAGGGCGCGGCCTCCATGGGGCGCGTCGTTGGCCCCTTCATTGCCAGCCTGTCGGCCCGGTTGCTCACGCTCTCCTGGCCCTTTGTGATCGGCGCCGGGCTCGCCATGGCGGGCGCGCTCCTGATCGTGGAGCGCCGCCCCACCACGGAGCCGAACGCGTAAATGCGTTGATGCTGTCTTTGTAGTTATCCGTTGATGGCGCGAAACTATTGCATATAACGCGCAATACTGGCGCTCAACTGGCGAATGGCGTCTCGAGGCTGGGGGACTGCGGGGTAAACAGCTCGGCCCCGGACTCGGTGATCACCATATCGTCCTCCAGCCGGATGCCGAACTCGCCGCGGATGTAGATCCCGGGCTCGTCGGAAAAGACCATCCCGGGCTGCATGGGGAGCGTGTTCCCGCGCACGAGATAGGGCCATTCATGGCCGTCCATCCCCATGCCGTGCCCCACCCGGTGGCTGAAATACCTATAGTCTGGGCCAAAGCCGGCATCGACAATGACCTTCCGGGCGGCGGCATCGACCGCCTCGCAGGGAAGTCCCGGGCGCGCCGTCTTCACGGCAGCCGTTTGGGCCCGGTGCTCAATCTCGAAGACATCCTTCATCCGCTGCGTCGCCTTGCCCAGCACAAAGGTGCGGGAGAGATCGGAGCTGTACCCTTCGACTTTGCAGCCGCCATCAATAAGGAGGATGCTCCCTTCGCGGATCACCTGCGGGGTGACGCTGCCATGCGGGAGCGCACTGAACTCCCCGACCTGCACCCCGGCCGACCCCTCGAAGCCCAGCTGCCGGTGCGCCTGCTGCACCAACCGGGCGAAATCGTCCTGCGTCATGCCTTCAGTGAGCGACTTCCAGGCCGCCTCATAGGCCTTCAAGGTGACCTGACTGGCGAGCCGCATCAGGGCGAGCTCGTGCGCGTCCTTCACCATGCGACAGCCGGCGGTCACCGGGGTGCCGCTCACGACGCGGATCTGCGGCAGGTGCGCGGCCCCGTCCGCGAAGACGAAGCGGACCGTCTCCTCGGCGCCAATCGTGGCGGTCGCGAGGCCACGACTCTTGAGCCCCTGCGCGATCAGCGCATAAGGGGACTCATGCTCTTCCCAGGCGTACACCTGCGCATCGGTCCCGAGCGGCCCTTGGTGCGCCTGCTCCATGGCCCGCTCCTCCTCGAACTTCGGGGTGACGAGGAAGGCGCCACCGGAGGCGGGGATCACCGCGGCCAGCAGCCGTTCGCTGAGCCCCCACTTCATGCCGGTGAAATACTCGAGACTCGTCCCGCCGGTGAGGAGCAGCGCGTCGATCTTCGCCTCGCGCATGAGCCGCCGGGCCTTCTCAAGCCGGCCGAGACGCTCGGCGACCGAGATCGGGGTCGCCTGGCCCTTCATGGACGTGAGCGCCCGGATCGCCGGGGGAAGCCCAGCGGGTGGCTGCGGCAGGTCGTGCGCCGGCGTGTGGGCCTGCAGCAGCTCCGGGGTGAGCAGGGCACCGGTGGCCGCCGAGGCCGTGGTGACGGCAGCGGTGGCCAAAAAGGCGCGGCGTGAGGACATGGGGGTGAACCGAGAGAAGGAATTGGGCTGGATCCGTGGCCCTGTCGGTAGCTGCAAGCCGTTACCGATTCTTGACGAGCCATTGAACCGGGGTGTGCGGCTGTATATCGTCGGGGTCTCACCATTATCCCGCAAGGAGATTTCGTGCGTTTTTCGTCGAATTCCCGGGGAGCATTGATAGCTCAATGGATCCGCGCCGCGGTTGGCGGCGCCCTGTTGGCCATCCTCCCCCAATCCACTGCCGCCGCGCAGGCCACCGGCACCGTCTCCGGCCGCATCACCGATGCGGAGAACGGCCAGCCGATTGTGGCGGCCCAGATCACCATCGAAGGCACCACCCTCGGACGTGCCACGGGTGAGGATGGCCGCTTCAGCATCACGGGGGTGTCTGCCGGCAACGTCACCATTGTGGTGCGTCGCATTGGCTACACGCGGATGAGCCGCGTCGTCACCCTCCGTGCTGGCGGCACCGCCACGGCGGATTTCGCCCTCGCCAAGAGCACCGTCTCGCTGACCGGCGTAGTGGTCACCGCCACCGGTGAAGAGCGGAAGAAGGAAGTCGGCAACGCCGTCACCACCGTGAGCTCCGACGAGTTCGCGCGGGGCGCGGTGTCCAACACGCAGGAAATCCTGCAGGGCCGGTCGACGGGTGTGACCGTGCTCGGCAACTCCGGCCAGCCTGGCTCCGGTGGCACGATCCGCCTCCGCGGCGTGAACTCCGTGACCCAGGGCAACCGTCCGCTCATCTACGTGGACGGCGTCCGGATCTTCAACAGCAACACGCCCACGGGTGTGTCGTCGCGGCAGTCGGTCTCGCCGCTGAACGACATCGATGCGGCCGATATCGACCGCGTGGAAATCGTGAAGGGTCCGGCGGCCACGACGCTCTACGGCACCGAAGCCTCCGGCGGCGTGATCCAGATCTTCACCAAGCGCGGCCGCGACGGCAAAGCCGTCTGGTCGCTGGAAACGGCGGGCGGCATCAACAGCATGGGCGATTTCGGCCCGCGCAGCGATCCGACGCGGATGTTCCTGCGGGAATGCCGTGGCCCGAATCTGGTCGACATCAACGGCACCCCGTTTGAAGACGCCACGTGCCCGTCGAGCGGCAGCTGGCTGCAGAATGGCGCCGTGGGCCGCTACTCCCTCGGCGTGCGGGGTTCGTCGGGTGGCATCAACTACTCGGTCTCCGGCAACCTGAATCGCGAAGCGGGCGTCCTCCGCGTCGGTGATAACCAGACCGGCGGCATTCGCGTGAACATCGGCTTCTCGCCGATCAAGAACGTCACGCTCGCGCTCAACACGTCGTATCAGCGCCGCAACACGTCGATGATTTCCGACGGCAACAGCGCCGATGGCTTCCTGCTGAACGTGTCGCGCGGTCCGGGCTCGAACTTCAAGGGGACCGGCTGCAGCAACGCCACGGTCACCTGCACGCTCAACGACACGATCTTCTCGAAGTCCAACACGATCGCCGGCAACCACTACATCATCGGTGGCACGGCCACGTGGACGCCGCTGCCGCAGCTGACGAACCGCCTGTCGGTGGGCTTCGACTATAACAACACCGATCTGCGGACGATCAACCCGTACGGCTTCCTGCGCGTCCCCACGGGGACGTACTACCAGACGCTGTGGAATCGGTCGCTCATGTCGGTGGATTATGTGAGCACCTGGAAGCAGTCCTTTGGATCGGACTTCACCTCGAACACCTCGGTGGGCGGGCAGCTCTTTGACAGCCGCCTGTACTCCGTGGATCTGCAGGCCGACAACTTCGCGGGCCCGGGGAATCCGTCGCTCCTCACGGGCGCCACGAAGGCGGTCACGGACGCGAACGACCAGCGCGTGATCAACGCCGGTGTCTTTGCGCAGCAGATGTTCGGCTGGCGCGACAAGCTGTTCGTCACGGCGGGTCTCCGCATTGACGGCAACAGTGCCTTCGGCAAGAGCTTCGGGCTGCAGCAGTACCCGAAGATCAGCGCGTCGTATGTCCTCTCCGACGAAAAGTTCTGGCCGTTTGCCTGGATGGAAACGTTCAAGCTCCGCGCGGCGATCGGTGAATCGGGCAAGGCGCCTGGCGCCTTTGACGCCGTGAAGACCTGGAACCCGATCTCGGCGGAAGGCTCACAGCCCGCCTTCACCCCGGGCCAGCTGGGCAATCCGAACTTGGGCCCCGAGCGCACGCGGGAAACCGAAGGCGGCTTCGACGCCAGCTTCTTCGGTGGCCGCATGGGCCTCGTGGTGACGGCGTTCAAGTCGCGCACCAGCGCGGCGCTCATCAACATTGCGTATCCGCCGTCACAGGGCTTCACGAACAACCAGCCCGAGAACGTTGGTGCGCTGCAGAACGTCGGCTTCGAAGCACAGCTCACCGGCACCACGCAGCTGACGCGCTGGGCCGAACTGAGCGGTCGCCTGCAGTACACGAGCATCAAGAGCAAGGCCGTCGACCTGGGTGGCCAGATCCTCACGATCGACGCGCTGTCGCGGTCGTATGTGAAGGCCGGCTTGCCGGTCCCGTCGTACATGGGGGTCAAGGTCCGGAACCCGGGCGAATTCGCCGCCCCGGTCGTGGACTCGATGCAGTACCTCGGTGCGACCTTCCCGGACCAGATCATCAATCCGGCGATCACGCTGACGCTGTTCAACAACTTCACGATGGAAGCGGTTGGTGAGTTCCAGCTCGGTGGCCATCTCCTCAACGCCATCGGCTATGCCAACGCCGGCCTCAAGATCTGGCAGCCCTGCTTCGAAGCGCAGCGGGCCCTGACGGCCGCCGCGGCGGGTGATGCCTCCAAGCTCGCCACCGTGAATGCGCTGGATCGCGCGCGCTGCTCGATCACGTCGGCGGAACGCGACTACAGCTACTGGGTCGAAAGCTCCGACTTCTTCAAGCTGCGCAGCATCTCCATGTCCTACGACCTGCCCAAGCAATTCAACATCCCGGGTACCCGGAAGACGAGCCTGCAGCTGACCGGCCGCAACTTGTTCGTGAACACCAAGTACACGGGTTCCGATCCGGAAGTCGCCGACCAGCGCACGAGCACCTTCTCGCGCCGCGACTACTACGTCTTCCCCCCTTATCGCACGTTCCTCTTCAGCGTGAGGACGAGCTTCTAATGCGGACCATGATCTTTTCTCTGCGTCGCGCCCGTCCGCTCACCGCGGCCGTGGCCCTTGGACTCGCGGGCAGCACGCTCAGCGGGTGTAACCTCGAAGTCAGCAACCCGGGCCCCATCGCCGACGCCGACTTGAACACCCCCACCGCCATGACCGCGCTCGTCAACGGCATGGGGGGTGACCTCTCGTACGGCCTCGGCAACTACGTCATGCGCGGGGCCCTGGCCTCGTTTGAACTGGTCGAAGCCGGGAACTACGCCGCCGAGCGCAAGTTCTGGAGCGGCGCCATTTCGTCGGATGATGTGAACACCGACTGGGCCAACTTGCAGCGCGCCCGGTGGGTGGCGGAGACGGGCATCACTCGGATGAAGACGGTGCTCGGCACCGGATTCGAGTCGAACCCGCTGACGGCCCGCGCGTACCTGTATGCCGGCTTCGCCAACCGCATCCTCGGCGAGAATGTCTGCGAAACGGCGATCGATGGTGGCCCGCGCAAGCCGAACAGCGAGCACTTCGTGCGCGCCGAAAGCCTGTTCACGCGGGCGCTCACGATCTCGACCGCGCTGAACAACACGGCGTACATCAACGCCGCGCTCTCCGGGCGGGCGCAGGTGCGGGCGAACCTCGGCAAGTGGACCGACGCCGCGGCCGATGCGGCGCTGGTCCCGGTGGCCTTCCGTCACAATGCGATCTTCGGCGCAACGGGACGCGAACAGCTCACGCTGGCCTATGAGACCATCACGCGTCGCGAAACGACCGTGTGGAACACGATGTGGGTTGCGGACCGGGATATCCGGGTGCCGTATGACACGGTGAAGACGGGCACGACCATCACGAAGGGGCAGGACGGCGCCACGAACTTCTTCCGCCAGAAGAAGTATCTGACGCTGGGCGACCCGGTCGCGCTGGCGAAGGGCACGGACATGCTGTTGATCCGCGCCGAGGCGGCCCTCCGCGCCAATGACGTCACGAACGCGATGGCGTTCATCAATCAGGAACGCGCTTCGTTCACCCTCCCGGCGCTGACGGCGACGACGGTGGATCAGGTGTGGCCGATCCTGCAGCGGGAACGCGGGGCGGTCCTGTGGCTGGAAGGGCGTCGTCTGTGGGATCTCCGTCGCTGGCTGACGGACGGCAAGAACACGCAGCTCCAGGGTCGGAGCGCTTGCATGCCGATCAGCGCGGAAGAAATCGGGTCCAACCCGAATCTGCGCTAAGGCACCAGCAGCAGCTGCAGGACAGCGGGGGGCGGCCAATCGGTCGCCCCCCGCTCTGTTTTCCCGATCGGGCCTTCTCATGCCTGAAGCGTTTGACAGCCCACGACGCTGAGGGCTTTTTTCGGAGGCTGTTTCCGCCTCCACCCTCAGCTTCATCTGCCATGTCCCGCTCGTCCTGCGTTGGACCGGTCCGCCTGGGCGCCCGTGCCGCCGTCCCGGCGCTCCTCACCCTGCTCGGCGCCCTGTCAGCCGCCCCGGTCGCCGCACAGACCGCGAAGTCGCCGGTGTACACCCCCGGCCGCCTGACCCCAGCGCAACAGACCGCCCGTGAGGTGTTCAAGGAGCTGGTGGAGATCAACACCAGCGTCACCACCGGGAACATCACGAACGGCGCGCTCGCCATGGCGAAGCGCTTCCGGCAGGCCGGCATCCCGGACTCCGATATCTTCGTGGGCGGTCCGCGCCCCGAACGACACAACGTGGTGGCGCGCGTGCGCGGGAAGAATCCGCGCGGCCTCAAGCCCGTGCTGCTCCTGGCGCACCTCGACGTCGTCGAAGCGCTCAAGGCCGATTGGTCGCCGGAGTTCGATCCCTTCACCTTCACGGAGAAGGACGGCTACTACTACGCGCGTGGCATCGCCGACGACAAGGCCATGGCCTCGATCTTCGTGGCGAACCTGCTGCGGATGAAGGCCGAAGGCTATGTCCCCGATCGCGACATCATCGTGGCGCTCACCGCCGACGAAGAAAGTGGCCCCTTCAATGGGGTCGACTGGCTGGTGCAGAACAAGCGGTATCTGGTCGATGCCGGGATCGTGATCAATGAAGGGGGAGGCGGCACGCTGCGTGATGGGAAGCCGCTCTTCAACACGATTCAGCTCGCGCAGAAAATCACGACGAATTACACGCTGCATGTCACCAACCGCGGGGGCCACTCGTCGGTGCCGCGTGCCGATAACGCCATTACGTCGCTGGCGGACGGGCTCGCGAAAGTGGGGCGGCATCAGTTTCCGCTCCGCCTGAGCGAGGTGACGCGGTCTTTCTTCTCGCAAACCGCGGCCCTGGAAACGCCGCGCATGGGTCGCGCCATGAAGGCACTGGTCGCGAACCCGAACGACAAGGCGGCCGCCGCCATCGTCGGGGGCGACGAGAAGTACAGCTCCATGCTGCGCACCACCTGTGTGGCGACGATGCTCTCCGGCGGGCACGCCTCCAATGCGCTCCCGCAGCTGGCCGAAGCCAATATCAACTGCCGCATCTATCCCACCGAGACGGCGGAAGAGGTCCGCGCGGCCCTCGAAAAGGTGATCAACGATACGACGGTGAAGGTGCTGATCAAGTCGCAGCGCCCTGCCTCACCGCCGGCGAAGATGGGCCCCGAGATCATGCAGCCCGTGTTGCAGGTGACGAAGGAGCTGTTCGGCGACATCCCCACCATCCCGACGATGTCGACGGGGGCGAATGATTCGCGCTTCTTCCTCTCCATCGGCGTGCCGGCCTACGGCGTGTCCGGGTTGTTCATGGATCCCACGACCGATGCCCGCGCCCATGGGCGCGACGAGCGCATGCGCATGCAGTCGTATTACGAGGGGCAGGAGTTCCTCTATCGGCTGACGAAGCTCCTCGCCTCGCCACCGACGACCGTGCCGTGATGGGGCGCCCGTCGTTCGCCGCCTGGTGCCTGCTGGGGGCACTGGGCGGTGCCACGAGTGGCGTGATGACGACCTCCGCCGGGGCACAACAGGCCTCGGCGGGGGCCACCGCGACGACGCGGACCGCCGCCGTCGACACCATGCGCCCGCGCATTCTGGAGGCCGCGCGCGTCATTATCGGCACCGCACGGTATGCGACGCTCAGTACGGTGCAGGCGCGCGGCCGCGGCCAGCCGCAATCGCGCATGGTCGATCCCGCCCTCCCGGACTCCACGATGACGGTGCTCGTCGCGACGAATCCGCGGAGCCGGAAAGTGCAGGAGATCCGGGCCAACCCCCGCGTGGCGCTGCTCTATTTCGACAGCGCCGCCGGGGAATACGTAACGCTGCAGGGGATCGCGACGCTGATCACGGCGCCCGCAGAGAAAGTGCGGCTCTGGGATGCCAAGTGGACCCCGTTTTATCCGCAGGGGGCCACGAGCCCGTCAGTAATGCTGCTCCGCATCCGGCCGGAGCAACTCGAAATTGTCAGTCCGCGCTACGGACTCACCAGCGATACCGTGACCTGGAAACCAGTCACGCTCCCGCTGGTCACGCGCTCACCGGTCACCCCGCCGCGAGCGTATCGGCGCTGAAGCCGTAAATCGCGGGCACGGTGCCGCCCATGGGACGCACATGGGTGGACAGCTGTCCGCGATGATGAATGATGTCGAAGAAGAAGAACCACATCATGTTGGTGCGCGGGATCGTGATGAACGATTCCCCACGAATCAGCAGCGCGACCGGCTCCGATTCCCACGCCGCCTCGCTGGTGGCCGAGACGGCGGCTGTGACCGCATCGGCAAGCGCCTGGTATTGATCGGCAGCCACGGCGGCATCGGTCACCGGGAAGGTGAGCGTTTCATCACACTGCGGCTCACGCGTGATGATCGCGAGATCGACGGCATGCGCGAGCAGATGCTCGACGATTTCCCGCGCCGACCGGTTGACCGGATGCGGGCGGTAATCGAGCGCCGCCGTGGGCAAGTGCCGAAGGAGCGCCACCGTGGCGGCGACTTCATTCTGCCAGCAGGCGAGGAAAAATTCGCGGTTGGTCGACATAGCGTGTGGTCGGAACGGGGAAGACGAAGGACTATCGACGGGCGCCGAGCTCCACACGGGCAGACTTGTAGGGGGCGAAACCTCTCCCCCAGTCCACGCCGATCACTTCCAGCGAAATCTGCTCGCCATCCACGTGAATGACCACGTAGTGAAAGGGATTCCCACCAGGTTCCGTTGACGGCTTCGCCAGATGCTCGAGCGTCACTTTCGCCTCGCCAGCCGCCTTGATGTACGGCCCCACATCCGGCTCCCCGAAATACGAATACAGCGGGGCGCCACCGCCGCCACTGACAATCTGATCCATCCGCCAGCTGCCGGCAGCGTCGCTGTACCGCTCCACCCAGTGCTCATACAGATGCTCATGCCCCGTCAGGAGCAGTCGGACATGATGCTTCCGGAAGAGCGGCATCCACCGCGCGCGGATCGCCGCCGCCTGGGATTCGATGTTCGATCCGCCATGCGGCCCTGACGAAAACGCCGGATGATGATAGAACATCACAATATTTTTATAGCGCGACCGATCGAGCTGCTCGAGCTGCCGCGCCACCCACGCCAGCTGCACCGTGTCGTCGGGGATATTGGAATCGAAAGCGACAAAGAAACTGTTCCCGAATCCAAAGGCATAGGTCGGATAGCCCGAGAGACGGCGCGGTGATCCCTCCGCGGGAATCAGCTCTCGATTCGCCGTGAAGTAGTTGCGGAGCCCATCCACGCGCCGCTGATCGAGCGGATTCGTGGAGGCACCAACATCATGATTCCCCACCGACAGGAAGTACGGAACGCCGCCCTCCTGCGTCAGTCGATTGATGAGCGGGATGTTGCTCACGGTCAGCTGTGACGCGACCGCCCCATTCACCACCGCATCCCCACTCTGCAGCACAAACCGGATGGGATCCGACGTGGAGGCCTGCTTCCGAATCGTGGCCAGCATCGACTCCACGACCAGCTGATGCTCGGCCTGAATCTCCGTACCATCGTGCCGACCCCGGGTGTCCCCGTAGGCGATGAAGCTGAAGGCGGTGATCCCGGCCGACGCCTGCTCACTCGGCAGCGGCGTCTTCGGGGCCTTGGTCGGGGCCGCCACCACCGTATCGCGGAGCACGGGCGCCCGCTGGGCGTGCAGCACCAGAGGACGGCCTACGGCAAGGCTCAGGGCCAGCAGCGCGGGCGACAGGAGCGGCGTGGCACGCCAACGAAACGGAGCAAGCATCGGGGGGATCCGCAAAGGGTCGACAAGCGGCGGGGTGTCGTCGTAAGATCGCCAGAACTGGCCGAAGCGCTAGCGTAACGCCGTCACAACCCCGTCTCCAAACGGAATGCACGACCGCACCGATTACCCCGCGGTGATCTGTGCGGCGTAGGTCGCCGCGTCCACATTCGCGCCGCAGACAATCACCCCGACCCGCTGCCCGGCGAGCCGTTCGCGCAGCGGTCCCATCAGGGCCGCCAGCGCCGCCGCACCAGCCGGCTCGGTGACGAGCTTGGCGCACTGAAAGAGCAGGCGCATCGCCGAGCGGATTGCGTCGTCGTTCACCAACACGCAATCCGCCAGCAGCTCGCGATTGATGGCGAAGGTATAGGCCTCACAGCGTGGCGCCCCGAGGGAATCGGCAATCGTTCGCACCGCGTCAATCGCTTGGGGTGCGCCCGCCGCAAGGCTCCGATGCAAACTGTCCGCACCGGTCGGCTCGACGGCATATACCGCCGTGTTCGGGGACCGCTGGGCGACGGCACAGGCGACACCCGCTGTAAGACCGCCACCGCCCGACGCGACAATCACCGCATCCAACGCCGAACCGGCGGCCGCCACCTGCTCGACAAACTCGAGCCCGACCGACGCCGTCCCCAACACGGTGCGGGGGCCTTCAAAGGGATGCACAAACGTGCGCCCCTCGGTGGCCGCCACCTCCTGCACGCGCGCAAAGGCCGCATGCACGTGCTCGACCAATTCGACCGACGCGCCGAGGTCGCGACAGCGCTGGACCCGGTACGCATTGGCCGTCTTCGGCATCACGACATGCGCCGTCGTGCCCAGTACCTGCGCGGAGTAGGCGAGCGAGATCGCATGGTTGCCAGCAGAAACCCCGGTCACGCCGCGCGCGAGCGTGTCAGCATCGAGCGCCAGCATCACCGACAGCGCCCCGCGCGGCTTGAAGCTGCCAGTCCGCTGAAAGAGCTCTTCCTTGAGCCAGACGGTCGTCGTCGCCCCCACGGCGTCGGCGAGCACCGGATCCTCCAGGCAGCGCACCGGCGTGGTCAGGACGAGATCACCAAGCCGCGCCCGGTTCTCGCGGATTGCATCAAGCGTGGGCATCATCGGGCGGTCCCCCGACGGATGGGACGGCCCGGGAACTGCCCGGAGACCTGTCCCTGCTGAAAGACCAGCGTACCATTCACCCATACCGATGCGACCCCAGTGGCCAGCGCCTGTGGCGTCTCAAAGGTGGCATGATCGGTGATCGTCGCGGGATCAAAGAGTACCAGATCGGCGAAGTAGCCGGGGGCGAGGCGGCCCCGCTGCCGCAACCCGAGATTCGCGGCGGAGAGGGTGGTCATCTTCCGTACCGCCTCTTCCAGCGTGAAGAGCTTGCGGTCGCGCACGAACGGGCCCAGTACCTGCGCGAAGCTGCCAAAGCCGCGCGGATGCAATCCGGTGGAGGCGCCATCGCTGCACACGTTGGTAAAAGGCCACTGTAACAGCTGCTCCATGTCGCGCACGTCCATGCCCTTGGCGACGACGCCGTAATCGCGCCCACCCGGTTCCGCGAGCAGCGACAGCATCGTACGGACCGGGGATTCCCCACGTGCAGCGGCGATCTGCGCCACGGTTTTCCCGCGATACTCCGGATGCCCATCCGGCTCGCTCAAAATAATGTCCTCGGCCCCACTGACATGCGACAGAATGAATGCGGTCTCCGCGCTGTCCGCGAAATTCCGCCGCGGATAGAACACGCCGAGGTTGGAGTGCCAGTAGAGGTAGGGATAGATGTCGGCCGTAATGCGAATCCCGGCGCGGCGGGCCTCATTGAGCGTGGTCAGCACGCGCCCAGCCTGCCCCCACAGATCACGCATGCCGAGTTTGATGTGTGAGACCTGCACCGGCATCCCCGTCACCTGTCCAATCGTGATGACCTCACGGAGCGCGGGCCAGAAATCGCGATCCTCGCTCCGGATGTGGCTGATGTACCGGCCACCCACCTTGGCAACGATCTTCGCGAGGGCGAGGACTTCGTCCGGCGTGGCGTAGATCCCCGGATCGTATTCCAGGCCAGTGGAGAGCCCGAGTGCGCCGGCGGCCATTTCGTCGCGGACGATCGCGGCCATCCGTGCCTGCTCCGCCACCGTCGCCGCTCGCGTGAAATTGGCGCCGAGCACCGCGCGACGCACGGACCCATGACCGACGTACGAGGCGACGTTCACTGCCACCGGCCGCTTCGTTAGCGTGTCGAAGCGCGCGCGGAGCCCCATGCCACTGCCGTCCTGTCCCACGACAATGGTGGTGACCCCCTGACTCACCATCGCGAGGCCGGCGCGCCGGAGGGAATCAGGACGAAACAGCTCCGTCCCATGATGACTGTGCGAATCGATGAACCCGGGGGCCAGCACCAGCCCGTGCGCATCGATCACGGAATCCCCAGGCTCGGCGCGGACGTCGCCAACAGCCACGATCCGATCGCCGACCACGCGCACCGATCCGACGCGCCGCGGCGCCCCGGTGCCATCAATCAGCTGCGCCTGTCGGATCACGAGGGGCCGTTGGGCGGCCACCCCATGCGGCAGCAGCGTGCCCAGGCACAGCAGCCCGGCGGCGAGCGCGCGCATGGTCCATGGGCGCGACAGTTTTTCGTGGAAGGGACGCATGGCCCAATGCTACCGCCTGCCGTATGCTTCTGCCATGCGTCGGGTCCTTCCTGCCATCGCCCTGTTGAGTCTTGCATTCGCCGGCTGCCATGCCGCACGCGGCGTGGCGGCGACATCCGTGCCGGCCCCGGCACCGGCTCCGGCTGCGCAGAATCCCTCGCCCATGCAGGAACGCACGCGGCGGCACGAACGGCTCACGCAACAGCCACTCGATGGCATCAGCCTCCGGATCGACAGTGTGCTCCCCAAGCCAGTCGACCTGTTCATCCCCCGTCAGGCACTTGGGCAGCACGACGTCCCCTTGGTGATCCATTTCATGGGCGCCACCTGGGTCCCGCAGACGGCGGCGGCCTCCATGACCACGCCCGTGATCATCGCGGCGACGTATTTAGGGGGGGGATCCGGCGTGTATGCGCGCCCCTTCGCTGCGGATTCGCTCCTCTTCGGACGTCTCGTGGCGGCCATTCGCACCCGCCTGGCCGCTGTCCCACAGGCGCCACCTATCAACCGCGTGGTGCTGAGTGGCTGGAGCGCGGGGTATGGTGCCATTCGCGAAATCCTCCGCGTCCCATCACAGGCCGCGGCGGTCAACGGCGTCCTCCTGCTGGATGGGCTGCACACGAGCTATCGCCCCGAGGGGAAGCCGCTCGCCGATGGGGGTCAGCTCGACACCCTCAATCTCGCGCCCTTTGCTGCCTTTGCCCGTCGGGCGATACGGGGTGAGACGCAGCTGCTCATCACGCACTCGGAAATTTTTCCCGGCACCTTCGCGAGCACGACGGAATGCAGCGATTGGCTGCTGCAATCGCTGGGGCTCGCGCGCACGCCGGTCCTCGAATGGGGCCCACTTGGCACCCAGCTCCTCAGCCGCACCACGCGTGGCGGGTTCACCGTCTTGGGCTTTGCCGGGAACACCGCGCCAGATCATATCGATCTCTTGCATGGCATGGCGGCGTGGCTCGCACCACTCGTTAACGCCCGATGATTGGGGCACGCTGGTGGTCTCGATCCCGTCTCGGGCTTTCTGTGATGCGAGCCCGCGCGCGAGCCATCGTGGCACCGAGCATCCTGCGAATCGCGGTACCCATCGCGGTACCATTCGCTGTGCTGATCGCGCTGTTCCCCCACCGCGCACAGGCACAGGAATTCGCCAAGCAAGGGGTGCTCATTGCGCCACTGCAGGTCGACAGCACACCAGGGCTGCTGAAAGCCGCGCGACAGCTGGCGGAGGTGGCGCGATCGGCCACGGCTAAGCTCCTCGATCCACGCGAAGCGGAGGTCATTGAGCAGTATCGCCTGGAGAACATGCTCGCGGCGTCGGACTATGCCCGGTCCGCCGTACTCAGTGAAGCCGATATCCGGATCGTGGGGGGACGGACGCGCGCCGATGAAATCGTGCATGGCCGAGTGACGTCGGGCACGGCCGGTGGCGTGGTCGTCAGCACGCGCCTCGCGATTGTCCGCAACTGGGGGATGCAACAACCACTCCCCACCATTCGCGCGGCCACCCCCACGCTCGCCGGCGCCGAGCTCGCACGCGAAGTCGCCAAAGCCCGGGCGCAGTTCACCGGCGTGCGTCGTTGTGAGAACGCGCTCACCCGCGGTGATCGCCTCACCGCAGTCCGCGAAGCCGAGCGCGCCATTCGCGCGTATGCCCCGGCCGTGATCGCGCGGGACTGCCTGCTCGCCGCGCTGCTTGATGGGCGCACCGCCGCGGATTCGGTGCGACGCGTGGCCGATGATGTCCTGGCGCTCGATTCCACGAATCTCTTCGCGGCGGTCAGTCGCGCACAGGCCCTCGAAGCCGAACGGCGCACCGCCGATGCGGCGGCACAATGGGCACGCGTCTATACCATGCAGCCGGACAGCCTCAATCTCGGACGCACGGTCGTCGATGCACTGCTCCGCCTGCAGCGACCGGCGCTCGCCCTCGCCAACGCGACCGCCCTCCGCACGCGACTCGGTCCCGATGCCACCTTACGGCGGCTCACCTTTCGCGCGCAGGTCGCACTCGCCCAGTGGCCCGCCGCCGCGGCCCTCGGCGACACCCTCGATCGGGAAGACGACAGCTTTCGGACTGATTCGAATTACACCACACGCTATATCGAGGCGCTTCGACAGACCGGCGATACGCTGGCCGCACTCGAGACCAGCGTCCGGGGGATCCGTCACTTCCCGGCCGATGGACGTCTGTATCTGCAGTATCTGCAGCTGGTCGGGATGGAGCAGAGCGCAGCCCTGCCACGCGGGCTGATCCGCTTTCCCGCGATTCCCGAACTGCACGTCATGGCGGCCGCCGCGGAGCGAAAAGCCGGAAACAAGGTGGGTGCGATCAAGGCCACGCGCGCCGCGATCCGGCAGGATCCATCACGCACGCCGCTCTACCTCCAGCTTGCCGATCTGTTTCTGGAGGTGAATCAACCGGACAGTGTGGTCGTGGCACTCGCGACCGCCCCACGACAGGGCGAACAGGCCGCGCTGCTTCGGACCTACACGGTGGCCCGTGGACTGATGATGCTGCGCACGGCTGGCGACACGCTCCCCGCGCTGCAGGGGACGGCGCTCACGCTGCTGGTGCTCGCCGATAGCATGGAGTCGCGCGAAGACTCGCGGAGCTATGTGGCCGCGGCCGCCTTGCAGCGGTCACGCGCAGAGCTCTTGACGGCAAGCAAGAGCCGGAGCTGCCCCGATGTGCAGCGCGCCGCCGCCACGCTGCAACTGGCGACCAGTGCGCGCGATGCTGGGCTGGGTTCCGGTGGGACCGCGACGGAAATCGCAGCGGCCTACGATGCGATGCGCACGGCGGTCGACAATGGCGTCGCCGTGCTGTGTAAGCCGCCCGCGACTTATGACGGCATCACGAAGCGCGTGATCGGCTCATAGGGAATCTCGCGGAACCGCGGCAATCCCGCGGCGGCGATGATCGCTTCGAGCCCATCCCGCGTGTGAAACTCCATCCCGTCACGATTCACGATCACCGCACCTGGATAGGTCGGCGCCAACCGACGGAACTCCGCGTCAATCATCTGAAAGCGGGCCACCATCCGCTCGCGCTCTTCATGCGGCCGACGCCGCTGACGGATGTGCTTCTCAATGGTGTCGGTGCTTGAGGTGAGCACGATGGTGCGATCCGGCGACCACTGCTCACCAATCACCAGTACCTCGCGCAGCGCCTCATGCTCCGCCTCGGGATACTCGGCGATGTGCGCTTCGAGCGTCAGCCGGGACCCTTCGATAAACACGACCGATTCCGGGCTGTCATGCGTGGCGGCATGCCGATAGTTGGCATCGTACAGCCAGGCAAAGTAGGCGGTGACTCCCACCGGATTGCGTCCCGCCTCAATATCCGCGAGCACCCGTGGATCCCAGACGCCCTGCTCCCCTTCGCCATAGGACCCGTGACGATACAGGTCACCCAGCTGGCGCACGAGGGTGCTCTTCCCGATCCCGGGGCCTCCGACAATGGCTACACGCATCCCCGAGTATAACGGCGATCACATCACCGGCGACAGCGCCAGCTCGGTCAGCGCATGCCGATAGCGCCACAATACGAGCAAGGACACCACCGCCAGTCCGACACCGCTCCAGGCCACCACCGCCATGGCCGGCGCCAGCACCGCTATGACGACGCCCGCCACACCGAGCGCCACCAGCCGCGCGGTCTCGAGGGGACGCGCCCACTTCGCACGTTCAAAAATTCCGCCGACACCCGCCAGCGCGACCACGATAAAGAACGCTGCAGCGGCCGACTGCCCCACCGGTAACGTCGCCGCTCGACGGAGCAACAGCACCGCCGAGATCGTGGCGACGACAAACTGTACCAGCCCGTAGGTGGCGAGGGGTGCAGGGAGTGGTGGATCAAACTTCACGAAGGTGTCTGCAGAGACCGGCTTGGGGACCTCAGCAGGCCCAAGCGCTGCCGGCCGCCACCCCGGTCGACCAAAGACAATGCGGAAACGGTCAGCCCATCGCGTGGCCCGACGGACATCATGCCAGATCTGTGCAAAGACCTGCAGGTTCGCGGCAATGGGATTCCACCGCTGCAGCGGCTTCGTCACCCCGTAGACCACTGCCTCGTCTTCCACCTCGAACGTGCCAAACCAGCGGTCGAAGACAATAAAGACGCCGCCGTAATTCTTATCCTGATATTTCGGATTGACCCCATGATGCACACGATGATGACTCGGCGTGTTCATCAGCCATTCGATGGGCGCCCACAATTTCCCGACGGTACGCGTATGCAGGACGAACTGGTAGACCAAATTGATTCCATACGCCGTCACAAACATCCGCCACGGTACGCCGATCAGCGCCAGCGGGACGTAGAAGACCCAGGTCATCAGCTTCCCAATCGTCGCTTGCCGCAGCGCCACCGCGAGGTTGTACTCCTCGCTCTGATGATGCACCACATGCCCGGCCCACAGCACGTTGATTTCATGCGACAGCCGGTGCGACCAGTAATAGCAGCAATCGACCAACACAAAGACCACGCCCCAGCTGATCACCGCCGCGCCGTCCATCGCCCCACCGGAAAATGGCGCCCGTTCCACCCACGCGGGCACGGACGGCAGCCACTGCTGCAGCGCGATGTGCGTGCTGATCCAGATAAACACGCCCAGCGTGATCGCCTTATCGAAGATCCCCGCCATCTGGCTCATGATCCCGCAGCCAATATCGGAGAGGGCGTCGTTCAACCGCAGGACGCGCTGCCCCGTCATCTGGCTCCAGAGGATTTCCAGAGTGAGGAGCAGAAAGAAGATCGGGATGGAGGCCTGAATGATTCCCATCCCCGAATGCTAGCAGCAGGCACCGGGGTGGCGGGAGCGGTCCCATCCCCAATCGTCACCATGGCGGAGGCTCCGCAGCCCCCCTAAACTCTACGGCCATGTTCACCCTCGACCAGCTCAATCAGCGCGCGCAGGGCCACTTCCCGGGGCATTTGGGCATTGTCTTTGTCCACGCCGCACTTGGAACGCTCTCCGCGGAGTTACCGGTGCGCCCGGAGCTCATGGCCCCCAATGGCTTCCTCCATGCCGGGGCGATCGTCTCGCTGGCCGACACCTGTGCCGGTTTTGGCTGCGTGATGAACCTGCCACAGGGAGCGACCGGCTTCACAACCGTGGAGCTCAAGTCCAATCATCTGGGCACCACCCGCGATGGGACCCTCGCCTGCACCGCAACGGCCGCGCACCTCGGTCGGACGACACAGGTGTGGGACGCCGTGGTGACGCACAAGGAATCCGGAAAAACGCTCGCGCTCTTCCGCTGCACCCAAATGGTGCTCTGGCCGAAGGCGTCAACGTCATCGGATCGTGCCGCCGGAGTGGATGGATGAACTGGGAGCGAATGACGCTGCCGGTCTTGCTCGCGCAATGGGCCCGCACCGTCGATTTTCTGGAGCGACAGCCGGTGTCCGCCGCTGAGTTCGCGTCGGAGGTTCTGCTGCGTCATGAAATCGCCAAGCGTCTGCAGACCCAACCGGTGACGCGCGAAACGCGCGACCTGCTGGCGGAGATCGATGAGCACTTCCGCGGGATCACCGAGGCGCACACGGTTTGCACGCTGGATCCGGCAACGACCGAGATCACCGGGTGGACCCCCGTTCGTGAATGGTATGCGTGGCGGAGGCCACGGGAGGCATGATGCCGCGACTGCTCTGGTCCCTCTCGCTGCTCACGCTCGGTACCGTGGCGCCCGCGGGGCGTCCCATGGCGTCTCAGCAGCGCCAAGAGGTGGTGGTTTGTGGCGCGGATGAGCTGTTCATCCTCGATCTAAGCGCGGCGACGCCGCAGAAAGTGTGGAGCTGGCGCGCGGCGAATCGCCCGGAGCTCCCAGAGGCGATGCGTCGGAAGTATCAGACGATCGCGGAATGCAAGCCAGCCGATGGCGGCGCCCGCATCCTGATCGCCTCCTCCTCCAATGGGGCGGCGGTCATTGAGCGGGCCACGGGACGCGTGGAATTTTATGCGACGGCGCTGAATGGACATTCCATTGAGCTCCTCCCCGGCGGTCGGGTCGTCATCGCCGCCTCCCATGCCAGTAACGGGCAAGGCGATCGGCTGAGTGTGTATGACCTCGCACACGCTGATCAGGAGCTCTTCCATGTGGATACGCCGTGGCCACATGCCGTCATCTGGGATGCCGAACGCCAGTTACTCTGGGCCGATTCACAGAAGGATGTCGTGGGCTATCGGCTGACCGATTGGAACAGCGCGAGCCCGAAGCTGACGGCCGAGGTGGTGGCCGCACTGCCGGACATCAACGGTCATGACATGCTCCCGGTCCCGAACTCGCCGCTGCTCACGCTGGCGACCGCGGCGCATGTCTGGTTCTTCGATCGCGATGCGCACACCTTCACGCGGCATCCGGTCTTGGGTGATATCCCCAAGGTGAAGTCGATTCAGGTGGACCCCACGAGTGGCCGGCTCCTCTGGATTCAGGGGGAGGGCGAACAGTGGTGGAGTGAAGTGCTGCACTTCCTCAATCCGGCGGGGCAGATCACACTGCCCGGGGAGAAAGTGTACAAGGTGCGGTGGATGCCGAGCGCACGGTAACCACCGCGCCGTCCCACCGCGATCGCTGGCGGTGGTTCAGAAGTTCAACTGCACGCCAATGCCGCTCCAGAACCCCGTCAGCGGCGTGCGCGCGGTGTACCCCACCGTCGCCGGCGCGGGTCGACCTGGGCGTACCACCACCCGTCCGGCGACCGGATCAAGGCGCGAGACAAAGCCGCCGGTCGTGTAGCCGAGACGGGGGAGCAACGAGAGGCCGTAGGGCAGCGGGATATCCGCGACGAGATCTGCGGTCCAACTCGTAGCCGAGCTGTGGAGTGTCGTCGAAACAAACTGTGGCCCTTGGCGGACGCGGACGGTCGCGTCGCTGGCCTCACGGGCCCAACTGAGCGTTGGCGTCCAGGTGACGCGCCCCGCCGTGAGATCGGCCGACGCCGACCAGCCCGAGTACGTCCCCAACGGCAACGCGCGCGTCACCTGATCATTGCGCGTATTGCCAAAGGGCCGCTCGTAGTAGGCGTCGATCGTATAGGCGATCGTGCTGTCCGTGCCGGTCTCTCCGGACAGACTCACTGTCAGCCCACGCGTGCCACCCCCGGGAAACTGATTGAGCCCCCCCAATGAGTCCGTTTGGCTCTGGCTGAGATATGCACTCACCGCGAGCCGCTGACGGCCGATGGGGATGGCGGCGGTCAGCGATCCGCTGAGCGTCGTCCCCTGATACCATGCGAGGCCAGTCGCGGGCGGGCGGGCATCCCGCTCCACCCCCGCCGTGGCCCCCAGATAGATCGCGCCCACTGGACGGCCAACGACAAGTCGCGCGCCGAGATGGGCCGGCACCCCCAGCGCCATCGCGCCGACGTCGAGCACACTCGTGCTGACCGTACCAATCGCTTCACCCTGCAGCGTATCCAGATTGACCGGGCGGCTTCCGGTTTGCCCGTAGAGGATCAACGTATCGCCGGCCCATGGGACCAGATCCACTTCGAGTCGGGTGGGCGTCCAGGAACGCATGACGGTGGGGTCGACCGCAAAGCGAATCGGCGCGCCCGTGAGCATAGCCGCCACATGCGGGGCCGTATACCGCCACTCGAAAGGGGCCATCACTTCACTGACAGGGACGCCCTCCACGCTGTAGCGGCGTGACAACACCGACAGCGAGAGCTGCTGGGTCACACTCTCCGCCAGCGCATCGAAGGGAATCCGACGCACCCGCCGCAGGGAATCTGTCTGCGCGGCAGGACCCACCGGGCTGGCCTGCTGCGCACGGACGGGGATGCTGAGCAACAGCACCAATGCAGCGCCCCACGGGGCACATGACCAACGGATCGCCATCGGGGCTCGCGCACAAGAGAACTGGTGGAGGATCAACGCACCCGCCACCTTAACACCGACACCCGTTCGGCGTCCAATCATTCACGTCAGCTCTCTCCGGCGCGATCAGCCGTCACCGCTCGTTTCCCGTTCCCACGCCTCGTGCGCCGACTCGCCGCCTCCCTGCTGATCACCGTCCTCACCGCCTGCGGCGGTGGAAGCCCCTCCGCACCGGTCTCCGGCTCCTCCGGTGGGTCCACCACCGGTGGGACGACCGGCGGCTCCACTCCGACCGCCACCGGTCTCACCGCCGGTGTCGGGTGCACGCTGAGCTACTCGGGGATCAACACCAGCCCCAAAGTCAACACGACCAGCACCTATGCCTGGAGCTGCAGCGGCACCACGCGCGCGCTCGCGGGCAATGGGATTCCGGATCATGCCGTGACCGGTGGCAACTTTGCCACGCCCATCGGCCGGCAAACGATTGCCGCGACCTTTTCGCTGAATCCGGTCAGCACGGGCACCGCCTCCGCCGCAGGCATGCAGCCCATTGGCTACGCCATCAACTCGGTCAAGTTCGATCCCGGCACGGCCGGCACCTGCCGCTCCGATGCGACCTCCACGCTCCCCGGTGGTGGCTGCGTGGCCGTGGCCGGTCAGGATCCGTGGCGCATTGAAGCGCTTGGTGGCGCCTTCACCTTTGGCACTGACGAGAACAACGCGCATGTGCAGCCCGATGGCGCCTATCACTATCACGGCATGCCCGAAGGGGTCATCGCAAAAGCGAACACCGGCCAAGGGATGATTCTGGTGGGATGGGCGGCCGATGGCTTCCCGATCTACGCCCGCTTCGGCTACAGCGTGGCCACGAACGCCGGATCGGCGCTCAAGGTGTTGAAGGGAAGCTGGCAGAAGAAGGCGACCCCAGACGCCGGCCGACCCGCCGTCAGCATTTTCCCCATGGGCACGTTTCAGCAGGACTACGAGTATGTGGCCGGCTCGGGCGATCTCGATGAGTGCAACGGCCGTGTCGGCGTGACCCCCGAGTTCCCCAATGGGATCTACCACTACTACATCACCGAGAGCTATCCCTACATCCAGCGCTGCTTCAAAGGCACGCGACTCGGTGGCAGCGGCGGTCCCCCGCCGCCGTGATCGCTGGCCGGCGGTGGCGGGGACCGTTCATGGTCCGCCGCCTGATGGGGGCGGGGGCGCTGCTCGCGAGTCTCAGCGCGGTGGCCCGGGCGCATCTCATGCCGGCACAGCGGGGCACGCTCAACATTCTCGACAACGCGGTCTTCGCGGCGCTGTCACTGCCCGTGTCGGGGCTCACCGGTATCGATGACAATCGTGATGGGCGGCTATCGAATGCGGAGCTGACCACACACATGACCGCGCTGCAGGCAGAGCTTGCACGGCGCGTGCGCTTCACGAATGCGGGTGTCGCTGGTCGCCTCGATCTCGTCATGCCCATGAGCGACGCCGATGAGCGCGACAGCAGCTCCACCGCCGGCAGCACGCATCTGCTGGTGCTCATGAAGGCGACGTTCTTGGTACCGCCCACCGCGTTGCACATCGATATCGACATGTTCGGTACCGCCGCCAACGAACAGCAGCTCACCCTCAAAGCCACCCGCGGCCCACAGGCCGAAGCGGCGGTCCTGACACCGGGGCGACACGCGCACACCTTTTTCCGTGCGCCATGGCAGATCGCGTTGGACTATCTCCAACTCGGCGTGACGCACATTCTGGGCGGCGTCGATCATCTGCTCTTCCTGCTCACGATCCTTGTCGCCGCCGCCGGGTGGCGTTATTGGCTGGGCGTCCTCACCAGCTTCACGATCGCGCACAGCATCACGCTGGGCCTGTCGCTCTTCAACGTCGTGCAGCTGACAGCACGCGTCGTGGAACCACTGATCGCCGCCTCCATTGTCCTCATGGCCGTGGGGAATCTCCGCCGCGACCGTGGCCGAGACCGTGGCCAACACGCCGGTCGCCAGGTCGCCATTGTCTTTGCCTGCGGGCTCCTGCATGGCCTCGGCTTCGCGTCGGCGCTCACGGCGCTCGGCCTGCAAGGCACCACTCGCATTAGCAGCCTGATCGGCTTTAACGTCGGCATTGAAATCGGCCAAGCACTGTTCCTGCTGACCGTACTCCTGCTCAATGCCGCGAGCGGGCGACTCTGGCCTGTTCCGATCGCAGCACCTCGCGAGGTGCCGTCCTTCTGGAATACACCGATTCGGAACCCACGGGCCCTTTCGTGGCTGGCGGCCGCCCTGGGCACCGTCTGGTGTGTGCAGCGGCTGCTCGTGCTCCGCTAATCACCAGACGGCACGGGTCCGTCTGCTCAGCGCGGCGACTTCACCGTCACCTGGTCCACGGCCTTCTGCGCCGCCGCGACCTGATCGGCCGGTAACGTGAACGGACGCACGGCCATGGGGAGCGAATCGGGGAGGTATCGGTTGCCTCGCACGAGATACGACACCGCTGGCAGCCCACTCACCGGCTTGCCGTAGAGCGTGCGATAGAAGACACCGGCGGCGATATACGTGCCGATCGGCGTCGGATGACTGCCGTCATCGATATACAACTCGGCCCCGGGCATCGCGCTCCGCATCGCCATCCACGCCGGACCCACCGGCACGAGCGTCGCATCCAGACGCTGTGCGAGCTGGCTGTACGCCGCCACAATCGCGTCGGACGTGTTCGGCGTGTCACGACGGGGCCAGGTGACATAGAGCAGCACCTTCGCGCCAGCCTGCTTCGCGAGCTGTCCCAGCTGCTGCCCGTACTTCCAAAGCGAATCCGGCTGCTGAATGGGCGTCATGCTTTGCTCCTGCAGCACGACATAGTCCCACCCCTCCGCAATCACCGCCGGGAGATCTGTGCGCTGCGTGTGGCCTTTGAGAAACTGCCCACCCTTCAGCACCGCCGTGATCGCTGGCAGACGATCCTCACCGGCCGCCATCGCCAGCGACGTGAGCGTGCGTGGCAGATCATTTACATATGTATAGCTGTTCCCAATCCACAAAATGCGCAGCGGTTTCGATACGGTCGCGACGGTCGCAGTGGCATTGGCGGTGCGGGGCTGCGCGGCGAGGGGCGCGGCGAGCAGAAGGACAGCAGCACCGGACAGCAGGGTACGGACGGGAAGGCGCATGGGGAGCATGAAGAGGGCGGAGCACCCGATGGTGCAGAGAGCGGGATCGTACAGCCGATCGCTCAGCGATCGTTCCGCACCACGTGCGGTCTTGGCATCATTTCAACCTATATTCACCACCATGGTTTCGAGAAGGTTCGGGCCGGCTGGTTCCGATACCCAGTACGCGTCTTATGAGGCCGATTGATCGTGGTCATCCCCTCCGTGTCTCCTCAGTGGACCGCTGCTCGCCGCGACATCCTCCACCGGACCGCCTGGGGGATGATCGCCATAACCACGATCGCCCTCATCGCGCACGATATTGGCCGCGATCCAGCCGGTCACGCGCTGCAAGTGTCCGTGGGCAATGCCCTCATGTTGCAGCTGCCACTCTACCTCTCGACGCTGGCCCTGCTGATGGCCGTGTGGAGTGCGATGGCGAAGGGGTGGCCGCGCCGCCGACCGCTCGTCGATGCGCTCGCCGTTTTCTTGTGCGTGGCCTTGGTGTGGCTCACGCAGCTGGACCTTGGGATGCAGCGCTTCCGCGGGGAACGGATCGCCCTCGCCCATCTCCGACTCTACGGCAGCGGGCAGGTGATCAACTCCGACTGGATTCTGCCGCTGTTGGAGATGCCGGTCACGCTCGCCCTGCTCTTGGGACTCGCGGTAGGAACATCGGTGTGGCTGCTCTGGCCCTGGCGTCCGCGCGCCATCCTCGCGCGCACTGCGATTTCGGGCCGTGTCCCGCTCTTCTGGCTGGGTGTGGCCATTCTTGGGCAACTGCCAGGACGCATGGCCTACGATCATCAGCGGGTGATGGCCCTGTCGCCGGTGGAATCGCTGTTGCGTGAAGCGATGACCGCACCCCGTGTCTATTCGGCGGCCGAGGAGCGCTCCGCCCGTGATGCGATGCGGCAGTGGCTTGATCCACTGGGAAGGAGGCCGTGGCCAAGCGAAACGGCCCCGCTGTGGCATTCTCCCGATTGGTCGACCGTGCCCCAGGCCGGTGCGGCGGCGCAGGCACCGCCGGATATTCTGCTCTTCACCGTGGAGTCGTTGCGGGGGCATGATGTGGGCTGGGGCTTCGCACCACGGCCCGCTGGGCAATCGGTGACGCCGCAGCTCGATGCACTGGCACGGGAGGCCGTGACATTTCCCCACTGGATCGCCAGTGGCGAACCCTCGCCGCGCGGATTCATCACGCTGCACACCGGAATGTGGGAGCATGGGTCCGGCTTCATCATTGCCAACTATCCTGAGCTGTGCGTGGACGCCCTTCCACAGCGCCTGCGCAGCGCCGGCTATCACACCATGGCTATTTGGGGCGGAAATCCCAGCTTCGACAACCAACTCACGTGGGCGCGGCGCTGGTACGACGATCTCGATTTCGAACGCCCTGGTAATGAGCTGTTCTACTTCCGGACGCGCTCCGATCGGGAAGTCATGGATCATCTGCTCCAGCGGGTTGCCGCACACGATGCCACCAGACCAGGGCAGCCGTTCTTTGCATACGTCGCATCGAATGGCACACACACGCCGTACACCCTCGAAGACCCCGCGCCGGAGATCGAGGCCACGACAGCGACCACGCTCACCCGCCAAGCCCGCTATGATCGGGTGCTGCGCAATGTTGATGCCCAGATCGGGCGCGTCATCACCGCGCTGCGGCAACGGTCCCGATGGCGGAACACCGTCGTGATTGTGGTGGGCGATCATGCAGATCGCACGGACGAGCCCGATGATCGGCAATGGACGGGGACGCCCACCGACGCACTCGTCGGCACCGCCGCCTTGATCTATGGCCCTTCGGCGTTAGTGGGCCCACCGCGTGTGAATCCCATGACCGCGAGCCATGTGGATCTGCTTCCCACGGTGTTGTCATGGCTTGGTGATACGGCGGCGTTCACCACGATGGGGCGAAGCGTCTTCGATACCGCACGGGTCAGCGCGCGCGAGGCCGTCTCGATAAACAGTCGGGGGGTGCGACTCGATCGGGGCGGCTACTCGTTGCTCGTGGCACGTGAGGATCCGTCACGGTTTCGCGCCTGGCGTGCCTTCACCGGAGAGCAGCCGGTCCCCCTCCCCCTCTCCGCGACGCCGTTTGCCCCGGATACGCCGCACCAGCTCTTGGAACGCGTGCGCTACTGGAGTCATCTCGTGGAGCACGACCGGGTCCGGCCGTGAATACGGAAAACCCCGGCAGACCACAGGCACACACGAACGATGTGTGCCTGTGGTCTGCCGGGGTCGAATCTCCGCAATTAGAACTTCGTGCTGAGCGTCAGGAACAGCTGCCGGGGCGCCCCGGTCAGCAGCGTCTGATTATCGCCCATCGCACCATATCCGTTGGAGCCCATCGTGGCGATGTAGCGGGCATCCAGCAGGTTATTCACGTTCAGCTGCAGCTCCAACGACTTGAGCGCCCCGAAGCTGCCAAGCTGCTGGCGGACCGACAGCTCCGAGACGAAGTACGACGGCACCTTCCCAGCGCCATCACCCGCCGTCTTGAGATCGTTCGTGTACGTGAAGTAGCGCTCCCCCACATAGCGACCGCTCAGCGAGGTGGAGAAGCCCTTCAGCCCATAGGAGAGGGCGACGTTCGCCAACTGCTGCGGTGCATCTTGGACAAACTTCCCCTTCGTGCGCACCGTGGAGTTGGCATCGCTTTCATTGGTGCGGTAATCATCCCCGAACTTCGACTGATTGAGCGTGGCCGAGGCGAAGAGGCGGAAGCCGTTCCCCAGATCCGCGTTCATCACCCCTTCGAGGCCGGATGACGTGACGTTGCCCACGTTCCCGAAACCGGTGGCACAGGTGACCGTGGGCGGGCACAGGGCGATACCCAGCAGGCGATTGCGGTAGTCAATCGTATAGACCGTGACACCGGCCTCGATGGCCCCACGCTTGGTACGCACACCGCCTTCAATGGTGGTGGCGCGCTCGTTCTTCGCCTTGTCCTTGAAGTAGGAGAAGGTCGCCGGATTCGCGTTGTACACGCCGCCCGCGGGGCTGTACGGAAACTGGTTCACATTCTCCGACCAGTTTCCGAAGATTTCGTCCTGTGCGGTGACCTTGTAGACCAGGCCAATCTGCGGCAGCAGACCGCTCTTCGTCGGCGCCGAAAGCGCCGGGCGGGTCGGATCCGCAAAGATCGGGGCCGTCACGCCATTCACCGGGGTGTTGCCATTGTTGACGAAGTCCGCCGACACATTGAGCACCTTCGCGCCATACGCGATGGACAACTTGCCATCGAGCAGCGTGCTGGTGTTCTGCACATAGGCCATCGTCGTGGCGATCGTCCCCGTGCGGTCGTAATCCAGACGCAGCACCTTGGTGAAATCCACGTCGGGACCATTCTGATAATTCGCCATGCGCCAGCGCGGACGGCGGTTGTTCACCGTGTTGGACTCATACCAGCCACCAGCCTCGAGCTGGTTCCGCACGCTGCCCACCGCGAAGTTCGCCGACAGCTTGCCCGTCACACCATCGCGGTCCGAGTGATACTGGGACTGCCGGAACATGATGGGGTCCGGGCTGTAGCTCGCGCCGTAGCTCGGGGCATGCCAGTCGCCAGCGCCCCGGTTCCGGTGCAGGTATGGCTGCACTTCCAGACGCACCTGCTCCGCGAGCTGGAACTCCCCCTTCAGATAAGCGAGGTGATCCATCCGGGCACCCTGCGCCGACGCAAAGTAGGCTGCATCCACCAGCTGTGGATTGATGGCGAACGCCTTCGCCTCGTTCCACGTCGTCAGGTAATCAAACATCGGTCCCAGCTTGATCCCAGGGAACGCATTGTTGTACACGTCCAGCGACAGATCCATATAGTCGCTTTCCTTGCGGGAGGCGTAGTTGTAGAACGCCGTGATCTTGTTCGCCCCGAGGAAGAGCGTGCTCTTCAGATTGAACTGTTCATGCCAGGTCTGGCCAGCGCCCCCGAACAAGCCGCTCTGCCCGAAGAACAGGTTCTGTTCGCTGGGGAAATTGGAGTACCGGTCACCGCCACCCTTCCACTTGTCGGTATCAAACCGGGAGAAGGAGACAAAGGCGTTGATGCCATTCGTACCGAACTGCTTCAGGCCGAGGTCATAGCGCAGCGAAGTCCGACGGGCCGCGTACGAACCACCCATCTGCTGCAGCGTGAACTGCGAGGCCGCCGACGGATCAGCGGAGTTGTACTGCACCACACCGCCCAGATTATTCCCCGAGGCGGTGCCGAGGGCACCCGTCCCCTGCGTCACGGCCGTGGACGCGAGGTTCGACGCGTCGACGGCGCGGCCAATGCCCAGCCCATTGAAATTCCCATAGGACATGTCGCCGAGTGGCACGCCGTCCATCGTCTGCCCAATCTGCTGGGTCTGGAAGCCGCGCATGGTGACGCGGTTCGACCATTCGTACATCCCGAAGCCGTCCACCGACTGCATGTTCACGCCGGGGAGACGCTCAATCACCTTGAGCGCACTGCTACCAGGGGCGACGGCACGAAGCACACCCGTATCCACGGCCGCCGCTGCACGCGCACTGCCCCGACCGGTCACGCCGGTGACGGTCACCTTGGTGAGCTGACGGGCGCTGTCGCTCTTGGTGGCGGCCGTCTGGGCGTGGCTCACGCCAGGGATGCCGATCAGGACACCGGCCACCGTCAGGATGGCGGTCTGAGACCAATTCGTTTTAAAAGGAAGCATGAAGACTCCAGAGGGTGGATCGCGCGGGTTGAACCCCGACAGGAAACACCGTCTGCTTCACGATTATGGTGATATCCGTGTATCGAATTACTGGTGACCTTGGTCACGAATGTCACGATCGCGAACCACCGGGGTCTCACCGCATGCACGCCCCGGGCGCTTTGACGACCCGCGCGCAGACCCATAGGATAGAGCATCTCCTTCCCCATGAGGCCTGCATGCATCCCGCGGCACCCCGAGTGATTCACCGCGCGCTCCTCCTGAGCGCCATCCTCCTGAGCGCGCGCGCCATCGGCGCGCAGCCCCAGCGCCCCACCACACGTCCCGCACCCGCTGACGCGGCTGGACAGGGCGTGACGGCTGATGCGTTTCGCGGGGTCAACTGGCGGTACATTGGCCCTGAGGGCAATCGCTTCAGTGCGATCGCCGGCATCGCGGGCGATCCGCTCACATACTATGCCGGGGCGGCCTCCGGTGGTCTGTACAAGACGAGCGATGGTGGTGTGCACTGGGAGGAACTCTTCGATGAGCAGCCCGTGCAGTCTATCGGGGCCCTCGCCGTCGCCCCCAGCGACCCCAACGTGGTCTGGGTGGGCACCGGTGAACCCCACATCCGGTCGCACGTCTCGATTGGGCAGGGGATCTATCGCTCAACCGATGCCGGGAAGAGCTGGCGACTGATGGGGCTTGAGAAGACGGGGCGCATTGGCAAGGTCATCGTGCACCCCACGAACCCGGACATCGTGCTCGTCTGCGCGCTGGGGACGCTCTATGGTCCGCAGCAGGAGCGGGGCATCTACCGGACCATCGATGGCGGACAAACCTGGACGCGCGTGCTCTTCGTCGATGAAGACACTGGCTGCTCCGACCTCGCCATCAATCCGGCCAATCCGCGGATCCTCTTCGCTGGCATGTGGACCATGGTGATCCACACCTGGGGACGCTTCAGCGGCGGTCCAGGCAGTGGCCTCTTCCGCAGCACCGACGGGGGCCAAACGTGGACGCGGCTCAAAGGCAATGGCCTCCCCGTCAAGCCGGTCGGCAAAGTGACGCTCGCATCAGCCCGGTCGAATCCATCACGGTACTATGCGCTCATTGAAACGGGTGACGGCGTCCCCAACAATGGCGATGCGACCGAAAGTGGTCAGCTCTGGCGCACCGATGACACCGGTGATCACTGGCAGCTCATGACGCGCGACCGCAACGCCATGGGTCGTGCGCACTACTACTCGCGGATGGCCGTCGCGACCGATAACGACAATGAGGCGTATTTCCTCACAGCGAGCTACGCCAAGACGATTGATGGTGGTCGCACGCTTCTCGCCGTCACCGGACAGGAAGCGCCAGGCGGCGATCATCACGATATCTGGATTGATCCCACCAACGCGAACCGGCAGATCGTCGCCCACGACCAAGGGCTGTCGATCACGCAGAATCGTGGACGGACCTGGTTTCGTCAGCGGCTCAGCAACGCCCAGATCTACCACGTAACGGTGGACAACCTCATCCCGTACAACGTCTACGGGAACAAGCAGGACGAACCGAGCTACCGCGGCCCGAGCAATAGTCGCGTGCAGGGTGGCCGCTCGGCAGGAATCTCCCGCGGGATGTGGCACTCCGTGGGTGGTGGCGAAAGTGGGTGGGCGACCCCCGATCCCGTGGATCCCAATATCATCTGGAGCTCCGCCTCGGGTTCCGGCATGGTGGGCGGCATTGTCGTGCGCTTCGATGAAAGCCGGCGCCAGTTCCGCAACGTCGAGGTATGGCCGCAGCAGCTCAACGGACCAGCGAAGGACCTCAAGTATCGCTTCGTCTGGGACGCGCCCTTCCTGATTTCCCCGCACGACCACAACACGCTGTACACCGGCAGTCAGCATGTGCACCGGTCAACCGATGGCGGGCAGAGCTGGCAGGAAATCAGCCCGGATCTCACCCGCAATGACCGAAGCAAGATGGAAAGCTCCGGTGGACTCACCGCCGACAATATTGGCGTGGAGTACTCTGGCGTCGTCTACGGCATCGCCGAATCCGCGCGCCAGAAGGGCCTCCTCTGGGTCGGGACCAACGATGGGCTGGTGCAGCTCTCCCGTGATAACGGGGCCTCGTGGACCAATGTGACGGCCAACATTCCGGGCATTCCCGCGTGGGGCTCTGTGCGATCACTGGCCCCGTCGAAGTGGGACGCCGGAACGGCCTGGATCACCGTCGATGCCCACCAGGAGAATGATCGGAATCCGTATGTCTATCGCACCACGGATTTCGGCAAGACGTGGGTGAAAGTGGTGACGGGGATCCCGGTGAGCCAGCTCTCCTATGCCAAGGTGATCCACGAAGATCCCGTCCGCAAAAACATGCTGTATCTGGGCACGGAGAACGCGATCTACGTGACCTATGATGGCGGTGATCACTGGCTGCCGCTTCAGAACAATCTGCCGCACGCCCCCGTCTCGGGCATTGTGGTTCAGGAACACTTCAATGATCTGGTGATCTCCACCTATGGGCGGGGCTTCTGGATCATGGATGACATTGGCTGGCTGCAGCAGCTCGATGCCTCCGTGCTGACCAAAGCCGCGCACCTCTTCCAGGTCCGCGCGGCGTATCGCTATCGCCCGATCACGGCACCGAGCACCGCCTACGACGACCCAACGGCGGGTGCGGATCCGGAGTACGGGGCGACGCTGAACTACTATCTCAAAGCCCCTGCGAAGGGCACACCGCTGATCGACATTCTCGATGCCAGCGGGAAAGTGATCCGCACACTGCGCGGTTCGAACACGGCCGGGATGAATCGGATCGTCTGGGACCTGCGCGACGAACCGAGCCTGGAGGTCCGGCTCTTCACCAGTCCGCTCTACGCCGAACATCTCGTGCCGGGTCCACAGGGACGCGTGGCCCCGGGAACGAACCGGCTGTCGATCCTGATGCCCCCAGGTCAGTACACCGCACGCCTGACGATCGACGGTCAGGTACAGACGCAGCCCTTTGAGGTGCGTAAGGATCCGAACAGCGCCGGGACGGTCGCGGAGATCGCCGAGCAGGTGCGAGCCTTGCAGGGGCTGAAACAGCAGCTTGATGAAGCCGCTGTCGCAGTAGCGCGAGTGGAAACCGTCCGCCTCCAGCTTCAGCAGCTGCAGCGACTCGCTGACGCTGAGGCCACCAGCCAGCTCAAGGCACTCGATGCGAAGCTGATCGACGCCGAAATGAAGCTCGTGGATCTCCGCCAGACGGGGACGGGTCAGGATGGGGTGCGCTTTGGCTCGAAGCTGATCAGCAAGCTGGGCTATCTGTCGAATGGCGTGGCGACGAGCGACTTCAAGCCGACCGCGCAGGCCACGGAGGTCCAGACGATTCTGACGACGGAGAATCAGAGCGCGATCCGTGCGCTCGATGCCCTGCTGCGCACCGAGCTGCCCGTGCTGAATCGGGCCCTCGACGCGAAGCAACTCCCGAAGGTGGTGGATCGAGGCGCCGCACCCGCGCGGATTGTTCCGTAACGTGCCGACGGCCACCGCATGATCATGCGGTGGCCGTCACCCCTCGGGACCCCTCGACGCTAGAACCCCGTCGGCCGCTCCTGCGACACGTGCGCCACCCGCTCCAGCGCACAACCGACCCGCACGATGGTCCCCTCGTCAAAGTGCCGCCCGATCAGCGTCACCCCATGCGGCACGCGCCGCGCCGGCGCAAAGCGGGGCAACGGATGCGCCGGATCGGGGGCCCAGTCACTCCGCGCCTCGGTCACCTCAACAAACCCGGTGCGCACCGTGAGCGACGGCTGCCCGGTGAAGTTGGTCACCGTCAGCATTTCGTCGCGCAGCGACGGCACCAACAAGACATCCGCTTGCGCGAACATCCCGTGCAGCAGCTCCGCAAAACGGCGACGCAACCGATCGGCCTGCACAAAGTCCACCGAAGAGAGGAACCGCGTCATCCGAAAGAGATTCGGCCACGCATCCGGCACCTGTGACTTCATGGTGGCGGCCTGTCCACTCAAGGTGAGCTCTTCGAACGAGGCCGCCGCCTCACTGAAGAGAATGTTCATCAGCGCACTGTGCGGCAGATCCGGCCACGCGAGCTGCACCGGGACCAATCCCAGCCCCGTGAGCTGCTCCAGCGCACGCCGATCCACCGGTGTCGCCGGTGCCGCTTCCATCCACGCCGGGAAATACCCCACCCGCAGCCCACGCACCGGCGCATCCCCCGCATACGCGAGGCGGCTCGGGACACTCGAGACATCGCCAGCATCGGGACCACTGATCGCGCGGAGCACGAGCATCGCATCCTCCACGCCGCGCGTCATCGGCCCCAACTTGTCGAGCGACCAACACAACGTCATCGCCCCCGTGCGTGGCACCCGTCCGAACGTCGGACGCAGCCCCGTCACGCCACAACGCATGCTCGGGCTCACAATGCTGCCGCCAGTCTCACTGCCAATGGAAAAGCCCACGAGTCCAGCGGCAGTCGCCGCCCCCGGACCGGCACTCGATCCCGACGCCCCTTCCTCCGGCAGCCACGGATTCATCGTCTGGCCGCCAAACCAAATGTCATTGAGCGCCAGCGCCCCAAGACTCAGCTTTGCCAACAGCACCGCACCAGCCGCATCCAACCGCTGCACCACCGGAGCATCCGCGATCGGCACGCGATTCTTGAACGGCTCAGCGCCATAGGTGGTGGGAATCCCGGCGGTATCCAACAGATCCTTCACGCCGTACGGAATGCCGTGCAACGGGCCCCGATAACGCCCCGCCGCAATCTCCGCATCCATGGCCTTCGCACGCGCGAGCGCCCGATCGGCCGTCAGCGTGATCACACAGCGCAGCGTGGGATCATACTTCGCAATGCGCGCGAGATAGATCTGCGTAAGCCGCACCGACGTCAGCTGCCGTCGCTCGATCCATCGCGAGAGCTGCGTCACCGGCGCAAAGGCGATCGCGTCATCGGTCGTCGGCAGTGGCCCTAGATCCCCTGCCGCACGCACAAACCCATCGCCACTGGGTACCGTTGCCCCAACGGCTTGCACGGGATTCCACACCGACGCGGGCGACAGCGTGGCTGGCATCGGCACCGGGTGTGCGCCGGTGCGCCGTTCCATCTGCGTCGCCAACGTCCGCCGCCAGCTCGCCGCCATCATCTCCCGCTCGGCTTCACTGTGCGAGACCTGCATCAGCTTGGCCGCTTCGGCGAAGGTATTCGGCGTGACCTCCGGGCCTGCGAGTGGCGTCGTGCCAAACGCAACGGGTGCCCCCGGCGTCGACGGCGTGCCAGCGGAAGCAGCGGTGCCTGGCTGCGAATCGCCACGGCAGGCGGCGGCCAATCCCAAGAGCCCCACCGGGGCCTTGATCAAAAAATCGCGACGCGTGTTCATCGAAGGTTGTGCGGGTAGTGAGACAGGACTACCGACGATCCGGCGGCCCCGCCGGATGCTTCTCGCAGACTGGCGGCTGTTCGGCACTCCACGCGAGCGCGGCAATGCGCCAGCGGCCGTTACTCTGCACCAGCGTGAAGACATCCACGCCGCAGTGCGACCAGGCCCCGTTGAGATAGAGATCGTACGGCATCCAGACCATCGCGACGCCACCATTCACCATCGCGCGTGGCGCGAATCCACGCTCCACGACGCCGCTGATGGGTGCGGCGCGCTGTGCGTCACGCGTGCGCGCCCGATAGTTGGTGATCCCCTCGCGGGTGCTCGTGGGAAACATCACCGCTTCGGGAACCATCAGATCGGTCAGCGCGATGACATCGCCCCGCGTGATCGCGGCCAGCGCCGAATCCGCTACGGCGATCACCGCCGCAGATGACGCGGACGCCTCGGTCGCGGCGCGCCCCTGCGCATGCCCCAGCACCGGCAGCATCCCCAAGAGCAGCACCGCACCAACGAACGCGCGTGGCCACGTCAGCGAAGCCACCACCGACCGCCTCACGGGCCCTTGATCACCGGCTTCGACTCCGCCGGTGCGTCTTCGAGCGTCTTGAGCACATCGCGCCACGCAAACTTCGTCCCGCTGCCGAGCACCCAATAATTCATCCACGCCATCTCAGCCACACTCTTCACCAGCCGGTTCCGGGGGTCCGGAATACCATGCGAGGCGCCGGGATAGAGGAACAGCTCGGTGGGGACCCCCAACCGCTTGAGCGCCATGTGGAGCTCAATGCTCTGGGGGCTTGGTACCCGCGGATCCCCGTCGACCACATGAATCATCGTGGGGGTCTTCGCCGCCTTGATGTACTTCAGCGGCGACTGATTCCAGTACGCATCGAAATCGTCGTACGGGAGCTTGTTGCCGAGGTAGTACTGCCGATTGCGCTGCACGTCGCTTTGGGCGTACATGGAGATCCAGTTCGACGTGCCAGCGCCCGACGAAATCGCCTTGAAGCGATTCGTGTGCGTGAGAATCCAGTTCGACCAGTGGCCACCGGCACTCCAGCCGAGGACGCCCATCTTCGTGGAATCCACCAAGCCCTGCCGGATCAGCGCATCGACCCCGGTCATGATGTCGTCGTAGCCGGGCGCGAAGTAGTTGCCAACAATGCCGTTCTTGTGCGCTTCCCCGTAGTTGGTGGAGCCCCGATAGTTCGGCTGCAGCACGATCCAGCCGGCGCCCGCGTACGACTGCGCGCCGTAGCCGCCGTTGAAGCTGAGCAGGTCCGCGGCCGCTGGTCCGCCATGGATCGCCACCAGCAGGGGATACTTCTTCCCGGGCTGATAGCCGACCGGCTTCACCAGCACGCCACCGACCATGCGGCCGTCCTTCGACTTCCAGGTGACTTCGGTCTCTTCACCGAGCAGCAGCTGGTCGCGCACCCAGGCATTCGCATCGGCGAGCGCCGTCCACTGCTCACGCGACGCCAGTGCCGCCATCGACGGCGCCGTGTACCAGATCGCCGGCGTAGTGGGGTCCTGATAGTTCACCAGCAAACGGTGCGTGGTCTCCTCTTCGGAGACCGAGACCGTGCCCTGTGCCTTCGTGACCGCTTGCACCTTGCCGCTGGCGACATCGAGCGCGAAGAGCTGCGTCGTCGCGCGCTGTCCTTCATTGAAGTAGATCGTCTTGCCATCACGCGACCAGAAGTCCGCGCTCACATCACCATCGAGATCCCCAAGCTTCTTCCAGGCGCCACCCTTATCGGCCACGGCACGGAAGTAGACGCGCATGTTTTTCATGTTATACGCGGTCATGTCGTCGCTGGCAGAAAAGACCATCGACTTCGAATCCGGAGAGAAGCTGAAACCGGATTCCGCCGTTTCCGCGTTGTTCGTCAGCCGTTCAATCGCCTGTGATGACAGATCGAGCAGGAAGAGATCCCCATAGATCCCTTGCTCCGTCACATTGCGCTTGTAGCGATTGTTTGCCACCCCGGTGAAGCCCAACCACCGGCCATCGTCCGAGAGCGTGAAGCTCGTCACCGAATAGGTCGTATCGCGCGACAGGCGCGTGGCCGGCCGGACCGGCGCCCCATTCTGTGGGAGCTCCACCATCCAGAGCGACGCCACTGGGGCTTCGGCATTCCGCACCGTGACGGTGAACTTCTTCTCCATCCGCGACTTCTCGTCGCGATCCACCGTATCGGCCGTGATGAAATAAATGCGGCGCGCATCCGGGGAGAACTTCCAGCTCCCCACCCCGGTGGCATGGCGCGTGACCGTCACCGGTCGCAGCGAATCCACTGGCGCCCCGCGCTGAATGTCGCGCACGGACAGCGCATACAACTGTTCCTCGTCGCTCTTGCCGCTGCGGTAGACGAGCCACGTGCCGTCGCTGGCGACCGCAAACGTCGAGACGCCCTCCTTCGCATCCGTGATGCGACGGGCTTCACCCCCATCGGGGCGCATCACATACAGCTGCTGCTGACCGGACTGGGCGGTTGGCGCTTCCCGATTAGAGGCAAAGACAAACGCCTCGCCACCGGGGAGCCAGCGCGCGCCGCTTTCATTGCGATCCCGCGTATAGGTGAGCTGCCGCGTGCTCGGCAGCCCCTTCGTCATCGACACCAGATAGAGATCCGATTGCGACTTGGCCTCTTTCCAGTCCGGCGTCGTGAGGGTGTAAATCCCCCACTGCCCATCCGGAGACACCGCCGGAGCAGACGCCGATCGCAGCTGTTGCTGGTCGAGCCAGGTCATGGGTCGCTTGGCCGCAGACTGGGCCATCAGGGGATGGCTGGCAACGCTCAGCAGCGCCAGCAGGGCGACACGGGAACGGGGGGACGGCAACATGCGGGAGCCTCCGGCGGGGGGATCAGCAGCCACAGCAGCGGCTGGGGACTTCACAGCAAGGTGGGAACGATTCGGCCACCGGTGCCGGCCCCTGAAGGCGGACACCCCGGCGTGGCTTCGACCGCCATGAGAATACGCTCCTGACCGGACGCTGTCAGGAGCGCCAACGGTCTTAGGAAGGCGCCGGTCAGCCCCGCGACGCCGACGGGCGGGGCACGGCGACGTAAATCGTGTGGTACGGGCCCGAGGTCGCATGCGCCCGCACGCGGTGCGTCGCCACCGTCATCCCGGCATGCAGCAGCTGGGCCGCGAATTTCGGGTCATCCGCCACCGACCAATACGCGATCGTGCCACCGTCACAAAGGGCGGCCTTCGTCGCATGGACCCCGGGGCGGCTATAGAGCGCGGTGTTCTCCCGCAGGATCATGCCATCCGGCCCGTTATCGGTATCCAGCATGATGGCATGAAAGTGCCCGGGGTGCGCCCGGAGCAGCGCGGTGACGTCGCCTTGCACCACACGCACCCGCGGATCCTTCAGCGCCTCGGCGGACAGCTCGAACGCAGGATCACGGTTCCAGGCGATCACCTCCGGAATCAGCTCCGCCACCACGACCTCGGCATCAGGACCGAGCGCCGCGAGCGCCGTACGCAACGTGAAGCCGAGCCCGAGGCCACCAATGAGGACGCGAACGCAAGGCTGCTCGCGCAAACCGGCGCAGGCGAGTTCGGCTAGTTGGTCTTCCGAAAGATGCCGCCGCGTGGACATCAGCTCCACGCCATCAGCGCGGATGAGGTACGCCCCATCATGGCGAAAAAGCTCCAGCGTGGAGCCATCAGGGGTCCGTGCGGTCCCCAACCGTTCGAGTGGTTTCATGGCTGCAATATGGCGGGATTCTGGCGGCCACGGTGGGGCGGCGGAGGCAGGACGGCGGAGGCAGGGCCGCGGTCGGGCTCCGGTCGCCCCGGTTAACATTGGGATCGTCACCGGCGTCTGACGGTGCAAGCGGGCTGACACGGAGCCCCTCCCACCACGTTGCCGTCGGTCCGCCGTTCCCCTCAATCGACACGAATGCGCCAGATCCTCCAACTGTGTGCCGTGGCGGTCTCCTGTTTCGCCTGTCAGGGCGGCACCAAAGACGGCACCACCGGCGGAGGCACCACGACACCCACCGCCCCGGTCGCCCCGCCGCCCTCGGTGGTTCGCCAGATCAGTCCCTCCTCCACCGATCCGGCGATCGATCTCAGTAACGATCCGCATGTGGCGGTCAATCCGGTGCCCACAGTCTCGGCGGTGGGGAAGCTGCTCGTGTTCCTGCCAGGCACTGGTGCCGTGCCCACCATGCAGCAACTGATTCTTGGGACGGCGGCGGCGCGTGGCTATCACGCGATTGGACTCAGCTACCCCAATCCCACCGCCGTCGGGGTGCTGTGCGCTGACGATACCGACCCTGAGTGCTTTTGGGATGTCCGTCGCGAAGTGATCACCGGGATCAATACCAGTTCCCGCATTCAGATCACCCCGGCCAATGCCATTGTGAATCGCGTGGAGAAGCTGCTGCTCGCCCTGCATACCCAGTACCCGCGGGAAGGGTGGGGGCAGTTTCTGGTGAGCGGCGCGATCGATTGGTCCCGCGTGACGCTTGCCGGCCATTCGCAGGGGGGCGGACATGTCGGTGTCCTCGCGAAGCTCGTGGCGCTCGATCGAGCGGTCTACTTCTCGTCACCGGCGGATTGGCGTCAGGTGGCGAACACGCCGGCGACGTGGCTGAGCCGTCCGAACGTCACACCGGTGAGCCGCCAGTATGCGTTTATTCACGAACAGGATCCCTTGGTGCCGGTGGCGCAGGCGCGCGCCAATTGGAGCGCGCTGGGGCTCGATGCCCTGGGGGCGTTCACCGTGGTTGATGGTGCGGCGGCGCCGTTTGGTGGGTCGCATCAGCTGTTCACCCGCAGCACACCGTTGTTGAGTGGTGCGTATCATGGCGCGACCGTCGTGGACGCTGCGACCCCACGATCGGCGAGTGGAACGCCGCTCTTCGAACCGGTGTGGATCTATCTGGGCCTGCCATGAGGTCGCGAGCGCGACACATCGCCGAAGGCAGAATTGGTAGCGCGGGACGGTTCTCAGATGAAGCTTTCGAGGCGTCGGTGCGTCCTGCTCATTCCTCACACGGTGGATCCCGCGACTGGCACCGTCAGCGCGAATCAGGTGATTCTGGTGCAGGACGGCAAGTTCACGGCCGTGGGTCCCACCGTCGCGATTCCAGCCGGCGCCAAGGTCATGGGCAAGAACGCGAACTACGCGGACGTCGCGCTGCGGGACGTGCGCTTCGTGCTGAAGAACGGGATGGTGTTCAAGCAGGATGGCGTCATGCTGCCGGCCGCGTTCTTCAACGGCGGTCCGGTCAACGGATACACTCGGCGCTAACCGCTCAGTGAGACGCGCCGTTTAGTCGGCCGCCACATCCGGGCGTCGCTCCGCCACATGCCAGAGCACACCCGATGGGTCGACGACGTAGGCCACCCGTAACCCCCACGGTTGCATCGCCGGCGCCGTGGGGGCCGGCACGCCGAAGGTGCCCGGAAGATCCAGCGCTGACAGATGCGCCCACCAGGCATCGAGATCGTCCACCATCAGCTGCATCATGCACTGTTCCGCCCACGCGGCCGTGTAGTGCGGCTGCAGGATGAAGCGACTGGCACCGACAGCAAAAATCGCCACCTCCCCATCGAGCAGCAGCGGGAAACCCAGCGTCTGGTAGAAACGCCGGCTCACCGCGAAATCCCGCGCCGGAAGAAAGGGGCGGGCGTTCGCGCTGGCCATGAGTGCGTCAATCATCGACATCGGTGCTATGCAGCGCCAACCGGCCGCACGATCCGAAAAACGACATTCTCCGCCCCGCGTACCGTTCGCATCCCCAACAGCTCCCCGCCCACGCGTTGGATCGCCTGCTGCGACCGGATATTCTGGGGGCCGATCACGAAGTGCACTTCGTCGACGAACGCGAAGATGTGATCCAGCATCAGCCGTTTCATTTCGGCATTGTAGCGACCACCCCAATGCGAGCGCACCAGAAATGACCATCCGATTTCAATGGTGCGCGCGACGGGGTCGTAGTCGTGGTAGCGCGACGAGCCGACCACCCGCCCGTCTGCCAGATCGATCGCCACCAGCGCCGACCCCGATGCCAGCGCCACCCGGAAAAATTCGCGGAAGACGGGCTCCGTGTAGCGCAGCCGCTCGGGATGCTGCTCCCAAATGCGCGGGTCCGACGCCGCCGCGTAGAGATCATCCCAGTCGTCGGCGCGCAACGGACGCAGCTCCAACAGGGCCCCACGCAACGTGGGCTGTACATCCACCGCCATAGCGACCACTCCCTGAGTGACTCGAACATGAGGTGCACCACCGGGGCGCCCGCGCGTCGTCAGGCTCGGGTCTGCACCGTGCGGTGCCATTGCAATGCCCCCAGCACCAAGAGGGTAATCCATTCGCACCCCGATGGCCATCAGGGATGCCGCCCAATCCCCCACCGTGCCTCTCGTCTGTCGCACCCGCGCGCCGTACCTTGGTCCCATCGCTGCTCTTTCGCGTCTGACGCCAGCACCCCGCCCAATGCGCCCTCGCCGTCGCTTCGTTGTCGCCTCCCACGTAGCCGTCGCCGCCACCCTGCTGATCAGCAGCGTCGGCGCCACCAGACTGGTCGCCCAGACACCAGCCACCCCCGCCGCACCAACTCGGCCGATCGCCTTCACGACCACCGAAGGCACGTGGGTCTCGCTCGATGTCACACGCGACGGCCGAGCACTCGTCTTCGAACTCGTGGGCGACATCTACCGGCTCCCCGTCGACGGCGGACGCGCCACACCGCTCCTCACCGGCCGCGCCTTTCAATCGCAGCCGCGCCTCTCCCCCGACGGCACACAGCTCGTCTACATCAGCGATGAAACGGGCTCGGACAATGTCTGGATCGCCGACGCCGACGGCCGCAACGCCCGCGCGGTCACCCGCCTCCCGCGCGCCGGCATGCTGTCGCCAACGTGGTCAACCGATGGGCGCTCCATCGTCGTGACGGTCACCGATCCACATGGCACCCGCACCGCCGAACTCTGGCGCTACGACGTCGCCAGTGGGCAAGGCACGCGGCTCGTCCCCAACACCAACGGCCCCGCACAACCGCTCGTCTCCGCGCCGGCCCCCGGCCCCTATGGCGCCTGGCCCACCCCCGATGGATCGAGCCTCTGGTTTACCTCGGTCACGCCGCGCCCTTACGGGAGCCGTAATGGTGCCACCAGTGCGCTCATGCGCGTCCCCGTGAATGGCGGCGCCGCCGTCCCGGTGGCTGTCGAAGGACTGCCGGCGATGAAGCCGCTCCTCTCCCCGGACGGCCTGACCCTGGTCTACGGCACGGTCCGCGAAGGGAAAACCGGGCTCCGCCTCCGCACCCTCGCCACCGGCGCCGAGCGATGGCTGGCGTATCCGGTGGACCGCAACCAGCTCGAAGCGCGCGCGTCGCGTGATGTGCTGCCGAACGCCGCCTTCTCCCCCGACGGCCGCTGGGTCTATGCCGCCTTTGGTGGCAAGATTCACCGCCTGGGCGTCCAAGACGGCAGCGACACCGTCATCCCTTTCTCCGTCGATGTCGCACTCGACGTGACCCCCACGCTGCGCTTCCCGCAGCGACTGGCCACGGGACCGGTGCGCACGCATCGTGTGCAGCAGCAGGCCACCGCCCCCGATGGCCGGATCGCCTTCTCCTCACTCGGCCGCATCTGGATCGCCGACGCGACCGGCGCCCCGCGTCGCCTCACCACCACGCCGCGCGCCCGGGAATTCATGCCCGCCTGGTCCCCCGACAGTCGGTGGGTCGCCTTCGTGACCTGGGACGAAACCGGCGGCGCCCTCTGGAAGGCGCGTGCCGACGGCCGGGAGGCGCCGGTGCGCCTCACCACCGCCCCCGCCTGGTGGGCCGATCCCGTGTGGACGGCCGATGGGCGCACGATCGTCGCGAACACCGCGCCACTCCGTGCCACCCTCATGGCACCGCCCGGTGCCCTCCCGCCGGACGCGCAACGGGCCGAAGTGCCCGCAACCGGCGGCGCCGTCCGCATCACCGGGCCGGCCCCTCGGCCGGCAACCGGAGCGATGCCTGCGGGACCGGTCCCCATGCCAGCGACGCCCGCAACGCCGTCACGCCCCTTCGACGTGGCGCTGCCGCGCGCCGTCACCACCGGCACCATCGTGCTCCGCGGCGCCACGGTCATCACGATGCGTGGCACCGAGGTGCTCCGCAACGCCGACATTTTCGTCACCGACGGGCGGATCGCGAGCGTGGGGGCACGCAACACCACGCCCACCCCCGCCGGTGCCACCGTAATCGACGTGACCGGGAAGTTCATCGTGCCTGGCTTCATCGATATCCATGCGCATTGGGGCGGTAGCGGCACCCTACTGCAGCCCGAGTCCACCAATGGCTTCGCCAACCTCGCGATGGGGATCACCACCATTCGCGATCCCCAGGTCACGCCCGACATCTTCGATCTCGCGAATCTCGTCGAGGTCGATGGCGTTCCCAGCCCACGCATCTTGTCCACCGGCCCCGGGATCGGTGCGAACACCAACTTCCAGTCGCTCGACGACGCCCGTCGCCTGCTGCGGCAGTATCGCGATGACTACGGCACGGTGTACCTCAAGTCCTATCAGACCGGGAACCGACAGCAGCGACAGTGGCTGGTGGAAGCCGCGCGTGAACTCAGCCTCATGCCCACCACCGAAGGCGCCGCTGACGGCAAGGAAGACCTCACACACATCATCGACGGCTTCAGCGGACTCGAACATGCGATTCCCGAAGCCCCCATCCACGATGACATCGTACAGCTGATGGCGCGCACCGGCATCACCAATACGCCAACCCTCGTCGTGGCCTTCGGCGGCGCGCTGCCGATCTATCGCCTACTCGCGGAGGAACGGCCACACGAAGATCCGCGCATCAATCGCTGGTTCCCCGATGGCGCGCTGTTCCAAAAGACCTCGACGCGCCTGCTCTGGTTTCCGCCGGAAGAGTTTAACGAGCGCGAAGCGGCATCCGGTGCCGTCGATGTCCTGCGCGCCGGCGGCCATATCGGCCTGGGTGGGCACGGCGAGGTCCAGGGGCTCTCCAATCACTGGGAGATGGGACTGCTCGCCGATGGCGGCATGACGCCGCACGAGGTGCTGCGCGTTGCCACCATTGAAGGAGCCCGCGCGATTGGACTTGATGCTGACCTCGGCTCCATTGAACCCGGCAAGGTCGCTGACCTCGTTGTCCTCGACGCCAACCCGCTGCAATCGATTCGCAACAGCCGCACCCTCACGTATGTCATGAAGAGCGGCACGCTCTATCGCAGCAGCACCCTTGAGCGCGTTTGGCCAAGCGCCGCGCCGCTCACGCTCCCGTGGTCACTCCGCCGAGAGCCCCTGCCAGCGGCCGCGGCGGTCGATACGCTGGTGCGCCGCACGATGGAAACGGCCCGTATCCCCGGACTCGCGATCGCCGTGGTGCGGCGTGGAGAGGTGCTGACCGCCCGTGGCTATGGGGTTGCTGAGCTGGAGAACGGCACCCCCGTCACCGATGCCACGATGTTTCAATCGGGCTCACTGGGCAAACAGTTCACGGCGGCCGGCGTCCTCGCGCTCGTGGAGGACGGGAAAATCGCCCTCGATAGCTCGGTGCGGCGCTACCTCCCCGAAGTGCCCGCGACCTGGCAGCCCATCACCATCCGGCATCTGCTCAGTCATCGCGGTGGTGTCCCCGATTACACCAGCGATGGCTTCGACTACCGCAAGGATTACACCGACGCCGATCTCATTGCGATGGCGTCAGCGCTGCCACTCGAATTCCCCGCTGGCAGCCGCTGGAATTATTCCAACACGGGCTACGTCCTGCTGGGCATCATCATCACGCGCGTGACCGGCCAACCGTACGACGCCTTCCTGCGGGAACGTATTTTCACCCCCGCCGGGATGCCCACCATTCGCGTGATCACGGAAGCCGATGTCGTACCGAATCGCGCGCACGGCTATCTCCCCACCCCTGCGGGATGGGAACATGCCGCCTGGGTCGCACCGCGACTCAACACCACCGCCGACGGCTCGATGCTCCTCTCGATCCGCGACCTCATTGCGTGGAACGAAGTCGTGCGCTCGCGACGGATTCTCCGCCCTGAGAGCTGGACGCTGATGCTCTCCGCCAGCCGGCTCCCCAGCGGACGGGACTATCCCTACGCCCTCGGCTGGTTCCTCGGCGAGGCGGGTGGACATCCCATGCAAGAGCATGGTGGCACGTGGCAGGGCTTTGTGTCGCAATACACGCGCTTCCCCGATCAGGATCTGGCCGTCATGGTGCTGTCGAATGCGCGCGCCATGGCCCCGGCCACACTCGCGATGCAGGTCGCCGCGCTCTACGATCCGTCGCTGGTCCCAACGCCACCCCCAAGCACCGCGATTGCGGATCGCGAACCGCAGGTGACGGCCACTGTGCAGGCGATCCTGACGCGGGTCGCCGCTGGATCACTGGCGCTTGAGGATTTCGAAGTGGTGCGGCAAACAATCTTCCCGCGCATGCGCGCCGCACTCACCGCCACCGTGCAAGGGAAAGGCCCGCTCACTCGGCTCGAGTTGCTCGCGCGCCGCGAGGTCGGCGACGATGTGGAGCGGCAATACTTCGCCTGGTATGGTACCCAACGGTTCCGCGTGCTCGTCACCCTCGGACCGCTTGGGAAGTTGACGGGGCTGCGGATCACGCCGGAGCAACCATGAAACACACCGCCGTCGTATTGGCGTCGCGTAACGGACATCGTCGCCGGACCCTTGCGGCGCTCCTGCTGACGCTGGGCGCCGCCTGCGGACCCGCGGCGCCACCGTACGATCTGCTGCTCACCGGTGGCACCGTCATCGACGGAACCGGGGCCCCTCGGCGCAAGGCCGATGTCGCGATCCGCGGCGATCGCATCGTGGCCATTGGGGCATCGCTCCCACGACGCGGCGCCGCGCGCGTGGTGGACGTGGGTGGACAGATTGTCTCACCAGGCTTCTGGGACAATCATGCGCATCTCGTCACGCTGCGCGATCATGGCCTGGCCGAGAATTTCGTGCGGCAGGGGATCACCACCGTACTCGCGCCGCTGCATTCACAGGATCAGCCCTTCCCGATGGATGCGTATCGGGCGCAGGTGAAGATCGCCCCGAATGTCGGGCTCTTTGCCGGGCATACCTGGATTCGGAAGCGCGTGATGGGACTCGCGAACCGTGCACCCACGGCGGCGGAATTGGCGTGGATGCGTGCGTTGGTCGACTCCGCGATGACGCAGGGGGCGCTCGGGTTGTCGACGGGTTTGGAGTATGTGCCGGCCACCTATGCGCATGTCGACGAGGTCGCATCGCTTGCGGAGGTGGCCGCGCGCTTTGGCGGGATCTACGTCACCCATCTGCGCGATGAAGGACCGGGGGTCATGGATGCGCTGCAGGAAACGCTGGAAGTCGGACGGCGCGCGCACATCCCGGTACAGGTCAATCATCTCAAGGTGACCGGTGCGGCCCAGTGGGGATGGAGTACCCGGATGCTCGCGCTGCTCGATTCCGCGCGCACCGCGGGCATGGAGGTGGCCGCCGATGTGTATCCGTACACAGCGTACAGCACCTATTCGGATCTCATGTTTCCGCCGTGGGCGCTGGCGGATGGTGCGCCAGCCTTTGCGAGGCGGGTAGCCGACCCAGCGACGCGGGCGCGGCTCGTTCAGGAGATGCGCGTGCGCTTTCCGCAGCAGGCGGGCGATTCCCCCACGTCGATTCAGTTTCGCGAGGTGTCGTTCGATCCCTCGCTCGCGGGGAAAACGCTGGCCGACTACCTCGTCGCCACGCACCAACCGGTCACGATTGACGCGGCCGTCGAGGCGCTCATCGCGCTGCAATTGCGTGGTGGCTTCATTGGGATCTTCCATGGCATGGACGAGGCCGATGTCGCGCGCTTCCTCACGCATCCCGGCACCATGGTGGAGACTGACGGCGATCTCATCACCTTCGGACGGGGCTTTCCGCACCCGCGAAGCTATGGGTCGTTTCCGCGCGTCCTCGCGCACCATGTGCGCGAACGGCAGCAGCTCACGTTGGAGGAAGCCGTCCAGCGGATGACCTCACTGCCCGCGCAGTGGCTCGGGATTCGCGATCGTGGCACGCTCGCCGTGGGCCAGCGGGCCGATATTACCGTCTTCAATGCGGCGCACATCGCCGATCGCGCGAGCTACACCTCGCCGCATCACTGGCCGGAGGGGATCCAACTCGTGGCCGTGAATGGCACGGTGGTGTTCGAAAACGGACGCATGACCGGCGCGTTGCCCGGGACGTTTTTGTCGCGGGGGCGGGCGGGGCGGTAAGTGAAGGGCTACTCCCCCGCGTGAAAGCGATGGTAGAACCGGTGCACCACCGGTGTGATGAGCACCCCAACGGCCGCCAGAAAGACAATCCCGGAAAACAGGGCATAGCCGGCGGCGAAGAGTTTGCCGGCGTCGCTGTGCAGCGCGTCCACCGGTCCCATCCCCCCAAGAATCATCGCCGCGTTCAGGAGCGCATCCAGCCAAGGCATCCCTTCGGTGACGCGATAGCCGATCACGCCAATCGCTAGCGACCCGGCAATCGTGGCCGCGGCCAACGCGAACGCGCGCAGCAGTCGCCGCCGAAACGCATGATGCGGGATGACCGCCTCGCCCTTGTGTTCCAGTCGCAGCATCGGCCTTTACCGCTTGCCGTCGAAATACGCCACCAGCCGCTCCGCGAGTCGCCCTTCAGCATCCTCCGCCTCGGCGTAGGACCCCGTGATGCCATTGGCAAAGAAGGACACCACCACGGGACCGGAGCGGGTGAAGATCACCCCCACGTCATTGGCGAGGACCGGCGGGAAGTCCCCCGTCTTATGGGCGACCGGCACCGACACGAAGTGCGGGAGCCGCCGCTGACCGGAGAGCTGCGCCCGCAGCATGCGCAGCATGTCAGTGCACCGGGCACGACTCGCCAAGGGTGTGCCCTGCGCCGTCCCATCGGCGCACCGCTGCATCGCCTCGAGCAGCTGTCCCGTTGCCTGTGGCGTCATCGCCCCGAGCCAATACGCCGGATCACTGATCGTCTTCTCATCGCGGCCAGCGGCCGCGGTGAGCGGCGCATACTTCGCAAACAACTCACCCGTGGTCATGGTAAGCTGCATCGCTTTCGCGTAGCCATTGGAGCGCAGCCAATCATTCACCCGCGCGACTCCGCCCACCTTCGCGATGGCGAGATCGGTGGCGGTGTTGTCGCTGGTGACCACCATCTGCGTCAACAGATCGCGCAGCGTGGGGTGTATCCCCGCATCGAAGAGACGCAGCACCCCACTGCCACCGCGCATATCCGCTGCGGTGACCGGAATGCGTTCATCGAGTGAGAGCGTCCCGCGATCCACCAGCTGCATCGCGAGCACCAGCACCGGCAACTTGATCACGCTCGCGCTGTTAAACAGCGTATCGGCGCGCACACCGGCCTCCTCACCAGTGGCGAGATGCTTGACCCATACACCAGCTTTCCCCGGGAAGCGCGTGACCGCGGAGTCGAGGACCCGCTGCAGCTCACGCTGCAGCTCACGCTGCAGCTCACGCGCAGGCCTCCGCTGGGCACTGACTGGCGAGGCGAGCAGGGCCAGCAGGGCGATGGGAGCGCCCCATCTTAACAGGCGAGTCATGAGTACGTCGAAAGGCTGGGGTGAGGATTGAGTAACGACATGATGCTCCACCACCAGAAAGTATGCAGCGGTGTGCGCCAGAGCGCGCGCAGCAACCGTGACATGCGGAGACATTCATGAATTGGCATCGTCGGCTCCTCGGTGTGGGATCGATCGTGGGCATAGCCATTGGCAGTGCCGCCGCTTGCGCGTCGGAACACACCGGGGTCGCCACCGCGCCCACCCCGGGCCCAACCGGACCTACCGTGGATACCAGCTGGACGGCGCGTCTCCAGCGGGCGCTCGACAGCGCCGTCCGCGCGGCCCCGGTCCGCGGCGCCTCGGCGGCAGTCATTCTTGCCGATGGCCGAGAGTGGCGCGGGACCGCCGGGCTCGCTGAACCGGGCACCGCGATGGACCCAGCCATGCGGTTGGGAATCGGAAGCATCTCCAAGAACATTCTCGCCACGCTGCTTGTGAAGCAGGCGGAGCGCGGACTCCTCTCGCTGGACGATCCGCTGAGCCGGTGGCTTCCCCCAATCGCGCAGGTCGATCCCGCCATTACCGTCAGGCAGCTGCTCAACCATACGAGTGGCGTCTTTGACGTGACAGATGCTCCGGGCTATCGCGATTCGATCCTTGCCGACGTCTCCGCCCGGTGGACCCCGCAACGAGCGCTTGGCCTGTTGCGTTCGCCACTCTTTCCGCGTGGCACCGGATGGAGCTACTCCAACTCCAATTACCTTCTCGCCGGCCTCGTGGCTGAAGCCGTGTTGAAACGCCCTGTGCACGAAAGCGTCCGCACCGAGTTCATGGGACCACTCACGCTCTCGTCGTTTTTTCTCGATCAGTCTGAGGCACCAACCGGATCGCTGGCAGCCGGGTGGGTGGGTGGCACGATGAACGTGATGTCCACGCGCAGCTCCACCTACAGTGCGGCGTGGACGGCCGGCGCCTACTTCGCGACGGCGACTGACCTCGCGCGCTGGTGGCAGGGGCTCATGACCGGTCGCGTCGTCAACAATACGTCGCTGGCCGCGATGATGACCGTCGTAGGACCGGAGAGCTACGGGCTCGGCATGAGTCGACGGATACTGGCTGGTCGCACCATCTGGTCACATACCGGAGAGATTCGTGGGTTCTCATCGATTGGTCTGCACGACCCGGCCAAACGCGCAACCATCGTGGTGCTGATCAACGAAAACCCCGGGCCCGTGATTGGATTTGCCGGGGCACTCTTGACGATTGTACAGGAGATCGCTGGTAGCTAGCCCACCTGAAACGATCGCCTACCACAGACCGGCACTCGCACGGCGATGTCTGCACCGTGGCATGGAACACGAGGGCGGTGTCGATAAGGACAGCGGAAGCATCACAATGGCGGGCGCCGTCGAGCGGTGATGAGCACGGCGATATCATCGGGGCGCGGGTTGATGAAATCGAGGCGGACGCGACCGTCGGGTAGCGTTGAGACCGTGGCCGGGATCGCGCTGTTGGTCAGCATCCAACCGGCTGGGAGCACAATCGCATTCGCCGGCCGGCCAAAGGCACGGTCCCACACCAGCACATCCCCGTCCAGGCGATAGCGCGCGGGATCCGTATACGTCTCGGACATCCGCAGGCGCACAGACGCCCCGCGAGCCACTGGCGGAAATGTGAAGACGACGGCTTCGGTGGTCGGCGTGACATCGGGCACGTTCAACTTCGCCCGGGTAATGGCGTCCCCTTTGAGAATCTCATGGGGTACCGGTTCCCCGGTATCCAGGTTGCGGGCGGAGGGGTTCGACACCGTGCTTCCCGCGCGCACCACGTTCACGTACTGATTCACGCCGGGGCGCGACTCCGTGTAGTCGTGATACAGATCAAAGGCATGAGTCTCTGGCGGCTGCAGAAAATACACGATTTCCCGGTTCTGCCGAGCCCGCTCATCAAGCCGTGACGCGAAGGCGGGGAGGCGCGGTGCCGGTGCGACCGAGCGCCGGTTGACCGCGCGCAGGACCAGCGGCGCCTCCGCAGGTGTGCTATTCCAGAAGCTCACCATCACGCGACCATCGGGCTCCTGGAGGAGTTGTGACGGATAGTTGCACGCGATGAGTTCGAAGCCCGCTGGGAGCACGATGGCGTTGCGTTTGATCCCGAGTGGGCGGTCGAACACAATCGTATCGCCACGCACCATATAGCTGCGTGGGTCTTCGTAGGTTTTGTCGATGAGGATTCGCGCCTCGCCACCGTCTGTCGGAACCGGACGGGCCAGCGTGACCCGGATGTATTGCTGTGTGGAATCACTCACGCGCACTCCACCCGCCCGGGCGACTGCGGCACCGACCACGTCGAAGACGAGGGGGTGGCCCGTCGCGCGATCCGTCACCGACTCGTCCGTGGCAATGCTGCCGCTGCGAATCGGATTGAAGTAGTAGCGTGCGCCCGGCGTGGTGGCCGTGACGTCGTAGATAATGCGAAACTTCGCCGACCCGGGAGCGAGGAGCTCATATCGGGTGTAGGCGTCCGCCTCCGTCTGACGGAGCGGGGCCGGTTGTGCGGCCAGCGGGAGAGCGCATGCGCAGAGACAGATTCCTGCGGCGCGCAGGGACTTCAGCGAGGTGGTGATCATCTCCTGAGATGCGGCCGGATGGATCGCGCCGCAAGAGGCGTCGTGCGCGAAACGCCGTTTTTCAGGCGAACCTCTATGTCAGTGCGAGGCGGGTGGAGGAGCCCCCTCAAATAGAAAAGCTGATCACACTGCCGCTGACGGTGACCGGATAATTGCGCAATGGGGCCGTGGCAGGACCGGTGGCGACCACGCCGGTGGTCCGAAAGCGGGAACCGTGGCAGTCGCATTCGAGCAGCGACGAACTGTTGTTGAACCGGGCAATACCACAGGTGCTATGCGTACAGGTCTTCGACAGCGCCACGAAGCCGGTTCCCACATTGATCACGATGGCATCGACGGCCGCGAGGATCACGAATTGTCCAGCCGTCCCAATACCGGCGAGGGTGGTGTTGATCGAGACGGATGACCCGCTGATGGTGACGCCGGCCTGGGCTGATCCTGAGCTGCCTCCGCCAGTCGGCGTGGTCCCTCCACCAGGGGTGTCGGTCCCCTGCGGAGCAGTGGTCCCCCCGCCACAGGCTGCGGCAAGAGCCGCCGCCACGATGTACCCGGCCGTGGTTCCTACGAAAGTGCGCCGGTCGACGGCGTCCGCTGCGGGATCACTGCGCATGGTATGGGAGCAGAGAGGGACAATGGTGAGGACTCGGAGGCCAACCGAGGACCTGTTACGCTGGTTCCCAATGCTCCGCGGGTCGGCGGCGACCGTTCCCACCTCCCGGCGTAGCATCCCAGTACTGCATCGACCGTGGGGATGAACGACAGAGGGGAGACCATGGTCTGGTCTCCCCTCAGGTAGCACGCAAGTCGTCCGTTTTTGTCCCACCCACACGCTCGTGAGTCGGTGATTTCCAGTGGCTAGGGAGGGAATCGAACCCCCGACACGCGGATTTTCAGTCCGCTGCTCTACCAACTGAGCTACCTAGCCAGTCTGACCCAGAGCGTCCCCCGGGCCAGTCGTTCAAGATAATCAGCAACAGCCCGCCGCCAACCCCTCGGCGGCCGCCAGATCACCAGCACCGTGACCTTCCGTAACGGCGTCCGGCACCGCAGAGGGCCTCCGGCCGGGAAACGAAATGGCCAGAACCGCGCTTGAGCGTACAGTGCTGCGCTCCGTACCTCTCGCATGGTTGCTCCCCCTGCTGCTCCTGCCTGTCACCGCGGAGCCCCGTTCCCCGTTCCCGGAGCCGCCAGTGCCCGTCACCCTGTTCACCTTTGACCGCGCCGACGACGCCGACTGGATCGTCGTCAACGACGGCGTCATGGGCGGCCGCTCCTCCGGCTTCGTCGCCGTCACCGACGGCACGCTGCACTTCACCGGCACGCTCGTCACCCAGGGGGGCGGCTTCACCTCGGTGCGCGCACGCCGCGAAGTGAACCTGATGGGCGAAGACGGCGTCGAGCTCCGTGTCCGTGGCAGCGGTCGCCCGTGCGAAATCGAACTCGACGACGGCACCCGCGGCTACGGACGCACCATCTCACGCCGCGCCCCCGTCCCCGTCACCACGGAGTGGACCGTCTTCCGCGTCCCCTTCTCGGCGTTCCGCAGCAGCATCTTCGGCCGAGCCGTCAGCGCGCCGCCACTTGATCCCTCGCGGATCCGGAGCGTGGGGCTGTACATGCTGGATGGACAGGACGGGCCCTTCCGGGTGGAAATCGACTACATCCGGAGCTATCGGGACCGTGCGGGAGCGCGCCCGTAACGGACGGTCGGACGGTCAGCCGATCTGGTGCGCGGCGAGCTCGGCGCATAGCGCCGGCAGTGAGATGGCGTCCACCCCACCGGCAAGACCGAATCGCTCGCTCCCCCCGTACACCACATACCGGCGGGCCGGCTGCACATCGTCGCACGCGAGGTGAAATCCGCGCGCCAGGGTTGGTGCGCTGCTCCGTTTGATCTCGATCGCCCACGGCGCCGGCTCGCCGGGGAGCGTCAGCAGCAGGTCAATCTCCGCACCGGCCGCGGTCCGAAAGAAATGCGAGGTCGTACCCGGAGGCGCCGCGGCGATCAGCGACTCCACGACCAGCCCTTCCCAACTGCCACCGGCCACCGGATGCGACAGCAGCGCCTCCCGATCGCCGATCCCGAGCAGCGCGTGGACCAGCCCGCTGTCACGCACATAGATCTTCGGAGACTTCACCAGCCGCTTGCGCAGGTTGGCATGCCACGGCGGCAGACGCCGCACCAGCAGCAGATCGACCAGCAGGTCGAGGTACGCCGCCACGGTCTTGCCATCCACTGAGAGGGCACGCGCGAACATCGCCGCGTTGAGCAGCGTCCCCTGCGCATGGGCGAGCATCGTCCACAGCCGTCTCAGGGTCTCCGCCGGAACACGGGGCCCAAACTGCGGGATATCCCGTTCCAGATACGTGCGAATGAAATCCGTCCGCCAGCGCAGGCTCGCGGCATCGGATCGTGCCAGGAGGCTGTCGGGGAACCCGCCGCGTAACCACAGGGCCTCCTGGCGCGCCTCGCCGACCTCGCCGGCGTCCAACGGGGCGAGCTCCAGATGCCGGATGCGGCCAGCCAGCGATTCGCTGGATTGCTGCAGCAGCTCCATGGACGCCGAACCGAGGATCAGGAAGCGACCGGCCCGCCGCCCCTCCCGCCGCCCGGCATCGATGAGCCCCCGCAGACTGCCGAACAACGCCGGAACCCGCTGGACTTCATCGAGGATCACCAGGTCGTCCTGATGCGCGGCGAGATACCGCTCGGGGTCCGATAGCTTGGCCAGATCCGCCTGAGATTCCAGGTCGAGATACCGTGCCGGTCTGGTACGAGCGACCTCGAGCGCAAGCGTCGTCTTCCCAACCTGACGGGGCCCCAGCAGCGCCACCGCGGGCATCTCATTGAGGGCGTTGAGCAGATCCGGGAGCAGACGCCGGGTTATCATCCTTGTAAATATGGAACTATAATCCATAAATGCAAGGTAAATAGTATCCCGATGCTGGGGGCCAGCCACCGCGTGGTGGCGCGCCACCAGCCTGTGGCGTGCATCATGCGCTACGCTTTGGGCTGCTGATACACCGTCGGATCATACCGCTCCATGAACCGCGCCGGCGCCGCCAACGGCGTGAAGCCGAACGCCGCGTACAACCCATGGGCATCCCGCGTCGCCAGCAGCATGCGCCGCAATCCCTGCACCTCAGGATGCCCAAACAACGCCGTGAGCATCTGCTTGGACAGCCCGCGGCCACGCGCCTCGGGGAGCACATAGACATCCGCCAGATACGCGAAGGTCGCGCGGTCGGTGACGAGGCGCGCGAACCCGACCTGCCGCCCACCCTCGAGCGCCGCCACACAGAGCGAGTGTGCGATCGCCCGCCGCAGCACATCCAGCGGAATGTCCTGCGCCCAGTACGAGGCCGACAGAAACGCATGCGCCGCCTCGACATCGATACGTGCGGGATCGAGCGTGATCTCCACGCCAGCCGCGGCTGGTGATGCAGGCACCGGCGCGGAGGATGCAGAGGCGTGGTGAGGATGCGGATGCGGATGCGTCATGGATCGTTGCGGACAGAGAACAGTCCCAAACCGTGGTTCGATATGGCAATGTCATATTCTTGCCATCTGGCATATTATTGGCTAAGTTGTTGCTATGCAATACGAAACCGACCACGTACGGTACACCGCCCGCATGGAAGCCAACGGCCGGATCGTCATTCCCGCCCGCGTGCGGGAGGCACTCGGCCTGGTCGCCGGCAGCCAGCTCACCCTCCTGGTCGACGGCGACACACTGCTCGTTCGCGCCAAACCGTCCCGCATCCGCCAGGTCCGCGAGCAGCTGCGCGCGTACCGCGTCGACCGGAATCTCGCGGGCGGACCGGAGGGGCAGGTCGTCGACGCGTTCCTGACGGAACGACGGAACGCTGAGGTCGAGCGGGAACGTCGCCTCGACGCCCTGTTCCCCCACCGCACCCAGCGTCCCGCGGCGTCGCCCGCCGCCCAGGCGCCGTCTGATCGCTGAGCCGCAGGACATCGGACCCATCATCCTCGATAGCTCCGCCCTGCTCGCCTTCTGGTGCGACGAGCCGGGCGCCGAGCTGGTGGAGCGCGCGATGATTGCCGCCACGGTGGTGCACATGACCGCCACGAACATCACGGAATGCACTTCGCAGCTGCTGCGCCGCGGATGGGAGGTGGAGACCATCGAACGCGTGCTCGCCGACCTCGAGATCACCGTGGTCCATGAAGAGCTGCCCTACGGGATCCTCGCCGGCGAATTACACGCCCGTACACGCCACAGCGGCCTCTCCACCGGCGATGCGCTCTGCCTCGCCGCCGCCGTCCGTGACCACCTCGCAGTCTTCACCGCCGACCGGGCATGGGACACGCTCGGCCTCGGCGTGCCCATCATCGTGATCCGGTAGACCACCACCGGCTGCGCACCCGGCGATCACCCCACTGGTGACGCCGGGCGGTACAGCGACCGACAGCGCCTCGGCTACGCCGCCGCGGGCGGCGTATACCCCTCGACAATCGCAATCCGGAACTCGGCCACCCCGGCCCGCAGGCCGATCGCCGCTTGGTACTCCGCGGAATGAAAGCACTCCTGCGCCGCGGCATAGCTCGGAAACTCAATGAGGTACGGTCGGCCGGGCACGGACCCCTCGGCGATCACCGCCACCTCGCCCCGGGCGAGCACGCGGCCGCCATGCGAGGCAATCAGTGGACCCGCCGCCGCGGTGTACTGCCCAAACCGTGAGGGATCGTTGATGGTGGCCAGAACGATCCAATAGCCCTTGGGAACTGATGGGGATGACAGGGTGGAGTTGGGAGAGGAGATGGGTGGCGAGGTCAGTGGTTCTCTATGGGACAGGGCTGGCCGTCGTACTTCAAACAATGACGCACCCTCACCGCCCCCTACTTCCGCGCCCCTGGCTCCCCGAGCTTCGCCTGCGCCCGCACATAATCCGCCGCGGCGGCGTGCGTCCCAAACCAGACCGTCCCCTTCGGCAGCGAACGGACATGCGCCAGGAACGTCTCGAGCGCCACAATCCGAGACCGGTGTCCACTGATATGGGGATGCAACGTCAGCACCACCATCGACCCCTCCGCCAACGCCTTATCAAACTCGTCGATCCACACCTGCGCGATCTCCCGCGGCGACGCATAGCGCTGCCCGCGCGGATCAAACAACGGCGCATCATCGAGAATCCACTGCACCGGCAACTCCACCATCCCCGTCGGCGCTCCACGCTGCAGCAGCTCATACGGCCGGTCGTCCGCCATCAGCGAACTTTCATACCGAAAGCCGAGCTCGCGCACGATCGACAACGTGTTCGGCGAAAAATTCCAACTCGGCGCGCGATAGCCCACCGGCTTCGTCCCCGTCAGCTCGGTCAGCTCCGCAATCGCCTGCTGCAGCAACCGACGCTCAACGGAATCCGGCAGCGTCGTGTTGAGCTCATGGATCCACCCGTGCACCGCAAACTCATGGCGCCCGCTCTGCTTCATCAGCGGCACCATTGACGGCGTGAGCCGCAAGCTCACACTCGGCACAAAAAACGTCGCCGGCAGCTTCAGGCTGTCGAGCAATCGCACAATCCGCGGCAGCCCCACGCGCGCGCCATACTGCGTCTCCGACAACGAGCCCACCGTTGGCTCGCCATAGCGCAGCGCCACCGTCTCGTTGTCGACATCGAAGGAGAGGAGCACCGCGACCTTCGCACCGCCCGGCCACTTCGCCGGCGACAGATCGCGACCAGCCCGCACCGTGTTCACCACGGTCTGCGCACTGTCAAAGCTCCACTGCCACCCGGGCTTGGCATTCGTCACCGGCACCGGCTGCGCCTGCGCGCCGAGTGCCGACGCGGCCGCCACCGACGCACCACCCAGCGTGAGCGCCGCCAGCCACATCGTCGTACGCCGAGTTGCGCGCCGCGTCGCGCACTGCGTCGCGCTCTGCATCACGGCGCCGTCCAGCTGGCGGTGATGATGCTCTTCAGACCGCCACGCACATTGAAGTCGCCCACGATGGTCATCGACACCGGCGTGCACGCCGCCACGAGATCGTCGAGAATGCGGTTGACGGCCCGTTCATAAAAGATGCCGTCGTTCCGGAAGCTCCAGAGATAGAGCTTGAGCGACTTGAGCTCGAGGCACACCGCCGCCGGCACATACGTAATGCGAATCGTCGCGAAGTCCGGCGCCCCACCTTCGAGCAGCTTCAGCTCCGCCGCATCGGTCTCGATCCCGCCCAACGGACAGAGCGAGGTGAACTCGGCGGTCTCCATGAAAATCTCATAGCGACGGTCCGCGTACGGATTCGGGAACGTCTCGAGCAGCTCTGGCTTAGGCATGGCAATACGGGAACGGAGGAAACCAAGGAATCCGGGGCGACCACGGGGAGTCGCAAGAAGTTATCACACCCGTGGGGGCCATGGTTCCCGCCCCGGCCTTAGCTCGCGCTGTTGCCGCCCCGGAGCCGCTTGCTCCACTCGTCCAGCAGCAGCCGCTCTTCGGCCGACAGGCTCCCAATCCCCGAGGCGCCGATCTTGTCGAGCACCGCGTCCACGGCATTGATCGGGGCCGTGGGCGTCATCGCCGGCACCGGCGCCGAACGGGTCGGCGGCTCCGGCCGCATCGACATCGCCGCTCGGCTCTGCGCCACAATGTCGTCCGTCGCACGCGACGACCGCGCCCCCTCCGGCGGCGGCCCATCAATCGATCCCCCCCGCGCACGACCGTGACCACGCGGCACGGGACGCGGGATCTCGTCGCTGTCGTCGGGAGCCGAGGCGATGCCGCTCCGGAAGCGATCGAGGCTCTGCGCGTTGGGGGTCCGCAGCATCAGCCACCCCGCCGCCATGCCGCCGATGTGCGCCGCGTACGCGGTACCCCCCGCACTGCCATGGTCCAGCCAGGCCATGGCGATGTTGATCGCGGCCATGAACAGGACCAGCCAGCGCACCGTCATGGGGACGACGCCAAAGAGATAGACCTGGTCGTCGGGCCAGAGCGAGGCATAAGCCACGGCAATCCCGAGGATCGCCGCCGACGCGCCAATGAGCGTCCCGCCGGATCCCTGGAACATGTAGTGGAAGGCCCAGCCGCCGATCCCACACCAGAGATAAAACCAGGTGAAGGCCCGGGGTCCCCACGCCCGCTCGACGCGCGGGCCAAAGAGCCAGAGCGTCCAGAGATTGAGCGCGAGGTGCATCAGCCCCCCGTGCACAAACATGTAGGTCACGACCGTCCAGACGGCGCGCCGTCCCAGATCCCCGGGCTGATAGCCAAGCGCCGAGGCCATGGCCGCGTCACCCACGAGCGTGCTTTGGATGAAATACACGGCGACACACAACCCGATCAGCCAATACACGGCCGACGGGGTGCGCGACGCCTCGTATTCCTCAGCGAGCCAGGGGGAGGACATGGATCAGGGACGGAGACAGGGACGGGGTCAGGCGAACGCCAGCTGGACGATGCGGTCGCAGAGGTCGGGAAACAAGACGCCGGCGGCCGCCGCGGCCTGTGGAATGAGACTGGTGGGTGTCATCCCCGGCAACGTGTTCGCTTCCAAACACCACGGGCGGCCATTCGGATCCAGCCGGAAGTCGATCCGGGCATAGCCCCGGAGCGCCAGCGCCTCAAAGGCCCGCCGGGCCTGATCGGCTAATTGTTCCTCCAGCTCGGGCGATAGTTCGGCGACGAACTCTTCGGCCATCCCCGGGGTGTATTTGCACTCGTAGTCGTACAGCTCTTTCACCGGCTTGATCTCAATGACCGGCAACACCTGGCCCCCAATGATCCCCACGGTGAGCTCGCGTCCGGGGACAAAGCGCTCGACCATGACCTGATCATCGTAGCGGAAGGCCTCAGTCACAGCCGCCGCCAAATCCGTTCTGTCCCGAACGATCGACAGCCCCACCGTGCTCCCCTGCTTGGACGGCTTCACGACCACGGGCCAGCCAAGTTGGGCGTCGACGAGGTCGGGGTCGAGGGTGCCCGTACCGGGGGCGGGGGCCATGAGCCAGTCGGCGGTCGCGACCCCGGCGGCGCGCATGAGGACTTTGCTGAGATGCTTGTCCATCGCGAGCGCGCTCGCGAGGTGGCCGCTACCGGTGTAGCGGACCCCGGCCATGTCGAGGAGCGCCTGCACCGTGCCGTCTTCGCCCTGGCCGCCATGGAGCCCGAGAAAGACGATGTCCGCGTCGGTGACGGCGGGGTGGAGCGCGAGGGCGGGGGAGAGCGAGGGGGTGTCGGCGAGGGCGGCGAGGCTGGGGGGTGCACTCCCCACGCCGCTCGCCAGCAGCTGGTCTTCCTCGTCACGGGTGAGGACCGTGGCCGACGGATCGAAGCAGGTGACGTCGTGACCGCGGGCGCGGAGTGCGGCGGCCACGCGGAGCCCGGAGGAGAGGGAGACGTCACGTTCGGCGGAGACCCCGCCCAGCAGTACGGTGATACGCATGGTGGAGAAGCTAATGCGCCAGCTGTCCCGCCGGGCGGGTGGTCTGCCACAGCAGACCGCCCGTGCTCGCGGCGGTTAGCCGTTCACCCGGTGCCCGTCGCGTGGGCGGGCACGGAGTCCCATCCAGAAGAGCACCGTGGCCACCAGCACGAGTGCGACGCGGAGCGCCACCTGCGTCTCCGCGATCCGCGCCCACACGAGCATCAGCGCGCAGTCAGCGGCCCACCAGCGCATGGTCGCACGCCAGGCCGATGGGGTCTGCATGGGGCTGCGTTCGGGGCGCAACGCGCCCAACAGCATGACCAGAAACCCGAGCCCGAACGCAATCATCATGACTTGATCGAGCATGTTCCAAGTGTCCTTCAGCACAGCGCCTCCCGGTTCACCGTGTGGATAGCAATGCCGCCAGTGAGAGTGTCGCCACCTGCATCTCCCCGTCGGGCATCGTGACACGCGCCAACGCCACCCCACGGGGCCCTGCACCAACCACCTGCACCGCCGCCGGCAGCGCGAAGCTCCCCATCGCGCCGGTGCGGAGATGCACCCAGTCGTACTGGGCGTCAGACACACCACGCTCATGCGACCGGACCATCGCCACCACCTCCTCCGACAGCGCCACCAGACTCCCCGGCGTGTACGCGGGTACCTCGCCGGCCATCATGTTCGACGTGGTGGCGCTCATGGCGTCCGCCATCAGCGCCCGTACCTTCGGGTCCATCTGCTGCACCATCGAATCCATGCGCGCTTTGGCGAAGGCCGCCGCCGCATCCATCTGTTTCTGCTCCGCCGCACTCCGCTCTCGGGGGCGTCCCGGCATCGTGAGTTGCCGAATCCTGGCCCCCGTGGCGTCGAACAGCTCCAACCGTTGTCCGGTGACCCGGTAGACCACCAGCACGCCGGAGCCGGTCAGCAGCGCTTCATCGGTGGGTTTCCCAAGGTTCCGGGAGAGTTTCCCACTGGTGGAGACGCCCGGTTGCCAGAGTGCGGTGACCGTACGGGACTGCTTGCGATCGGGATCGACGAGCACGACGTCGGCGGAATCCACGACCTGCTGACCCATCCGCGGCGCCAGGTAGCTCAGGGCGCCCGCTCGGCTGCTCCCCCGAGGCGCCATCAGCGCGCTCCGAACCTCCCGCAGCATCATCGTACGGGCCGGGGCGCCGGTTGGTGTCAGCACGAGGACGACAGAAGCGTCGTTCCCCACCGCGAGCACCGAATCCCCCCGGTACGGGAAGAGCGCCTTGGGTTTCCGGAGCTCCAGCGGGCCATCCCCTTCCCGCACCACCTTGGTGTCCGACCCATTGGGGCGGATCAGGTGGATTTCGTCGCCATCGAGCACCAGCAGACCGGTCGCCAGCGGGATTGCCGCTTTGACCATCGAGAGGTCGCCGCGCCACGGCAACGCATCCAGCGCCCGGTCGCGTCCGGTCGGGACCGTCGCGGAGGCCGGCTGGGCTAATAGCCGAGCCGACATCGGGGCCGACGGCCATGCCGACAGAGCGATCGCTGCCGCCATCGCTCCGGAGCGCCACAGTCGGTGCTGCATCATGAGGCGTCCCACGGAGCACGCCCGTCGCTGGATGGTGCCGTTTCGCATCAGTTATTCCTCGTCATCGCATTCGGCCAGCGCTTTGCCGGCCCGCACCGTTTCGAGCCCGGCCTTGACGGCGGCGGCGCCAGCGCCGGTCGCCATAAAGCAGGCCGGCAGGACACCGTCGGCACAGGCCGCCATGAGACCGGCAAACGTCGCCGTCGCCTTCCCAGCAGCAAACCCGGCAGCCACGAAATAGACCGCCTTCTCCGCGCATCCACCATCGAGCGCCGCCGCGTCGCACGGCACCGGCACGGCCGGCGTTGACGACGCCTCCATCGCGTACATCCGCCCCGGCAGCAGCACCGCCGCCAGCACCACCAGTCCCTTCAATCCATTCGACATACCAAAACCTCCGCATTGGGTGATTCCTGTTCGCGCCGCCCCCGCACCAGTGCGGGGCAGGCACCACCCATCCTACGCGGAGACGTCACGCAAACGTCATTTTCGTGCGGGGAAACGCTACGCCCTGCTTACCGGTGCATCAGGTACTCGAGGACGTCAAAGCGCGTCACGATCCCCTGCACCACACCATCCTTCTTCATCAGCACCGCCCGGTTGCTCTTCGAGAGCAGCTTCGCCACGCTCTCCACCGGCGCCCCCGCCTCCACCACGGGGAACGGCTGGTCCATCACGTCACTCACCGTCAGATCCAGCACCTTCGGATCCGCCAGCGACCGCGACGTCAGCTGCGACTCGGCCACGCTCCCGACACACACGGTGCCATCCATCACCGGCGCCTGCGACACGTTGTGCAACGCCAGCAGCCGGATCGTCTGCCGCACCGTCGCCCCCGGCGCCACACTCACAATCGCCGGCGCGCTCCCGTCCTTGTGCCCCAGCACCGCCTCAATGCTCGTCGGCGCGGAATCCAGCAGCTGATTTTCCCGCATCCACTCGTCGTTGAACACCTTGCTCAGATACCGCTCGCCGGTGTCACAGAGGAAAGTCACGACACACGCTTCGGGATCATCCAGCCGCCGCGCGACGGTCAGCGCCGCATGCGCGATCATCCCGGCCGACCCGCCCACAAAAATCCCCTCTTCCCGCGTGAGCCGACGCGCCATCCCAAAGGCGTCCTTGTCCCCCACGCTGATGAACTCGTCGATCACCGACATGTCGAGCGTCGCCGGCACGCAGTCCTGCCCAACGCCCTCCACCTTGTACGGCGCGCCGCTCGGATGCCCTTCCCCCTTCGTGCGCCACATCTCCGCCAGCACCGACCCCTGCGGATCGGCCGCAATGATCTTGATCTTCGGATTCATCGCCTTGAGATAGGCCCCGACGCCGGAGATCGTCCCGCCCGTCCCCGCCCCGGCGACAAAGTGGGTGATCTTCCCCTCGGTCTGCGCCCACAGCTCAGGCCCCGTCGTGGCGACATGCGCCGCCGGATTGGCCGGATTCTCAAACTGCCCCGCCATCACCGCCCCCGGCGTCTCCCGCACGATCCGCTTCGCCATCTGCACATACTGCTGCGGATGATCCGGCGGGACCGCCGTCGGCGTAATGATCACCTCGGCGCCGAACGCCTTCAGCAGCCGGACCTTCTCCTGCGACATCTTGTCCGGCATCGTGAAGATGCACTTGTAGCCCTTGAGCGCCGCCGCGATCGCGAGCCCCACCCCGGTGTTGCCGCTCGTCGCCTCGACAATGGTCCCCCCCGGCTTGAGCCCGCCGGTGCGCTCGAGCGCCTCAATCATGGGGAGGCCAATGCGGTCCTTCACGCTCCCCCCCGGATTGAAAAACTCCGCCTTCCCGTAGAGCGGCGTCCGGATCCCCTTCGCCACCCGCGACAGACGGATCAGCGGCGTCCATCCGATGGTATCAAGGACGGAGTCATAGGGTCGACGGTGGCGGAGCTGTTCTTCAGACATCGTCGCGTCGGGCGTCAGGGTCGTGGCCATGGGAACCGTTGGGCAGAAGAATCCGGCACATCCTGTCGGAATCTACCGCCCGCACACGGACTCGGCGGCGACCGCCACCCCAATGGCCACCGTGGTCCTCCGACTCGCGTCGGCGCTATGCTTCACCATCCGTTTTTGGTCCCCTCCACCGCCCTGCGATGGCCCGCCCTTCGGCTCCCCGCCCCATCCACGCCGAGCTGCACCGGACGAACCGCCTGACCCGGTGGGTCGCCGTCCTCGCGCTCACGCTGCTCGCCGCCTGCCGTTCGGATAAAACGACGGGACCGGTGACACCCTCCGCTGTCCGGAGCCAGGGCGGTTCAGGACAAACCGGCGTCGTGGGGACCGCGCTCACGACCTCACTCGCCGTCCTCGTTACCGACGCCGCGGGGAAGCCGCTCAGCGACATCAAGGTGGACTGGGACGCGGCCGCCGGCGCCGGAACCACCAACCCGAGCTCCTCCAAAACCGACGGTGATGGCATCGCCCGCACCGTCTGGACCCTCGGCACCGTCGCCGGAGCGCAGCGCGTCGCCGCCCAAGTCACCGGACTCGCTGCCGTCACCTTCACCGCCACCGCGATCGCCGGACCCGCGACCGGCGTCATCGCCACCCCCGACCGGGGCTACCTCGGCGTCGGTGACACGCTCCGCATTCGCGCCGCTGCCCGCGATCAGTACGGCAATGACCTCAGCGGCAGCGCGATCGCCTTCACCACCCCCGACGGCACCGTCGCCTCGGTCTCGACGACCGGGCTCGTGACCGCCCTCACGCAGGGCACCGCGCGGATCATTGCCGACGCCTCCGGCCGCAGCGACACCGTCCCGGTGACCGTCGGACCGGCCGGCAGCTCGGTGTGCGGACCAACCCCCACGCGCACCCTCGCCCTGGGAGAGGTGCTCCTCCCCGATCCGGCGAGCGATGGCACCCGCTTCTGTCTGACCGCCCCCGCCGGCAGCACCACGGAATACGCCCTCACGCTCATCTCCACCGCCGCGCTCTTCAGCACGGTCACCCCCATCGACCTGTATGGCCTGGGCTCCAGTGCCCCCACCGGCACAACCGCGCCAGGTGACGGAAACGCCTTCGCGGTCGCCCCCGCGGCCGACATGACGGCGAACGCCTGGATGGAGGGCCCGACGCTCGCCCGCGAAGCGCTGCAGCGCATCAGCATCCCGCGCGAAGCCGAGCAGGCGCGTCGACGTCTGGAGCGCCGAGAGCTCGCGGGGCTGGCGCCGGTCGCCAACAGTGTCGGCATCGCCGGTGGCCTGTCATCGTTCGCGACCGATCTCAAGGTCGGTGATGCGCTCACCGTCAACGCCAACGCCAACTCGGCGTGCAGCAATCCCGATAATCGCAGCGCGAAAGTCGTGGCCGTCGGGACGCGCGCGGTGATTGTGGCGGATAACGACAATCCGTCGGGCGGGTATTCCGATGCCGAGTACGCATCGATCGCCGCGACCTTTGATACGCTGGTCTATCCGATCGATACGGCAGCCTTCGGCGCGCCGTCGAATATGAGCGGCAGCGGGAAGATCATTTTATTTTACACGAAGACCGTGAATGCGCTGACGCCGCCCAGCACGAACAGCTACACGATTGGCGGCTTCTTCTTCGCCCGCGATCTGTATCCCAAAACGGCGAAGGGGAATCTGGGGAGCTGCGCGGGCTCGAATGAAGCGGAGATGTTCTATCTGCTCGTGCCCGACCCCACTGGCACGATCAACAACAACAAGCGCAGCAAGGACGAGGTGACGACGCTCAACCTCGGTACGATTGCGCACGAATTTCAGCATCTGATCAATGCCGGCCGACGGCTCTATGTGAATACCGGCGCGGCGACGAGCGAAGAGACGTGGCTCGACGAAGGGCTGTCACATGTCGCGGAAGAGCTGCTCTACTACCGGCTGACCGGCTTCACGTCGCGACAGAATCTGGGGCTATCGCAGGTCTCCTCGCAGGCCACGTATTTCACCAACTATGCCGCACAGAACTTCTCGCGCCTGTATCAATACCTGATCAATCCCGAGCTCAATTCGCCGTACGCGCCGAACGATTCGCTGGCGACGCGTGGCGCGACCTGGAGCTTCCTGCGCTATGTCGCCGGACGGCAGGGCACGACCGGCGAGGCGCCGTTCTTCCGCGCGGTGGTGAACTCCACCATCACCGGACGGGCCAACCTGACCAATGCGGTCGGCGGCTCAGCGTCCTTTGCGGATTATCTGCTGGGGTGGACCGTCTCTCTGATGGCCGATGATTTCAGCACCGCCATCACGAGTGTGCTCGATCCGCGCTACGTGCTGCCGGCCTGGAATTTCCGGAGCATTTACCCCGCGCTCCGCGTCGGGGGCGGATCGGCCTTGGGCGTGTATCCGATCAACACGCGGGCGATGGTGAGTGGCACGCCGCAGCGGATCAGCCTCGCTGGTGGAACGAGCAGCTACGTGCGCTTCGCGCTGGGGGGTGGACGCAGCAGCTTCGTCACGCTCAGCACCAATGGCAGCGCGCTCCCGACCACGATGCGATACGCGGTGGTCCGTCTGAAGTGACGACCACCGCGTCGCATGGTGTAGACAGCGCCGACGATCAGCTCCGGCGCTTGAGCCGGATCTCGTAGAGCTTGGGCCAGAGCTTGCCGGTGACAAAAATCCGGTCACCGGCGGCGTCGTAGGCAATGCCATTCAATACATCTTCCTTCCCGGTGCGATCGATGGCGGGGAGAATCCCCGCGAGATCGATCCAGCCCGTGACATTCCCCGTGGCCGGATCGATGCGCGCGATCTGATCGCTCTGCCAGACGTTCGCCCAGATTTCGCCCTTCACCCACTCGAGCTCATTGAGCTGCGAGACGGGATTGCCATGATCGGTGACGTTGATCGTGCGCTGCGCGGCGAAGGTGACCGGATCCCGCCAGGTGATGCTCGAGGTGCCGTTGCTCATGATGATGGCCGAGCCATCGGTCGTGAGCCCCCATCCTTCCCCGTCGTAGCTGAAGGTTTTTTGCGGGGTGAAGGTCTGCCAGTCGTAGCTGAAGGCTTTGCCCGTCGTCCAGGTGATCTCGTAGAGCGTGCTGCCGATGATCACCATCCCTTCGCCAAAGTGCGGTGCCGCAAGCGGGCGCGTGCGCAGCACACGGCCCGAGAGCATATCCACCTCGCGGATGTCGGAGGTCCCCACCTGTCCCGTGCTTTCGAAGAGTCGGCCATCGCGCCACTGTAGCCCCTGCGTGAACGCCGCCGGATCATGCGGATAGCTGTTGACGACTTCGAACGTGTACGTGGGGGTGCGGGCCACCGCCCCGGTATCAGTTGCGGCGGCCGCCGTGCCAGCGGCCTGATCCTTGGCGCCGCAGGCGCCGAAGGCACCGGCGGTGGCGACAAAGCCAACGGTGCCGAGGAGGACGGCGGCGGCAGCGGCCCGGGAACGACGCAGCGAAGACAGAATGGCCATGCGATCACTCGTGGAGAAAAGGCGGGGCGGGTGTCCGAAAGGTAGCAGGGCGCCAGCTTAGAGCGGCGGCACCGGGCCCCGCGGGCTCGCGACCTTCGGGTCCTTCTTCCACTCCTGATTGTCCTTTCGGATCACGCTCAGGGGCCGGAGGTTCCATTCGAAGAAGGTCCAGGTACGGTTCCACGAATCGATCTGCTCCGGGGAATCGTCGCGCTCGGTCCCGGCCTTGTTCACGCGCCGGCTGAAGGTGTGCCCGCAGCCACCATCGCCCTGCGGCGGGTTCACGTAGATCTTCGTTTCCGCCAGCTCCGGCTTGAGCGCGCGGAGCGTATACACGAACTGCTGGTCCTCGCGGAAAAACACGTCGCAGTCGTTGGTGGCCACATGCACCAGCATCGGCACCTTCAGATTTTCCGTCTGAAAGACCGGGGAGCGGCGGATGTACTCCTCCACCTTTTCGAAGGGGAGTCCCTGAATCCCTTCTTCGGCCGCGTAGTCGCGCTGATAGCTCGGGCCATGATCCGACAGCCGGAAAATCAGGTTGGTGACCGGCACAATGGCGGCACCGGCACGGAACGGGTTGTCCTCGCGGAAGAGGCTATGCGCAGTGATAAAGCCGCCATGGCTCCACCCCATCATCCCGAGCCGGTCCATGTCGACATACGCGAGCGTCTTCAGGTAATCGACCGCGGAGAGCGCATCGTCCACTTCCTTGCCACCGTAGTCAATTTTGCGGTGGAAGTCGTTGCCGTAGCCGGTGCTGCCGCGGTAGTTCGGGGTGATCACCACATAGCCGCGCGCCACGGCATCACGCACGAAGGGCCACATCGACGCGCCCCAGTTGGAATGCACGCCACCATGCACCCACACCAACGCCGCGTGCTTACCGGGCTGCTTGGTGAGCGGCGCGAAGAGATAGGCCGGAATCTCGAGCCCATCCACGCGGCTCTTATAGCTCACCACGGCGAAATCCATGACCCCCTTGGCGCGCGCGGCGTAGGTGCTATCCGTCGCTTTGCGCGCCGCGATGTTCCGATCGCAATTGGCCAGACAGCCATCGAGGTCGGCCGGGTCCTTGCTCACGAAGAGCTGCCGCGCCCGCGCGGTATCGGTCACAATGGCCGCTCGGCGCCCCGCGGCAGCACCCGTGGCCGGCGGTGCAGCCTGGGCGGTGAGCGGAGTGGCGGCCGCGGATGCGGCCAGCAGGGACACCGACGTCGCCAGCACGGCGAGCACACGTTGCATCATGCAGCTCCTCAGGACGGAAGGGGGAAGAGTGCAATTGTACCCACCCCCCACGCCGCCGGCCAGATGTTCGTGCCCGTGACAATCGCGCCGAGTCATTCCCCAACGGTGCACCGCGCGGTATCGTGGTGCGCATGACGACCTACGCCGCCATTACCGGGTGGGGCAAGTGCATGCCCCCCGCTGTGCTCAGCAACGACGACCTCTCCACCTTTCTGGAGACGTCGGATGAGTGGATTCTCTCGCGCACCGGCATGAAAGAGCGGCGCATTTCGCATGTGACCGGGCAAGAGATGGCCGCGACGGCCGCGGCGCGGGCGCTCGCCTGCGCCGGCCTGGCCGCAGAGGACGTCGATCTGATCATCTACGGCAGCGTGAGTAACGAGGAAGCGTGCCCCAACAGCGCCTCCGGCGTGCAGCTGCTCTTGGGCGCCCACAAGGCCGCCTCGGTGGACGTGAACACCGCCTGTACCAGCTTCTGCTACGGCCTCGCGATGGCCACCGGGATGATCCGCTCCGGCATGGTCCGGAACGCCGTGGTCATTGGCGTGGAACTCATCAGCCGCTTCATGGATTGGAGCAACCGCAACGTCGCCGTCCTCTTTGGCGACGGCGCGGCAGCGGTCGTGCTGCAGGCCTCATCCAACGAAGAGGGGATGCTCGGCGCCGTCCTTGGCTGCGATGCCGAAGCGCGCGGCACCCTGCGGGTGCGTGGGATTGGCACGGCGTATGCCAATCATCAGGTCACCTTCGGTGATACCCTTTGGGATTTTGATGGGCAGGCGATCTTCAAGCGCGCCGTGCATGGCATGGCCGGTGCCTCGGTCCGGGTGTTGCAGGAAGCCGGGCTCACCGCCGACGACATTGCCCTCGTCGTGCCGCATCAGGCGAATCTTCGCATTATTGAAGCGGTCGCGAAGCACGCCGGTCTGCCCATGGAGAAGGTGTATCTCACCGTGCAGAAGTACGGCAACATGAGTGCGGCCACGGTGCCGGTCGCGTTGTGTGAAGCGTTGGAAGCGGGTCGGGTACCGGCGGGGGGATGGCTGCTGATGCCCGCCTTTGGTGGCGGCCTCACCTTCAATGCGCTGCTCGTGAAGTGGGGACAGCGTGTCACCCCGCTCGGTGTCAGTGACCGTGAATTGCCGCCGCTCACCGAAAGTGCCCTCGACATGGTGAACCGGATCCGGCTGTCGCAGGACCCGGGTGGCCGGTCGCGGCATGGACTCGAGATGCCCGCGCTGGTGGATCTCCCGGCGGGCGCTCCGTCGGCCTGATGCCGTTTGTGTTCGCCATGGCGCGAACCTTCCTTTCGACTCTGGAGTGCTGATGCGCCTTCGTTCTCTGCTCGCTGGGACCCTGCTGGCAGTTGGTGGTCTGTCCGAGACGTTGCCCGCCCAAGGCGCGAGGGTGGTGCCGGCATCAGCGGCGACGACGCTCAAGGCTGGTGAGCTGCGCATGACCTACCTCGGCAATGCGGGCTGGGAAATCACCGATGGCAAGACCATCGTGCTGGTCGATCCGTTCCTCTCCCAGTTTGCCCGCTGGCGTCCCAACGCGAACAGCGAAGGACCGGGCCCCAACGATCCGTATCCGGCTGATACGGCGCTCATCAATGAGCATGTCAAGCGCGCCGACTACATCGTCATCACGCACGGGCATCCGGATCATGCGCTCGATGCCGGCTATATCTCGCGCCGGACCGGCGCCACGATCATTGGGCATGAAACCGCTGCCAATCTCGCGCGCGCCTACGGCGTCACCGACAGTGCGCTGATCACGGTGATTGGTGGCGAAGACTACGAGTTCGGCAATTTCTCGCTGCGCGTCGTCCCCAACATTCACAGCGCGCTCGATCACAAGCACTACTACAACAACACCCGCAAGATCGTCGGCACCGCACCACGTGGCCTCAAGGCGCCGCTCCCGCGCAGTGCCTATGTCGAAGGGGGTAACCTCGCGTACATCCTGCGGATGGCGGGGCATGAAGTGCTCATCATGGGCTCCATGAATTACACCGAGCGCGAAATGGAAGGGCTGCGTCCGGATATCGCCCTCGTGGGCGCCAACAGTCAGCGCCTCGAGATCCACGATTTCACGGGGCGTCTCATGCGCGCCCTCGGGAATCCGGCGCTGGTCATTCCCACGCACGCCGATGCCTACGGCGATCCGAATCCATCGAAGGCGGCGCTCGCCGATCGTGCCAAGTTCGTACAGGAAGTGAAAGCCGCGTCCCCCACGAGCCAGGTGATCCAGCCCACCTGGTTCACCCCCATCATCGTCCCACCCACGACTCGCGCCATGTCCGCATCACCGACGCCTCGTCAGGCGATCAATCCGCCAGGGATCTCACCACTCGTGCCGGCCTACTCGGTCGTGGTGCGTGATGGGAATCTCGTCTTCGTCTCGGGGATGACCGGCCTCAAGCCAGGGTCACAGGACATCATTGACGGCGGCGTGGGGGTGCAGACGCGGCAGACGATGGAGAACATCAAGACGTCACTCGAAGCCGCTGGTGCCACCATGGCCGATGTTGCCGAATGCACCGTCTTCTTGGTGGACATGGCGGACTACGCCGCGATGAACGCCGAGTACATCAAGTATTTCCCGACGAACCCGCCGGCGCGGGCGACATTGGCGGTGACGGCGTTGCCGCGTCCCACGGCGCGCGTCGAGATCAAGTGCAGCGCGGTCATCCGGGCGAAGTAACCGCGGTGTGACCGCAGGGGGCTGGACGACGTCTGTGCGCGTCTAGCCCCACCAGCCCCGGCGACGGTACCACCAGATTTGCCCGCCGGCGATCGTGACCATCGCCGCGAGGACCGCCGGATAGCCATACGGTGAAGCCAGCTCCGGCATGTGCTGAAAGTTCATGCCGTAAATGCTCGCCAGCAGCGTCATGGGCAAGAAGATCGTGCTCATCACCGTCAGTACGCGCAGCCGCTGATTGGCCTTCTCCTGCAAACCGGCGACATACAGTTGCCGCAACCCTTCGAGTCGCCGCTCCGCGCGCTTCAGCCCGTACTGATACCGGTCGAGCGTGCGCGTGACCTCCGCGATGTAGCTGCGATCGGCGGTCGTGCGGAATGCCTGACTCTCCAATTGCGGTAGCAGCGAGACGGCCAACAGATGGTCCTCGCACACCATGCTCAGCAAGTCGACGCGGCGCATGAGCGCCGCGATTTGCTCGAGCGTGACCTCCTCGGGGCGTTCATCAAGCGTGCGCGCCAGCTGATCGACCTCATGCCGCGTGCGTACATAGGCGCGAAGATCTTCCGCGGAAAACTCTTCGAGCACTTCCAGCACCAGCGCGGTGGAGCTGGTGCCCTCGGGGAAGACGCGCACGAGGAGCGCTTCCAGCTTTTCGAGGCGCGCCAGCGGCCGACGATGATGCGTGATCAGCACACTCGGCAGCGCCACCACGGTGATGAACCGGTGTTCCTGCTCGGAGAGCGTGGTGGGCACCGGAATGCGCAGCCACGCGGCATCACGTTCGGCGTGCGCATCCGAGATCATCGCGTCGAAATCGGTAGCCAGCTCGATGATCGTCGCCGGCGTCCCCATGGCAGCGAGCAACGCGGTCAACTCCGCGGGGTCGGGCGTTTGCACATCGATCCAGCGAAGGGTGCTATCGCCCACCCACTGCGCGCTCGGTGCCCCCGCCGTGACCGGCAGAAAGGTCGCACCATCGATCAACTGCCACGACTTCACCGCCGTGGATACGGTGGCCGCGGCGGGTGGTGTGGTGACGTCCGGGCGTTTCCCGGGGCGCGTTTGGCGACGGCTCACGCCGCGTCGCGTGCGCTGCGGGAGGCCGCGGCGTCTTTACTGGCTTTGAGGAGACGATGCACCGTGGTGCCGGTGATGAGGCGAACGCCGCGCTGGAAGGTGAGGTACTGGAAGGCCCACTGGACCAGCACCGTGAGACGATTGCGGAACCCGACGAGATAGAGCACGTGCACGAAGAGCCAGGTGAGCCACGCCGTGAAGCCGGTCATCCGCACACCGGCGACGACCGCCACGGCTTTGTGGCGGCCGATGGTCGCGAGGTCACCCTTGTTAAGGTACGAGAAGGTGTCGCGCTTCGCGCCGCGGAGATCCCGGGCAATGTTGCGGCCCACGACGGTCCCCATCTGGTTCGCCGCCGGGGCGACGCCAGGGACCGGCCGGCCATCGGCGGTCAGGGCGGCGGCCATGTCGCCGGCGACATAGATGGTGGGGTAGCCCGGGACGCTGAGGTCCGGGTTCACCACAACGCGACCGGCGCGATCGAGGGGCACCTTGAGCTGGCGGGCGAGCGGCGAGGCCTGATTGCCGGCGCCCCAGAAGACCGTATGCGCGGCGATCCGTTCGCCGTTGGCAACGACGCCGTCGGCAGTGACCTCGGAGACGATGCAGTTGGTGCGGACCGTGACGCCGAGGGCTTCGAGATCGCGCTGGGCGCGGGCGGAGAGTTCGTCCGGGAAGCTCGGGAGGATGCGCGGGCCCCCTTCGAGGAGGAGGATGCGAGCGGAGGCCGGGTCGATGCGCCGGAATTCGCCGGTGAGCGTGTGGCGGGTGACCTCCGGGATCATCCCGGCGAGTTCGACCCCGGTGGGTCCACCACCGACGATGACGAAGGTGAGGAGCGCCTCACGTTCATCGGCGGCGCTGGCCCGTTCGGCGGCTTCGAAGCTCAGGAGGAATCGGCGCCGGAGTTCGAGGGCGTCTTCGAGGCTTTTGAGGCCAGGGGCGAACGCTTCCCATTCCGGGTGGCCGAAGTAGGCGTGGCGGGCCCCGGCGGCGAGGACGAGATAGTCGTAGGTGACGGTGACGGAACCGCCATCGAGATCGATCGTGCGGGCGTCGGGGTCGAGGCGATAGACGTCGGCCATGACGACCGTGACGTTGGCCTGATGGCGCAGGAGCCAGCGGATCGGGACCGAGATATCGGCCGGATTGAGGACCGCTGTGGCCACTTGGTAGAGGAGTGGCTGGAAGAGGTGGTGATTGGTGCGATCAATGAGGGTGATGCGCACCGGGGCATTGGCGAGGGCGCGGGCGGCGGAGAGTCCGGCGAAGCCACCGCCCACGATGATGACGTGCGGGCGTGGGTCGACCGAGAAGCTGCCGGTGACGGTCAGTTTGGGATGGAGCGTGCTGGTGGGCTGCTGAACCGTGGAACGTCCGGGCATAAAGCTCTCCGATGGCGGTATAGCCATTAAAACCCGCCAAGATTGTGAAAAGTTTCACAAGGGTGGTCCCCCAGCAAACGCGCCCCGTGGGTACCCGACCGTACTCGCTGTTACCGCATGGTGACCGGGAGGCTGGCCGAGCGTTTGCCCCCATCGGCGCCGACCCGTATGCTTGGCAGGCCAGCCAGAATGTCCGGCGACGGCGCTTCACTTCTATTGACCCCCGCGTGCATGGCACACATCGCCCTCGCCACCGACGCCGACGGTTGTCTCTGGTCGGTCGATTTCCACGGCACGCTCTTCTGGAATGGTCCGGCCGATGCCGCTGGTGAGCGGGCGGCGGACGCCCCGTGGCAGTATCGCGGCTTCGGGGTGCCTGTTGGCACGGGATGGACCGGCGTCGTCGACCTCTTCATTACCGAGATCGGCGGGGAACGCATCGTCGCCGGGGTCGACAACGCCGGTGCCCTGTTCGCGGCCGCCGCCCCAGCGGGGCAACCTCTCGACGGGATTGATGCCGCCGATACCGACGTGCGGTGGCCCGTGCCTCTGCATACGATGGTCGCGGACGCCGATGGCCATCTCTACGGCGTCGCGCATGATGGGATCATGCACCGGCTGGAACTCCACCGTGAGCCCGCCTCCGGACTCCTGCGGAATCGGCTCCCATCGGTGATGCCCAGCCGCAGTGCGGTACAGGGGGTTCGCACCATCTGCTCCTCCGGGCGCCGCCTCTTCGCCGTCGATCCATCTGGTGACGTACGGTCCGTATCCTCGACCGAAGGCTTTGCCGATCCGGGCGCACTGGCATGGTCGCCCGTCCGCGGACTCTCCATCGGACCGCAGTCAATCCTTGGCGCGAGCGACCTGGCGATCTACGTGCGCGGCTCGGAAGGGGGCATTTTCCGCTACGCCCTCACGGAGACGGCGACCGGGCTGGCCTGCGACGACCCGGCCCAGCCGGTGCCGGTGGGATACGGCTGCGACACGTGGGCGGGACTCCCCGCCGGGGTGGAAGGGTACGCCTCTTCGATGTCCGTCGCGCCGGGTGAGCAGATCACGTTCTATGTGGCCGAACGGCTGAGTCCCAATCCGACGGCACCGATTTCCACGTATACCGCCGCGATCGTGCGCCTACGTCGGTTGGCCGACGGGAAAGAACAGGTCGCGGATACGCTGATCGCCGACATCCCTGGGAGCTTCCACGCCCCGACGTGCACGCTCCAAGACGATCTGGCCACCAATGGTGCGCATTTTCCGGAGGCCTTCAGCTTCACGATGCCGGACGACGCCCCCTCGGGGCTCTATGCCGCGCGCTGCACCGATGCGGGGACGAACGCGTTCTACATCCCCTTCGTCGTCCGCCCGAAGACGAAGCAGCAACCCTTTGCACTCATGGCCAATACCAACACCTGGAACTGTTACAACAGTTGGGGCGGCCTGGGGAAATACGCGCACGATCAGACCGTGCTCGCCACACATCTGCCCTTTCATCGGCCGGCCCCATGCCTCACGCCGGATGTTCTCGCGGAGGTGCCGCTTGGCCCGACGGCCGTGGCCAATCCACCCGTGTGCAAGAATGAACTCCTGAACCAAACCAAACATCTGGTCCGGGCCGAGCTCTGGATTCTGGGATGGCTTGAGGATCAGGGGTCCCAGTACGGCGTGGACGTGTATGCCGATCAGGATCTGCACCATGGGATCGCCGGCCTCTCCGCGGAGCACCTCGCCGATCGCTACGCGGCGCTGATCCTCAGCACCCATCCCGAATACTGGACCGCCGAGATGTATGATGCGGTGCAACAGTATCAGGCCCGTGGCGGCAGTATTCTGTACCTCGGGGCGAACGGCATGTTTGAACGCGTCGAATATCTCCCCACGGCGGGCGGCGTGGATGGATTACGCGTCTTCCCCGGAAAGGATCCCGCACCGGGCGAGGGGAATGAGCAGGCGCGGGTGCCGAGTCTGATGCGTAACCAACGGCGACCCGAACGCGCGATCCTTGGCAACGGGTTCGAGACCGTCAGCGGTGTCACCGTCAAAGGATCGGCCTATCAACTCGTGCTCGATCCGGGGGCCAGCCCACTTTTGCAGGGCGTCACCATTGGTCGAGGGAGCACCTTCGGGACGACCGCGATTGTGCCAGGCTACGCGGCGGTCGGCCACGAGATCGACTACCGTGATGCCGCCCACGGGAGCCCCGCTGCCGCCATGGTCCCCACCGCCCTGATTGCGCGCGGGACCGGCACGCAGTCGGCCGCAGAAATGGTGTACTTTGAGACGCAGTACGGGGGGCTTGTCTTCGCCGCCGGCTCGCTCAATTTCGGCAAGTCCTTGGTCGTTGACCCGACCCTGCAGCAAATCGTCAGGAATGCGATGGATCTCGCGCTGCGCAGGTCCCCCCTCGTGAACAGCTGACCGCCCACTCCTGTTGATGACGCATCAAGACGCCATCGCCGACATCCGCCAACGTGTGCAACGCACGTTGGGCGAGCGCTATGCTGTAGGCCGAGAACTGGGCCGCGGCGGCATGGCCGTGGTATTGCACGCCTATGATCTGAAACATCGGCGTGATGTTGCGATCAAGGTGATGCTCCCGGATCTGGCGGTCTCCCTCGCCCCCAAACGGTTCACGCGCGAAATCGAAACCGCCTCCGGGCTGACGCACGCGCACATTCTGCCGATCTTTGAATCCGGCGACGCCGAAGGGCTGCCGTATTACATCATGCCGTTTATCGACGGCGAATCGCTGGATCTCCGACTGCATCGACTCGGACGGCTGTCGCTCGCCGAAACCGTGCAGGTCATTCGGGAAGTCGCCGCAGCACTGCACTACGCGCATGGCAAAGGGATCGTCCACCGTGATATCAAGCCGGCGAACATCCTCATGGCCGACGGCCATGCCTTGGTCGCGGATTTCGGCATCGCCAAGGCGATGGAAGCGAGTGGCGCGGAGCCGCTGACCCTCAGCGGCTTTGCCATTGGCACCCCGGGCTATATGAGTCCGGAGCAGGTGCTGGCGACCGGCGCGATTGATGGCCGCACCGACGTTTATGCGCTGGGCTGTGTCGCTTACGAAATGCTGGGCGGCCAGATGCCGCATGCGGGGTTCACAGGACGGGAGCTGCTGCTGAAGCACGCCTATGATGCCCCGGTGCCCATATCGGCCGTCCGACCGGATCTGCCCGCCGGTATTGATGCGGTGCTGGCGCGCGCGATGGCGAAAGAGCCGGCCCAGCGATTCGGAACGACGGTGGAGTTCGCAGAGGCACTGCAACAGGTCCTCACCGCAGTGCTCTCGGCTCCCACGATCGCGCTCGAACCGCCAGCCCCCGCGATCGCCCAACGTCCCCGCTGGCGTCGTGCCGGTTGGCTCTGGACGGGAGCCATCGCGGCAGTCGCCGGGATCGCGTTGCTGCTCAACGCCGGACGTTCGTCGGAGAACACGTCGGCCGTCCCCTTCGATCCTCGCGCGGTTTCCGTGCTCCCCTTTCGTGTCGCCGGTGATTCATCGGTGCAGTATTTGCGCGAAGGGTTGGTGGATTTGATCGAAACGAAGATGCGCGTCTCCAACGCCGTGCGCCCGGTGGACTCGCGCGTCACGCTCTCGGCGTTCAACCGCATTGTCGGGCGTGCCGAAGAGCCGTCTCGCTACGAAATCCGCGCACTGTCCAATGCCCTCGGCGTCTCCCGCGTCATCGTGGGCTCTGTCGTGGCGTCAGGCTCGCGTCTGTCGATTTCCGCCCGCATGGTCTCGAGTGACAGTTCACGCGATGTCACCACAAATGTGGAAGGGCCGTCGGATAGCCTCTTCACCATGGTGGACCGGATCTGGCTCAACCTGCTGGCACGCAACACCGGTGAGCCGGTGCGGCGATTAGCGGAACTGACCAGCTCCTCACTCCCTGCGGTGCAATCGTATCTCGCCGGTCGGTCCGCCTGGCGGCGCGGGGAAACCGAGGAGGCGAAGCGTTTTTATACGCAGGCCCTGGAAGCGGATTCCACCTTTGCACTCGCCGCACTCGGCATGGCATCGGCCGGGGTGTGGGTGCAACAGGCTGGACAGTCCGAAGCGCTGCGGCGAGGGCTGAACACCGGCTATGCCCTGCGCGATCGGTTGTCGCAGCGCGATCGGTTGCTCTTCGAGGCGTACGTGCAGCCTCCGGACGCCGAGACCCATACGGTCCTGCAGCAGCTCCAGGGATGGCAGGCGGCCGCGGAGGTCAACCCGGACAGTCCGGATGCGCTGTATGAATACGGCGATCGCCTCTTTCACACCGGCGCGCAACTGAACAGCCCCGACGCCGATCGGCGCGCCGAAGGCGCGTTCCAACGGGCCCTCGCGCTCGATCCGGAATTTGTGCCGGCCATGTCGCATCTCGTGTTGCAAGCGGCGCAACGGGAGCAAACCACCACGCTGAAAACGCTCGTAGAGCGCTTCGCCATTAACGCCCCAACCGCCACAACGGGTGAGTTTGTGCAGTGGCGGGCAGCGGTGGCGCTGAAGGACCAAGTGGTACGGACCCGCGTGATGAACGCCCTGCGGTCCCTGCCGTTATCGGCGGTGAATCGCATTATTGGTGTTGGTCAGACCGATGGCGTGGCGATGGTCGATGTCGACAGTGCCGCAGCGGAGCTGCAACGGCGGATTGGCACCACGTTGACCGGGACCGATATGGTTTGGCCGCTGCAGACGCTGCATGCCGCGGCCATGAATCGTGGGCATGCGGAGCGTGCGGCGGCCGTGGTGCGTCAACTGCGCAGCATCGAACCGATTCCAGCGGGATTGTCCATCATGTACTTCACCGCCGATCAGGTGCCGGTGTTGGACGCGCTCTTCTGGGATGGAGACTCGGTGACTGCCAGGGAATCCGTTGGGCGAATCCGGGCACGGACGAGTGGAGCCCTCTCGACAGAGAGCGACACCCGTGCAAGGCAGCTGACCGACCTGTGTGTGAGTGCGCTCTGGTCGGTGCTGCGGGAACGCCGATCGCCCGATCCTGATGCCCGTACGGCATTGCGACGGGCGTCCGCGATGAATGATCCGGCAGCCATCGCCGGCGGAAGCCCCATCCTCTGTGATGCGATGCTCTCCGGACTGGAGGCAATCGGTGTGGGGGATCCGCGCACCGCGCCCGCCGCAGGCACCGCCGCGGCCACGGCGGCCGCCCGGTTGGACAGCTTGATATCGGTGGCCCCGTTCCAGTTTGGGATGGACTTCGGCCCGCTGGTGCTGGCACGCATTCAGGAAGCCCGTGGGGATCTCCCCGCCGCCCTGGTGTCCATCCGGCGGCGCCCGTATGACTGGGACGTCGGCCCGATCTATCTCTCCACCTTCCTCCGGGAAGAAGCACGATTGGCCCGTGCCACCGGCGATCTCGCTGGCGCCACCAAGGCCGATGCGCACGGGAAGACGTTGCGCACCCCCTGAGCACGCCGGATCACTCGGCGCTCAGCCACGCCCCCATCTGCGCTGGCGTCAGGTTCCCCCCGCACAGCACCGTCGCCACCGTCTGCCCCGCATAACGCGACGGATCCGCCAGCAGCGCCGCCACCCCCGCCGCCCCCGAGGGCTCCACCACGAGCCCCGTGTGCGCATGCAGCAGCTGCATCGCCGCCAGGATCTGGTCGTCCGACACCAGCTGCGTCGCATCCACCGTGCCGTGCATGTCCGCCACCGCCTCCGCGATCGGCACACGCACCCCAATGCCATCCGCAATGGTGGCCATCGTGGGATACGACAACTGCGCCCCGGACGCCCACGACTCCACCATGCACGGCGCGCCGGCGGCGGCGACCGCCACCACCTGCGTCGCCGGCTGCATCGCCTTCACCCAGCGCCCCACGCCGGTCGCCAACGCCCCATTCCCGAGGGGCAGCAGCACGGCATCCAGCGCCATTCCCCCCGCCGTCAGCTCCACCCCCATCGTACCGGCTCCCTCCGCAATCGCCGGCTCCAGCCCATCGACCACCAGCCGCAACCCGTCACGCGCCGCGACGGCGTCGGCTTCGTCTTTGGCCGCATCGAAATCGGCCCCCGCTAACCGCACCTCAGCCCCCAGCTGCCGCATCCGCGTCAGCTTGAGCGGGTTCGCGTGCACACTGGCATACACGATGAGGGGAATCCCGCGACGCCGGCAGGCATAGGCCATCGCCTGCCCGAAATTCCCGGCGCTGGCACAGACCAACGGGGCCGTGTCGGTCACCTGCGCCACAAAGTGACACGCGCCCCGCCCCTTGAACGAGCGGATGGGATTGATCGTCTCGACCTTCACCACCAGTCGACAGCCGAGCCGCTCGTCGAGCGACTCCGCATGAAACTGCGGCGTGTGCAGAAAGACCGGATCGATCTGCGCAGACGCCGCGGCGATCCGGTCGAGGGAGAGGCGATGCATCTAGCGCGCGTATCGCTTCGTCGCGCCGGTGCGGCCGTTCGTGACCGTGAAAGCCCCGCTCGCCTCGGCCGCAATCTTGATCCAGTGGCTCGTGGATTCGTCCAGATTCGCGATGCGCTCGTCCGCCACATTCACGGCATTCGGATACGTGGTGCGGTGGAGCTGCCAGCCATCGATGGCGGGAAACTGTTGCAACGTCTTCAGCGTGGCCGCCTGCGCGCCCTTGCGCGGGCCGTTGTTGAAGACCGCGACCCGCGGCGCCACCGCGGCATAGAGCGCCGGATCCGCGCCGTCGGCGCCCCCGTGATGCGCAATCAGATAGACATCGGCCGGCCCGAGCAAATCCACCGGACAGCTGAGCGCAAAGAGTGGTGGACCACTCAGATCGCCGACATCGAGAAATCGGAACGCGCCATACTGCAGCCGAATCCCCGTCGAGAGCGGATTCTCTGTGGTCTCCTGGGCCGGTGCCCCGGTGCCCCGACAGGCCGCATTGGGCTGCCCCGCGCCGGGGAGCGGGGACGTCAACACCGCCCCACCGCTCGAGACCACCGTCACCTCCACCCCGGAAAGGGGCAGACGATCGCCGGGCTTGGGCTGCAGATGCGTCCCCGAGCGACGGAGCGCGACATAGGCGTCGTACAGCGCGCGCGTTCCCGGGACCACTTTCTCCGCCGCCTCACTCGGCGCCGCATGATCGATGAACTGCTTGATCGGGATCAGCTGCGCGAGCTCCATCACCCCGCCAGCATGATCGGCGTGGTAATGGGTGAGCATGAGGTGATCGATCTGTTTCAGGCCAGCAGCTCGTGCCGCGGCGAGCACGCGCTGCGCATCGCGCGCCGCTTTCGGATCCCCGGGGGTGGAATTGAAGGTGCCATCGCCCGGGAACCCGGCATCAATCAGCAGCGACTCGCCGCTGGGGGTCACCACCAGCGTCGCCTGCCCGCCCTCGACATCCACGAAATACAGGTCGAGGGTGCGCGCGGCCGCGGGCGCCGGAGCGCCCCCGGCGGGCGCCTGTCCGGTGGGCGCACACCCCGTGACGCCGGCCAGAAGAGCAAGCACCACCTGTTGGCCAAACCGACGCATCATGGGGTCACTCGGAAGAAGGACGTCGTGGTTACTTGTTCGCCCGGTTTACACAGGCGCTCGGATACTGCTGGCAATACCCCACGCGCGAGGATCCGACCTGCTTCGAATCCACCACCGCATGAATCACCGCCCGACCAAGGGCATCGGCCGCCGCATTGAAGACGGCACTGAGTTCGGCGTTCGTGAGCTGCCGGGTGTTGCTCGTCGTCGCCAATCCAAAGACGGTATCGCCATCACCAATGCCATGAATCGGCCGCACCGTCCGCGCGAGCCCGTCGTTGGCGATCACCGCCATCCGCTCTGCTTCCAAATCGAGCAGCGGGGCATCGGTGGCCACCAGCGCGATCGTCGTGTTGAACGGCGCCTCTTCACTGCTCCCTGGCGCCCCACCACGTGCCGGCGTCGGCGGGGTGCACTCCTGCGCCTTGGGGGGCACGAGGTTGAACTCTTTCTCCAACTCCAGCATGAGACCAAGCGGGAGACAGGTCGTCGGGTCCAACGGCGAACCGGCCGGATTGAGCGCCACAATCGCCCCCACCGTCCATCCGTTTGAGAGCTTCACGCTCGCGGTGCCAAGGCCCCAACCGGCCCCCATCCCTGCACCCACTCGACCACTCTGCACCGGCGCCGTGGACGCCGCGTCGGTAGCCTTGTAGCCAAAGGTCGCATCAGGGCGCTTGGAGAAATCCCCACCACGACCCAAATCCATGAGAATCGCGGCCGGCACAATCGGCACCACCCCACCCATGACGGGCACGCCGAACTTGTGCTCTTCCATCCACCGCATCACGCCGCTGGACGCATCGAGTCCAAAGGCGCTGCCGCCACTCAGCATGATCGCCTGCACCGCCCGCACCTGCCCGCCAGGCTTCAACAGATCGGTTTCCTTCGTCCCCGGCGCACCGCCCATCTGGCTGTAGCCTGCAGTTGCCCCCGACTCCGTGCGGATGACCGTCGTCCCACTGCGGTAGCCACCGGTGGACTGATCGTAGTGCCCAACCTTGATGCCGGGGACGTCGGTGAGCGAGTTGCTCGGTCCCGGACCCACCACGGTGATACGCGCCTGTTGCGGATTGGCAGGACGCAGCTCGGGGACGCCGGTCGTCTGTGCCTGGGCCATCATCGGCACAACGAGCGAGGCCCCAAACATCATCCCCGTCGCCATGACACGTCGGCGGGACAAGACCCCCCGCCGCCCGGAGTCCGGGCGACGGGGACCAACAGTACCGAAAGAGAAATGCATCGCGGTGCGCACGGCCTCAGTGGAAGGGAAGGACATCAGCCGACGCCTTGTTCTGCACGAGGACCCGATTCATGTCGTACTTCATGATCGCGGTCTTGGCCGTCTGGTCATACGTGAAGGCATCCATGTCGAACGCCTTCGGAATGAAGGTGGGCAGAATCGCCAGCGTGTACGGGTCGCCATCCTTCGTGTTGCCATTGGCGATGATTTCCGTCTGCGCCACCGGCATCCGAATGCCCAGGTCGGCCATGCGGCGTCCTTCGGCAATGAAGATTTCCTGCCGCATGAGATACAGCAGATAGAGCGCGTCATCGGTGGTTACGGCCGCATCGATCTGCGCCGGCGTCACCGACGTCCCCGAGACCGTGGGGACCATCGTGGTGGCCGTCCGCGTGAGCACGAAGCCATCGAGCAACGGCGACCCGGCCGCGAAGGCGATCTTGTGATCCACCGTGTTGGGATAGACCACCTTCCCGCCGGCCCGGCCACGCAGCTGCAGCCGGCTGTCGACCGCTTCGACCGTGCGCGACTTCACCAGCGTCACCAGCTGCTTCATCCGATCCTTCGCGGCCGCCAGATTGCTTTCCGCCAAGAGCGCTTCGGCAATGATCAGATGCGCCTCTTCGGCCTTCGCGAAGGCGATCGGGCTCTGCACCGTGGTGCCGCGGTTCGGATACTTCGGATCGAGGAAATCGAGACGCGGCAGCGGCTGGAAGTTATTGACCGAGCTGGTCAACACCCCCTGCATGCTGTTCGTCGGTCCGTTCACCGGATCGAAGGTCGCATTGCGAATGAAGGTCGGCGCCGCCACGAGCAGCGCCGTCGCCTCTTCCACCGCCTTGGCCTTGTTCCCGAGCCGATAGTATGCCCGCGCCAGCTCCAGCGTGTAGCTGTTCTTGGCCGCGGCATCCGTCGACAGGGTACGGGCCTGCGTGAAATCGTTGATGGCGTTGTTCAGATGCGTCTTCCAGTCGGCGACCGCGCCATTGGACGTGGCCGGCAGGCCGACAAACATCTCCCCGGCCCACAGCGAGGCGACCCCGCGGAAGTACATCAATTCCGCCTTGTCGTTCGCCGTCACCAGCGGATCCTTCGGATAGACGCTGTCGAGCCCGAAGGTCGACATGTAGCGCAACCGGGCAATCGCGTTTTGGATCGACGTCACATCCGGATCGATATACAGGATGTTGGGCGCGTCGAACTGCTGGTTGTTCGTCGTGTAGTTGTTGAAATAGTTATCCGACACCAGCTCGCCGTTCTGCACCACGCTGTTGAGCGTGATGAGGAATTGGCGCTGGGTGCCACGCAGCCAGGCCGCGCCGGAGGCCGGCGTGCCGAGGAACTGCTGGTCGGTGAGGTTGGGATTCTTCACCTCAGTCGGATTGAACGCGCTACAGGCACCGGCGAAGACAACGGCCAGCGTCGGCGCAAGCAGGCGCATGGCCTGCGGCAGTGGATATCGGCGCATGGTCAGAACCCGAAGCGAAGAGTGAGGAGGAAGCTGCGCGGGCTGCTTTCCGTCGCATAGTTATAGCCACCAACCGCCGCCCCGCCCTGCGTCGTGGAGGACGACAGATCGGTCTCCGGATCAAAGCTCGACGCGGCCCAACGCCACGGATTCGTGATCGAGAACGCGACGCGCAGATCCTTCGCCCCGCGTGGGAGCACCTTCTCGGGGACTCGATAGTCCGCCGTGATCGTCCGCAGTGCGACGTAGTCCGTGTTCTCCACCCACAGGTTCATCACCTGCTGCCAGATGGCGGCGCGGCTGCCGTTGTACGGCGCCTGCGCTACCGCGGCCGCCGGGACGTAGCCGTCCGTGCCCGAGACCCCGTACAAGAAGCGGAACGCGCGGTCGAACGACTGGGACTGCGCGCCAAACTGGTAGTCGGCGCTCATGCTGAACGTGAAGCGCTGGCCGATCCCCAGCTGCGCGCCGAAGCTGCCGAACTTATCCGGCATCGGCTTGCCGAGATATTGGAGCTGCTTGATTTCGGTGATCTTCCCCGAGGCATCAAAGCTCGCCAGCGCGCCGCGGAGGAAACCCACCGGGTACCCTTCCTGCACCATCCCCTGCACCGTGCTGGCCCCATAGCCGCTGATCGCAAACGGCGGTGTGCCGCGCAGGTTGAGCACCTTGTTCTTGAGCGTGTTGTACGACGCGTTGAGCGAGAGACGCCACATCGCCGTGCTGATCGGCGTCGCGGTCGCCCGCAGCTCGAGCCCCTTGTTGGAGATCTCCCCAACGTTCGTGACCTGGCTCACTTCACCCGTCGACGGCGCCGGGGGCGCATTCAACAGCGCGTCCACCGTGCGCGAGGTGAACCAGCCGAGGCCCATGGTGAGGCGATCCTTCAGAAAGGAGAGATCGGCACCGATTTCCGTGGTTCCGGTCCGTTCCGGCTTCAGGTTGATATTCCCCGGCTGCCCGAAGGTTGCCGCCTGCTGGCCATTGAAGGAGTTGATCGCAATCGTGCGATCATTCGCGAACGGCTGCGGGAACTGACCCGCCACACCGTACGCCGCCCGCAACCGCACATCCGAGAGAACGTCTTCTGAAATCGCGCTCCGGAGCCACTTCTCGCTCCCCAGCGCCCAGACGAGCCCGATCTTCGGATAGAACTGCGCGCCCGTGTTGGCACCGAACGCGGTGTTCTTATCGACACGGACACCCAACTCCATCGTGTACTTCTCGCGCCAGCTGATATTGCTCTGGCCATACACCCCGTAGTTCGCCACACGGTAGGCGAGGTCGGTGGACTGCGTCACACCAGCGCCAGCCAGCGTCTGCTGCCCATCACGGACATTCGTGGCCGTGTACTGCACCTGCACGTCATCGTTCCGGAAGAGCTGCGCGCCCACCGAAGAAATGATCGACAGATCCGAACCGATCGCCGCACTGTGCTGCGCCCCCGTCTCGAGAGTGAAGCCGTTGAACGACCGTTCGAAGTTCGAGATCGAGCCGCGATCCGTCGTCCCGGCCGGGAACGCCTTCGTGGCAATCAGCCACTCGTTGGTGACGATCGCCCGCTCCTTGCTGAAGCGGTTGTTCAACCCAAAGGTCACATGCGTCTTGACCGAGGGGAGTGGATCGTAGTCGAGACGATGCGAGGTCTGGAACGACCGCGTGAAGACGCGGTTGTTCTGCAACCGCTCGGCGTCGTTCACAAAAGTCTTCAGCTTGGCGTAGTCGTCGGTGCCCAAGCTGTCGATGTTGTTGTTGAAGCCGAAGGCCGAGGAGCGGCCCGCTTCCAGCACCCAGAGCGAGGTGTAGCCACCGGCGTTGCCGTTCCGGAAGCGCGGCGTATCCGTCTCATTATAGGAGAAGGAGCCCTGATACTTCCCCTTCGTGCCGACATTCGCACCAATCGCGTTCCGGAAGCCGAAGGCGGTGTTATCCCCGTAGACCCGGTGCGTTTGGCCGGCGCGCACATTGCCGGAAAGGCTGTAGGTCAGTCCGCCCACGCCCCCTTCAATGCCCGCCGAATACTGCTGCGAGAACCCATTCCGGAAGAGAAGCTCCTTGGTGCGGTCGAAGAACAGGAACTGGGTCTGCGGCGTGTCGTAACCGTTGCGGGCCTCGAAGAAGACCTTGGGCGCGCCGGCCGTGCCGCGCTTCGTGAAAATCTGCAGCACGCCATTCGCGGCATCAGAGCCATACAGCGTCGTGGCCGCGCCACCGGGAATGAATTCGACCCGGTCAATGTTATCGATCGGGAGGTCGGCGATCGCACTCGTCGCGGCCCCCTGCGAACGGTTGCCCGAGACATTCATGCCGAGCGTGGCGATCGTGTTCAGGTTGTCCATGCGCACGCCGTCGACATAGATGACGGGCGTCGAGTTGTTGCTCACCGAGGTGATCCCACGCGTCCGCATGATTGACGTCGTCCCGGCCTGACCCGAGGTCAACCGCACCTGCGCCCCCGGCAGCGCCGTCTGCAGCAGTTCGTCGAGGCGCTTGGCCGGCGACTTCTCAATGACCTCGCGGCTGACGACGTCCACCGTCGTTGCAATGCGGCGCTTCGAGATCTCACCACCCTGCCCCGTCACCACGACGGCATCGAGATCGAGCGGCCGGGCCGCCAGCGCCAAATTGACCGTCAGCGTCTGTCCCGACGACACCGTGATCGACTGCGTGCGGGAGGCATAGCCAATCATCCGCACCGTGAGCAGCCGGTTCCCCACGGGGACGTCGATCAACCGATAGCGGCCATCCTGATCGGAGCGCGCCACCCGGTCGGGACCATCCACATAGACCTGGGCCCCGGGCAGTGGGACCCCGGTCCGGTCATCCGTCACCCGACCCACCACCGTTCCGGTGGTTTGAGCCGAAAGCGGCGCGGGACGCACAGCCAGTGCGACCGCGCCCAGCAGCAGCGCGAGCCATCGAGCACGTCGAATCATCGAACCCTCTCTCTTGTGAAGACTGCCAGCACCGCTCTCGGCGATCCGGAGCGGGTCATGCGGGGCCACCATTGCACCATGACCACAGGTCACGGGTCCTGCGGGCCACCCTCCCAAACCGGGGTGGGCCGTGTTCGGTCGTCAGCGTGTACCGGTCAACTCCAGAATCGCCAGCGCCAGCACCTTCGTGGATTGCACCAGATCGTCGATGGTGCAGTACTCATCCGGCTGATGCGCCAGATCGAGAATCCCCGGCCCATAGGCCACGCAGTTGGGGACCCCCGCAATCCGGTCGACATGCTTGTGATCGTAGGTGCCTGGGCTCGCGGCAATCGTGAGCGGGCGCCCCAGCACCGTCTGCGCCGCGCGATCCAGCGACGACACCACCGTGGCCCCATCCGGCGTCCGGACCGGATGGACCACCATCAAATCCTTCAGCTCATACAACAGATGCGGCGTCTCACGGGCCGCTTGTTCCAGCAGCGCCACAATCTCGGCGCGCGTTGCCTCAAAGCCCTCTTCCACCAGGAACCGGCGGTCAAAGACCGCGCGGCACAAGTCGGCGACACAGGGCGTCTGAATGCCATCGATCGGCTGCCCCCCGGCAATTCCATTGATATTGAGCGTGGCATGTCGCGCCCCTTCGGGCTGCACCGGCACCGCCGTGGTGCGGGCGTGCAACGCAGGCTGCAAGGTCCGACGGATCTGATCCAGAATGACGCCCATGTGCTCAATGGCGCTCACCCCAAGAAAGGGCATGCAGCCGTGCGCAATACGACCGTGCGTCGTGACCTCAAACCAATAGACGCCGCGATGCCCGACATACACCCGATCCGTATCAGTCGGCTCGGTGATGATCACCGCATCCGTGCGCGACGCACTCACACGCCCCTGTTCCGCGAGCCAGGCCATCCCGGCAAACCCGCCACTCTCTTCATCGACCGTGCCACTCACTTCCACCGAGCCATGCAACGCGATGCCAGCCCGGCGTATGGCTTCAGCGGCATACATCGCCGCGGTGATCCCGGCTTTCATATCACTCGAGCCGCGCCCGTAAATCCGTCCGTCACGGACGAGGCCGCCAAAGGGATCCACCGTCCAACCGGCGCCGGCAGGCACCACATCAAAATGACCGTTCAGATGCACCAACGGACGGGTCGTCCCACCTTTCCGAAGCCCCACCACATTCACGCGGGGGTGCGCCGAGCTGTGCTCGGGACGCGTCTCGGCGACGGGATAGTCCACGGTGAAGTCAAATGCTTCCAGCCGCTCCCCGATGAAATGCGCACACTCGGCGTAGACATCGCCGGGAGGATTCACGGTGGGAATGCGCAGCATCTCCGCCGTGAAGGCGACCATCTCTTCAGTCGCCGCATCAACAGCCGCGAGAACGCGATCGATATCCTTCGCCGTGGTGGACATGGCCGCGAATGTCCGTGCCGGTCTGTTGCTTGTCAAGAACGCCACCGAGCGGTATGTCTCCCTGCGACCAACTTGAGACGTTTCCTCCCGCGCGCAGGGTGTACCCGCATGCGTCGTCGTCGCGTATGAATACACTGCTGGTTCTGCTGATCGCCTATTCCGGCGCGCAACTGGCCCTCGGCGCCTGGATCTCGCGGCGCGTGCGCACCTCCAGCGATTTCTTCGTCGCCGGTCGCGCGCTGGGCCCAGGGCTCCTCTTCAGCACGATGCTCGCCGCCAATATCGGCGCCGGCTCCACCGTTGGAGCCACAGGGCTCGGCTATCGCGATGGCCTCGCCGCCATCTGGTGGGTCCTCTCCGCCGGACTCGGCTCGCTCGTCCTGGCCTTCTGGATCGGCCCGGCCATCCGCCGAGTGGCCGCCGCGCAGGATCTCCGCACCGTCGGCGATTACCTCGAGTTCCGCTACGGCGTCGCCGTGCGCACGGTGATCGCCGCACTGCTCTGGATCGGCTCGGTCTTTATTCTCGCCGGCCAGCTGATCGCGGTCTCGTGGATTCTCAATGTCATCGCCGGCGTCCCGAAGACACTGGGCTGTATCCTCGCCGGCCTGCTCATCACGGTGTACTTCGCCGCGGGCGGACTGCTCACGTCTGCGTATGTGAACATGATCCAGCTCACGGTCAAACTCGTGGGTTTCGCGATCGCCATTCCCTTCGCCCTCGCCGGCGCCGGCGGGTGGTCGGCCGTGCAGGCGCTGCAGCCCACCGCCGATTACTGGAATCCGTGGCATGGCGGCGCCTCGGGCCTCGTCTATCTCGCCATGCTGGGCCCCGCGTTTGTTGTTGCACCTGGCTTGTTGCAGAAAATCTACGGCGCACGGGATGATCGCACGGTGCGGATCGGCGTCGGGCTCAACGCGCTCGCGCTCATGCTCTATGCGTTTATCCCGGTGCTGCTGGGAATGATTGCGCGCGTGCGCTTCCCCGATCTGCCACAGTCGGAACTCGCGCTCCCCACGCTCCTCGTCTCCGGCGTGCCCGTCGCGATTGGCGCGCTCGGACTGGCGGCCGTCTTCTCGGCGGAACTGAGCGCAGCCGATGCGGTGCTGTTTTCGCTGACCACGTCACTGGCACAGGATTTCTACAAGCGGTTTATCCGCCCGGAAGCCACCGATCAGCAGATGTTGCGCATCACGCGTATCACGGCCGTGATCGCCGGCACCATGGGCGTCGGTATCGCCCTCGTCGCGGCCGGCGTGGTCAGCGCGCTCAGTATTTTCTACACCATCATGGGCGTGAGTCTGTTCATTCCCATCGTGTCCGGTCTCATGAGCCGCCGCCCCGCCTCGGTGCACGCGCTGGCGGCAATCCTCACCGGCACGGTCATTGTTGGGAGCTGGCAGCTCCTGCGCGCCGGCAAGCCCATCAACGGCGTGACTCCCGCGATGGCGGGGCTCGCTGGGGCCACGCTGGCGTTCCTCCTCACCATGCTCCTCCGCGGGCCCGCTGGGCCCACTCCGCGCGCTGCGCGTTCCTCGTCCACCCTGTAGTCACTGCATATGTCCAACACCGGACTCTTTGATCTCACCGGGAAAGTCGCCGCCGTCATCGGTGGGGCCTCCGGCATTGGTGCAGCGGTCACCGCTGGCGCTGTAAAGATGGGCGCCACGGTCGTCTGTCTCGATCTGAAGCAGGAGGCGGCCGCTGCTGCCGCTCAACAGGCGGGAGGCACCGCCACCGCGGGGACAATCGACATCACTGATGCCGCCTCCGTCGATGCCGCCCTCGATGGCATTGTGGCGCAGCACGGCCAGCTCGATATCGTGATCTGCACCCCCAGCATCAACGTGCGGAAGAAGATCCTCGATTACACCAACGAGGAGCTCACCCGCGTCCTCAATGTGAACATCTCGGGGAACTTCAATGTGCTGCGCACCGCGGGCCGCATCATGGTCGCACAGCGGCGCGGCAGCATTGTCCTCTTCTCCTCGATTCGCTCCCTCGTGGTTGAACCGGGGCAGGCGGTCTACTCGGCCACCAAGGCCGGTATTCTGCAGCTCGCGCGCGGAGCCGCCTGCGAGTTCGGCCCCTTTGGCGTGCGCGTGAACTGCGTGGGCCCGGGGGTGGTGGAAACGCCGCTCACCGCCCCCATCAAGGCGAATCCGGAGTGGTATGCGGCCTACGCCGCAAAGAACGCCTTCAACCGCTGGGCCGCCCCCGAGGAAATGGTGGGCCCCACGCTCTTCCTCGCCTCCGATGCCGCGAGCTACGTGAACGGTACCATCATTTACGCCGACGGGGGCTGGCTCGCGCAGGACGGCCGCTTCACACCGCCGGGTATGTAACCGCATGCGCCACTTGTACTGGAGACGGGCATGACCAGCACCCCGCGCACCCTCAGGATCGCGGTGATCGCCGGCGATGGGATTGGCACGGAAGTGATCCCGGCAGGGATCCGCGTGTTGGAAGAGGCGGTGCGTGGGGACGGGGTGCAGCTCCAGTTCACGGAGTTTCCGTGGGGGTGTGAGTACTACCAGCGTACCGGCACCATGATGAGCGCCGATGCCCTCGATGTGCTCGCAGACTTTGACGCGATCTATCTCGGAGCCATCGGCGCACCCGGAGTCCCGGACCACATCTCCGTCTGGGAGCTCATCCTCCCCATTCGGCAGCGGTTCCAGCAGTACGTCAATCTTCGCCCGATGCGCCTCCTCGCCGGCGTCCCTGGGCCACTCGCCGGACGCACCCCTGCGGAGATCGATATGATCTGCGTGCGAGAGAACTCCGAAGGGGAGTATGCGGGCTTCGGCGGGCGCATCCACCGCGGCACCCCCGATGAAGTCGCCGAGCAAACGGGGGTCTTCACGCGGCGAGGCATCGATCGCATTACCCGCTATGCCTTCGAGCTGGCCGCGCGCCGTCCTCGGCGCCTCCTCGCCAGCGCCACGAAGTCCAATGCGCTGCAACACAGCATGGTACTCTGGGATGACGCGGTGGCCGCCATGGCGGCGCAGTTCCCGGAGGTCACCTGCCGGAAGTATCATGTCGATGCACTCGCCGCTCGCATGGTCACCGATCCGGGGAGTCTCGATGTGATTGTGGCCTCGAATCTCTTTGGGGATATCCTCACCGACCTCGGGGCCGCCGTCTCCGGCAGTCTCGGCGTGGCCCCAGGCGCGAATATCAATCCGGAACGCACCCACCCGTCCATGTTCGAACCGATTCATGGATCCGCCCCCGATATTGCCGGCCGCGGGATCGCGAATCCCATCGGCACAATCTGGGCGGGGGCGCTGATGCTCGATCATCTGGGATGCACCGGCGCGCATGATCGCATCGTGCAGGCAATCGAAACGGTGGTGCGCGACGGCGGCCCGCGCACCCCGGATCTGGGAGGACGCGCCACCACCCGCGAGGTCGCCGACGCCGTCGCCCACGCGCTTGCCTGATTTCTTCTTTTTGTGTCCAACGCCATGACACCGTCCCGCATTCCGCACTTCGTCGCTGGCCTCCGCCACGAGGCGCACAGCGTCCGTTCGGCCCCGGTCTACAACCCCGCGACCGGCGCCGTCGCCGCGCAGGTCCCTCTCGCTGATGCCGTCGACATCGAGGCCGCCATCGCCAATGCGGCCGCAGCTGCACCGGCCTGGGGCGCCCGCTCCGCACAGGATCGCTCGCGCATCATGTTCCGCTGGCGCGAACTCTGTCTCGCGCACGCCGATGAACTGGCCCAGCTCATCAGCCGCGAACATGGCAAGGTGCTCGCCGATGCGAAGGGCGAGCTGCAGCGCGGGCTCGAAGTCGTGGAGTTCGCCACCGGGATTCCCCATCTCATGAAGGGGGAATTCAGCGACAGCGTCTCGCGCGGCATTGACATGCACTCCATGCGCCAGCCGCTCGGCGTCACCGCCGCCATCACGCCCTTCAACTTCCCGGCGATGGTGCCCATGTGGATGCTCGGCCCGGCGCTGGCCTGTGGCAACGCCGTGGTGCTCAAGCCCTCCGAGCGTGATCCTTCCACGGCGGTGCGACTCGCCGAGCTGTTCGTCGAGGCCGGCGCGCCAGCAGGCGTGCTCAATGTGCTGCATGGGGATGCCGAGGCGGTGAACGCCCTGTGCAGCGATCCGCGCATTCAGGCGGTGAGCTTTGTCGGCTCCACGCCGATCGCGCAGCATGTGTATGAAACGTCGGCACGCCATGGGAAGCGCGTGCAGGCGATGGGCGGCGCCAAGAATCATCTCGTGGTGCTCCCTGATGCCGATCTCGATATGACCGTCGAATCGCTGATGGGCGCCGCCTATGGCTCCGCCGGCGAACGGTGCATGGCGATTTCGGTGGCGGTCGTCGTGGGCGACGCCACCGCCGATGCGCTGGTGGCGCGCCTCGCCGATCGCGTGCGACAGCTGCGCGTGGGGAATCCCGAGGACAGCACGAATGACATGGGCGCACTCGTCACCGCCGCGCACCGGGACCGCATTGCGGGCTACATCGGCACCGGCGTGCAGGAAGGGGCCACACTGGTCGTCGATGGCCGCACCCACCCCATCACCGCCTCCACCGGCTTCTTCCTCGGCGGCTCCCTCTTTGATCATGTCACCGCGGATATGACGATCTACCGCGAGGAGATCTTCGGCCCGGTGCTCTGTGTGGTGCGCGTCGCCACCGCCGATGAGGCGCTCGCGCTCTGCAATGCGCACCAGTACGGCAATGGCGTGGCGATCTTCACGCGCAATGGCGGGGCCGCGCGTGAATTCGCCTCGCGCGTGCAGTGCGGTATGGTGGGGATCAATGTTCCCATTCCGGTCCCCTTGGCGTTTTATTCCTTCGGCGGCTGGAAGACATCCGCCTTTGGGGATCACAACCAGCATGGCATGGATGGGGTGCGCTTCTACACGCGGGTCAAGACCGTGACGACCCGCTGGCCCTCCGGCGCCGATGCCGCGTCCTTCTCCATGCCGGTCCTGCGGTAAACACCCTCCACCACGTCGACGGCGGCGTGGAGGAGGACGAAGCGAATCATTGACTCCGTACGGATGCCGCGTGTGCACCGATGGTTCCTGACAATCCTGCGGTCTCGAGCGCTGACCCCGGTCCTATTGATGGCCGGGGTCGGAGCGCTTCATGCCCAGCCCATCGCCCCACGCACCACGGCGCCCGCCATCCGCTATACGCGGCAGGCCTTTGATCCGATTGACGGGATCCCCGATGCGGTAATCAGTGCCGTGGAGCAAACCCGGGATGGCTTTCTCTGGTTTGGCACACGGCATGGCCTCGTGCGTTTCGACGGCGCCAGCTACACCCGCATCACCTCGGAGGAGGAGCGCGCACTCCCCTCCGATGTCATCAACAACCTGTCCGCGGATCCCGACGGCAGTCTCTGGGTCTCCACCGAAAAAGGGCTCGTGCATTACCAGCGGGGTCGCTTCCAACGGATCGATACCACGCAGGTGCCCGCCGAGCCCACCTGGCATGTCTACCGCGATCCCAAGGGCGTGCTGTGGGTGGCCGGTGCCTTTGGCGTCCGCTACGGCGGTGGCACCCGCTTCGCCCCCCTCGCGGGGGCCACCAGCTTTATGTACTCGCTGGCCGCCGACCAACGCGGTCAACTCTGGGTAGCCGGTCGGGAATGGCTCGGCGTCGTGCGCGACACCGGTGGTGGTCAACCGGTCGCGATCCCCGTGCTGCGGACCGAACAACCCGATGGCCGGTTCTACGAGCTCATCACAGATAAGGGCCCGGGACTTTGGGTCGCGACCCACAATGGGGCGCTGCATCTCGATACCCGGAATCCGAATGCGCCCACCGTCCTGACGCGCATTACCACCGGGACGGCCCGCCTGAACGTCCCGGTCTGGACGCTGGCCATCGATGGCAGCAACCAGCTGTGGTTGGGGACACAATCCCGCGGCGCCCTCCGATGGGATGGAGCAACGCTCCACAGCGAAGAACCTATCGGCATCCAGCCACGTGCCGTCTGGACCATTCGGCAGGATCGGCAACGCAACCTCTGGGTCGGGACCTCCGGCGGGCTGATTCTCTACCGCCGAACGCCCTTCGAACTGTTCGTCGATGGCATGGACGTCGCGCCCACGTGGTCCATTCGGATCGATCGCACCGGGACCCGTTGGGCCGCCACCAATGATGGGCATGTCTATCGGCTGAATGGACGCCGGTGGATCCCCGTGTTCACGCCAACCAGCCGTAACGCCAGCAGCATCTGGCCCAGTGCCACCGAGGGGCTGCTCATCGTGAGCGAGCGCGGCCGGATTCTGAGGGCCACCCGCGCTGGCGTCCGTGATCTCACCGACTCCCTTGGCACGCGTGGGCTCCCCGTCGTCGCCCTCTTCGAAGATACCGATCGCTCCACCTGGCTCGTCACCGATCGTGGGCTCTATCACAGCGTCCGCGGTGTGACCCGTCCCGCCTTTCAGCAGGTCGGGCTGTCGCAGCGCGACAAACCCCATGTGATCCTGCGCGACGCACAGGGACGGTTGCTGATCGGCCGTCCCTTCTTGCGCATGCTGCAAGGCACCACGGTCACGGCAGTCGGCATCGCACAGGGTCTCACCGATAGCGAGGTGATGGCGCTATACCCCGATGGAGCCAATCTCTGGATTGGCACCGCCGACTCCGGGTTGTATGTGCGGCGCGGGGATCGTGTCATCGCGCTGAGTCACCGCATCCCAGCCTTACAGGGAGAGGTGGGTGGCATCACCGCCGATTCCTCCGGTCACCTCTGGTTCACCTCCAACCACGGGATTGTCCGAATCGCCCGCACCGCACTGGAGCGACTCGCCGATGGACGTGACAGTACCCTCCGCGTGCAGCTCTTTGAGCGCACCGAAGGGCTTCCGAGCACGGAGTTCAACAGCGAGTACCAAAGTCAGCTGGCGATCGATACCGACGGCAGCATCTGGTTGCCCAACTTTGCCGGCGCGATCCGCCTCGATCCATCTGCCGTTCAGGTGGACACGGTGCAACCGCAGGTCCACATCGTTCATGTCGATATCGACGGCCAACGCTACCTGAATCCGGACACGGTGGTGCTCGCTCGGCATCCGGGGCATGTGGATGTCAGCTTCTCCATCACCGATGTGCGGGTGCCGGTGCGCACCCGCGTCACCTATCGGATTCGTGGTCTCGACGGGGAATGGCAGGATCTGGGGAACCGCCGGATCATCGCCTTTGGCCCGCTGCGCGGCGGCAACTATCAGGTGGAGATCCGCGTCGCCAAGGACAACGAACCATGGTCGACACAGACAGCCCTCCTGACCCTCCAGGTCCGCAAAACCTGGTATGAGCAGCTCTGGTTCTATGCCCTGGCGATCAGCGCACTCGGTGGTCTGCTCGCCCTCTTTGTCCGATGGCGCGTGCACAGCGTCCGGCAACGTGCCACCGAGCTCGAGTCCATCGTGGCCGCCCGCACGGCCGAACTCGAGGAAGAACGATCGTTGCTCGAAGTCCGCGTGGCCGAACGCACCCTCGAACTATCGCAGGAGCTGGAAACACGCAGCGCGCTCGAACGCCAACTCGCCGCCGCGCACGAGATGGAAACCGTGGGACGGCTCGCCGGTGGCGTGGCCCACGAAATCAACAACGCGCTCACCACCGTCCTGGGCTTCACGGAAATGGCGCAGGTTGAAACGCCACCGGAGAGCCCGCTGGCCGGCGACCTCCAGGAAGTCCTCCGTGCCGGACGCCGCGCCGCCGACATCACCCGGCAGCTCCTCGCGTTCGCACGGCGACAGCATACGTCGTTGGTCTCGCTGCAGCTGGAGGCGGTGGTGCAGGATCTGTCGCGCTCGATGCAACAGATCCTCCGCAAAGACATCACCACCACGGTACAGTGTGCACCACAGCTGCCGCCCATTCTGGCCGATCGCTCACAAATGGAGCAGCTGATCGTCAATCTGGTCCGCAATGCACAGGACGCCATGCCACAGGGCGGGACGCTGACGCTGCGCGTGGAGGAGCGGACCCTCGACGCCGATCGCCTCGTCAACGACCTCCCACTCGTGGCAGGGCGGTATGTCACCCTCGCCGTCAGCGATACGGGAGACGGTATTCCCGACGACGTCCGTCCGCGGCTCTTTGAACCGTTCTTCACCACCAAAGAACTCAACGCGGGAAGTGGTCTCGGTCTCCCGGTATGTCAGGGAATCGTCACGCGTCATCATGGCGTGATCGAGGTGGACAGCACCGTCGGCGCAGGGACCACCATGACGGTCTGGATCCCCGTGGCACCCGACGCCCCATCGCCAGCCGTCGCCGGGCCCAGCGCCGTTCAGGGGAAGGAATGCCTCCTCGTCGTCGAAGATGAAGCGGCGATCCGCCGCATTCTGGTGCGGACGCTCACACGGCTCGGCTACCAGGTGCTCGATGCCGAAGATGGGATGGCGGCTCTCACCCTGCTGCAGGATCCCGCCGTGCACGTCGATCTGATCGTCACCGATGTGCAGATGCCCCGCATGTCCGGCCTCGAACTCGCCCGTGCGGCGCGCAACGCTGCACGACCCGTACCGATCGTCTTCATGTCCGGGTATGCCGGGTTGGAGGAGCAAGCGCTGCAGGAGCTGCAAGCGCTGGGCCCGATCGTCCCGAAACCGTTCACGCAGGATGCCATATTGCAGGTCATCCGCGCGCAACTCGACACCCCGTAACCACCTCCCCTCCCTCCCGTCGCGCCCTATGCTCCGTCCCCTCCGCTCTGCGTTGCTGGCTGCACTGGCCTTCGCCACACCCTTCGCGACACCCCTCGCCGCCCAGTCCCCGGAGGCCATTCCGGCGAAGTACCGTGACGTGGCCAATCGCATTATTGCCGCTGCACAGGCAGACTCCGCCGGGGCCTGGAATCGCATCGCCGAACTCACCGATCGCTTCGGACACCGCCTCTCCGGCTCCCCGGCCCTCGAACAGGCGATCGCCTGGACCGCCGCCACGATGAAGGCCGACGGACTCGCGAATGTCCGCACGGAGAAAGTCATGGTGCCGCATTGGGTGCGCGGCGCTGAGTCGCTCGAACTGGTCACGCCGCGCCGGCAGCGGCTCCCCATGCTGGGACTCGGTGGCAGCATCGCGACGCCCGCAGGCGGCATCACCGCCGAGGTGATGGTGGTGGCGAGCTTTGAAGAGCTCACCGCGCGCGCCAGTGAAGCCAAAGGCAAGATCGTGCTCTATGACGCCGAGTGGCGCGACTATGGCTACAACGGCGCGTTCCGTCGGCTCGGGGCAATTGCCGCCGCAAAAGCGGGCGCCGTGGCCTCACTCGCGCGCGCGGCGGGGCCGTACAGCATGCGCACCCCGCACACTGGGAGCATGAGCTATGACTCCACCGTCCAACGGATTCCGCATGCGAGCGTGACGGCGGAAGATGCGATGATGATCCGCCGCATGATCAATCGCGGCGAAACGGTGCGCGTCACGCTGACCATGAATGCGCAGACGCTCCCCGATGCGGAAAGCGCGAATGTGATGGGCGAACTCCGCGGGCGTGAGAAGCCCGACGAGATCGTCGTCATGGGCGGTCACATCGATTCGTGGGATGTCGGACAGGGCGCGATGGACGACGCTGGCGGCGTCGTCGCCGCCTGGGAAGCGATCCGGCTCCTCAAGCGCCTCGGCCTCACCCCGCGCCGCACCATTCGCGTCGTCGGGTGGACGAACGAGGAGAATGGCGGACGCGGCGGTCAGGCCTATCGCGCGGCGCATCAGCAGGAGACGCATCAACTCGCGATCGAATCCGATGGTGGCGTCTTCTCCCCCACCGGCTTCGGCTTCACCGGGTCACCGGCCGCCCGCGCGCTCGTGACCGCCATCGGCAGTCTGCTCGCCCCGATCAATGCGAGCAATATCGGCGCCTCCGGCGGCGGCGCAGACATTGGCCCCATCATGCAAACCGGCGTTCCGGGTATGGGCCTCAACGTCGATGACAGCCGCTACTTCTGGTTCCATCACACCGACGCCGATACCCCGGATAAGCTCAACAAGGCGGAAGTCCAGCGGTGTGTCGCCGTCATGGCCGTGATGGCCTACATCGCCGCTGATCTCGAGCAGGCGCTGCCGCGCTAATCGCGACGCTCCACTTGGCGGGTGGCCGTTAAAAGACCGCGTGATCCCCGCGGTCGTCGGCCACCTCGCCACGCAGCAGGCGGCGATAATGATCGGCCAAGCTGTCCGACCCAAACGACGGTGTCGCGTCGGCATCATACCGCTGCCGAACCGGATCCCACACGAGCATCGACTCGGTGGCGTAGTACCGGCCAATGCGCACAAACTCCGCCTTGGCCGCGAGCGGCGGGATCACACGCCCGAGCGTGCCCAGCACCGCAATGAGCGCATCAAAGAAGCGCACCGGCACCGAACGGAACCGCGCCGGCTGACCCGCCAGCGCACAGAGCAATTCCCCTTGCGCGCGTAACGTGAGGACGGGCCCGGGCCCTCCGATTGGGAGAATGGCGCGCTGGCGCGACGGCTCGGTAAGGCAGCTCGCGAGAAAGGCACCGAGATCATGGTCGCTGATCGGACGGCAGGCCGTGAGCGTGCCATCGCCGAAGAGCAAAAACGGCTTCCCCTGCTGCACACGGCGTACCTGGCCCGACAACGATTTGAAGTACGCCGTCGGCCGCACAATCGACCACACCAGCCCCGACGCTTGCAGTTCGGCTTCAAAGGCCAGTTTGGCATGCTGAAAGGCGAGCTGCGGCTTCTGCACACAGATCGCCGACAACAACACAAAGTGCGTGACGCCAGCCGCCTCGGCGGCCTGCAGCACATCGACGTGCGCCGCATGATCAATCGCCCAGGCATCACGCGGCGTCCCCGTGCGCGAGGCCAGACACGACACCACCGCATCAAAGCGGCCCGGCCGAAACAAATCGGCGCGCACCGAATCTGGACGCGTCACATCGGCCGCACATACCGCAGCCCCCGGAAACACCGCAGTGGCGGCGTGAGCCGGGCGCACCACGCAGGTGACCGTATGCCCCGCCTGCACCAGCGCGCGCGCCGTCGCGCGACCAATCGTCCCCGTTGCCCCCAGCAACGCGACGCGCATCGGGGCAGGCGCCGACACCGACATCGGGCTCAGCGCGTCCCCACCGGCATCGGCTTCCGCGGCATGCGCGCATCGGTCATCGCCGCATGGTACACATACGAGGCCATGATCACCGCGTTTTTCATGAGATCCTCGCGCTGAATGGTATCGTAAAAATCGAGATTTGTATGTCCACCGGTCCCCGGCGTCCGATCCTGCAAGAACTGGAATCCAGGCAAGCCGACTTCATCAAACGCGATATGATCGGTGCTCCCCACACTCTGATTCGAGACGGCCGTCATCCCCAAATCGCGAAAGGGAGCCATCCACGCCGACAGTAACGTCCGCGCCTGCTCATTCCCCTGCAGATAAATGCCGCGATACTGCCCGGCGCCATAATCCTGATTGAAATACGCGAAGAGCGTGGCATACGCCGGGGTCGTGCCCACCGTCGGATCGCGCGGATCGCCAAAGTGCCGACGCACATATGCGCGCGATCCAAAGAGCCCCTGTTCCTCCCCCGACCAGAGCGCCACGCGAATGGTCCGGCGTGGCTTCACGCCCACCGCACGCAAAATGCGCATCGCCTCCAGCGCGACCGCGACCCCCGACGTGTTGTCACTCGCATTGGGGCTCGCATGCCACGTATCCAAATGCGCCCCCAGCATCACGACTTCATTCCGCAAATCACTGCCGGGAATCTCCGCCACCAGATTCTGCGCCTGCTCGACCTTGTCACCAATCCGGTTCCGCACCTCGACCTCCACCGTCACCGGAATCCCACGCCGCACAATCCGATACATCCGGTTGTAATGCTCCGGCGTCACCGCCACGATCGCCGGTGACGACACCATCCCCTCGCGCGACCAGCCATCGGTGCGCGATCCAGGACGCGAGAAGCCCCGCACGGCCCCCAACCACCCACTCTCGCATTGCAACACCACCGCCACTCCTTCACTCCGATAGAACGCCACCTTCTCGTCAGCCGAGAGCAGCTCGCTGTTGCGAATCACGCGCGGTGGGGTCGGACGAACTGGCGTGATCGCCGTACGCTCGAGCGCCTCGAGATCCGCCTGCGTATACCGCGGCACGCCGTTGATGAGCGGAGTCAAATCAATCGGTGCCGGCGGCGTCACCAGCACCGCTTTCCCCTTGAGTGTCCCGCGCAGCGCGGCAAGCTCCGCGCGCGTTTGCACATCGACAATCACCGCCTCTGCCACCTGCCGGCCATTCGTGCTGCCAGTATGGGCAATCGGATACCCCACCATGGGCTGGTAGTCCGGCGCGCGCATATGCAGCGACACGAACTCATTATCCCACGTCACCCCGAAATCCATATACGGCTCGGCGGCCACCTGTTGCAGCCCCATGCGCGTCATCTCCGTCAGCGCCCAGCGCTGCGCCCGCTGCATATCGGCGGACATCGTGAGACGGGCCCCCAGCACATCGGCCAGATACCCCTCGTATTCCATCACCTGCGACCGCTGCAGCCCTTCCTCACGGATGCGGGCAACCATCGCCCAGTCCACATCGGCCGGGCCGCGCCCGAACGTGGTAAGCGTGAGGGCAGTCAGCGTGATCGCGCGGAGCGGGGCAGGCAGCAGCATGGCACGAGCGGGCGAAAGGAATCGCGCATCGAAAGGGCGGGGACGAACCGTCGCGCTAACGTAGCACCGGCGTGGAGCCTCTTGCCATGCTGTCAACGACGGTCAACGTTGACAGTATGCTGCGCACCGCATTCTTGCTGTTGACCCCCTCGGCGTGATGGCCATGGGCGAGGCTGACCGACCCAATCCGTTGTCTGGTACCCGACAGGCCGCCTCGGTGGTGGTCCTGCGCGATCGCGACGGGGGTGGCGTGGAGACGCTCATGCTGCGGCGTGCCCAGCGCGCTGGCGATTTCCGGAGTGGCGTCGCCGTCTTTCCCGGCGGCGCCCTCAGTGCGAGCGATCGGCAGGCGCATGCGCATGTCCGCGGCTGGACCGACGCCGAGGCCAGCGCACGGCTCGGCGTCCCGCAGGGCGGCCTCGATTATGTCGTGGCCGCCGCGCGCGAGTGCTTTGAGGAAGTGGGACTCCTCTTTGCCACGCCGGTAACGCCGGAACTGCTCGCACGCGCCCACAACGAATGGCGGAGCGGACTGCAGCGCGGTGAGCACGACATCAGCGCCCTCTGCGCGGCACTGGGGCTGTCGCTCGATGGCACCGACTGGGGCTACATCAGCCACTGGGTCACCCCGATCGGGCTCCCGAAACGCTTTGACACGCGCTTCTTCGTCGCACGCGCTCCTGCAGGGCAGGAGGCGGTCGCGGATGCGCAGGAAGCCGAGTCGATTCTCTGGATCACGCCGAAGGCGGCGCTCGATCCGGCGAGTGGGCTGATGCTGTTGCCGGTGACGCAGACGCTGCTGCGGTGGGTGCAGCAGCACGACACCGTCGACGCGGCGCTCGCGGCGGCGCGCGCGCTTCCCGCCGTGCCGATGACGCTCCCGCGGTTGGTGCGGAGCGCGCCCACCGGCGAGACGAGCGGCACGATCCAGAGCACCGCCGGGACCCCGGGAGTCGTGCTCCCCGGCGACGGGGCCTACGACGAAGTGGGGTGGCTCGATCCCGAGGGGCGGGGTGATGCCTGGGGGACGCTGGTGCCGGGGCGCGTGGTGCGTCTTTCGCCGCGAATCCTGCGGGTGACAGCCCCGAACCCGGGGGTCATGACCGGCGCCGGGACCAACAGCTATCTCGTCGGCGACCCGACCGTGAATCGCTGGACGCTCATTGATCCGGGACCGAACGATCCGGCGCATCGAGGCGCCCTGTTGGCCGCCGCCCCCGGTCCCATTGACCGAATCCTGCTGACGCACACGCACCTCGACCACGCCGACGGGGCCGCCGCGCTGGCCGAGGCCACCGGCGCCCCGGTCTGCGGCCGTCGTCCGCCCCAGATCGGCCCCGACGACACCCCGTTCGCCCCCGATCATGAACTGTTCGGTGGCGAACGATTGGAGCTGGGGCCCGGGGTCACGCTTGAGGTCCTCCACACGCCGGGGCACGCGGCCAATCATCTCGCCTTCCAGCTCGCGGCGGATCGGCTCCTCTTTGTGGGCGACCATCTCATGCAGGGGGGGACCGTCGTCATCGCCCCCCCCGATGGGGACATGACCGACTACCTCGCCTCCCTCGACCACGTCGCGACCCTCGACATCGACTGGCTCGCGCCGGGCCATGGTTTCCTCATGGCCCATCCGGCCGCCGTCGCGCAGGGGGTCCGTCGGCATCGGCTCCTGCGCGAAGCACGCATCCTCGACGCGCTCCGAACATTGGGGCCCATCACCGAAGACGCCCTCCTCGCCGCCGTCTACGCCGACACCCCGGTCGCCCTCCATCCGGTGGCGCGCTGGTCGCTGCAGGCGCATCTCACCCGACTGATGCGGAACGGCCTCGTGCACGAGCACGATGCGCGGTATGTGATCGTGGCGTGATTGACACCATCACGCGGTTGCACGAGACGGCCACCTCGTGCTGCGGGAGAGATCGTGCCGTTAAGAATGCGTAAAGAGTGCACAACCGGCGCGAGTTAAGAGCGCGTTAAGGCACGGACTCAACCGTTCCCATCGTACTCGGCCTTGGGAATTTTCGTGATGTGGTGCCCGAAGTCATCCCGCTGACCTCACACACACACATCATGTCCACAACACACACGCTTACGGCTCTGCCGTGGCGCGCCAGAATGGCGCGCTCCGTCCGCCGGCTCTTGCGTCTCGATCGCGAGCGTCGCTGGAACACCGAGTTTGCCGCCGGGAAATGGAGCTGGCTCCACAACCTCGACGAACTCGCGCATCACGGGGTCCTCTCGTCGTACATCGCCTTCCTGAAGCCACAGGCCCGGGTTCTCGACGTTGGATGCGGCACCGGTACCCTGTATGAACAGCTCCGGGGCTGCTACTCCGCCTACATTGGCATCGATTTCGAAGAGCCAGTTCGGCAGGCCACCCCGAAGGCGGACAGCCGGAGCCAGTTCATCGCGGCCGACATGAACGAGTTCACCCCGGTCGATCAATTCGATGTGATCGCCTTTAACGAGAGCATCTTTTATCTCGTGGATCTACTCGAGGGCCTCAAGCGGTACGAGCGCTTTCTGGCCCCCGATGGCGTCTTTGTCGTGAGCATGCATGGCCAGCCACGCAATGATCCGCTCTGGGAGAAGATCAATGCGACCTATCACATCCTCGACGCGGTGACGATTGCCAACCAGCGCGGCGTGAAGTGGAACTGCAAAGCCTTCGCACCCATGAAGGAGCTGGCGGCAGCCTGAACCAGACGGCCAGCCCCGGCGCCGAGGGGCTGGGAGCGTGTGCCGGTCACGGGTATCTTATCCGCTGACCGGCCACCGGAAACCCGAACACCATGGGCAAGCGTTTCCCATGGTGTTCGATCCCGGTTCTCACACGTTCAGCAACAACTTCGGAGCACAACGATGGAAGGACATTCAGGCGGATCCGGGGGCAAGTGCCCGGTTCTCCATGGCGCGATGGCCCCGCAGGCGACCAAGGCCGGCGTGCGCTCCAACCGCGACTGGTGGCCCAACGCGCTCAACCTCGGCATCCTGCACCAGCATTCGGCGCTGTCGAACCCGATGGGGCCCGACTTCTCCTACTCGGAGGCCTTCGCGAAGCTCGATCTCGCGGCCCTGAAGCAGGATCTCGTCACCCTCATGACGAACTCGCAGAGCTGGTGGCCCGCCGACTACGGCCACTACGGCCCGTTCTTCGTCCGCATGGCCTGGCACAGCGCCGGCACCTATCGCACCGGCGACGGCCGCGGTGGCGCTTCGAGCGGCACGCAGCGCTTTGCCCCCCTCAACAGCTGGCCCGACAACGGCAACCTCGATAAGGCCCGCCGGCTGCTGTGGCCCATCAAGCAGAAGTATGGCAATGCCATCTCCTGGGCTGATCTCATGATCTATGCCGCCGATGTCGGCATGGAAACGATGGGCTTCACGCTCTTCGGCTTTGGCTTCGGCCGCGCCGATGTATGGGAACCGGAACAGGACATCTATTGGGGTAAGGAAGCCGAGTGGCTCGGCGATAAGCGCTATGCGGGCGATCGGGAACTCGAGAACCCGCTCGCGGCCGTGCAGATGGGGCTCATCTATGTGAACCCCGAAGGCCCGAACGGCGTCCCCGACCCGATGGCCTCCGCCCGCGATATCCGCGAGACCTTCGCGCGCATGGCGATGAACGACGAAGAAACCGTCGCCCTCGTCGCCGGTGGCCACACCTTCGGCAAGGCACACGGCGCTGGTGATCCATCGCTCGTGGGCCCGGAGCCCGAAGGCGCCACGATCGAAGAGCAGGGGCTTGGCTGGAAGAACGCCTTCGGCACTGGCAAGGGCGTCGACACCACCACGAGCGGCCTCGAAGGCGCCTGGACGCCGAATCCCATCACCTGGGACAACGGCTACTTCGACATGCTCCTCGGTTACGAGTGGACGCTCACGAAGAGCCCGGCCGGCGCCCATCAGTGGACGCCGACCGATCCGGCCGCAGCCACGCTCGTCCCCGATGCGCACGATCCCACGAAGCGGCATGCGCCGATGATGTCCACCGCCGACATCGCGCTCCGCACCGATCCGGCGTATCTCGAGATCTCGCGGCGCTTCCATGCCAACCCGCGCCTGTTCACCGAAGCGTTCGGCCGCGCCTGGTTCAAGCTGACGCATCGTGACATGGGACCGCGCGCCCGCTACCTCGGCCCGCTCGTGCCGCAGGAAGAACTGTTGTGGCAGGATCCGATCCCGGCGGTCCATCATCCGCTCGTGACCGCCAATGACATCGCGGCGCTCAAGCAGCAGCTGCTGAACTCCGGGCTGTCGATTGCGCAGCTCGTGAGCACGGCGTGGGCGTCGGCCTCCACCTTCCGTGGCTCGGACAAGCGCGGGGGAGCGAATGGGGCGCGCATTCGGTTGTCGCCCGCCAATCAGTGGGAGGTCAATCAGCCGGCGAAGCTGGCGAAGGTGCTGGAAACGCTGGAGCGCATCCAGCAGGCCTTCAATGCCGCGCAGACCAACGGCACCCGCATGTCGATGGCCGATCTCATCGTCCTCGGCGGGTGCGCGGCGATCGAAGCGGCGGCGGCGAAGGCTGGCATGACGGTGACGGTGCCGTTCGTCCCGGGACGCATGGATGCGTCACAGGAACAGACCGATGTCGCGTCGTACAATCTGCTGGAGCCGGTCGCCGATGGCTTCCGGAATTATCAGAAGGCGGCGTACACGATGTCAGCCGAAGAGCTGCTCGTGGATAAGGCGCAGCTGCTCACGCTCACGGCCCCGGAGATGACGGCGCTGGTCGGTGGGTTGCGTGTGCTCGGTGCCAACCACGCCGCTTCGCGGCATGGCGTCTTCACCGATCGGATGGAAACGCTCTCGAATGACTTCTTCGTGAACCTGCTGGACATCGGGACCAGCTGGGCCCCGATCGCCGGTGGCACGGATGTCTTCGAAGGGCGCGACCGCGAGACGGGCGATGTGAAGTGGACCGCGACGCGCGTGGATCTGGTGTTCGGCTCCAACTCGCAGCTCCGCGCGATCGCCGAAGTGTACGCGCAGCAGGACAACGCGGAGCGCTTCGCGCACGATTTCGTGGCGGCGTGGACCAAGGTGATGCACGCGGATCGGTTTGATCTGGCGTAATCCGGTTCCAACCTACCGGCTGTAAAACATCGAGGGCACGGGCGATCATCGCCCGTGCCCTCGATGCATATGCGGGGATCCCGCGATTACGGTAACCGCTGCACGCTGATCGTGTAGCGCCCGTACGGCGTGGCGCTGTTCCGACGGTAAATCACGATCTCGTGGTAGGTGTCAAAGGTGACCGTCCAATCCAGCGAGACCGTCCCCGGCGTCGTGGAGAAGGCACTCGTCAGCGTAGGGGAGGCCGGACCATTACGATCATCCCGGAGCACGAGACCGGCGGCCATGTCGGTGGTGGTCAGCGTGATGCGGATCTTATCCCCCTTCGTGAGGGGCATCACGATCCAGTCTTCAAACGTCCCGGGTGCTGCGGGGCTCGCACAATCGGTGCTCGTATTGAGCTCGCCGGCGAAGGTCATGCCGATCGACCCCTGCACGATGGGGCGACAGACAATATCCGTGTTGTCGATGGCGCTGTTCAGCGTGTAGCTGCCGGTGGTGGTGCCAGGCGCCTGTACTTCGACGATGTAATCCCCCGCCGCCAAGAGATGCCGCTGCACCAGCGTGTTGCCGTTCACCGTGGTGAACGACGAGCTAAGGGGGAGCCCCACGTATTGGGTCGTGTTTTTGCGTCGAATGCGCAGCGAGCGTCCAGTGGCCCCCGTCAATTCGAAACGCACATTTTGCTGGGCGCTGAGATTGATCTCGTACTGGTCATAGGCCGCATCCGTGTCCCCAAAGGCCGTGGCATTCTGACAGTCCGAACTGGCCCAGCTTCCCGTCACGGAGGTCCCCACCGAATACGGCGTGATCACACAGGTGGTCGCAGCAGACGCCGAGACACTTACGGTGTAGTTGAACGTGGGATTGATCCACGCACCGGTAAAGTTGGCGTTCTCAAATCCACCCGAGCTGATTTCGATCGTGTAATACGTGCTGGCGGCTGCCGTGAAGGTGACGGAGCGCGTGCCAGCTGTGGTAGAGACATCTTGTGCCACAAGACCATTGCTGAACACCGATAATGCCGACTGACCCGCCATACCGGTCGTCGTCACGGTATAGCGACGCCCGGCGTCGAGCTTGACGGCGTAATAGTGGCCAAGCAGCGGTTTGCCGATCGCTGCAGGAATTGGGCTATACTGCACCGCAAAGGCACAGCTGCCAGTCGGTGCTACAGCATCACTGAAGCTCGCCCCCGGCATCAGCACGATGTACGGGATGCCCAACGATGTGCTGGGACAAGCATGCGTGACGGCGGCAGCCTTCGTAAACGTATAGCTGCCAAGCTTGGTGGAATCCCGCCCGCTGACAAAGAGCTGAACCGGTTGGCCGTTCCCCACAAACCGCAGTTCACGCCCCGTAAAATCGGAATTGTAGACGGTGCCGGTGGTGGCATCCGCCGTGGCCTGCTTGAGGCCGAACAGGCCATCCAACGCCCCACTGCTCTTGAGCACCAACATCCGGTTAGCCGGTGGCGTGAGCGTGTAGTAGTCCGAGCGACGGCCGGCCACCTTGTACAGACAGTCGTCGGTGGCAATAGATCCACCAATCACCGTCGCGCTGCCATCCTGTGGCAAACAAGGATCGCGCACCACCGCATACGTGGAAAAGGAGCGGGTCTGCGCGCGGACGGTGTTGGTGGCACTGTCCACCTGCACCCCTTCCGTCAGGACGTCCCAGCTCCCGTTCACGAGTCGGGCCACGCGCAGTGAGGCCTTGTCGGTGTGCGCTGGCAAGGTGGCGGCATCGAACTTGAGCGCCATGGTCACCGGCTGCGCGAACTGCGTGCCAGTGGGTCCAAAGAGATAGCCTGGACTGGCGGTGTGCGACGTGCGCATCGTGTCCGGCTTCGGCGTCACCGTAATGGGCAACGTGGAACTCACGGCCCCCGCCGGAATCGTGAGTGCGACATTCCCGGCGGCTGCCGTCACGGAACCACCAGCGCTACTCACGACACCACCCGCATTCACGCGTACCACGGTGGTGCCACTGACGGTGCCACTCGTCGCCGATACCGTCGCCGTTCCTGCCGCGACCGCCGCCACCAACCCTGTGCTGGAGACCGTCGCGACCGTGGCATCCGATGAACTCCAGACCATCGACGCGCCGGCCACACTCGTGCCGGTCGCCGTGCTCGCGCGCGCCGACAATTGCACCGTGGCCCCCGGCAGGATCGCGGCGTCGTTGCCGCTGACCGTCACCGTGGCCACCACAATTGGAGGCGTGCTGTCGCCACCACTCTTACAGGACACACTACCGGCGAGAAGCACCGCGGCGACAGACCAACGCATGACACGAATCATCGGCATGAAGATCAGAGAAGACAGACTGGCAGCGAAGGCATCGCATCGTCGCGACAACGGGCTGCCGTAGAATTCTACCCGTTCGTCATATATCCGAATACCGCACACCGAATGTTGCGACAGGCGTGAGACAAGTCTGCTGACGAGCTCAGCAATACGAGACCGCTCGCATCAGTGACGCTCACCGTAACGCGGCGTCGTTATCGCGCTGCGTCCGCTGGAACGGCGAGCGCGCGACGGCGCCGGAAAATGTGGTACACGAAGTGATGCCACCCAAAGGGCACGCCATCACTCGCCCCGACAAATCGGGAGGAAAAGTGCGCGACGGCAACGAAGGGCGCCGTTCCGGGCACCACCGTGTCGACAGCGCCATCACGCTCCACCGTCACCAGCCAGTCCGCATCCGGCGGAATCGCCGCGCCCTGCTCCAGGACATCAAACGCTGCAGCCCGGGGCATGCGGACCCGTCCACAGTCATACAACACAGGCCAGAGCCGGAACGCCCCCGTGGTGGGATAGATCATCGCGTCCTCCGGGGCGTTTGCACACAAGTACGCCCCCGTCGCCGTCAGATCACCCCAGGAATACTCATGCGTCACCCATTGCACGGACCCCCAGAGGATCACGCCAACCAGGACAGGACGCCATCGAGCCACGACCTGTGCCATCCCCAGACCCAGCAACGGAGCGGCGGCCACCAGCCCCGCGACCGTGTGCTTATTGGCACTGGTCGGATTTCCAGTCACCAGATGGAAAACCGGCCAAATCAACAAGGCCCCGGCCAGGATCCAATGCTCCGCGCTGCGCCGGCGCGGCATCGTCACCACACCGACCGCAGCGATCAGGAGCGGCACCACATAGTACAGCTGCTCCGCGAGGACGAGGCTTCTGGAGAAGCCCGTCCCTGACGCGGTCGCTACGTACGACTGGTAGGAGCGGGGGAGCAGATGGCCAAGTACCAGCAGATCATGCGCCGCCACCACCACACCACTCAGGATCATGACCTGCCCCATCGCGACCCACCGACGGCGGGACGGTGCATCGGCCACCCCCAAGGCCAGCGGCACAGGGAGCATAAAGACATAGCCGTACTTGGCAATGACGCTGAGACCCATGAGGAGACCGCACACGATCAACCATCGACGCTGCAGCGTGAGGCGATACTCCACCACCGCGGCGAGGGCGAGGGCGAAGGCGGCGAGCGCGGGGAGGTCATAGACCGCCAAATGCGCCAGCGCAAACAGCGGACCACTCGTGACCAGAGCGAACGTGCTCCAGCGTGCGGCTCGGTCACCGAGAAGTCGACGGGTGGTGTGCGCGGCCGCTGCGATCGCCACCACCGCGAACGCCAGCGCCACAAGGCGCGCGAACAGCACACCACCCACCCGCCAGGCGAGCCCCGAAAGCGGGGGCCAGAGATAGCGACTGCCGTTGATCCAGCTCGAAAACTCGTCAGGGGCCCCATCGAGCAGGCGCAGCCCCGCGAGCGCATAGATCCCTTCGTCGCCGGATAGCCCCTGGGCCACCGTGAGAATGACCAGCAGTTGCAACGCGACGAAGAGACCGAGCTGGACCCGAATACTCCAGCACGGTGGGAGATGGCTGGCGTCACCACCCGTATCAGACGGCAGCGCGAAGCGCCCCGACGGGCGTTGGTGCATACCCGAAGGCCGGTCTCGCGGTCTCGCGGTCACGCTCGGCGCTTATCGCGCCGAGCCGACCGTGAAATGGAACGTCCCGTTCACCACATGGCCGTCCTTCGACATCGCCTTCCACGTCACCGTGTAGCGTCCTGCGCTCACCGGCTTCACCATCGACGCCACCACCGGCGCATCCTTCCCCTCGGCGCGCGTGATCGCTGACGTCGCGACCGCCGCACCGGCCTGCGTCGTGACGGCAATCTTCGTCGCCGGCAACTCCGTGGGCTCGGAGAGCCACAGCCGGATCGCATCGGGCGACGTCGCGAGCGTCGTATCCGCCGCCGGGAAGGAGCGCACCAGCTTGAGATGGCGACGTGCCGCCGCGTGGACAGCCGACGACGGCGCCAGCGCCGTGACGGTGCAGGCGGCAACGCCCAACGCGAGGCCGAGGCGGCGGGAACGCACGGCGAAAGACGAACGGATCATCAGTGTGTCCATCAGAATGTTCAGAAGGGAGAGACAGACCTTCTGGAACATATCACGCCAGAACTGCCGACGGCGAGCGCCCGATGATGATCCCTGCGCTCAGAGCACCAACAATCCGCGGCGCGGAAAATATCCCACGACGCGGTCGCGCAGGATCTCATTCCCCACGATGCCCTGCGTACCGGCCAGCAGTAGCGTCATCCCGAGCAGCCCCGGCAACTCGCCGCATCGCAATGTGAAGGGCAGTGACCCTAAATGCATGGGCACCCAATGCGTGGTGGTCTCGAACTGCCCCACGCCAGGATAGAAATCCTGCAGCGCCCCCGCCGACGGATAGATGGTGCGCGTCTCGTCCTGAAAGTAGGAGATCTGCGCGCCCGTATCAAAAAACATCCGGACGGTCGTATCCCCACAGCGCAGCGAGACAATGGGAATCCCCATGAACGACGCCAGCGCCACCGATTCCCCGGCCACCGTTAACTCGGCCGCCGACAGGGTATGCGTCCCCATCTGCAGGTCAAATCGATGATCGAACGGCCCTAGCACATCGGCCCCCAGCAACCCGACACAGGGTACGCCGACGTGGTCGGTCAACGTGCTCGCGGACAGACCGAGATAGTCCGAATCGAGGCCAAAGGTCTGCTCCCCCAGCGTGACCGATGGCACCGATCCGAAGCTCGAGGGCGCCCCGGTATCCAACAGCCAGTCCTGCCCGTCCACCGTCACAAAGAGATGGCCGTCCTGCAATCGCAAGGGATAGGTATGCATTGTCATTTCAAAGAAAGGTCTGCGTGCCATGGTACGATGCGCCTGCTGCAATGTTGCGAGGGCCGAACCGATACTGCAATGTCATAGGCAGCGCTGACAATCCGTGTCTGGTCATCCCAAACGACCACCATACACCTCTCAATCATACGCCGGCCAATGATGTGCCAGCCCCTGTCGTCCGGAGGGCGCGCGCGGTCCGATGCGCGCTCGCGGGCCACCCGCGCCCTTTGTGTACTCCTCTTCGCCTCCCCGCTCGCCTGTGGTGGCGGTGGTGATAGCACCGCCACCGGCCCGTCGGGGACCACCGGCGGGGGGAGCACCGGCGGCGGCGGCACCCCGACGCCCACCGTGACCGTCGCCACCGTGACGGTGACGCCAGGAAGCAGCACACTGATGGTGGGCGGCACACAACAGCTCACCGCGACGGCCAAAAGCGCGGCCGGCGTCGAGATCAGCGGCAAGACGGCCACGTGGACCAGCGCCACCCCAACGATCGCCACCGTCAGCGCCGCGGGGCTCGTCACCGCCATCGCCCAAGGGACGGCGTCCATTACGGGGACCATCGATGGCGTAAGCGGCGGCAGCACCCTCACCGTCACCCCGGTGCCGGTCGCGTCGGTGATCATCTCGCCATCCACGGGGACGCTCACCGTCAGCCAGACGTTGCAGCTCGTCGCCACAGCCCGCGATGCCGCCGGCGCCACCCTCACCGGCCGCCCGGTGACCTGGAGCAGCAACAGTGCGGCAATCGCCAGCATCAGCACCACCGGACTCGTCACCGCCGTCGGTCCGGGAAGTGCCACGCTCACGGCCGCCGTGGAAGGGGTCACCAGCTCGGCGGTGATCACCGTTACCCAACCCGCCGTGGCTGCCGTCTCCATCACGCCGGCCAGTGGCACGCTCACCGTGGGGCAGAGCCTGCAGCTCAGCGCGAGTGCCCGCGACGCCGGTGGGAACACCCTCACCGGACGCCCGGTCAGCTGGAGCAGCAGTGCCCCGGGGATCGTCTCCGTCAGTACCACGGGCCTCATCACCGCCGTCGCGTCCGGGAGCGCCGCCATTCAAGCGACGGTGGAGAGCCGCTCCGCCACCGCCAATATCACGGTGGCCGCCGCCGCGCCGACGTGCACCAGCCGTCAGCCCTTCGCACGCGATCTCGTCGACCCGGCCAGCCTCAAAGTGGTCACGCAGATCGGCGTCGTAGGCGGCGGGAATACCTCCATCGTGGGCCGGTCGTACGCCTTTCCGAATGACAATCTCGCGGGCGTCCGACTCCCGATCACCGCCCCGGCCGCCGGGCTGCTGCGTGGTGCGGGCCACTACATCCCCGATGGGGCCCCGGTCACGGGCTACGCTCCCGACTGGTCGCTCTTCCTCGACTTCGGCTGCGGCCAGTCAATGGAGCTGTATCACATCAAGGATCTGCCGACCGCCATCAAGGCGGTCATCGATACCAGCATCAGCAACAGCAGCGCCTGGAAAACGCTGAGCCAACCGATCGCCTTCACCGCCGGCGAGCCGATTGGCTGGTATGTGAAAGGGCTCAACTCCGTCGCGTTCGATGTTGTGATGTGGGACGAGACCGTCGTGAACCGCTTCGAGAATCAGCCCCGCTACGAACTCATGCGGAGCAATCTGCTCAACGTGGTCTGCCCGTGGACGCAGTTCGAAACCAGCCGACGCACCGCCTACATGGCGCTCATCGGATCACAAACGGGGGTCCCTACCCCCGGCGCCAGCTGTGGCACCGCCGAACGCGATGTCGCCGGCACACCGGCGGGTCAATGGTTCCTCTCCGCAACGGCGTCAGCGTCCTGGTCGATCAGCATGAACGGCAACTATGGGGATCCGCTCCCCATCGTGCTCGGGAGCGACAGCACGATCTACATTGGCCACATTGGGGCGTCGAGTGATTTCCGCGTCGAACGCGGGGCGGCCACCTGGAAAGATCCGGCCACCATCACCAGCAGTTGGTGCTATCAGTCGAGCTCCGGCTCCACCGGCTGGCTCTGGCTCCGCATGAACAGCCGCATGCAAATGGACGCCGCCTACAACGCCACCGGCAGCTGCCCAGCGAGCTTCCCCGCTTCGGGATTCATGGCCTACTACCGGTAACGACCATCGGCGCCGATGATCGGCGTCGATGACACGGCGTAACCGCGAACAGCCGCGCGTGGCGCGCTCTACTTGCGCGCCACCGCCGTCTTCGGCGTGTACCACTCCTGACGGATCCAGTCCACCACCATCTCTATCTCGCGCGACGTCAGGCTCTTTTCCGTGCCGTACGACGGCATGCGATCGTTGTCGCGCCCAAAGAAGCGCGGGTGCGACGGATCATTCACAAACGCGACCATCCACGCGCGCGACCCCCACCCATCGAGCTCCGGACTATCGGTCCCCACGTCCTGGAACTTATGGCACTCGGCGCAGCCGCTCTTCGTGTTCCGCATGAACGCGATCCCCATGGCGATCTGCGCGCTGTCCTTCCGATCCATCGCCGCCTGTGACGGCAGCGCCGCCTGCGACGACAGCGCCATCACCACGTAGCGGCGCATCGCCTGCTGCTCGACCGTCTCGGGGATATGATCGCCCAGCCAGCCCACCATGTCCCCTTCGGTGTGCGCCGTGCCACCCCAGTAGCGCTTCGTGAGGATCGTGTCGGCGTTGAGGAACCCCTGCACCCACGCGCGTGACCCGTAGCCCTTCAGATCGGACGCGGAGATAGAGTCCTTCGGCAACGCATTGCCCATGCCGTCGTGACCATCGTAGCGATGGCACGACGCGCAATTGCGCGAGAAGATGCGCGGCCCCTGCGTGTACGGGTCGTTGCGCATCAGCGTGAGCGCACCAGTGACCGGCACGCCGGCGTTCGCAAGCTCCACCGCGCGCGCGGCGTCGCGCTTGGACATCGCCTTCGCCACCTGATACTCCGGATCCTTCCGGTCGGCCGCAAGCGATTGCCAGGAGAGCAGCACCGCGCCCGCCAGAATCGCGCCCATGAAACCCAGATTGAAACGATGCCCCAGCTTCCAGCGGCCAAGAATCGGCATCGCGATCAGCACCAGAATGCCCACCGTGGGGAGCACAATGGCGCCGATGATCTCGGTCTTGCCCGGGAAGTACTTGAGAAACTGATACAAGAACAGGAAGTACCATTCCGGACGGGCCGCCGAAAACTGCTCCGCAGGATCGGCCGGCGCGCCAAGCGGTGCGCCCTGCTCACGAATCACGAAGAAGAGCACGACCGCGAGAACGGCGAGGCACGCTACCGCATCACGCAGCACCTGCTCTGGCCAGAAGCCCTGGTCGGGCCCCTTGAGCGGCTGCTTGGGCGTGAGCCCATGCTTCCGGAACAGGTAGACGTGGCCAACGATCAGCAGGATGATGAGCCCCGGAATCACACCCGCGTGCAGCGCGAAGAAGCGCGTCAGCGTGAGATGCCCATAGGTCACACCACCCACGACGACGGTTTGCAGCGACTGTCCAATGACGGGGCTCAAGCCGACGATGTTCGTGGACACCGCCGTGGACCAATAGCCGTTCTGATCCCACGGTAGCAGATAACCGGTGAGCGACAGCGCGAGCACCAGAATCAGCAAGCCAACGCCAAACCAGTAGTTCATCTCGCGCGGCGCCTTGTAGGCCCCGTCGATGATGACCTGCATCAGATGCAGCACGAGCAGGACCGTCATCGACTGCGCCACAAAGTGGTGCAGCCCGCGCAGGAACCAGCCCCCCAACATCTGGTGCTGGATGTAATAGACGCTTTCCCACGCCGTCTGCGAACTCGGGCTGTACGACATCCACAGGAACAGCCCGGTGATGACCTGCACCACGAAGAAGAACGTGAGCGTGCTCCCCCATACGTAGCGCCACCGCGCGCCACCGGGGACGTTCTCGAAGAGCGCTTCGTGCAACAGCCCTTTGTATCCCGTCCGCGAATCGATCCAGGACCCGATGGACGGGCGCTCGTTATTCGGCGGGACAGGCATCAGACGGGGATTTTTTCGGGGGAGCCTTTGCGGAAGTTCTGAAAGCGCACCCAGACCTCGCCGTCACGCACCACCGCTTCCAGTTCATCCATGCCACGCGGACTCGGGCTCTTCGGATCGGCGATCGCCCCATCGAGCGTGAAGCTGCTGCGGTGGCAGGGACAGAAGTACCCATGCGTGCTGGCATTGTAGCCCACCGAGCACCCGAGATGCGGGCACACCGAGTTGAGCACCCGCACCGTGTTGTCGCCGGTGCGCTGGAGGTACACCGACCCCACCGGCACATTCTCGGTCTTGTTCCAGGCATCGACCAACGTGTCGAGCACGGGGAACTTGCGCGGCTGGCCGTTTTTCTCGAGCGACGCGAGCGACGCGACCCGCACGAGTCCACGGGTGTCGGTCTGGCGCCGCAGCGGATCGAAGAGCGTGAACAGCCCGGCAACGGGCGCCACCACGGCAATGAGGCCGCCCACAACAATGGAGGCGGCCTTGGCGACGAACGTGCGCCGATCGGGCGCCTGGTCGGTATCGGACATGTCTGCAGGGAATGAAGGCGGGGGGAACCGGCCGAGGGGCGACGGTGCCGCCCGCTCAGCAGGGTCCATGGCGTAATTCTACGCGCCGGACCAACCGTTCGCTGCGGGAACATGCGGCGCCCCCCAGCGGTACGTCAACACAGCGCCGGCCGGACGCGTAATATTCTGGCTAGCGAACATCCGCGGCTCCTGGGATGCGCGCGTTTCTTTCCACTTCGCACTCCACCTCCCATGCATTTTCGAATCCGGCAGTTTGGCGCCGCCTGCGTGTTGGCCCTGGCGATGTCGAGCGTCGCCCACGCCCAGCAGGACGAGGAGAAGACCCCCCTCGGCAAGAAAATGAGCGCGATGAACACCGCCTTCAAAGCGGTAGGCCGTCAGCTCGACGATGCCTCCAAGAATGCCAACACCCTCGAACAGCTCGCCGTCATCGAGACGAACGCCAAGGCGGCGCTGGCCCTGGAACCGGAGAAGAAGGCGAAGGTACCGGCGGCCGAACAGGCCAAGTTCATGTCCGGGTACCAAGCCGGCATGAAGGAGCTCATCGCGACCGTGCAGAAGCTGCAGGCGTCGATCAAGGCAGGGAAGAACACCGATGCCGTCGCGATCTACGACGAGATGAAGAACCAGCAGCGCGATGGGCACAAGGAATACCGCATCAAGAAGACCGGCACGCCCCCGGGCGGGAACTGAGCACGGTTTTATCGCGACTGGTCACCGTACAACAAAACGGCGCACCGTTCATGGTGCGCCGTTTTCCGTTCATCCCACGGAGTAAACGGTCCGACCGTTAGCCGTCGATGTACCGTTGGTGCCAGAGCTCCAAGCACAGCGCACCCCACAACTGACGGCCGCCGACCCCCGAATGGTCGAGCATCGACTGCAGCGCCGCCGGCGTGTAGACGCCCCGCTGCAGACTCGCCTGCGACAGCAGCACGTCGCTCACGAAATCACGCACCGGCCCCCCCCGCATCCACTCCGCCAGTGGCACCGGGAAGCCCATCTTGTCCTTGCGGTGCAGCACGTCAGGCGGGAGCACATGCCCCATCACCTGCTTGAGGACATGCTTGGTGCGGCCGCCCTGGAACTTCATCGGGGGCGGCATCGTCGTCACCAAGTCGACGATGCGCATATCGAGCAGTGGGACGCGCGATTCGAGTGACACCGACATGCTCACACGGTCTTCGATCTGCAACAGCGCCGGCAGCAGCGTCTTCTGATCGAAGTGCGTCATCTTGTTGATGTACGACGCCGTGTTGGGATTATTGAAGACGGCCTGGAATTCCGCAAACAGCTGATCGCGCTGCAGCGAATCCTGCAGCGACGGGTCGAGCACCTTGTGCAACCCTTCGCTGCGGTCCAGCAGATGGAAATAGCGCGCGTCCATGTCTTCAAAGAGCCCGCGGCTCCAGAACGCCGACAGCAACGGCCGATACTGCTGCAGCAGCGGCAAATTGGGGACGATCGATTCGAGCGTCACCAGATGCTTGCCTTCCTCCTGCGTCTCGAAGATCGCGCCCTTGAGCGCCTGCTCGAGATAGCCCACGAGATAGCGCGCGTAGCCGCCAAAAATCTCGTCGCCCCCCTGACCGCCCAGCACGACCGTGACATGCTCGCGGGCAGCCTTGCTTACCGCGTACTGCGGAAAAAGCCCAGGACCGGCCAGCGGCTCATCGAGCGCCTCCATAAGCCCAGGCATCCACGCCACAAAATCCTCGGCGCGCGGCACGACCTCGACATACTGCCCGCCCACCTGTCGCGCGACGCTCTTCGCATACGCCGATTCATCGTACTGCGGCCCTTCGGCGAAGCGGCCATGGAACATGGCGATGGGAGAACCCAGCTCGCGCGCCGCAAGCGTGCTGACAATGCTGGAATCGAGACCACCGGAGAGATAGGCACCCACCGGTACGTCCGAGCGCATCTGCAACCGGATCGTATCCTCGAGCAGCGATTCGAGCTGCTCATGGAAATACGTCTCGGTGTGCCGGTAGTCCACCTGATAGTTGGTGTCCCAGTAGCAGACATTGCTGGTGATCGTCGTTCCGATTCCTTGCAGCACATGCCCCGGCGTGACTTTCTGAATGCCGGCAAAGAGGGTGCGGTCACCCAGACAATACTGAAACGAAAGATACTGATGGAGCGACCGCTCGTCGCGACGGCGCGGGACCTCGGGGTGCGCAAAGAGCGCTTTGATCTCCGAGGCAAAGAGCAGCTCATCGCCGACGGTCGTCATGTACAGTGGCTTGATCCCAAAGCCGTCGCGCGCCGCGATCCACTGATTCGTCGCCCGGTCATGAAAGACAAAGGCGAACATGCCATTCAGCCGAGGAACACCAGCGGCGCCTTCATGCACGAGCAGCTGCAGCAGCACTTCCGTATCGGAATCACTGGTGAACGGCGCGCCACGTGAGGCGAGCGACTGCCGGAGTTCACGGTAGTTGTAAATCTCCCCGTTGAACACCAGCGTGTAGCGCTCATCGGCCGACACCATCGGTTGCGCGCCATGCTCGAGGTCAATGACCGCGAGGCGACGATGCCCGAAGATCGCTTGCGTCGGGAGATGACGCAGCCCTTCGCCGTCGGGGCCCCGATGCGCGATGCGCGTCATCATGTCGCGCACCACCGGCACGCGCGCATCGAGCGCGTGGCCATTCCCCAGAATCGCCGCAATGCCGCACATCGTCAGTGCTCCTGCAATAGCTGCGCGATCTGCTGCGCCGCCTGGCCGTTGCCATACGGCATCGCCTGCGTCGTGACCGGACGCAGCGTGGCATAGGCCGTCTCGATTGCGCCGCGATCGGCACCCACGAGCACATTCGCGCCGGCGGTCACTGTTTCCACCCACTCCGTTTCATCGCGGAGCGTGATGCACGGGACGCGATGGAAGAACGCCTCTTTTTGCACGCCGCCGGAATCGGTCAGAATCACGCGCGCGTCCATTTGCAACCGCTGCATCTCCAGATACCCCAGCGGCTCGAGATAGCGGATCCCGCTCCCGGAGGCGGCGGTGACATCAATCCCTTGCGCCGCGAGCAGCTTGCGCGTGCGGGGATGCACGGGCCAGAGCACCGGCGTGGTCGCACTGATCGCGGTCAGGGCCGCATGGATCCCCATGAGGCGCGCCGGATCATCGGTATTCTCGGCCCGGTGCACCGTGCAGAGGGCGTAGTGGCCGGCCTCGACGTCCCAAGGGGTGAGCGTGATCCGTTCGCGGGCCACGGCGCCAAAGTGCAGGGCGGCGTCGTACATCACATCGCCGATATTCACGAGCTGTTGCGTGGGACGTCCCGGCACCGGATGCGGAAAGCCTTCGGCGGTGAGGTTCGCGATCGCGGCGTCGGTGGGGCAGCAGAGCAGGGCGGAGACCCGGTCGGTGAGGATCCGGTTGATCTCTTCCGGCATGGCCGGATTGAAGGAGCGGAGTCCCGCTTCCACATGGGCCACCGGGATCCCCAGCTTCGCGGCGGCGAGGGCGCCGGCGAGGGTGGAGTTCGTATCGCCGTAGACGAGGACCCAGTCCGGGCGGTCGGCGAGGAGGATCGCTTCAATCCCTTCCAGCATCCGTCCCGTCATGGCGCCGTGGGAGAGTCCGCCGATCCCCAGGTGGTGGGCCGGGGCGGGGATCCCCATGTCGTCGAAGAACACCTGCGACATGTTGGCGTCGAAGTGCTGTCCCGTATGGACAATCGACTCGCGAATCGGGGTGGCACCCGGGCGGGTCCCGGCGTCGCGCAGGGCGCGACTGACCGGGGCCGCCTTGATGAATTGGGGCCGAGCACCGAGAACCGTCAGGACGTGCATGGAGGGGGACTCGAGGGAACGATTTGGCCCAGACCGTCACATGGCTGGCCCACCGTACAATGAACGACCCAGCGGCCCCGGAGCAACACCGCCGTCGGCGGGGATGCGGCCCGGCGGGGCGGGGGCGGATCCGGTCCCGTTACGCCGGTGGCAGGTCGCGCTTGCGGGGGTGCGTGGCGGAGTGGACGTAGAGCGACTCCACCTTGGCGCGGGCCCAGGGGGTCTTTCGCAGGAACTTGAGCGAGGAGGGGACACTCGGCTCATGTTCGAAGCAGCGGATCGTGATCCGCTCGGCGAGTCCGTCCCAGCCGTACCGGTCCACGAGGTGCTCAATCATCATCTGCAGCGTCACCCCATGGAGCGGGTTCACCGGGCGGGGATCAGTCACGGAATTCGTGGGAGCGGGGACGAGCGGCAGATTAGTCCCAGACGGGCGACGGATGGGCTACTGATGGGCTACTGACGGGTGGCCGCCGGGGCGGCCGTCGCTCCCAAGATAGCGACCGCCCGGGCATCGAGGCGGGTGGCGTCTGCTTCGCGCTTGAGCTGCCGGAGCAGCTTCGCGTAGTCAGTGAGCACTTCCGCGACCGGTTTGGCGGAGAGGCCAAAGACCGCTTCCCGGATCGCCAGCGCTTTCTGGTAGTGCGGCTCGGCGTCGCGTGGGCGGCCACTGTCCCGGAAGACATTGCCCAGATCGTATTCAATCGTAGCGATGCCCGGATCTTCCTGCTTGACCGTTTTGCGCTTGATCTCAAGCGCCCGGTTTAGGCGCGACTCAGCATCGGCCCATCGACCGCTTTTCCAGGCGATCTCGCCGAGGTTGATGTTGACGGATGCGACATTGGGATGATCAGGGCCGACGGTCTTCAGAAGAAGCGACTCAGCGCGACGGTAGTAGTCGTCCGCCTGCGGATAGCGCTCGAGGTAGTAGTTCACGACGCCGAGGTTGATGAGCGTCCGTCCAACATCCGGGTGATCGGGACCGAGTACTTTTTCGTAGACGGCGAGTGAACGGGTCAGCAACGGTTCGGCTTTCGGGAACTGCTGCAACATCATGTACACACCGCCAAGGTTTCGAAGCAAACGGGCAGCTTCCACATCATCTGGAGCGTGATTCTGCTCGCGAACGTTGCGAGCGCGTACCAGAACAGTTTCCGCTTCTGCAGCTTTCCCACGGACAACCAATACACCGCCTAGGCCAATCAAAACCTCTGACCACGCGGGGTCGTTGGCTATCAGCACTCGTTCAGATGACTGCTTGACTTCACGATAGAGTGATTCGGCCTCAGCCAACTTGCCTTGCTGTTGGTTGATGCGTGCCAATTCGAGGGCGCTGGCGCGTACCGCGGGATGATCAGGTCCAAGCGCTTGGCGCTGCTTCGTCACCGCCTCGGCCAGCAACGGCTGCGCCTCAGAAAAAAGTCCAAGCTCTTTGTAGACGGTCCCCATCGTATGCATCAGCTGGCCTTGAACAACCGGCTCAGCCGCAAGCTCGTTCCGCACTCGTTGTGCACCCCTGTCCAAGATCTCTCGGGCGGTAATAGTATTTCCGCGGGATTCCCCAGGGTCTGAGACACGAAAAAGCCCTTCCAGGAAGGCGGCGACCTGTTGGGAGGTTTGTGCTTCGCTTCGAGCGAGTGCCTCCGCTCGCCGGGCCCGGACCAGCGAGGTTGTCGCAAAGATCAGACTCGCCATCAGCAGCAGTAGAGCGCCGGTACCGGCAAAAACCCCGCGCTTGTGGCGCTGCACGAAACGCGACAGTCGATAGCTGTTGCTGGGTGGACGCGCCGTAATCGGCTCACTCGCCAGATAGCGCTGAATGTCCTGCGCGAGTGCCTCGGCGGTCGCATAGCGTCGGCTCCGATCGGGCTCCAGCGCTTTCATAATGATCCAGTCCAGATCCCCCTTGAGCTCACGCGTCATCGTGCGCACATCGGTTCGGCGGTCCTCTGCCACACCGCGGGCTGTATCACCCAACGCTGTCATTCTGGCGCTGGGTTTGTCCGGAATAGCTTCGCGCTCCGACAAGCGAATCAGAAACGCCATCAGCCCCATACTGGCGGGGTCGAGCGGCAGCTGCCCGACCAGCAGTTCATAGAGCATCACCCCCAGCGAATAGATATCAGTGCGGGTGTCAACGTCGAGCCGGGTGGGGTTCGCTTGCTCCGGGCTCATATACGCGGCGGTGCCAATCGCTCGCCCCACTTCCGTCACCAGCGTTTGTTCCGTCAGCGGCTGTGACAGTGCCTTCGCAATACCGAAATCAATCACCTTCGGAGCGGCTTTATCGCTGTGCTCCGTGACCAGGATATTCGAGGGCTTGAGATCTCGGTGAATGACGCTCTTCTGGTGCGCATGCTGCACCGCCATGCACACCTCTATGAACAGCGTCAGCCGCTCGCGAAGTGTCACGCGGTGGGTGTTGCAGTACTCCGTAATGGGAAGCCCCTTCACCAATTCCATCACAAAGTACGGGCGTCCCTCACTGGTTGTACCAGCATCCAGCACCCGGGCAATTCCGGGGTGATCCATGACCGCCAACGCCTGTCGTTCCGCTTCAAATCGCGCGACCACGTCGCGCGTATCCATACCGACTTTAATGATCTTGAGCGCTACTCGGCGCCGGACAGGCTCGGATTGCTCGGCCAAATAGACGAGCCCCATCCCACCCTGTCCAAGAATGGATAGGATGCGATAGGGCCCGATCTGTTGTGTCCGTCCGTCAGGACCCGTATCGCTATTCACCGGAAGACGCTGGGTCGGGTCGAGATCGGAGTTGTGCATGTATCGCTTTTTTTAGGGCCTATTTTTACCAGATGACAATCTCTGGATCGATCTTTCTAGGCTTCGAATCACTCTTACACTTGAAGTAGACCGTGTAGCTGAACTTGTAGCCCTCTTCTGTCGGGGATACACCTGCATCGATTTCTAATTTCAGAGGAAGGCTTACAGCAGTTGCGCGTGACTTTGGCATGGGTGTGCTGAAGGGCCAAGGCTTCGACGGTTCGTTCAGTATGGTCTTGGGTTCAAACCAAACAGAGTCCGAACCGGCATCCACTAATGCCTCCTTTTTTCTGCTAACAAACCTGATCCGATCGACACCTTTTTCAATATCGAGTGCACGACCCTGGACGCGCGCCTTGTCTGGATTTGGCCCACATACAAGTACGACTTTTTGGGTATCAAGCGAATCGGGTGCTGCAGCCGCGATCTGCTTCTCGCGCCCAGAATCTGCTACTGCTTCAGTCTTCGCCTCCGGCTTCGCACACGCCGCCGCCAGCACCACCATTCCCGCCACAAGCACTCGCTTCATCGCCGTCGCCTCACTCAGGTTCGGGTACACGACTGGTCGCCACTCGGCGAACCACTCCGCTACAAACATGCCGCATCACTCCCCGGCATACCCTCAGCGTCACTCGCCTAGAGTCGAATACCCGAGGACGTTTGTCAACTCATTGGCAGCACCGGGACATGCCGTGCGCGCGATCGCCGCGGCATCACACGAAGTCTTACAGCTGAGTTCGCCACACGCCGCGACCACGAGCAGCGCAGCCCCACCAAACACAAAACCCTGCCAACAGATCACGCTGCTGGCAGGGTGTGTGGTGGCACACGCTCAGGACCCGTCACCGCCCGGGCATTTCATCCACCACAGGCCCCGGTGCGGGACACCGCATAGCGTCACTCAGAGATGATGATATCCGGGCACGCTATCGCGCTGCCCCCCGCGACCACCGGCTTCGGCGCCCCCTTCACCGGTGCCGCACACGCCGTCATCTCCTGACGCGCACGCGATGGCGTCGCCGACGGACCCGTCACGTTCCCTGAGCACGCCGTCAACCCCAGCGCCACCACCCCAATCAATTCGGAATAATCACGCAACGCGTACCATTTTTACGCAGCCCCCCAGACGCGCTGGATTTCCCCGAACCGCACAGGCCCCACTGCTAGACGGCACCATACCGATGGACAATATTGAAGATCGGCATCGTCTAACGACGCCGGTCCCGGCGAATGGCGAGACGACTCTTCGAAATCGACGGTCGTCCATATGGTATCAATCATGGAGGTCGTGTGCGCTTCATGAAGGTGGCAGTACCGCACACCACCAGACCTCGAGACGTTGCGCACAAGTGTTCGACGGATGGTAGCGCGGGAGTTGTCATTCTATTGAGGCGAACATGGTCAGCGCTTTTTTGCAGGCGAACGATGAGTATCGCGCTGACCCTGATGGTGGCCCAGCCCGCTACCGCCCAGCCAGCGCCTAGATCAGCTGGCACTACGCCCTTCACCTTGGTCGTGGACCGCCGCTTCCCCATCGAAGTAATTGAAGTGCGTGGGATCCGAGAACTGTCGGACGGTCGACTGATTGTGTTGGTGCGGGAACCGCGCGCCATCCTACTGCTGGATTCAGCTGGTGGCTCCTCGCGACAAATAGGCCGTCTGGGGGATGGACCGGGGGAATACCGCAGTCCAGCGCAGATCTTCGCCCTCGGCAATGATTCAACCCTGGTGATTGATGGCGCCAACAGAAAATGGTATCTGATGGCCCGGGACCGGATGGTCTCGTTGCCATCCGCGTTGGAACAGTGGCGTCTGCGGGAGTTTGTCATGGTGCATGGCGCTGATGCCCAGGGCAATCTGCTACAGATGCTTGGACTCATTGACCGGGCCGCACGCGAGGTGTGGCAGACGAGCCCTGAACCACAATGGGCTCGGCGAAGCGCGCTCTTGGTCAGGCTGCCCAACGGCCGCATCCGCACGGTCGACACACTGCGTGGACAATACGCCGTCGCCGTCTCCCGCAAGCTGGTCGTGAATCAGCGGGCAATGTTCTACTTCGGGATCACCAATCCATTACAGTCCTACGAGCAGGCCACCCTGTTTCCCACCGGTGAAATCGCCATTGCCCACCTCGCACCCTATCGCATCGATTGGGTGTCGCGAGATGGATCAGTGAGACGCGGGCCAGTCGTTCCGGACGCACCGGTGCTGGTGACCGCCGCGGTCAAGCAACGCTACGCGGACGACTGGAAACGAAACGATGATGGAACCCCAGTCCTTCGTGCCAAAGACTTCCCGCCTTGGCCCGCAGTCGTTCCACCATTCCTCGCGAGCGCCTTGGTCGCGGGCACCGATGGTCTGCTGTACGTCACCCGATCACGCAGTGCCGTCTCCAAACCGTTGGAGATCGATGTCTTTGACTCGACGGGGCGACGGATAGGCACCGCCAAGCTACCCGAAGGCAGTCGCCTACTGGCCGTCACACCGCGCGGGTGGTACGTCGCCATGGGAAATGAAAACGACGAGGAAACCCTCGTGCGGCTGAAGCGCACACGGTAACCCCCGCCTCACCCCCCGCGCACCGTCTCCTTCAACCGCGCCAGCGCCACCAACGCCTCCATCGGCGTCATCCGATCAGGATCCAGCGCCGCTAACGCCTGCTGCACCCGCACCGCCGCCATCCGCTCGGCCTCGCGCGCCGCCTCCCGCGCCGCCACCACCGCGGGATCCTCCACCGGCGCAGCCACCGACACCGCAGGCACCGACACCGCAGGCACCGACACCGCAGGCACCGCCACCGCAGCCGCAGACACCGGCGCACTCTCCCCAAAAAATCCGAGCTGCGGCGACGGCGCCCGACGCGGACCACCACGCCCGTCCTCCGTCAACCGCGCCGCCATCTGCGCGCCATCCCCCTCCAACAACGCCAGCACCGACTTCGCCCGCGTAATCACCGGCTGCGGCAACCCCGCCAACCGTCCCACCTCAATGCCATAACTCCGGTCGGCCGCCCCAGGGATCAGCGTATGCAAAAACAACACCTGATCCCCCACCTCACGCACCGCCACCGTGAAGTTCCGCACCGCCGGCAACTCCGCCGCCAATTGCGTCAACTCATGATAGTGCGTCGCAAAGACGGTCTTGCACCCAATGGCATCGTGCAAATGCTCGCTCACACTCCACGCAATCGACACACCATCGTACGTACTCGTCCCGCGCCCGATCTCATCGAGCAGCACCAGCGAGCGCGCCGTCGCCGTATGCAAGATCGCACTCGTCTCGTGCATCTCCACCATGAAGGTGCTCTGCCCGCGCACGAGATTGTCGCTCGCCCCCACGCGCGTGAACAACCGGTCCACCACCGGCACCATCGCCGATCGCGCCGGCACAAAGGCCCCCACCTGCGCCATCAGCTGAATCAGCCCGATCTGCCGCAAGATCGTGCTCTTGCCCGCCATGTTCGGCCCGGTCAGCACCATGAGCCGAGCCCCCTCGGTCAGCACGAGATCGTTCGGGATGAACTTCTCCCGCGCCATCATCCGCTCCACCACCGGATGCCGACCGCCATCGATCTCCAGCGCAAACCCATCATGCAACACCGGCCGCACATACTGCTCGCGCTCCGCCACCTCCGCGAACGCCGCCAGCACATCCATCGTCGCCACGCGCTGCGCCACCCCCTGCCACCGCGCAATCGCGGCCCCCGCCTCGCGACGCACCGCCTCAAACAACTCCCGCTCGCGCGTCTCAATCCGCTCGGCGGCCGTCAGCACCTTCTCTTCGTATTCCTTGAGCGCCGGCGTGATATACCGCTCGCCACCCGTCAGCGTCTGCCGCCGCTGATAATCGTCCGGCACAAGATGCCGGTTCGCATTCGAGATCTCGAGGTAATAGCCGAAGACGCGATTGAACCCGACCTTGAGCGACGCAATCCCGGTGCGCGCCCGCTCCTCCGCCTGGATCGTCGCGATCGCATCCTTCCCGCCATCGCGGAGCGTGCGCAACGCATCAAGCTCCGCATCCACACCGGGGGCGATCGTTTCTTCATCACCAATCGCAAGCGGTGGACGCTCCACCAACGTCTGCGTGATGCGCGCCGCACAATCCGCGCCATCATCCCACGACTCCATCACCTCGCGCAATAACCCAGCCGCCGCGGAGCCAGCCGCCGCGGAGCCAGCCGCAGCCGTCCCAGTCGCACCAGCACCAGCCGACGACGCCATCACCCCACGCGCGGCCTGCGCCACCTGCGGTAACCGCGACAGCGAATCCCCAAGCGCGCGCAACTCACGCGGCGTCGCCCGGCCCGCCGCCGCCTTACTGGCCAGCCGCTCAATATCGCGCACACCATCCAACGCCGACCGCACCGTCGCCCGCCCCACGGCATCACGCACCAGCGCCGTCACCGCATCCAACCGATGCTCAATCGCCCCGCGCGTCACCAATGGCGCCAACAACCACTGCCGCAGCAATCGCTGCCCCATCGGCGTCGCGGTGCGATCCAGCACCGATAACAGCGTCCCCGCCTGCTCACCCCCACGCAGCGACTCCACCAACTCCAAATTCCGCCGCGTCATCTCATCGAGCGGCATGATCCCACCCGCACGCTCCACCACCGGCCGCGCCAAGTGCGGCAAGCCACTCGGCTGCAGCTCACGCAGATACCGCAGCAACGCCCCCGCCGCACCAATCGCCGCCGCATCGCCCGCGCCGAGCCCAAAGCCATCGAGCCCACGGACCGCGAATTGCCGCGTGAGATCATCCGCGGCCATCTGCGCATCAAACTCCCAGGGCTCCCGCTCCGTCACGAGCGCGCGGTCCGCATGCTGCTGCAGCGCCCCCATCGCCGCCTCCGCCCCACGCACCACCAGCAGCTCGCGTGGCGCCAGACGCGCCAGCAACGCCGGCGCATCGGTCAATGAGGCGAGTGCAAGACGGAGCTCCCCCGTAGACAGATCCGCCGCAGCGATGCCGATCTGCGCCGCATCGCCGTCGCGCGCCGTATCACGCCCTGTGCACAGCGCGCAGACATAATTCGCGCGGGCCCCATCGAGGAGATCGTCGGCGAAGACTGCACCGGGGGTGATCGTTTCAATCACCTCACGCTTGACGAGCCCCTTCGCGAGCTTCGGATCTTCGACCTGCTCGCACACCGCCACGCGGTAGCCTTGCCCCACCAGTCGACGGAGATAGTCAGCCGCCGCTTTCACCGGAATCCCGGCCAGCGGCACTTCCGCCGCACCGCCGTTGTTACGCGCTGTGAGCGTGAGCCCCAGCACGCGCGATGCCAGTTCGGCATCGTCGTAGAACATTTCGTAAAAGTCGCCCATACGGAAGAACAAGATGGCGTTCGTGTGCCGCGCCTTGATCTCCCGGTACTGCTGCATGAGCGGGGTCGCCGCCCCGCTCACTTCGGCCACTCCACAATGAAGCCGCCCTGCCCCTGCTTCTTCAAACGCGCCTTCGCCTCCGCCGCATCATCGCGCGTGGCATACCGGCCATAGAAGACGCGGTACGGGGCCCTCGTCCCGATCACCTTTGCCACCTGTCCGCGCGCTTTGAACTTCGCCACCACCCGCTCGGCCTCTTTCTTCGAGTCAAAAGCCGCGAGCTGCAACGCATACCGCCCAGAGGACGCGCCCTTCTCGCCCTTCTCGCTCTTCTCGCCCTTCTCGGCTTTCTCGCTCTTCTCCGCGGTCCCCTTCGGCGTCGCCGTCTCGGACACTGGCTTCTCAGGCAGCGCGGCGCCAGCCTTCGTCCCCTCGGTGGCCGTCGTGGCGGTCGGTGCCGGCGCCGAGGTGTCTGACGGCGCCGCAGCTTTGCAGCGCAGCTCCAGGCTCCGCTTCTGCAACGCCCACTCCCCCTCGAGCGCCCCAAGCGCCTGCACCGCGGCACACCCCGCAACGAGATTGCGCTCTTCGAAGTAGCTGCGCGCGACACCCAACGCGGCCACCTGACGCGACGGCGATTCCGGGAAATCGGACAACAGCCGCTGATACTCGTCACGGGCGGACACCGGACGGCCACGCACCAGATCCATATCGGCCAATCGCAGCAGCGCCTCCGGCACCCGCGGCGACAGCGGAATATCAATCACCAGCCGACGCCAATCGCGCTCACCATCCGCCGCCCGCTCCGCGAGCACCGCGCGCCAATGCAGCGCTTCCGCCGCATCCAGCGAGAGCGGATCGGCACTCGTGACCAGCGAATCGAGCAGCACACGTGCGCCCGTCGCATCCCCCGACTCCATCAATCCCTGCGCTCGGCCAATCGCCGCCGTCACGCCACGCGAGACTGAAAGGCGCGCTGCCTCCGACGTGCCGCTTTGCGTTCCGCTTTGTGCGACCAGCACGCGCGGGCCCAGCAGCGACCCCATCGCCACCAGCCAGGTCCCGATCATCCGGGTGCGCCGCATAGCGCGCATCACCGCGCGCCTCATGCCGCGCGCCCCGTTCGGCGCCGTAGCGCGCACAAACTCAACACCAACGTCATCACCGTCTGCTCCTCGTTCGACACGGTCGTGTCCTTGAGCGCCATATCCGCTTCCAACAGCAGCGCCAGCGCGCGCGCACAGGCCGCGGCACTCCACTGCTCGGTCACCAGCGCCCAGGCCTTCGTCGCTTCCCCCCAGGGCCGTCCCGGAAAACCGCCACACTGCTTGAGGAAGGTGAAGTACTCGTTGGTCAACCCCGACGCCGGCACGCCGGCATCCCGACGCGCGCGCCCGTACGCCAGCGCGAACTGCTGCGTGCTCAGCATCATCACGATCTGCACCCCCGACATCTTCGGCTGGTTGAGCACATGCCCCACCAGCGAGACCGCCGCCTTCGCATCCTGACGCGCCACCGCATCGAGCAAATCGGTCACGGTCTCGCCGCGACGCACCCCCACCACCGCGCTCACACTCTCGACGGTGATGCGCACCGGTGCCGACGCCCCCACCGCTCCTAACCCCGAAGACTCCGGGACAATGCTCAGCGCATGGCTCGCACACTTGTCGAGCTCCGCCGCGAGCAGCTGCAAATCCTGCCCGACGACCTGCTGCAACAGCACCGTCGCCTCTTCATCAATCGCCATCGACAGCACCGTTCCCGCATGATGCGCAATCCATCGGCGCACCCGTTCCGGCGAAAGCAGCGCAAAATCGAGCGGCGTCGTGGCGCGCACGAGCGCGGCATCCGGCGTCGTCCCCGCCGGTGAGACCAACAGCAACAGCGTGTCCGACGCCGGCCGTTCGAGATACCGGTCGAGAACTTTGCGCTCGTCTTTCTTGAGCTGCGTCACATCGCGCAGCACGACGGCGCGGCGGTCGGCCATCATGGGCGGAGTCGCGAGCAAACTGCCAAGCGCGTCGGCGCTCAGATCGCCAGCCTGCCGCAGCTCGCTGTTGAAATCGCGCGTCGAGGGATCGATCGCCGCCGCGAGGAGATCACGCTGCGCGGCATCTTTCAGATACTCGTCGTCGCCAAACAGGTAGTAGACGGGCTCGAACTGCTGCGACTGAATCGCCGCCTGCACAAGGCGGAGCGGATCAGCCTCCCGGGAGGGAGTCGCAGGTCGGGGAGCGCGCGGCGGCATCCCCGAAAGATATGCCCGTCAGCTCAGCTCAGTGGGGCTCAACCACCATCGAATGATCGACGGTGCGGACGTCGCTGGCGCGCACGTCGCTGGTGGGCCACCCCGGGTCGACCGGCGCCAGCCGCGCAGGACGCACCCACGGGATCGTCGCCGGATCATACGGCGGGGCCGCCGCCATCGCCGGCGCGAGTGGCGGGGCATTCACACCGCCCCCAGTCACACCACCGCCAATCAGCACCCCGCGCCACACCACCGCCCCCACCGCCACTCCAACCACCAGCACCGCCACCGCTCGGACAGCCACCGCCCGCTGTGGCCACCCCACCACGCCGCGTGGCACCGCGTCCTCCGGGGCGAAATCCTCGCGACGGAGGGGCACAATCGTCAGCAGCGGAAATCCCTCTGCCCCCGCCCCCACCCGCATCCCCCGCAAATCGGTGGTCGTGACCCGACGTTCAGCACGACAGGCGGCCAGCCGCTCCCCCAATCGCTGCTGAAAACCCGCCGACGGCGTCATGGGATGGTCCATCTGGCGCAGATTGCGCACCAGGAGCATCGACCGGCGAATGCGCGTGTCGTGCGCCGCGCAGGCGTCACAGACGAGGAGATGGCACTGCATCTGGGCCATGGCGTCACCCGAGAGCGTGTCATCGAGGTAGGCGAGATGCAGGTCGCGAAAACGGCGGCAGTCCATTGAAGCCATCAACCGCGGCGGGTCAGGGTGAGTCCGGACACGCCATCAGGCGTGCACCCGACGGTACCCGGGGGGAATGGC